>NZ_QFRA01000033.1 GCF_003243515.1 Corynebacterium kroppenstedtii
TGAGCCGACAGGAGCTTCTGGATTTCCTTAATCTCCTTGGATTGCTTCCTCTTGCTCCGCATTGTCAACAGAACCACACCAGCCACGGCGACGCCGATACCGATGAGGACCTTTTGAACCTTCGGGTCCTGAATAAGCGACGTTGCCTTCTCTTTGGCGTCGTCGGCAATCGCATTCGGGTTGGCCCGATCTGCGAGCTCATCGAGGGTACTGGCTAATTGGTTACGAGTACGTTCAAGATCACTCTGGATTGCATCAATGCTGCGAGCCACAAGGTCTCCTTAATCCGGTCACGAATGCTAGTCCCACGGGCATTACATGGCCCACGAAATAGCACTTTTCTGCTCTTACTCTACGGTAATGGACAACCACAATGCACGACTAACCAGGGTGCGGCGATACCAAAATTTCGCAAAACAGAAAACTGCTTGTTCGACCGTCAGAACCAAGACGAAGTCCCACAGGAAAAGCCACCATGCTGCATCTGGTCGCGGTGCACGCACTCCCCCATGCGATCTCCCCATGAGATAGACCGACCACCGAGAATTCACTTCCGGGTACCCTCAAAAGCTATGAGTGGTTCAGAGTCACGTACACAGCCATCGGCCGAGCAGAACTCGTCGACCCCACGTCGGCTAGAAAAAGGCGATCCTGCCCCGCAGTTTTCGTTGACCTCCGACGCACAAACGCAGGTGTCGCTGTCGGATTATTCGGGCAAAAAAGTGCTGGTCTACTTCTATCCCCGCGCGAACACACCCGGATGTACTAAAGAAGCATGCGATTTTCGCGACAACCTGTCTGTACTTGCCGACGCGGGAATTGACGTCGTCGGAATATCCCCCGATTCCCCCGAGAAGCTCACGAAATTCAAGGAAAAGTACGAGCTTCCCTTCCCCTTGCTATCGGATCCTGACAAAGAAGTTATGAAAGCGTGGGGCGCGTTCGGAGAGAAGAAGAATTACGGCAAACTTATCCACGGTGTCATCCGCTCCACCTTCGTCGTTGGTGAGGACCAAACCATAGAGTTGGCCAAGTACAATGTGCGGGCTACCGGCCATGTTGTCCGCATTCTGAAGGATCTTGGCCTGAGCAGTAAATAGTTCGTGGCGGTATCTCTGCCCTCACGAGTGCTATAACTCCACGAGTCCGGCGCGGCGGAGCCATTCAGTCACCATTACTCTCGACGCGCTCCTCAAGGCTTGTCCTTTGTTAGCCGCGTCGCTCCGTAGAGACACAATGTCAACACCATGGGCGCGCAGGTCGCTCGTATGCCCGATCAACCACTTCTCGACGGCAGACGAGTCGAATTCCGGGTGGAATTGGAGCCCCAACGCCCAGGTGCCAATGGCGAAAGCCTGATTGGGATATCCAGGCGTATTGGCGAGGTTCACGGCGCCCGGAGGTGCCGAAAAGCAATCGCCGTGCCAGTGGAGGACGTCGACGCCTGCAAGCGTTTTCATGGGCGACTGAGCACCATCCTCGGTGACGTTGAGAGGCGAAAAACCGATCTCCATTGCGCCGGGTGAACCGCCTAGTCCATTCCCCGCCGACTTAACCTCGCCTCCCGCAGCTAGCGCCATTAGTTGAGCACCTAGGCAGATTCCGATGATCGGCGCTTCCTGCGACATCCGTCGCTTGATCGCGCGTTCTTCGTCGGCAAGAAATGGGTACAGCTCTTTATCGTGAACACCGATGGGGCCGCCAAGGACGATCAGCAAAGCTGCATTCATAACCCGGGTTTCATCAAGGGGATCGACCCCCATATCCACGTAATCAACACGAAAGCCCAGTTGAGAGAGGGTTTCTTCCCAGGTTCCCAGGTCCTCAAACGCTAAATGTCGCAAAACGAGAACCTCACGTGGTGATGCACCATGACTGGGGTTATCGTGACCTGACTGTAATTGTTCCGAACCTTTATGTATTTTATGACCCTGTAACGGATCTTTCTGAGGATCGGCGCTGGTACATTTGCCGGGCTGTGGATGAGAGTTCTGGGCAGAGACCGTATTCATGTGCTTATTCTAACCGCGAAACGCTCTACTCCGGAGTGCTTAGCGTGGCTGGAATGCTTACCGTGACATATACACATGAGACGGATCCACTTAATAGATGAAGAACGCGAATCGGAGATCATGATAATGGAAATTAATGCCTACTCCACTCTCACGGAATACAGTGAGCCACGGGTGGCATCTAGCCCTGTACAAAGCCAGGGTTTGCCCCATATTAATCCCACTAATTCTTCATCTGATTATCCGGCTGGCTTCGAAAACTCGCAGACCACCGAATCCCCCTCGACTCCATCAGAGGGACAGAATTCAAGCGATGCCACAGAGAACCCAAAACAGTCGAGCAATATCGATTATGAAGCGCTAAACACTTTTAGTGCTCACATTCATGAGCTTTATGAATACATTTTTTTTCGCTTTAATGTCAGTGCGGGAAGTGGGCAATTCCCTCAGGAAGCATTAGATCTTCTGGAACACTTACGGTCGACGCAATGGCATTACAGTTTCGAAGCCAATGCATCTGATCCGTCTACATATCGTCAGCTTTTGCAGTGGTCGGCTCAAAACAACGCCGTGCTCCTCATGGAAGACGGGATGTTCATTAACCCCACCGGGCAGCCGCTGCTTCCCACACCCAGTGTCACGACTCTAGGCCGTCCGCCCATCATTGATTCTGCTCAGGAGCGGTTCACAACAATCCAACAGCAGATTCGCGACAATATCGGCGTCGATATTCCTAATACTTTCACGCCTGTGCACGCGCCGGAAGAGCTCGCTATTAAGCCTGCGGAAGATATTCAACTGCGCGCTATTGCCCTGTGCATGGTCGCGGATTACGCGGATTCCGTTCTCCGTGGCGATTCGATTGACCCCTCGCTCATGGAGGAAACTTCCCCCGAAGGGTTTGCAGCACGGACCAAGGAAGAGAAGAAGCTCTTCGAGACTGCGGATCCGGGGCTTGCAGAAAAGCTGTCTTGGCGAAGTGAAGCCGTCGGGGCACTAACCTGGGCGCTCGGGCGTTATGAACTGCCCTCGGCGTTCACCGGGGAACCAACCAACGGTGCAGCAGCGTTCCCCACCGCTTTGGACATAGACGAGACCCCCACTGTCCGCGATATCGACGAACTGCTCGACGCACAGCAAACGTACCGGAGCCTCATGGCGGCTGCGCGACGCGGAATGGTCAGGGGCACGAACTTTGACCCCAACAGCGGCATTGAGCGTCTATGGGCGCTTAACTGGTTACTCGACGGACACACCCTGGAGTGGGATACCACCGACGTATCGGTGTAGCGGTTACGGTCGAGCGTGCGTCGGCCGTCGTGAGGATCGCGACTACATGCACCCCGTTCTGAAAACTAAAACACCCTCTCACCTACGCGAACAGGTAAGAGGGTTTTGTGCGCTTGGGGGGACTTGAACCCCCACGTCAAAAGACACTGGAACCTAAATCCAGCGCGTCTGCCAATTCCGCCACAAGCGCAAAACACATGAATATCCGAACCAATCAACCACAGCACCACACGGCACACTAGCTGTCTGAGAATTCGGAGATACGAGCCAACTGCACGACCCGAACATGCGCGACGTAATACTAGCTGACAGCACCAGCCAATGGAAACCTCCAGCACAAACACCACTCACACCCTGACACGGCAACGGGTAGACTGTGCCACGTGAGTACAGAGGACAAAGCCGACCGCGTGCACGGGGACGAAACCCTGACTAGCGCCGACGGAGGACAGCAAGAAGTGCCGCCCCAGCACACGATGCCGTCCATTCGGGTTCGCATTGTTCAAATCATTTTTCTCATCGCAGCAGTGGCCGCAACCTTATTCCTGGCCCACTGGCAATGGGACCGGTACACGTCGGACTCCGGTACCGCTCAAAATCTTGGCTATGTTTTGCAATGGCCGGCAATTGGAGCCTTTTTCATTATCGCGTATCGTAAGTACCTTCAGTACGAACGGGAACTCGCGGAAGGTAATGCCGAGCCCGGCGCGAGGCGGGAAACGTCGCGTTCTCGCCGTAAGGGGTCATCGCGAAAAGGAGCGACGGACACAGCCTCCCGCAAGAACGATGCTCCTATGCGGGAGATACCTGAGGATTTCTTACCTCAGCGGTCTCGCCCCCAGCCTGAGCAGACCCCGGAGAACCCCAGAAAAACTCATTAAACGTAGGTACGCAGGAATCCCACTATGACTAACAACACCCCTGTGAATGACGCACAGTCGACTGGTGCGTCCAATAACGATGCACGCCAAGCCGATGCACAATCATCTGACGGAAATAGCGCGACCAATCAACGACGACGCAACACGCCGCGGATCAATCCCGCTCGGCAAGCGCGGGTTGCTTCCGCACTTAAGCGCTACTCGGTGGCCGCCTACGTCACAGGCGTGTGGCTGCTCCTCCTCTGCGTGGAAATGGTTTTCGACCACCTGATTCTTGATAATCCACCCGACTGGTTCATGTACATCGGCATGGCCCACGGATTCTTCTTCATGGTCTACCTCATCATGACGCTAGACCTCGGAACCAAAGCACGGTGGAAGCCCATCAAATGGCTCACCACATGCCTAGCGGGAACGATCCCGTTCCTCTCCTTCGTGGTGGAGGCACGTCGTCGGCACGAGGTCCAGAAGACATTCAACTTCTCGTAACACCACGAAGACTACATATCGCCTATCGATCGCAAAATCGGCACCAACTGGGCCAAAGCCCGCCCTCGGTGCGATTGAGCATCCTTCTCTTCAGCGGATAGTTCGGCAGAAGTCCGCGGCGCAACGCAGGGGCGTCGGCTCTTCACCGAGTGATCCACACCGTCAGCGCCGCTATCCCCCGCATCTCTCGGGGAATGTTGAATCTGGGCGCGGGTGTCTTCCTCCTCGGGAACGAAAATCGGGTCATAACCGAAGCCATTAGCGCCCCGAGGCTCGCGAATAATACGGCCTCGCCACTGGCCGCGAACAACAAATTCACCAGGTTCAGCGGGAGCCGAGAGAGAAACACCCTCACTGAACTTTTGTAGCGAAGGAACTGTGAGTCCTGCCGACTTCGCCCGAGGCATCAGGTTCTTCGGAATAACTAAGGCGCATACCGAGACGAACGCAGCCCCGCGTCGTTCATCGGGGACATCATTCATCTGCCCCAAAACCAGGTTCGTGTTGGCATCATCATCGCCATGTTTACCTGACCACCGAGCCGAGAGCACCCCGGGCATGCCATTGAGCTCGTCGATACTCAAGCCTGAATCGTCGGCAATCGACACCAAATTAGTGTGCTTGGCAGCTTCCCTAGCCTTCAACAGGGCATTATCACCGAACGTCCGGCCGGTCTCTGGAGCCTCAGGATACTCAGCGACATCTTTCAAGCTGAGCAATTCAATCCCGGCAACATGCCGCGTATACAGAACTCTTTGGAGCTCCCTCAGTTTTTTAGCATTCCGACTGGCAACAAGGACCTGCACATTTCCTCCTCGTCCGTTAGCAAGCGCCCATCCTCTGTTACGCGTTCTTCGTTAAGCGTTCTTCCGGTTCGGCAACGGCTTCGGATACGGCTTCGACAGAGCTTCCTTCTGAGCACGAATCAGCTCTGAACATCCCTTTTCTGCCGCATCCATAAACTGCATCAAATGCTCACGGGAAAATGTGCTGTGTTCACCCGTGCCCTGGATCTCCACGAACTCGCCGGATTCCGTCATCACGACGTTCATATCGACCTCCGCGCGAGAATCCTCTTCATACGGCAGGTCCAGACACACATGCCCGTCGATAAGACCGACGGACACCGCAGCAACAGGCGGAAGCAGGGCATTCTTAGACACCAGCCCCTCCGCTTCCAGGTACATCAACGCATCGGCGAGGGCAACGTATGCGCCGGTAATAGAGGCAGTACGCGTACCACCATCAGCCTGAAGGACATCGCAGTCCAAAGCAATGGTGCTCTCCCCCAGCGCTTTCAAATCGATCGCAGCTCGAAGCGAGCGCCCCACCAGACGGGAAATCTCATGTGTCCGCCCCTTGACCTTCCCCCGCATTGACTCCCGCGGCATCCGCTCCGCCGTCGCCGAGGGAAGCATCGAATATTCGGCCGTTAACCAGCCTTCACCGCTGTCCTTTTTAAAGCGAGGCACACGGTCCTCCACCGAGGCAGTACACATCACACGTGTGTTTCCGAATTCCACTAAGACAGACCCGGCGGGATTCGTCGTAAAGCCACGAACAATACGGACAGGGCGCATTTCATCAAGGGCACGGCCATCAGCGCGTACAAAATCACTCATGCTCCCCACCCTACCGGTCCCCCCGGACACGACCGCTAAAACTCGTACGTCTTCTTCAGGGTGGCTACATCGATTTCACCCGAAAAATAATCTTGAGCAGCGCCAACAGTGGCCAGCGCATCAATCCACGGTGGGATGTGAGTCAAAATCAACCGCTTCACACCAGCCCGCGTTGCCGTCTTCGCGGCCTCCGGGCCACTCATATGCATGTCAGGTGCTGCATTTTCCGACGACACTCCCCACGACGCCTCACACAAGAGCGTGTGCGCCCCCTTGGCTAAGTCAACCAGCTGGTCGCAGTAGGCGGTGTCCGCCGAAAACACCAAGGTGTGGCCGGTCTCCCGCTCAACTGCCCGGAGTGCGTACGTCTCCGTTGGATGAATGACGCGCACCGGCGTGAAATCAAATGCCCCCACCGACTGAACAACACCCTCGCGCCAACTATGGACCACGAAGTTATCGGAGAAATCATCCACTTCACCTGGCGCGTCGGCACTGGCTAGCCCCAAATGCTCAGCAGAAAAATCCGGGCCGACGAAGGTATGTTTCGATTTCGCTGCTAATTGGGGATGGAACCGACGCCACACCAGCAGCGACGGAAAATCCAAGCAGTGGTCAGCGTGCAGGTGGGTAAAGACGATATGCGCTCGACCAGGGTCGGTGACCTGCGGGAGAACCCCCATCGCCCCAGATCCATGATGACAGGATCCGACCCATCGTCCGGCGTCAGCAAATAACTCGATGCCGGAGACTGCGGACCAGCGAGGCTTCCTGAAGAACCGATAATCGTCAACCGCATGTGTTTATAGTGCCAGACCAGCGCACATCATGGCGATTAAAGCTGCAATTTTGCGCGCTTTTGTCTCGATCATCACTCCATCATCTGGGTGAGATGAAGATCACGGTTCTACATATCCGTGAGACCCTCAACGTGACTCACTTGGGTAATCGACGGGCCCAAGAAACGCCTGGCCAGCCTGGCAAACCGATGGGGATCACCGGTCGACTCAAATGTCCGAACAGGTTCAGGACCGGCGTAGTCATTCACGACGTTGGCGTCCACCACATCCAACGACTCCGCCTCAGGGTTAGCGTCGTTAAACAAATCCTCCTGATAAAGGACTCGCGGAACCTCCTTGCCCTCCTCCTCGGAGCTGCTCACCAGGGTCACGTTATCCCCCATCACCAGCTGAATTACCCCCGTGAGCAGTGGATAATGAGTACACCCCAACACCACAGTGTCGACGCCGACATCCTGCAGGGGCTCCAAATACGCCTCCGCTAAGCCCATAATCTGCCGGCCCGTCGTGATGCCACGCTCGACGAAGGGCACGAACTGCGGGCAATCGACCGCATGGACCTCAATGTTTGGATCCAGATTCGCTATGCACCGCTGGTACGCTCCCGACGCGATCGTTCCCGTCGTTCCAATCACCCCGACGCGGCCATTTCGCGTTGCCGCGACCGCGCGTCGCGAAGCCGGCTCGATCACCCCCACGACGGGGACGTCGTAGAGCTCACGCGCTTTATCCAAGAACACCGACGCGGCCGTATTGCACGCGATCACGATCATTTTGGCGCCGCGAGCGACGAGGTCGTCGGCAATCGCCGTCGAATACCGGATGATATCTTCACGGGGCTTGGGGCCGTACGGGGCGTGCGCGGTGTCGCCGACATACATGATCGACTCGGTTGGGGCTTGGTCCACAATGGTCCGGGCAACAGTTAACCCGCCTACCCCGGAATCAAAAACTCCGATGGGGCTATTTTTCATGAGCGCCACGCTTCAAGGAGGGACTCCTGGCACACCGCCAGCCATTCGACGAAATTTCGATCAAACCCTGCGTCGGGACCAGCTTCAGGCAAATGCCCCTCGTCGTCAATAAAGGCTGCAGCCTTATAAATGCGGATGTCGTTCAGCCCGGCTAACCAGCGTGGAACGTCGTCATAGGTCAACAACACATTTACCGAACCATCAGGGCCTAAAGCGTCGACAATATAACGAAGATTAGTGAGCTTCTGGGAAATAATATCCGGTTCGTGAAGCTGACGGAGCATCCCATTGTCGCCTTCAAACTCTTCGGCCTCCGACGTTTCAAAGTCGGGAAGCAGCCGCGCCAAACCTGGGTCCTCCGGTTTTTCGGAGTGGCCCGAACTGATCCCCGTCATCTCCTCGAGCACATCCTTGGGGGCGCTCCGCTGGCGTTCAATTAATGCATTGCACAGGTCTGCCGCCGCGTCACCCAGAAGTTCCCTCTCCATGGGCTCAAAGGTCGTGTTTATTGTCCTCTTCTTCAGCAACCCTTTACGGGGTTTCCACGGCTCCACAGCTTATCCCTCACGTGATTCATCGGTACGTCATACGAAGCGAGTACAACTACAAGCAGCTTACCGCCCTAGCTTTAGCCCTCAGAACGCTGCATCGTTGCCCATAAACCCGCAGTCTGCAGCTTCTTGACATCGACTTCTACCTTATCGCGCTCCCCCGACGACACGACCGCCTTGCCCTCCGTATGCACTTTCATCATCAGCTCCGTTGCCCGAGCACGCCCATAGCCCAGCACAGTTTCAAACACATAGGTGACGTAACTCATCAGATTGACGGGGTCATCCCACACGATGCACAGCCATGGGAGATCAGGTTCCGTCATCGGCTGTGTGTCTGTTTCGGGGGTAGCTAAGGGAGCTGCGGCAGGACTCATGGTGTCCACTTTAGCCAGAAACCATGCCGACTCACAGGAACCCAGCGAACCGTGCCGAAGCCTCACACGGCGACCAGGTGGGCGGGTTGTCCATTCATATACGTCTGTCCCCGGCACCCACTATCATGTTCGCCATGAACGCTTCCCACCCCCAGGACACCACTCGACGCTCCAGCGCACTGCTCACCGACAAATACGAACTTACGATGCTCGACGCTGCCATTAAAGATGGCACAGCGGATCGACAAGTGAGTTTCGAAGTTTTCGCCCGACGGCTTCCCGGGCAACGTCGATACGGAGTTGTTGCAGGTACCGACCGAGTTTTACGCACTGTCCGCGATTTCGTCTTTACCGACGAACAACTCGAATACCTCGACTTCCTTAGCGACGAAACAATTGACTACCTGCGCAATTACCGTTTCTCAGGCCATATCGACGGATACTCCGAAGGCGAACTCTACTTCCCGTATTCCCCCATTTTGACGGCCCGCGGGACATTCGCCGAGTGCGTGGTGCTGGAAACAGTCATTCTGTCCATCATGAACGCCGATTCCGCCGTCGCAACGGCAGCAGCGCGAATGGTCACCGCCGCTGAGGGTCGGCCCCTCATGGAGATGGGATCCCGACGCACCCACGAATATGCCGCGGTCACCGCCACTCGCGCCGCCTACCTCGCAGGCTTCTCCTCCACCAGTAACTTGGAGGCCGCGTACCGCTACAACATCCCCTCAGCGGGAACGGCAGCGCACGCATGGACCTTGGCGCACACCACCAGCGAGGGCGCACATGAGGACGAGGCATTCCGCACACAGATCGACGCTCTCGGCATAGGAACGACGCTTCTTGTCGACACGTACGACATTGCCGCTGGCGTGCGCACCGCCATCGATGTCGCCGGCACTGATTTGGGGGGCATCAGGATCGACTCTGGCGAGCTGGGCGTTTTAGCACGTCAGGTCCGCGACCAGTTGGATACCTTAGGAGCGACGAACACGAAGATTGTCGTGTCCTCCGACCTCGACGAATTCGCGATTGCCGCTCTGCGCTCCGAACCCGTCGACGCGTATGGCGTCGGCACATCTGTGGTGACCGGTTCCGGGCATCCCACCGCGGAAATGGTGTACAAACTCGTTGAGGTCGATGGGCTTCCCGTGGCGAAACGGTCAAGCCACAAGATCTCGCATGGTGGTACCAAGCGTGCCTACCGCGCGGTGCGGGAATCTGGAACCGCGGTTGAGGAAGTTATTACGCATTTCGACGACGAAGCTCCGAAGCTCTACAACGGACTGCATGCACGCCCGTTGACTGTGGCCCTGATGCGCGACGGAGAAATAACAGGCAACCTCCCCTCCCTCGAGGCGTGCCGCGAGTACCTCTCTCAAGCGCTCATCACGTTGCCGTGGGAAGGCCTCGCCTTGTCCGCCGATGAGCCGGCTATTTCCACCCGGTTCGTCGGGTTCTAGGCGGCTCACCGGAAACATATGGGTTCGAATACTCGTCAAACCGATGCTCAACCGAGCAATGATAATGAAAAATACGACGCTGAGCGCCTGCTCGACACCGTCGTTACCGCGATGGGAGGTGCCCGGCGCGATGGCCAATCGCGGATGACCTCCTCCATCCAAAAAGCGATCAGGATGGAGAAGCATCTGGCGGTGCAGGCTGGTACCGGAACTGGTAAATCGTTGGCCTACCTAATTCCGGCGATCGCGCATGCCGTCGAAACGGACACCACGATCGTCGTGTCGACCGCGACGATTGCGCTGCAACGTCAGCTGATTTCCCGGGACCTTCCCCGCATCGCGGCAGCATTGAAGCCCAAGCTGGGTGAGATCACGTTCGCAATTCTCAAGGGACGGTCTAATTACCTGTGTCTTAATAAGCTCGGCGTCGAAGATGACAGCGAAAGCCCGCTGATCGACCCCAGCCAGATTTCGCGCATCGGACGGCAGGTCAAGGAATTGCACGAGTGGGCATCCGACACCAACGACGGCGACCGCGACAGCTTAGAGAGCAGCGTCTCCGACCTGGCGTGGAAGCAAGTCAGCGTGACCGCGAATGAGTGTATCGGCGCGTCGCGGTGCCCACACGGCGAGGATTGTTTCGCGGAGCGTGCGCGCGACAAAACGCGTGATGCACACGTCATCGTCACAAACCACGCCCTACTGGCCATCGATGCATTGTCTGACGGACACATCCTGCCTGAACATGACATCGTCATTGTCGACGAAGCGCACGAGCTGGACGGGCGTATCACGTCGGTCGCAACACAAGAGCTGGCAGCGCCGGGAATGAGGGCGACGGCACGTCGCGTCGCCAAGTTTGATGACCAAGCATCATCGTCACTGATGAATAGCATTGACGATTGGCAATCGTACATCGACGCTGCGGTGGATGATGGGCGGTGGAAACCGTTTCCGGATGATGCTGCCGGCAATGTGGAAGATTTACGGAAACATATCAACACTGCGTTTACGGCGGTGCATAGTGTGTCCGCCGATTCTTTGTCGAGTGATCCGGAAAAGGCAGCGGAACGGCAAGCGGTGCTCTCGGCCCTGGATGAGCTGCTGCACACCTGCGCGCGCATTCTTTCGTATGGCAACCAACTCGAGCAACAAGGTCGCAATACGTCCCATGAACCGGACGATGTGGTGTGGAAAGAGAATGGTGAGAACGGCAGAGTGATGGTGGCGCCGCTCTCGGTCGCACCGCTGCTGAGCAAGAATCTCTTCGACGCCAATACGGTGATTCTGACCTCGGCGACGCTGGCCCTGGGTGGGAAGTTCGATGCCATGGCGGCGCAGTGGGGTTTGCGTAAAAACACCTACACCACGCTTGACGTGGGGACGCCTTTTGATGCGCGGCGCTCGGGAATCCTTTACGTCGCGGACCACTTACCGCCTCCCGGCCGGGACGGCATGTCACAGCAGGCTGTTGAGGAAATGCGTACTCTCATTACCGCTGCTGGCGGGAGGACATTGGGCTTGTTTTCGTCCCGACGTGCTGCCGACGCTGCCGCACACGCGATGCGGGAAATCCTGCCTTTCGACATTTATTGCCAAGGCGAGGACTCGATAGGCGCGCTGGTCACATCTTTTTCCAACAATGAGAACTCGGTGCTGTTCGGCACGTTGTCGTTATGGCAGGGCGTCGATGTCCCCGGGCCATCGTTATCTTTGGTCATTATCGATCGGCTTCCGTTTCCTCGTCCCGACGATCCTCTCTTAAAAGCTCGTTCCGACGCGGCCAACGCAGCCGGGCGCAATGGCTTCATGGAAGTCTCAGCAGCGCACGCAGCGCTTCTGATGGCGCAAGGATCCGGGCGGCTTTTGCGGTCTGTCGATGATCGGGGTGTCGTCGCTGTTCTGGATCCCAGGCTGGCGACGAAACGCTATGGTTCATTTATCGCAGCGTCCTTGCCAGACTTGTGGCGCACGACCTCACTCGAACAAACGCGGGATGCGCTCAAGCGACTTGTCAAAAAGTAGCTATGCCGTTCGGCTGCATCGCAGCGCTCTGTTGTCACCCTTCCGTCTCAGGATCAAACGCGACCGCGGTTCTGCTCCCGGGGGCTACTTCAGTGAAACCAGCGTCAATAACCTCGACGTAATGGCCAGTTTGATGACGACAGACAGCCGCCTCCAGATCACTACTCGCTACCTCTAGGATGGTGAATCGTGGTTCATCAAGCCACCGTTGAATGGTCGGAAATGACGCATGCGCAGCCCATAGCATCGCTGCATGACCCACCTGAGCCGCAGCTTTTCCGACCGACATCCCCAGGTCCGCGTTCAGTGCGATCATCGGTTGAACGGGATCTCTGCCTTTTATGTGTTCCCCCTGAGCAGAGTCATCACGCGGAAGATCCGTACCGGAAATCTGCAGTTTTCCGATTCTCGAATCAACATCGCGGACCGGACCAGGAAGAAACCCACGCGCAGACGACACCCCAATGGTGACCGTCACTCCCGGAATGCTCTGCACTGTCGACCACTGCCCCGACGTCCGAGCACGTCGCGCAATTTTTCGGATTCGTGCTCCGTACCACCGAGACAGCGATTCCTTCCATACCCCGTCGCGTCCGGCACGAGCATCAAGGCATACTAGTACTGACGCTAACGCCGCGGCTTCCAATAGCTCCCGCCGACGCGGCGGGGATGCTTTAGGCATGTTCAGCACGATCGGCATCGCTTGAACCGTGTCTGGATTGCGGGGATCTTCCCGATCGAGCTGGTGGACGCCATCGCCGAGAACTGTGGCTAACAACGAGTGTGCGTCTCTGATACCAGGTGCCGCGCTGTTCTCCTCTCGCTCAAACACGTCCACTTCAGACGCGTCTGCCCACGATACATCGTCGGCTGTGTAATTCGTGTGGGCCGTCATGTCATTATCGGTCATGACTTTGCCTCCTGGGGCGTGATTTCCTCGTCGTCAGACGCCTTGTCAGTCGTCCCTTCGTCGGTAGTTGCTTTGTCATCGGAAGCGGCGTCGATATCGTCGCGGTCGATGCCTAATATGCTCAACACCTCGTCAAGGAATGGGAAGTTCACGGACGCGTCGGCTACCTCTTGCAGGACTTTCTTGGCGTTAAAGGCAATACCGAGGCCTGCTGCGGACAACATGTCGATATCATTCGCGCCGTCACCCACGGCAACGGTCTGATACATCGCCAATCCCGATGCCGCGGCGAACTCTTTGAGGTATCGTGCTTTCGCTTTCCGACCCACGATATCGCCGACGGCGTTTCCGGTCAGCTTGTCGTCGACGATCTCCAAGGTGTTGGCTCGAACGAAATCGATATCGAGGTCATCAATCATTGGTTGGATAACCTGGATAAACCCTCCTGAGACGACTGCAGTGCGATATCCCATTCGCTTGAGAGTCCGGATTGTCGTCCGCGCACCAGGGGTGAGAACAATGTTTTTCGCGACGTCATCGATAACCGCGCTGTCTAAACCGCGCAGAGTGGCGACGCGTTCCCGTAGCGACTCTTCGAAGTCGATTTCCCCCCGCATCGCCCGGGCCGTCACTTCTGCTACTTCTTGTTCTCTGCCGGCGTGGGCTGCCAGCATTTCGATGACTTCACCCCGGATCAATGTCGAGTCACAATCGAAGCAGATGAGACGTTTGGACCGACGAGCTAAGCCCGCGCGCTCAATGGCAATGTCGACGCCGATCCGAGTACTGAGCTCAGCTAGAGCTTTGCGGAGCGCAATACCGCCGCCGGGCCGGGGATCCCGAACCGACACTTTAAGCTCAACACCGGTGACTGGATAATCAGAAATGCCCCGATAGGTATCAATATTTGTCCCGTAATCGGCGAGGACTTGCCCGATTTGTGAGATGTGCTCCGCAGTAACTGGATTACCTAAAACAACGACGGCATGGCTGGAATATGGGCGTGACGGTACAGCCTGATCATCAAACTCGATCTCGACGGTGCAGTCGTAGGTGGCTAGCGTTTCGACGAGATCGTCACGCAGGCGACCGATTGTGTGAGGTGGGCATCCGACGAGTGCAGCCAGGGACAGGTGTCCACGAAAGATGGATTGTTCGATGTCGAGCAATTGACCGCCATGCGCGGCGAGGACACGAAACAGTGCCGCACTGACACCCGGACGGTCAGAACCGGAGGCGATGACGACGGCAGGGCGGAAGCCGTCAATGAGATTAATGGAGAGCTTAGGGGCCATGGTGTACTTCAGTTGCTCCTAGGCGTGGATTACGAGGCAGGGAGTCTAACGGATGCGCGCTGACGAAGTGAGCGTGGTAAAGAAACGGATGGTAAAAGCGGGGCGTGTACGGAACTCGACATTATTTCAACGCGTGGAGTGGTGATAGCAGAAACGGCCCCACCCATGTGGATGGGGGCCGTCTCATTTACTCAGGAGGTCCGAATACTTTGTTTCTCGCATTGAGCGAGCAAACACACAACCACTCTCATTAAATCTGCCGACCGATGTGGGCCTCAGCTCGCATCTTTTCAACCATCTGAGGATGGTGAAGCTCGAAGGCTGGGCGCTCGGAACGGATACGAGGCAGCGAGGTGAAGTTGTGTGTCGGGGGCGGGCAGGACGTTGCCCACTCGAGGGAGTTTCCGTAACCCCACGGATCGTCAACGGTCACGATCTCGCCGTAGCGGAAGGACTTGAACACGTTCCAGATGAACGGCAGGAATCCGATACCGAGGATGAAGGAGAAGATCGTGGAGAACTGGTTCAAACCGGTGAATCCATCGGTCGGGAGGTAGTCAGCGTAACGACGTGGCATACCTTCGTCACCGAGCCAGTGCTGAACCAAGAACGTTCCGTTGAATCCGATGACTGTCATCCAGAAGTGGATCTTACCCAGACGCTCGTCCAACATACGTCCCGTCATCTTCGGGAACCAATAGTAGAGGCCTGCACAGGAGGCGAACACGATGGTACCGAACAGGGTGTAGTGGAAGTGAGCGACCACGAAGTAGGTATCCGACACGTGGAAGTCCAGCGGCGGTGAAGCCAGCATAATACCGGTCAGCCCACCGAAGAGGAATGTCACCAGGAAGCCCATGGTCCAGAGCATCGGGGTCTCAAAGGTGATGTGACCGCGCCACATCGTTCCCACCCAGTTGAAGAACTTCACACCGGTAGGCACCGAGATCAGGTACGTCATGAATGAGAAGAACGGGAGCAGGATAGCGCCGGTGACGAACATGTGGTGAGCCCACACAGCAATCGACAAAGCAGCGATCGACAGGGTTGCGAAAACCAGGCCGGCGTAACCGAACATCGGCTTGCGGGAGAAGACCGGAACGATCTCGGACACGATACCGAAGAACGGAAGGGCCAAGACGTAAACCTCCGGGTGACCGAAGAACCAGAACAGGTGCTGCCACAGAATTGCACCACCGTTGGCGGGGTCATAAATGTGAGCACCGAGTTTGCGATCGTACAGCACGCCGAGGGCAGCTGCGGTCAGCATCGGGAAGATCAACAGAACGATGACCGAGGTAACCAGGATGTTCCAGGTGAAGATCGGCAGGCGGAACATCGTCATGCCAGGGGCACGGAGGCACACGACCGTCGTGATCATGTTAATAGCCGAGGCGATAGTTCCGACACCACCAGCACCAACGCCGACGATCCACATGTCAGAACCGATACCTGGCGAGTGAAGAGTGTCGGACAACGGAGAGTAAATGGTCCAACCGAAGTCAGCGGCTCCACCAGGGGTAAAGAAGCCCGACAACATCAGAATGCCGCCACCGAGTGTGAGCCAGAAGCCCAGAGCATTCAGCCTAGGGAATGCCACATCGGGTGCGCCGATTTGCAACGGCATGATGTAGTTCGCGAAGCCCCACATCACAGGCGTACCGTATAGCAGCAACATGATGGTGCCGTGCATGGTGAACAGCTGGTTGAACTGTTCATTGGACAAGAACTGAAGACCCGGGCTGAAGAGCTCAGCACGAATCAATAGGGCCATGAGACCACCGAGGAAGAAGAAACAGAACGACGTGATGATGTACATCATCCCGAGCTGCTTATGGTCCGTCGTGGTCAGCATGCGCCAGGCAAATCCCCCCTTCGGGGTGGTTCCTGACGGCTTTGGCCTAGCAGGGGCGACCGGTTGGTCAACCTTAGGCGCTACAGCAGTCATACTTTCCTCCTGAATTCGGAAGCTGCTCCTTCCCTTCACGTGAAGCAGATTCCTCGTCATTGTCATTGCCAGCGTGCGTCGACCATGCCCCACCCCAACCACTCAGAACCCTTCCACCAGCGCAAACAACGTCGAACAAGTTGTTCCGATGCCCAACAACTCAACGAGGGCGCCTGAGAGTTTTCTGAAGATCGGCGGACAATAGCCTGAAGTACACCAACGATGTTCAATATAGTAACGCTGTGTACCACATAAAGGCCAGCCCTTTGAGCCATCTTCCACACAGTAGGGGGAAGAAACGTGTCGGCCTAAGGAACTACAAGCCGCTTTTGAGCGTTTGTCGTCGACGATGCCTTCGAGCTGCCTTAGAAATCCCAGTCTTCGTCGGTCGTGGATTCCGCCTTACCTATTACGTAGGACGATCCCGATCCCGAGAAGAAGTCGTGGTTTTCGTCGGCTCCGGGATTGAGGGACGAGATGATCGCCGGACTTACGCGGGTTTCACTGGTAGGGAACAACGCTTCGTAACCCAGATTGTTTAAGGCCTTATTAGCGTTGTAGCGCAAGAAACGCTTGACATCCTCCGTCCACCCCAACTCGTCGTAAAGGTCTTCGGTGTACTGCGTCTCGTTGTCATACAGCTCGTAGAGAAGGTCGAAGGTGTATTCCTTCAGACCGTCCCGCTCGGACTGTGTCAAGGCCTCCTGCCCGCGCTGGTACTTATAACCGATGTAGTAGCCGTGGACGGCTTCGTCGCGAATAATCAGGCGAATGACGTCGGCAGTGTTAGTTAGCTTGCCGTGGCTGGACCAATACATCGGCAAGTAGAAGCCCGAATAGAAGAGGAAGGACTCAAGTAGTGTCGACGCAACCTTCCGTTTGAACGGGTTATCGCCCTCGTAATAGTCGAGAACGATCCGGGCTTTGTCCTGAAGGTTCTCATTCTCCTCGGACCACCGGAAGGCGTCATTGATTTCCGGTGTCGACGACAACGTCATGAAGATCGACGAATAGGAGCGGGCATGGACCGACTCCATGAACGCAATATTGGTGTAGACGGCTTCTTCGTGCGGCGTGAGGGCGTCGGGAATGAGAGAAACCGCGCCGACAGTGCCCTGGATGGTGTCCAGCATGGTGAGGCCGGTGAATACGCGCATCGTGGTGCGCTGTTCCAGCTCGTTGAGAGTACCCCAGCTCTTGATGTCATTAGAGAGCGGAACTTTCTCTGGTAGCCAGAAATTCCCTGTCAGTCTGTCCCACACCTCTTGGTCTTTGTCATCGGGAATGGTGTTCCAATCGATGGCAGCGATGGGGCGATCGTGGTTGTTTGCGTTTGTCCCCCATCGGACCGGTGTGATTGCGTTGGTCTTCTTCATAAAAGTGCCCCTTTCAACACTGTAAATATCAACTGCCAGTATCCGTCAGTCCCGTACCGGCCAAGTCTAGCCCTTACCCGACGACATAGGTTCCCCTCTCACTACTCGAATCAAATCTTTAGCGTCAGTGGCAGTTTTGCGCGGGAAAATTGTTCGATCCCCTTTGGTCAAAGCCGCTCATTTTAGATTCATAGGACAACGCCAACTTCCTTAAAAACTAGACGTAGGTTTAATTCTAAAATTGTGAATCTGGAGAGGGTAGTGAAATATCGTGGACAATAAATCGGATGGTAGCAAACCCTAAAACCCGCATTCCGGTTGTCTTTTGCTTAAACTAAAAAATTCATTCCTGTGTTTTTTCCAAAATAATTGGATAAATCAAAAAAGTTTTATATAATCAGGGCATGGCTATCAGTGACACAATACAGAAAGCATTAAATGACCAATTCACCGCCGAACTCCAGGCGGCACTTGTTTACAAGCAACTAGGGCTGGAGCTTGATCGTCTTAGCTTGGTAGGCATGCGGGACTGGATGCGCGCACAAGTCGATGAGGAATTCGGACATGCTCACGCTTTCAGCGACCACATCTTGGCTCGCGGTGGCCAAGTGACCATCTCCACGCTCTCCATCCCTGAACTGAACATTCAGTCAGCAAAGGATGCATTCCAAGCCGCCCTCGAACATGAGAAGAAGGTATCAGGCCTGATTCGCGATCTTGCTAAGACAGCAGATACTGAAGGAGACCTCGATTCCCGCCAGTTAATCGACCGCTTCTTGACCGAACAGATCGAAGAAGAAGACACGGTTAACGAGATTCTCGATCGCCTTGAACTTGTTGGTGACGATGGTGCAGGAATTCTCCGTCTCGATGCTGAGCTCGGCCAGCGTTAAACTAACTAGGCAGAACTCGTTGGCACCTGCCAGCTAATCAGACATTCAACGGCCTCATATCACCTCGATATGGGGCCTGTTTTATGCCCTTCCCCGACCATGGCAGCATGACCGTTACAGGGTGCGGGTAGCACACTGTTTAGCCTGCTTATTTACGTGAGCGCGTCAAGCACCGTTACAGCATGCAGGAGACACAACCTTCAACCTCTGTACCTTCTAATGCAGCCTGCCGGAGGCGAATATAATACAGTGTCTTAATTTCGTTCCTCCACGCGTAAATCTGTGCGCGGTTAATATCTCGCGTCGTCGCGGTGTCTTTGAAGAACAGCGTTAACGACAACCCTTGATCGACATACTTCGTCGCTACCGCATACGTATCGATAACCTTTTCATAACCTATCTCATAAGCATCTTTGAAATAGTCAAGATTATCATTGTCCATATGCGGGGCGGGATAGTACACGCGTCCAATCTTGCCCTCTTTACGGATTTCAATTCTCGACGCGATCGGGTGAATCGACGATGTCGAGTTGTTGATATACGAAATAGAACCCGTCGGAGGAATAGCCTGAAGGTTTCGGTTGTAGAGGCCGTATTGCTGGATATCCTCACGCAACTGGGCCCACTCCTCAGGCGTCGTTACCGAAATCGACGATTCCTCAAAGATGCGCTTGAC
>NZ_QFRA01000034.1 GCF_003243515.1 Corynebacterium kroppenstedtii
AGGCTATCGACATCGAATACACCCACTCCACCAGCATCCAAAAAGGCCAGATCTAACCCCCGGGGCGACACACCGACCAGACACACATTTGTCGTATAATCCTAAAAAGAAAGCATCTCTTGCGTAACAATGTGCAAGAGATGCTTTTCCTTTTCCGGTGTTATCTTCTTTCAGCTCACCCTCCACCAAAGAGGAGCATTCATCATCGGACAGCTTGGCTATGGCCTGGTCAGGGTGGCGCTTAATCGTCGGTGTCGGAGTCGCTTTTTCTCCTACGGTCAACTCGATTCTCGTGCCAATGCTTTACGTCTTCAGCGTCCCAGAGAGTCAACCCCTGAAACTTTGCTACAGGCTTTGGTGCGCGACCACGACCCGCATAGCTGGTGAATGTACCCCGCGCTGTACCAGAAAACTCAGCGCATTGCGCTGCGGTCCAAAGCTCGTGTCCTGAGTCTTTGTCAAGAAGGATCGGCGTCATGAGTCAGGAGTGTACGCCCGAAAAACAGGGGAGCGCTACGTAGCAAAACTCTAGCTAAAACGGCATGAAATCCGTTAAACTGCTTATTACACCCCCGTATGTGTTCAACCCACGTTTAAAGGCGCTGCTTACCAAAGAATCTGCAGATTTCTGCCCGATAAAGAATCGTTAACTATTCGTTATCGAGCCGGTAATAAAGTTACCCCATAGTAGGGGTACTGATAATGGTATGGTTGTCAAAACTAATTATTGGAACTCGACTGAACGGTGTTCTCGTTGCCCCTCCACCACCTCGTGGTTATCAACAATTAGGTGCCGAGCCTCCAACCGCTCAATCATCCGACGGTCGTGAGTGACAACCAACACTGTTCCCTCAGCACTTGCGATGGCATCCTGCACCTCCTCAATCAAGTCGACGGAGAGGTGGTTCGTCGGCTCGTCGAGAAGGAGAATATGGGGCGGGCGAGCCGCAATCAGAGCAAGCGCTACTCGTCGTTGCTGGCCTATAGAAAGGTCCCCGACGGGTCGAATAGCGTCCTCTGGAGCCAGCAGTCCGAGCTTGTCGAAACTCACAGTGGGGTGAGGAGCCAACGCATACAAATCTTCTGCTGATTGTGTGTGGTCATCCCATCGCTGCTCCTGGCGGAGCACACCGATGCTTTGGCCTTCCCCAACGCGAACTTGCCCGCTCTCGGTCGGTATCGCGCCGGAGATAGCTCCCAGTAGTGACGACTTGCCGGCGCCATTCGGGCCGGTAATCACTACTTTTTCGCCCGGGCGAATGGTCAAAGACCCCACGCGGACGCGATCAGGGACAACGAGTCCTTGTAATTTAATAGCGAAGTCCTCGTCGGATCCTGCCGCAACCCGACGACGGGGTACGGGCGCAGTCAACGGTGCATCGAGACCGAGAACCGCGGGAGGCTGTTCCACACCGTTCTCCTCTAGCTCAGTGAGACGTTGCCGCGCCGCACGGATTCGTCGAGACAATTGACGCTCTGCCCGGTTACCGGCCATCCCATACATGACCTTCTCGTTGTCCCGCTTCGCCTTCTTGGGACCAGCCGACTCATGATGTGCCTCAATATCCTGTTCTAGCTGGTTTTTCTCCTTCTGCTCTGTCTTCCATTGATGCTCCCACAGTGCGCGCTCGTGCCGACGGTGCTTGTCATAAGCCGTGTAATTGCCTCTAAAAATGTGAATTCCCTCGCGCCGGGGCACGATATCGCCGATCTGGGTACACACCGCGTCGAGAAAATCCCGATCATGCGTAGCGACGACAACCACGCCAGCGTGGTTATGAATGTGATCGATAACAAGTTCTCTGCCACGGTCGTCGAGGTGGTTCGTGGGCTCGTCGAGAAGGAGAATCTCGGGACTGCGAATGAGGGTGAGCGCTAACCCAAGACGCGCTCGCTGGCCGCCAGATAGATCAGCTGTTCTGCGTGAGAGCAGCGACTCGCCATTGACAGTCGTGGAGTTGTCATTGGTGAGGCCGAGGCTGTCGAGAATGATGTCTGCGTTATGCTCGGCATTCCAATCATCGTGGGCCGTGACATCGGAGAAAATGGTGGAATACCGCTCATTTGCCTGAGCAACTTCTTCATCGGTCTCCGCGTCAGCAAGCGCTTCCGTCGCCTCCTCAAATGCTTGCAAGCGACGGAGCGATGGCCCCAGAGCCTCTTTAATGAGCATTTCGCCAGTCGAATCGAAGGGGGCCTCTAATTCTTGGGAACCAAGAACACGTTGTCCGACGTGGGTAACGACGCCGCTCGTGGGTTTGCGTCGGCCAGAGAGGACCCACATTAACGTCGACTTACCAGCACCGTTATCGCCGACCAGCCCGAGAACGTCGCCCGCTGACAATGTGAGGTCGATGTTGCGGAGAACCGGGGCTCCCGAATAATCAAAACTGACTCCATTGGCGATGAGTTGCGTCTGGGATAAATCGGTGGAGAGGGTCGTTGCTGTCAGTGATGCGGAAGAATCGCCTGATAGTGGGGTAGCAGGGGTATCGGTAGGCATGGTTCCTCCAGGGGTAGTGTCGTCACCATTATTTTACGTGACGGGCCTTTAGGTGACCGACATTCTGAGCGTTATTGCTGCTGGTGGTGCGTGTGGCTAGTGGTGCTTGTAGAGGGGTCGGGATGTGGTCAGCCTGTAGATAGTCCGGGTTTTGCGAAACCGCGAACGAAATGTACTATGGCAACACACCGTGGAAAGAAGGCTCGTGGGCGTTGAAATGCACTTCAGTTGTGTTTCACGTGCTCAGGGCCCGTTTTCGCAATGGGAATGTCGTATAGTGGCTAATACCTCAGCCTTCCAAGCTGAAGACGCGGGTTCGATTCCCGTCATTCCCTCCATTAAGTCGGAGATATTGAAAATCTTCCGTCGACAATAACGCCGGGTGGTTTTTGCCCTTGCGGAAAACTAGCCGGGCTTCGTCGTATGACCACGCATATGACCACACGGGTTCTTCAGGGTTATACGCCAAAAGTGTGTCCGTGTGCCGGAAAACTGTGGGGGTATATGCGGGGTGCGTGGCAAAACTGCGGAGGGATATGGCCGAAAATTGACCATATACCCGCGCACTTTTATTTTGAGGTTCGTATCCGCCCGCACTTTTGGGCTCTAGGTGTAGCTTGCCTGCAGTTTTCCGTGTACCGGTTCCTTCTTCGGTGCGTCGGTACTTCGTGCCGCAGGAATTGGGTTCTTCCCGGGTGTTATACGACAAAACGCGATGCGGACACTTTTTTGGACAGGTTGCGCCGTCATCGTGCGGCAGGGCCCGTCGTGAGACAGGGAACGTAAGGCATAGGACTTAAGGCATTGAGCTGCTGTCACAGCGGAGAGTAGAAAACGGCGCAGCCTCGCTCCATTGCTAATCCATAAGTTCACCGTGTAACATCAAAAAGCTCTTTCACCACGTATTTTGCGGTGGATAACGCTGAATAGTGGGGGTCATTGAAAGTGGCAAAAACGGTGCCCGTAGACTCTAGTTGTCTTCGGCACCCGTGGCCGGTGGACTTTCTTTCATACCGGGGTATGGCGCAGCTTGGTAGCGCACTCGCTTTGGGAGCGAGGGGTCGTGGGTTCGAATCCCGCTACCCCGACCAGGAGTGGCCCGGCCGGTCAGACACGACGTTTGGCAGGCCGGGTCTCCACAAATAGAGAGAAATTGTATTCCGAATAACCAACGACACCACAGGAGTGTGCATCCGTGAAGAGCTCCGTTGAGCAACAGAGCGCGACTCGAGTAAAGCTTACTGTCGAAGTTCCTTTTGACGAGCTTCAGCCGGAGATCGACCAAGCCTACCGCTCGCTGGCGCAGCAGGTCACACTCCCTGGCTTCCGTAAAGGCAAGGTTCCTCCTCGCGTTCTTGAAGCGCGGCTCGGCCGTGGAGCTATCCTCGACCAGGCCATCAACAACATGCTGCCCAGCCGCTACAGCCAGGCTGTTGAAGAGCATGACCTCAAGGTCCTCACGCAGCCGACCATCGACATCACCCGGTTGGAAGATAACGAGCTCGTTGAGTTCACCGCTGAAGCCGATGTTCGCCCGGAGATTGACCTTCCTGATTTCTCCACGATCGAAGTCGAAGTTGATCCGCTCGTTGCAGACGACGCCGCTGTCGACGCTGAGCTAGACAACCTCCGCGCACGTTTCGGCACCTTGAAGGCAGTGGAGCGCCCAGTCCAGAAAGACGACTTCGTATCCATTGACCTGTCCGCAACCGTGGGTGGCGAGTCTGTTGACGAGGCCACGACCGAAGGCCTTTCCCACCAGGTCGGCAACGGTGAGCTCATCGAGGGCTTGGACGACGCGCTCGAGGGTATGAAGGTTGATGAATCAAAGACCTTTAAGTCGAACCTCGTTGCCGGTGACCACGAAGGCGAAGAGGCTGAGGTCACTGTCACTGTGAAGTCGCTCAAAGAACGTGAGCTTCCCGAAGCTGACGATGACTTCGCTCAGCTCGCATCGGAATTCGACACCATCGGCGAGCTTCGTGAGTCCTTGGTAAAGCAGGTCGAGGAAAACAAGAAGGCTGAGCAGGCGTCGTCGATCCGGGACAAGGTTCTCGAGAAGGCTCTGGAAAAGACCGACTTCGAGCTGCCAGAAGCCGTCGTCGAAGAGCAAGTTAAAGGCCAGTTGAACCAGCTTCTGCAGCAGTTCAATGGTGATGAGAAAGCCTTTGATCAGCTTCTCGCTGCGCAGGGGAGCAGCCGCGAAGAGTTCGATCGCGATACTCGGTCCAGCGCTGAAGAGGCCGTACGTACTCAGCTGTTCCTCGATACCCTCGCTGATGAGCTCCAGCCAGAAGTAAGTCAGCAGGAATTTACCGAGCACATCATGTTCACTGCTCAGCGGTACGGCATGGAACCTCAACAGTTCATGCAGGCAATTCAGGCGTCGGATCAGATTGGTGCTCTCTACGCCGATGTCCGCCGTGGCAAGGCTTTGGCTGAATTTATGTGTACGGTCTCAGTCAAGGATACTGATGGCAATGAGATCGATCCGAAAGAATACTTCGGTGAAGAAGAAAACACCGATGAGACATCTACCGGGTCCGCCGATGCCGAGCCATCTCAAAACAGCGAGGCAACGCCGTCAGGTACTGAGACCCAAGAGACAGCGGAATTCGATCAAGCGGCGGAAGCTCCAGTTGCAACTCCCACCGATGATGATTCGGAGAACCCTGAAAAATAAACCCTTGACTTGCGGATAATTCCGACAATGCCCCCACGCCCCGCAAGGTGTGGGGGCATCGGCATCTGATAGTGGCGCACGCTAACAGCGAACAGAGCACAAAAGGCGAGCCACGCTTCATCGAATTAACTAGTCTGGGGTGCACCCAAAAACATTGGAAAGTGAGCGTACAAAATGAACTTTTCCTCAAACGACACTGGACTTAGTGCTCAGAAGGGATATTCTGCCCCCACCATGGACAATGGGACAGCAGGACTGAACCTTAACGATTCCGTCTTTGAACGCCTGCTGCGGGAACGCATTATTTTTCTCGGCACCGATGTTAATGACGACATCGCCAACCGGCTGTGCGCACAGATCCTCTTGCTTTCCGCGGAGGATCCGACGCGAGACATTTCCCTGTACATCAACTCGCCTGGTGGCTCTGTAACTGCCGGAATGGCTATTTATGACACTATGACGTACGTACCGTGCGACATCGCTACGTACGGGATGGGTCTTGCTGCTTCAATGGGGCAGTTCCTCCTCACCGCGGGGACAAAAGGTAAGCGCTACGCTTTGCCTCACGCTCGCATTTTGATGCACCAGCCATCGGCAGGTGTAGGCGGAACAGCAGCTGATATTGCCATTCAGGCAGAACAGTTCGCTCGCACCAAGCGCGATTTGGCCGAGCTCAACGCCCAGCACACCGGCCAGCCACTGGAGCGGATTCAGAAAGACTCCGACCGTGACCGCTGGTTCGATGCTCAGGAGGCCTTAGAATACGGCTTTGTTGATCAAGTGATTACCTCGGCGAAGGAGGAGACAGAGTAGTGGTCATGAACCCTAGCGATGAACTCAACCAGTATTCTTCTTCTCAACTGAACGGGGTTTCCCACATGCAGATGCCAGAAAGCCGCTACATTCTCCCATCATTTGTCGAGCACAGCTCGTTTGGAGCTAAAGAATCCAATCCGTATAACAAGCTTTTCGAAGAGCGCATTATCTTCCTCGGTACCCAGGTTGACGACGCCTCCGCCAACGACATCATGGCTCAGCTCCTGGTCCTCGAGGGGCTAGATCCGGACCGCGACATCACCATGTACATCAATTCGCCCGGCGGATCGTTTACTTCGCTCATGGCTATTTATGACACCATGCAGTATGTCCGTCCCGACGTCGTCACTGTCTGCTTGGGGCAAGCTGCGTCGGCTGCTGCAGTGCTGTTGGCAGCCGGTACTCCCGGCAAGCGTGCGGCGTTGCCCAATGCGCGCGTCCTTATTCACCAGCCAGCGACGCAGGGCACGCAGGGTCAGGTTTCCGATCTCGAAATTCAGGCCGCGGAGATTGAGCGTATGCGGACCTTGATGGAGACCACCTTGGCTCGGCACACTGGCGTATCAGCGGAGCAGATCCGTATCGATACCGACCGCGACAAGATCCTCACTGCCGAAGGTGCGAAGGAATACGGAATCATTGACCAAGTCTTTGATTACCGGAAGGCCTCTGCACAGAAGTAGGAAAGAGGCACCTACGCCACCAGGGTTTATGAATCGGAAGCGCCGGTTGGCTGCCCAGTTTTATAATGAGATGACAACGAGCCCAGAATGAGCGCGGAATCGACTAGCTCCGCTACTATTCTGGGCTTTGGTCTCGGATAGACAACCATGAACGGTTGTACGCCTACGAAGTCGTTAGGGGTCAAGGGAATTTATGGCACGTATGCAGGAAAGCGCCGATGTCCTGAAGTGCTCTTTTTGCGGAAAGAGCCAGAAGCAAGTCCGCAAACTCATCGCGGGCCCAGGTGTGTACATCTGCGACGAATGCATCGACCTGTGCAATGAAATTATCGAAGAAGAATTTGATAATTCACCCGCACAGAAGACGGATAAGGCACTACCGAAGCCATCGCAGATCGTCGACTTTCTCGGTGATTACGTCATTGGCCAAGACGCCGCAAAGCGGACTTTAGCTGTGGCGGTGTACAACCACTACAAGCGCATCCAAGCCGATGAGAATGACCACCATAAATCTGACGATGATATAGAGATCGCGAAGTCCAACATCCTCATGCTCGGCCCGACTGGTTCCGGCAAGACCTACCTGGCGCAAACACTGGCCCGTATGCTCGACGTTCCCTTCGCCATGACCGACGCAACCAGCCTGACGGAGGCCGGTTATGTCGGTGAAGACGTGGAGAACATTCTTCTGAAGCTCCTCCAGGCGGCGGACTTTGACGTCGATCGTGCCCAGCGCGGAATCATTTACATCGACGAGGTCGATAAGATTTCACGTAAGTCGGAAAACCCCTCGATCACCAGAGACGTTTCAGGCGAGGGCGTTCAGCAGGCATTGCTGAAGATTCTCGAAGGAACGGTGGCGTCGGTCCCGCCGCAGGGTGGCCGGAAGCATCCGAACCAAGAATTTATCCAGCTCGACACGAAGAACGTCTTGTTCATCGTTGCCGGTGCCTTCGCGGGCTTGGAGAAAGTCATTGGTGAGCGACGCGGAAAGCAAGGCCTCGGATTCGGCGCGAATGTGTCCTCGAAGGAGGATAACGAACTCGATGCGTTCTCCTATGTTCAGCCAGAAGACCTGGTGAAGTTCGGGTTAATTCCTGAGTTCATTGGGCGCCTCCCGGTCGTCGCTACTGTGAATGATCTTGACCGTGAAGCACTGGTCCGTGTGTTGACCGAACCCAAGAACTCCCTGGTCAAGCAGTACAGCAGGTTGCTCGACATGGATGGCGTAACCCTGACCATGGAGGAGGGTGCGCTTAATGCCATTGCCGACAAAGCCATCGAACGAGGCACGGGAGCCCGTGGTCTGAGGGCGATCTTGGAGGAGATCTTAGGCCCTGTCATGTTCGAGGTCCCCGACTCGGAAGGCGTTACTGAAGTGGTTATTTCAGAAGAGTGCGTCACAGAAGGTGCTGAGCCGAGGCTGATTTCGTCCACGGAAGCAGAGAGGGAGTCCGCGTAAAGCCGGGCACCTCAAAAACCGGCTGAAGCAGCCCCTCGAGCCCTCAGGTGTCGGCCACCTCACATCGTGAACGGGCGCCGACGAATCACGCGCACTTAGTCGCGGTAAAACTCCGAGAACGGACCAAACTGTTCGTCGAACCGATTGGTCTCATTCGGGGCCGGTGCCTTACTGCCATCCAAGAGATCACCATCGCCATATAGTGGTGTATTCTCCCGCTCGCTAGCCCGGAGCTGCTCGGTGGTGACGGTGTAGGAATCTCCCTCGCGCGTGGCCATCGTCGTCGTCAAGAGACTGATCACAGTGTCTTGAATCAGCGCATTAATGCCATCGCGGTTGGTTTCGTCGCCGGTAGCGACGTCGTACATAGACCGGAATGTCGACTGGTTATACGCAGGAAATGTCGCTAACGCGCAGATGATGAAGTAAATATCGATCGCGGAAACCCCTGGCCGAAATGCGCCATGATCCTGGCCATTCATCAGCAGTCGCCCGATCTGCAAAACGGCGGGTGAGCCAGAAAAGATATGGACATCGGCATCTTGAGGAAGAATCCCAAGCAGATTTTCCATGGCCAACATCCTCGCCGACCGTGGCTCAGCAAAAAACTTCTTCACAAGAATGTCAATGAGTTGCCGGATCGCCTCAACCGGCACGTCACTGTCAGGAATAAGGTCTTCTGCCTTCGGGTGGAGGAGCGTTTCCGCATAGCGCAAGCACTCCATATACAGGCCTTTTTTGTCGCCGTAATAGTAATGGATCATCCGCTTAGAGACACCGGACGCGCTCGCAATGTTTTCCAGGCGAGCCTCGTTATAGCCGACGTTAGAAAAAACGGTCAGCGCAGCGTCGAGAATTTCCTCATGCTCGGGGGCTGAGGTCTCAGCGTCCTTTGAGATAGGACCGGTATCGATGGAAATGAGGTCGGGTGCTGAGGGGGAGTCGTTGTGTAAAGGCGATGTTGACATACTCATTACTTCGAACGGGGTTGACATCTATGGCTTCAGTTCGCGGCGTGCTGAGTCTGTTGCCTCATGCTCCTTGATCCCTCATCGAATGGTCCACATTATCGACGAGCTTATGATCCAGTCCGCCACCAACCTCCACGTGCTAGTGATACTGATCGACTAACGGTGGTAGAGGAACAGTTACGGTCTCGACCTGGTGCCATAATTACCAACACAATCGTAGACATTAGTTTTTACTTTCTTCATTATCTCTTGGTTTATCCCAGTTCGCAGAGCATTTTTGACCTTATTCGGGGGTAGTTAAGTACATAGCGTCCCAATCAATGCCCACCTTTATACGATCGACGCGAGCAACTACCCCCTTGCCCAGAAAGAACCTACCGAATGGTAGGCACCACGACTGTTGCCGTGTGGAGGGTGCGGTGTGGACGGGCGCGACCACAACGCAACTCTGTCTACGCAGGTCGGTATATGCAGGGCGGCCGCGTCAAGGAGTATCGTTGAAGGCGTGCGAACCTACCGTTCCGTAGCTCTTTTCCGGGCAACTGACCCCTCCCGTAGTAGGTGGATGGCCCGACTGTGCACGGGTGGTACGCGGTACACCGATATGTAGGGAAGGTTTTAATGACTGCTGAAGGAAAGAATCCCGTCAACGTTGCTGTTTCCGGAGCATCCGGACAAATTTCGTACTCTTTGCTCTTCCGCATTGCGTCAGGTGACGTCTTTGGTAAGGACACCCCCGTTCACCTCCGGCTGCTCGATATCCCGCAGGCTGTTTCCACTGCTCAGGGTGTCGCGATGGAACTCTTTGATGCTGCATTCCCGCTTGTCACCGGCATCACTGTAACCGACAAGGCGGAGGAAGCATTCGAGGATGCTCAGGCGGTTTTCTTAGTTGGTTCCAAGCCCCGCGGTAAAGGGGAGGAACGCTCCGACCTCCTCGCAGCAAACGGCAAGATTTTTGGGCCCCAAGGTAAAGCAATCAACGACCACGCTGCCAAAGATGTGCGCGTACTCGTCGTGGGCAACCCTGCCAACACGAACTGCCTGATCGCAAAGGCCAGCGCGCCCGATATCCCGGCCAACCACTTCACTGCTATGACCCGTCTGGATCACAACCGGTCGCTGGCTCAGCTGTCCGAAAAGCTGGGTGCCCCGGTGAAAGACTTCGCGAAGATGACGGTGTGGGGTAACCACTCTGCCACGCAGTTCCCCGATGTCACCTACGCCACGGTCAATGGTGAGTCTGTTGCCGACAAGGTCGATGAGAAGTGGCTTGCCGACGAGTTCCGCCCGCGTGTTGCCAAGCGTGGAGCTGAAATTATCGAGGTTCGCGGTAAGTCCTCGGCGGCTTCCGCAGCCTCCGCGGCCATCGATCACATGCGCGACTGGTTCGCCGGAACCCCGGAGGGCGATTGGGTATCCGTATCGCTTCCGTCGGATGGTTCATACGGCATCGACGAAGGCCTCGTTGCCTCTGTGCCGTGCCGCTCGGTGAACGGCGAGTGGGAAGTCGTTAAGGACTTGGAGATTTCCGACGCACAGCGCAAGCTCATCGATGCCAACGTGGAAGAACTCCGTAACGAGAAGAAGATCGTGGAGGACAGCGGCTTGATCTAGCCCTGGCAGTCCTCGACGACGAGTAGACGGTAAATAAACCGTTGATGAACGTTTGTTAAAGGCCCGGCTCTCCCTGGTGGAAGAGTCGGGCCTTGTGCCGTCGTTGCCCCGAAACGGCATATGTCCTCGGTCCGTTTTAGAATGAACCACATGAATTCAGCCCGTCATACGCCGCAAGGCTCCTCGTCATCATCGAAATCCTCTACGACGAACCGCGCAGACCTCTTACCTAAGCATTGGAATCCCGCGGATGTTGAGAAGAAACTCTATGAGAGCTGGGTAAACAAGGGCTACTTCACGGCGGATGCGTCGTCATCGAAGCCGTCGTATTCCATTGTCTTGCCGCCGCCGAATGTGACTGGGCAGTTGCACATGGGGCACGCTCTGGACCACACGATTATGGACGCCCTTGCTCGCCAGAAGCGGATGCAAGGCTACGAGGTCTTGTGGCTCCCCGGGATGGACCACGCGGGTATCGCCACCCAAACCAAGGTTGAAGCGCTTCTCAAGGAGACAGAGGGGAAGGATCGCTTCGATTACGGCCGCGAGGAATTCGTCGACAAGGTGTGGTCGTGGAAGAAAGACTACGCCGAAAGGATCGGCAACCAGATGCGTGCCTTGGGGGATTCTTTGGACTGGTCGCGTGAGAGGTTTACTCTCGACGAGGGGCTCTCGCGTGCGGTTCAGACCATGTTCAAGAAGCTTTATGATCAGGGGCTAATTTACCGTGCGAACCGAATGGTGAATTGGTCGCCGAAGTTAGAGACCGCGATCTCGGATATCGAGGTCGTCTACTCCGACGACGAGGGTGAGCTCGTTTCCATCCGCTACGGTTCGCTCAACGACGACGAGCCGCACGTTATCGTCGCCACGACACGTGTGGAGACGATGCTGGGTGACGTCGCCGTGGCCGTCCACCCGGACGATGATCGATACAAAGATCTTGTCGGTAAACAGTTGCCGCACCCCTTTATCGAAGGCCGCATGATGAAGGTTATTGCCGACGATTATGTCGATCCGGAATTCGGCACCGGCGCTGTGAAGATCACGCCTGCTCACGACCCCAACGACTTCGCGATGGGGCAGCGCCATAACCTCGATATGCCTGTTGTGTTGGATAAGACGGCGCATATTGCGGATACTGGAACCCAATTCGATGGCATGGATCGGTATGAAGCGCGGAAGGCCATCACGGAGGCGCTGCGCGAACAGGGCCGGATTGTGAAAGAAATCCGCCCCTACGTTCACTCGGTGGGGCACTCCGAGCGCACCAAGGAAGCTATTGAGCCCCGCTTGTCCGAGCAATGGTGGGTGAAAGTCGATGGCCTTGCCAAGATGGCATCTAAAGCGGTGAGCAGCGGTGATACCGTCATCCACCCGGAAAGCCAGACACCCCGCTGGTTCGATTGGGTCGGCAACATGCACGATTGGTGCATCTCTCGCCAGCTGTGGTGGGGCCACCGGATTCCGATTTGGTATGGCCCTGACGGCGAGGTCGTTTGCTGCGGCCCCGATGATGAACCACCAACAAGCGAGGGCTGGCATCAGGATCCCGATGTGTTGGATACCTGGTTTTCCTCCGGTCTGTGGCCGTTCTCGACGATGGGCTGGCCGGAGCACACCAAGGATCTAGACAAGTTCTACCCGACGTCCGTGCTGGTCACCGGCTATGACATCCTGTTTTTCTGGGTGGCCAGAATGATGATGTTCGCGACCTACGCCGATGCCCTCGAGGACTCAACCCTTCATGATGGCCAGGGCGCGACAGCGAAGGACGGCCGTCCCCAGGTACCGTTCACGGACATTTTCTTGCACGGTCTTGTCCGCGATGAACAGGGCCGGAAGATGTCGAAGTCACTGGGTAATGGCATCGACCCCATGGATTGGGTGCGGGATTATGGCGCTGACGCCTTGCGATTCACCCTGGCTCGCGGTGCAAACCCGGGGACAGACTTGCCGCTCGGTAGCGACGCTGCGCAGTCCTCGCGTAATTTTGCGACGAAGCTCTTCAACGCAACGCGGTTTGCCCTGATGAATGGCGCGCAGGTTGGCCCATTGCCAGAGCGCTCCTCGCTCACGGACGCTGACCGGTGGATTCTGGACCGTTTGGAGGCCACCCGTCAGTACGTAGATAAGTCCCTGGGCAAGTACGAATTCGCGAAGGCGAGCGAGGCGCTCTATCACTTCACGTGGGACGAGTTCTGCGACTGGTACTTGGAAATCGCGAAGACACAGATTCCGCGCGACCCCGAGGACAATGATGCAACCGGTCAGGCCACACAATGTGTTATTGGCCGGGTGTTGGACACCATTCTGCGTCTGCTCCACCCGACGATGCCCTATGTGACAGAAACACTGTGGACCGCGCTCACCAATGGGGTGGAAGGACAGAAAGAGTCTCTGGTTGTTTCTTCCTGGCCTGACGCGTCGATGACGACAAACGGTGCCGATGCCGACCCCGTTGCTCAACGTCGCGTGGAGGACCTCATCAAATTGGTGACGGAAATCCGCCGTTTCCGTTCAGACCAGGGCGTGAAGCCGTCACAGCGGGTACCGGCGCGGGTTGATTGCGCCGCCGCGGATCTTCAGGAACAAGAACCGGCCATCCGTAATTTGGCTCGTATCGACAAACCCTCAGAGGGATTCTCTGCGACGGCCTCCATTGAACTGCGCTTATCGCAAACCACGATTACTGTCGAACTGGACACGTCCGACACCGTCGATAAGGACGCTGAGCGGAAGCGGATGGAGAAAGACCTCAAAGCGGCGAACAAGGAACTCGAAACCACCGGTAAGAAACTGGCCAATGAGAACTTCCTCACAAAAGCGCCGGATGCCGTGGTGAACAAGATCCGTGAGCGTCGAGCTATTGCCGAGGAAGAGGTTGCGAGGATTTCAGCGCGGTTGGCGGACCTCGGATAAGTTCTCGGGAATAAACCCCGGTGAATGCGGACGAACGGCATAGAACGAAGCGGGATACAAGGAAGAAGGTATGAATGGTGGCAGGTCGTGACGAGGATGACCTCGGCAATGACGGGGGCATCCCCCATTTCCATCACGACAAGATCGAGCTCAATTCAGTCGATCCGGCATCACTGAGCCCGGAGGACATCAACGCTGCGATCTCCGACGATCTCGAAGTCGATGATGCCGGGCTCACGTTGCCCTTGAGCGACGAGACAAAGCCGGAAGTCGTGCACCGCACCATCACACCGGACGATCTCGAGGCGTTGGCGGACGTCGAAGACCGGCTCAATTCGCGTTGGCCAGAGACGAAAATTGATCCCACCCTGGATCGCATGGATCAGGTGCTCGATCTTTTGGGTGACCCTCAGCACGCATACCCATCTATTCATGTTGCGGGGACGAATGGGAAAACGTCCGTCACCCGGATGATTGAATCCCTTCTTCGCGCGTTTCATCGGCAGACCGGCCGTACCACCAGCCCTCACCTGCAGTCAGTGACGGAACGAATCGTCATCGATGGGGAGCCCATCCATCCCGCAGACTTTGTGCAGACCTGGAAATCCATTAAGCCCTTCGTCGAAATGGTCGATCGCCGATCTGAAGACAACGGGGGACCGCGCATGAGCACCTTTGAGGTGCTCACGACGATGGCATTCACGGCATTTGCTGACGCCCCCGTCGACGTTGCTGTTGTCGAAGTCGGAATGGGTGGCCGTTGGGATGCGACCAACGTCGTGCATGGGGACGTGACCGTGATAACTCCAGTGGGAATGGACCACTCCGAATACCTCGGCGACACGATTGAAGAAATCGCCGGTGAAAAAGCGGGAATTATTAAGTCTCGGTGGGACAAGGATGACCTTCTGACCCCGCCGGATAATGTCGCCATTATCGCGGAGCAGGACCCCGCCGCGATGAATGTGATCCTGGAACAAGCGGTGTCCGTCGATGCATCGGTGGCCCGCGCCGGGAGTGAATATGGTGTCGTCGAACGATCCGTGGCTGTTGGCGGCCAGACCTTAACCATCCGTGGTCTCGGTGGAACATACGAAAACATCTTCCTTCCGCTGTCTGGCGCCTATCAGGCTAGGAATGCTGCAACAGCGCTTGCCGCCGTCGAGGCTTTTTTTGGCGCGGGAGGCGGACGGCAATTGGACATCAACATTGTTCGTGAAGGCTTCGGCAACGTCAGCTCACCAGCCCGTTTAGAGCGCATCCGAACCTTGCCCTCCGTGTTTGTTGACGCCACCCATAACCCCCAAGGTGCCCGGGCTTTAGCAGAAACCCTTCATGACGACTTTTCTTTCCGACGCCTTATCGGCATCGTCAGCATCTTCCAAGACAAAGATGTCGTCGGAGTGTTGGAAACCGTGCGCGACACGTTTGATGAAATCGTCGTCACGGAGGTTGACTCGCCACGAGCTATGCCTGTCGACGAGTTAGCAGAGCTCGCGCGCACCCTGTTCGGCGACGAACGTGTGCATGTTTCAGCCACCATGGCCGACGCCATTGAAGATGCCGTTGCTTTGGCTGAAGAGGAAGGTGAGGAAGAAGGCTACGGCTTGGCTGGAACAGGGGTCGTCATTACGGGCAGTGTTTATTCAGCAGGCCGTGCGCGTGCGCTGTTAGGAAAGGAACCGGAGTAGTGGTGGATCGACGAGAAACAGGTTCGGGTCGTGACGGTGCCCAGCGACTTGGCAACCAGCGGCCTGGTAGTCAGCGTCCGAGTGCCAAGGGCGACGACGCGGCCGAGTATGGCCCCCTAGGGCCCGGCCATGATCCGGTGAAGGACCCGTTGAAAGGTTTGCGGGGAGTGATGGCCGGGACCTTGATCATGGAGTTCATCACGTTCTTACTGGTTCTCCCCGTGGTAGCCCGAGTTGACGAAGGCGCGTATAACACGCCTTTCAACATCGTGTCGGTGATCGTATTTTGCGTTGCCTTATTGATGATGTCGTTTCTGCAGGGGAAGCCTTGGGCTCTGGGTGTCGACTTGTTTTTGCAGGTAGTCGCCGTCGTTGGGTTCATTGTTCATCCCGCAATGGGTGTGATGGGGATAGTTTTTGCACTCGTCTGGGCGTATATCGTGTACCTACGCAAAAACTTGATTGAACGGATGAAGCGCGGGTTGTTAACCACCCAACATACATAAGTTCGCGGAACGCGCAAGGGTCGGCGGGGGTTCACGTCGTCATCGGGGGCGTGGGGGAGTTAGATGGGCCATCGCCGTGGTCCGCGTTGTCAAGCTTGTTGAATATCCGCACCAAAGCCCGACCTCGTCGCCGAGACGCTGATGTAATAATATGTTCAAACATCGATAATATTGCGACTTGTAGGCTAATTCTTCGAAACGTCTCCCAGGCCGTCGCCAGCTGCGCCGGCCTGGCAGCTACCTCATGTCCTACACTGATCACGTAACGAGAGACACCAACATGGCTTCACATCACACCGATCCTATTCCCGGTCGAATCCGGGAACGTGGGGTCTTCCATCCGGGTACATGGATTGCAGCTGTCATCGTTGCAGTCTTAGTCGCGATGTTCATTCACGGCCTGATCACAAACACTAATTATCAGTGGGATGTGGTCAATGACTACATCCGCGACGTGAACGTCGTGAAAGGCGTTGGCTGGACCCTGTTGCTGACCGTTCTGGCCATGGCGATCGGTATTGTGCTGGCTGTGACCGCGGCCATTATGCGGCAGAGTGAGAATCCTGTTCTTCGTTCCGTTGCGTGGGCCTATATTTTCGTTTTCCGTGGAATCCCGGTCTACACCCAGTTAGTTTTCTGGGGGCTGTTGGCTGTTCTGTATCCGAAGTTGTCCATGGGGGTTCCCTTTGGCCCCGAGTTCTTCAAATTCGATACATCCGACATCATCACGGCGTTTTGGGCTGCAACCCTGGGGCTTGGTTTTAACGAAGGTGCCTACCTTGCCGAAATCGTCCGATCCGGTTTAGAGAGCGTCGACGAAGGCCAGCATGAGGCCGCCCGAGCTTTGGGGATGAAGCACAGCACCGTTCTTCGTCGAATTATTATTCCGCAGGCGATGCGCGTAATTATCCCGCCGCTAGGGAATGAAACCATCGGCATGCTGAAGACGACCTCCCTGGTTCTTGCCGTTCCGTTTACCCTGGATCTGCAATACGCAACCAATGCCATTGCCAACCGTCTCTATGCACCGATCCCGCTGCTGATCGTCGCGGCGCTGTGGTACCTCGTCGTGACCAGCGTGCTTATGGTTGGGCAGTACTTCCTCGAGCGATACTTCGGCCGCGGTTTTGATAAGAACCGTGGCCCCAAACGAATCCAAAAAGTGGCGTCTGACCCGTCTAAACTGAGCAAAATCCCGGAGGTCGAACAGTGAGTAAGCCCGTAAACCCGGATCAGAATACATCGACGACTACGACGTCGGCGCCGGCGGCCATGACCGGTTCAGGTGAGCCACTAGTTGTCATCGACGGTTTGTGGAAAGCCTTCGGTGAGCTGGTCATCCTCAAAGACGTGTCATTATCGGTCGATCGCGGCGACGTCACCGTGCTCATCGGCCCGTCAGGGTCAGGCAAGTCGACTTTACTGCGATGCGTTAACCAACTGGAACAGATCCAGGCAGGTTCCATTCGGATCGATGGAGAGCTGCAGGGATATGAACAAGAACCCCTTTCCGACGGGCGGCTCCAGCGTTTGAAAGCGAAAGACATCTCCCGACAGCGCTCCCGCATCGGGATGGTGTTCCAGCGGTTCAACCTTTTCCCTCACATGACTGCCTTGGAAAATGTCATGGAAGCGCCGCGCCGGGTTAAAGGTGTGCCCAAAGAGAAGGCCAAGAAACGGGCACTTGAGCTTCTAGAACGAGTTGGACTAGGGGATCGCGCGACGCACTATCCGGGTGAATTGTCTGGTGGCCAGCAGCAGCGTGTTGCCATCGCGCGTGCGTTGGCTATGGATCCAGAGATTATGTTGTTCGACGAACCGACGTCGGCACTGGACCCCGAGCTGGTCTCTGAAGTCCTCACTGTTCTGCAAGAGCTTGCCGAGAGCGGAATGACCATGATCGTGGTGACTCACGAAATGGGATTCGCCCGCGAAATGGCCGATAACGTCGTGTTTATGGATGAAGGGCAGATTGTGGAGCAAGGCACTCCGCAGGACGTGATCAACCACCCGAAGCCAGATCGACTCCAAGCGTTCCTTCAGTCGGTGTTATAGCGCGAGGAGCTGGATTCTGTTTGACCGTCCCAATGCTGGGCGAGCAGCTCTCTTTAGGAAAGACGCTTTGCTAAGCCTTTCAAGCGTAGGCGATTCATGACTTACAATGATGCTATGTCTGAACGTACCCTCATTCTGATTAAGCCCGACGCAGTCAAACGAGGCCTCGTAGGAGAGATTCTCGCCCGTATCGAGCGTAAGGGGCTCACATTCTCCGCCCTGGATCTGCGCGTGGCAGACCGGGAGACCGCGGAAAAGCACTACGAAGAGCACAAAGACAAGCCGTTCTTCAAAGACCTTAT
>NZ_QFRA01000035.1 GCF_003243515.1 Corynebacterium kroppenstedtii
AGAGGCAGCGGGTGCCAGGATCCCCACAAAGATCATGGCGCCGCCGATCATTTCGACGAATGAGACCAGAGCAGCGATGAGCTCTGGCTGAGGGATCCCTAGCTGATCAAATTGTCCCCCGGTTGCGGATAAGCCAGTCATCATCGCTTTATCCCAGCCGTGGGCAATGAAGATCAAACCGACGACAATGCGCAGCAAGAGAAGTGCCGCGTCACGAACCTCCGGTTTATTCATAGATACGACCGTACCCGAGCTGGACCCGTAGCCGGAAAACATAGGTTTCCGCGCATCGGGGTGATGAGCATCGGGGGATAATGACCCCGTTTTATGCGACGGTGAGTTCTACGCCATCACGGGGCTGAGCGATCTCGCTGGAAACAGGTGCCGCGGGTGAGTCGGAGGAATTCTTCTTCCTCCCAAAGAGGAGCTTATCGACGCTGACCGCGCCGGGACCGGTCAAGAGGAGGAGAAGTGCACATGCGCCCAAGACGAGGACATATTCGAAGCCGCCATCGCTGCTCCACAAGCCGGCGTCCTTGTGCACGAACCAGAACGCTCCTGCCATATTAATCACGAGGACAAGGCTGCTGAGGCGGGTAAGAAGACCCAGGATGAGAAGAACACCGGTGATCAGTTCGCCCCAGCTTGCCAGGGTTGCTGCGATATCCGTGGCCGGGATGTTCATAGCTGCGAAGGAGTCGCGGGTGCTTCCCCAACCCTTTGTGACGTCGTTTTGCCAGCCGTGCATGACAAAAAGAAAACCAAGGACGAGACGGAAGATGAAAAGGCCTGCGTCGCGGAAGAAAGGATCCAGTTTTGTTGACATATCAATTATATTAGCAAAAATAGCCAAGTCACATAGATTGCAGAATTTCATTATGGGTAGGCAAACTCAAGATCATTACGTAGCTTTCGTTAGACCACCTATAATCGGGCGCATGTCAACAGATACTCAGCCTTCGTCGGCACGGCCTATTCACTTTGAGCTCAAGGCGCTGGCGGGAAACTCATTGTTATTGACACCACCGTCGAAAACGACACCATCCCCTCATTACGGCTCTCCGGTGACTTCTTCCTCAAGCCCGATGAAGCCTATGACGAAATTGCCCCAGCATTGGTAGGAACAAAAACCTCCGCGTCCACTGAGGCACTTGAATCACGACTTAATTCCGCATTAGCGCATTTCGACAATCTCGATCTCGAGGGATTAACCATCCACAATATTGCCGTCACCGTGAAACGAGCGGACTCGGGCGGCAAAGATTTCACCGATTACGAGTGGGAAATCCTTCGCCCCGGTGTGCTCCCCACCCTGGCCAACGTCGCCCTTGATGAACTGCTCTTAAACCAGGTCGCCGATGGACGCCGCGGCCCCACCCTTCGTTCCTGAGAACGGGGACGATAAAGCCGTCGTTTTTGGTTCTTACCAATCGTATTCAAATGAATTAAACCAAGAAGGAATCGACAAATACGGAATTACTCCCGTGCGTCGAATCTCTGGCGGCGGCGCCATGTTTATGGAGGGCGGAAACTGCATTACCTATCCGCTCTACACACCCATCGACCTCGTCCAGGGCTATTCGTACGTCGCATCCTACGAATACCTCGACCAGTGGGTATTAGCAGCGTTAGCCAAGCACGGCGTCAACGCCTGGTATGTCCCCATTAACGACATCACCTCCGACGGTGGAAAAATCGGCGGAGCTGCTCAAAAGCGACGCCGCGGAGCAATCCTGCATCACACCACGATGAACTACAACATCGACGCCGACAAGATGATGGACGTCCTCCGTATCAGGAAGGTCAAGGTGTCGTCGAAGGGGTTAGCGTCGGCAAATAAGAGAGTTGATCCTTTGCGACGGCAAACCGGTGTCCCCCGCGAGACCATCATCGACACCATGGCTCAGGAGTTCATGACGCGGTATGGCGCGAAACCCGCGTCGCTGACGGACGCGGATATCAAGGAAGCGGAGGAACTGGTCAGCACGAAATTCGGTAATGCCGCATGAACGAAGAGGATTCCCTGACGGGTGAGCGCAAACTAATCATTCCGGCGAACATGCTGACTAATCTGCTTTTGGCGCAGTGGATCGACAATTACTACTGCGACCACTGACAAAACCAAACTCATCACGAAAGCTGCGATAAGCCATGTTAATTGCGGCCCAACTGAGAGATTCTCGACAAACCGCCCATACGAAGTCCAACCCAAATACAGACCGAAGAGGAACGTGAAACCACTGGTCAGGAGAAGCGGATAAAAGGTCTGTTTAATCGCCACCCTCCTATGCAGTGACAGCGGAACGCCTATGAAATCGAGTGCGCGGGTGAGCTCCGCTTCTTCAAAAACGGTGGATGCCTGGTTCAGCATGGTTCCGCTGATCGAAACGAGTAAGCCGACACCATAGGTAACGACAGCTCCGGTCACCGTGTCCCGGGTGATCGTGGGATCCCCCAGGTTTTCCCCGGGATCTCTCGGAATGACTGCCACGTACCCCAACAGGAGCGCGAGGAAACTGAGAGCATTCGTCCGCTTCCATGCGGTACGTCCGTCGGTCATCACCCGGCGCGTCGCCAAAAAATTGAGCTTTCCGGGAAGCACGCTTGAGATCCGGGAGACGAGCTGGATAAGCCAGGGAGCCACGAGGTTGATACTGAGCACGAAGACACACAAGATCACGGCGACGATAACCAGTGCCCAACCTAAATTGTTGTAATCAGTCTTGTTAAGAGATAGAACGGCGCGAGCAATCACAATGATCGCGACAAAAATGATGAGCCGCCAGAATTTGAGTGCTGTGGGAATGTCCCGCTTCGAGACTCCCAGTGGCGACACCATGACGCGCTTGAGGCCGACGACTGCAGCGACCGCCGCCAGGACAAGAATAATTGCCCACAGCGCCGGGTAGCCCCACCACGGTAAGAGAATTTCCCACAGACCGATGCGGGTGTTTTGGAAACTAACTAGCGACCATGCTGGTGCCGAAACCACATAAAGCACCGTTCCGAGCACCAAACCGGCGAATGCTAGCGCACTGGTTTCTACCAAGGTGAGCCGGGTGATGTCTCGGTTGGATAGCCCCAGCAACCTCAGTGTTGCTAAGCGCCTCTCGCGGCCGGAAGCCCCTAACACCGCTGATTGCGCCACCAGAGACATCATCGCGGGAACAACAAACACACAGGCGATAGCAGCAAGCCCAACATAGGTTTGCCGTAACTCATCGCTCATCTCGTGGAGCGATGCCACCGAAGGGTGGCGATAACGTTCGTAGAACATCCACGTCCCGCCGGCAACGGTCAAAGCCATCCACGTGCTCACGGTGAAGGCAAAAACCGCTAACGCCGAGAGCCACTTATTTCCTATCCCCGCCCTATGGGACGCCTTTTGCAGTTGAACACCCAAATGGGAAAGCGTCGACAAGGAAACAGTCATTTAGCTCACCGCCCCGGGCAACATGCGATCGTCGTGAATGATACCATCGCGAATTTCAATCCGACGCTGGCACCAATTCGCGACACTTTGATCGTGAGTCACCATCACCAAGGTGGAGCCGGCCTGCTCGGTGATCGCGATCAGTTGCTGCATGACTTCGTGGCCGGTCGATTGGTCGAGAGCGCCCGTCGGCTCATCGGCAAAAATGATTGCCGGTTTAGCCGCGATAGCTCGAGCGATGGCGACGCGTTGAGCCTGGCCGCCGGACATTTTTCCTGGTCTACGGTGGATCAGCTTCCCGAGCCCCAGGCGCTTCAACATGTCAGCGGCGTCGGCATAAGCTCGCTTACGAGACGTGCCCTGAAGAATTGCCGGGAGAGCCACGTTTTCCTGGGCCGTGAGCTCGGGAAGGAGTTGCCCGTCTTGGAACACAAACCCGAATTCGCGCAGCCGGAGCGCTGACCCTTTCGCATCATTCAGCCGTGAGACGACGGTATCGCCGTACCGGATTTCACCGTCGTCCGGAACAAGCACGCCGGACATGCAATGCAAAAGAGTGGACTTGCCCGAACCCGACGGGCCCATGACCGCGACGGATTCGCCCTGGCGAATATCCAAGGAGATCCCCGTCAACACTGGGGTTGAGGCGAACGATTTCGTGATGTCGTGGACAACCAGCGAAGTCTGGGAATGACGTCGCTGGCTCTGTTGCGCGTTGTGATCTTTCATGGCACCTATTTCACAGTTTGCCCACCGAGTTCACCACAGCTCTAGCGCCCAAATCGTGGTAGACCTAGCACTACCCCCATCGCTGGTGGAGAGGGTGCGGCCACTACTCACGCGGGTTTTAAGTTTCTATCATGGCACACATGGCATTATCAGCCTGGCAACGATTATCACACCACCTACGGCCCCGGAACCGGTCCGCTGATTCACGGTCGCATGAAAGTGTGGCAGCCGAGCGCATCAATGAGTTGACGGCGTCGCGCCGGGCCATTGCCGATGCCTACGAGGTGGAGCGCCGTCGCATAGAAAATGACCTTCACGATGGGGCTCAGCAGTATTTTGTGGCTGCGTCTCTTAAGCTCGGGGAAGCCGAACTAGAGGCGGAGAATGGGAGCACAGAGCTACAACGTCTCCTCGAGGAGACGCGCTCGCACCTTGACGATGGGCTTCATGCTCTCCGCAGAACGGTCCACGGTATTCACCCGCAAGTGCTGCGCGACCAGGGATTATATGCCGCGGTTCAGGAGATCGCCGAATCATATGGATCGAATATCGCCGTTCATTGCCCGCATCCTCTCCCCGAGCTTCAGCCCAGTGTGCTGGCGTCGGCCTATTTCTTCTGCGCCGAGTGTCTGACCAATGCTGCAAAATACGCTCCCGGCGCGTCGGTCACCGTCCTTTTGGTCTCTGACCAGGATTTACGGATTTCTATTGTCGACGAGGGGAACGGCGGGGCTCGCTTAGGCCCGGGATTATCCGGAATGCGTGAACGCTTGGCCGCCTTCGGAGGTTCCATGCAGCTGAACTCGCCGGTTGGTGGGCCGACGACGGTGATTGCGTCGATTCCTGTCATGCTCAACCGCGGACAGAGCGGATATCCCACGGCCGACTCCCCTAGTGCCGCGACCGCTTCTGCGACATCTGCTTCCGTGACGTCTGGTGGGAATGTGAACCAGGTTGGTGAGGAGTCATAATGAAAATTGTCATCGCCGACGATTCCGCCTTATTGCGCGAAGGCGTCGCAGGGTTAGTTGAAAAACGCGGATATGAGGTCATTGCCAAGCCGATGACTGCCACGGAATTACTCGACGCCGTAACAAGCCTCGGAGACGATCACGCTTTACCTGATCTCCTCATTACCGACGTGCGTATGCCTCCTGACATGCGCGAAGATGGCCTACGGGCTGCCCTTCAGTTGCGCGAGCGATTTCCGTCGTTAAGCATCATGGTGCTCTCCCAATACGTGGCTCCCGCTTATGCTCGTGAACTCTTCACGCCTGGAACCTCCCACGGTGCGGGCACGGGCTACTTGCTGAAAGATCGGATCGGAAAAGTCAAAGACTTCCTGGAGTCCATCACGATCGTCGCGCAGGGCGGAGTGGTCATTGATCCGGATGTTGCGACAGCGTTGATGAAATCCGGCAGATCAGGTTTGCGGCTGCTCACTGCGCGCGAACGTGAAGTGATGGAACTCATGGCGCGCGGGAAATCTAATGCCGAAATAGCGCAGGACCTGTTCCTTTCTGGTGCTGCGGTGGCGAAACATGTGTCCAATATTTTCTTAAAGCTCAATCTTGAGCCGGGTGAAGATAACCGCCGAGTGCGGGCAATTTTGGAGTATTTAACGGAGACGACGGGGCTGATCTGAGGTTACCGTTACTTTTGTGCGTCCAGTAGTATGGGGACCCTCATTTGTTTGTTTCTCTAGAAGGAGTCGCCTTCGTGTCCCGTTTCAGGTCTCCCCATCGCTTGCGCTCAGTGCGGGCGGTTTTGGCGTCAACAGTCGCCGTATCACTCATCATGGGTACAGCCGCATGCTCGCGCAATGAGGATTCAACCCAATCGTCATCGGATACGGCCTCTTCTTCAGCTTCTCAATCAGGTCAGAGCTCATCCGCACAGGCCAACGAAACGTGGCCCCGCACTGTGGCCACCGATCACGGAGAAGTCACAATCCCGGCCAAGCCGAAAAAGGTCGTCTCTGCTGCGGTGACGCTGACTGGTTCCTTGCTTGCCATTGGTGCACCGGTCGTAGCGTCAGCAGGCGGACAAAAGGGCACACCTCTCACAGATGACAACGGTTTCTTCACTCAGTGGTCCCAGGTTGCGGACAAGGAGCATGTGAAGGTCCTGGACCTCAACCCGTCGGCAGAATCCATTCTTGCTGAAAAACCTGACTTGGTCGTGATGTCCTCGACTGGTCAGGACGCCACGCCTGACCTGTATGAACAGATTTCAGAGGCTGTCCCCACGGTGATGATCGACTACTCCGACAAGGACTGGCAGGATGTCGCCACGATGCTCGGGAAGGTGACTGGCCTAGAGAAGAAAACCTCTAACGTCATCAAGAAGTTTGATGACACCGTGGCTAAAGCTCGTGACGAGATCAAGAAGCCTCCGCAACCGGTCACGCCGTTGGTCTACACCCCCCAGAACAAGTCGGCACGTGTGTGGACAAAAGAGTCTGCACAGGGCAAGCTGCTCACCAAGCTAGGCTTCACCCTTGCCGACGTTCCAGAAAGCGCACGCGGAGCAAATTCGATGGGCCCTCGGTCTGACGTTTATATTGTCTCCGCTGAGAATCTACCGACGGCGGCTACCGGGAAGACGGCATTCCTCTTCGCAGCGGATGATAAAGCCGTGGATGCATATAAGAGCAATCCGGTTCTGGCTGACACCCCCGCCGTGAAGAACAAGTCCGTGTATTCCATGGGCACTGACACGTTCCGGATGGATTACTACAGCTCACTGGCCATGATTGACCGTTTAGAGGACCTGTTCGGTTAAGACTCCCCCTCCCGCATCGTTGAGATCAAATCCCGTTGTGCGCCCCGGGCCAACTGCCACTACTCGAACCTTGGTTTTCTGGTGGCGGGAGCCGCAAGCCCCTGCCGCACACACATCACTGTCACGTGGCGATGGCCATCGTCGTCGTTATGACACAGTGTTTTTCCACCTCTCCGGGGTTCACGATCACCACGATGCTGCCCTCCACCGAATGACGGATCACCACGGTGGGTGGTGGTCATTCACGGTGACTGTACCGTCGGACCTCTGTGGCTCCTACTACATCATGCCTGCAGAAGCGGTTCCCGACGAGATTGTGGAGACTCCCCGTCACGACGATCCTCATCAACAGATCGATTTTCGGGCGCGCTGGAAAGCCCTTATGAAGCTCATGGTGGTTGATCCGCGCGCCCAGATACCTCCCCTACTATCACTACGGTCGTCTTGTTCCGCACCCGGTATTGACTATTCTTGCCACGCGAAGTCATCCGGGATTGTTCGGCTCGATGGCGCCTTGCCGGAGCCTGGTTGGGACACCGCGAACACATCCGAGGTACCTGCTGACACCACGACGACCGGGTTTACCCCCTACACCTGGCACTCCTCGTCAGAATTCTTCCAGGACAGACGCGTGTGGGTGAGGACTCCCGACGGCAATCAGAGTGATAACCAGCGACGTCGGCCGTGGCTGCTCATTCTTCTCGACGGTCACGACTGGTACGAGACACACACTGGTTTTGCCCCTGCACTCCACGCGCTCGAAATCACCGGTAGCATTCCCGAGGTCACGGCGGTCGCCGTCAAAACGACAGATTCGGCAGACCTCGGACAGAACCGCCTCCGCGATCTTGGCTGCAATCCTGGTTGGAGGAGTGCGCTCCAGGACGACCTCATCCCCGCCATCACGCGAGACTATGAGATTGCCGATCCTTATGTCATTGTGGCTGGCCAGAGCCTTGGCGGGCTATGTGCTACCGACTGCGTTATTGAGAGCCCTGAAACGTTCCATGCTGCTATTGGGTGTTCACCATCATTCTGGTTTCCGACACCGCAAGGGCCACGACTGCCTGGCCCACCTGGTGGACTAATCGCGGAGAAGCTCCAGCACCAAGCCACTCTGGCTGCACTCGCGCAAAATGATTCACGATTCTTTTTCGACATAGGAACGGGCGAAGGGTTGATGGAGTCTCATGCGCGCACGATCGTCGTAGAGTTGGAACGAGCCCACATTTGCTGTCACTTCGATGTTTCAACGCATGGACACGACCCTGCAGCGTGGCGGGGTGCTCTGACGCGCGGGCTCTGCTTCATGGCAGCACAGTAGCATTCTAGAAAAGAGCGTTTTGAAAAGCCGCGCCGATTCCCACACTTCTTCCGGAGTCAATGCCCTATTTCCACACCTTAAATAGGGTGGCTTTGGTTTTTATCTTTCAGAAAAACTTGGGTATGCAACCCAAAAACTAGGCTGAAGTTAGTCGGTCAGCAACAACGCCTCTCACTGGTTGACGCCGATTTTCAACCCCAGCATCCGCTGTTAGCTGACCATTTTTATGCGCAGCATGCCCACCTCACAGGACATGTTGCAGATATTTCATTCATCTGCCTACTTTTGGAGGCGACTTACAATAGCTGATGAACTAACTGGCACCACATTCGAAAAATCCACTACCGAACGAGATCGTGAGCTCTTGGCCCGTATGGATCGCTTCCCTGCGTGGCCACTGCGCAAGAGTGATTTCTTCGTTATCGGTATCGCATATTTCTTCGTGTTTTATGACATCAGCGATATCGGTTTCGCCATGCCGGCTATCGACGAGCAAATGAATCTGGGCCAGGACATGTCTTTGTTCGTGGCCCTTGCCGTCGGTCTCGTGGGCTACATTATTGGTTCACTGCTCGCTGGCTGGCTTTCCGACGCAAAGGGACGGAAAGTCTCTTTCATCGGTTCCCTCGTTTTCTCGGGAGCGGGATCTCTCCTCTGCGGGTTCTCCTTTCACGGTGTGGGATCTTTCGCTCTAGCGCTTCTTGACCGGCATGGGCGTGGGAGCAGCCCTCAACCTAGCGTCCACCTACGTCGGCGAAATCGCACCGGCTAACCAACGCGGCACGCTTTCCGTCGCCACCTTTATGGTCGGAATTATCGGCCAAGCGATCACACCGTTCGTTGCCCTGGCATTGGTTCCGAACTTCCACACCGGATGGCGCTGGCTATTCTTCATCGGCGCACTTGTCGGCGTCTTCGGCGTTCTCTTCGCCCTAGCCCTCCCCTAGTCGCCCAGGTGGTTAATTTCCCAATGGCGCTGCGATGATGCCGAAAAGATCATCGAAAAGATGGAAACGAACTTCACCGACGAGCAACTGCGTAAAGGGCAGAAGATTCGCGAAGAATTCCGGAAAGAGGTTGAAAAAGAAGAAGAGAGGCAGGATCGCTCTCTTGGTCTCACCGGGACAGACAGCGCACCGTCGCTCACTGAAGGAAAGTACCTGCGCACGGCCATTGTTATGGCTCTGATGTGGTTCCTGTGGTACATCGGCAACTACGGCTTCTTGGGTGATGCCCCCGACCTTATTTCGTCGCACGGCGAGAACATTGCTGGGTCGATTCTGTACCTCGCGATCGGTGCTATCGGCTACCCGACCGGCGCGCTCATCATGATCTTTATCTCCGATAAATTCGAGCGCAAGTACCTCATCTTTGTTTGTACGCTGGTGTGGGCAGCCGGAATGCTATGCATCGCAACGATGGCAAGCTCCTTCATGGTGACGCTTGGTTCATTCCTGGCGTCCATGGCATTGGGTTCCTACCTACAGATGGGCTACACCTTCACCGCGGAATCCTTCCCGACGACGTTACGGGCGCGCGGGTTCTCCATAGCGGATGGTTGTGGTCACCTCGGTGGCGCGTTTGGTTCGCTCCTGCTGCCCTTTGTTGTTAACAAGACGTCGTTCTTTGCTGGCTTTGCGATGATTGCGTTGACTGGTGTCACCGCCGGATTGCTGGCATTGACAGGGCCGAAGTCGTCGTCGAGGTCGTTGGAAGCCATTTAAAGGCGATCTCATACGAATCATGGCGGGGTTGTGCTTCCCCGCCATGTCAAGGCCCGATTCTCGGGTTATTCAACACGTGATTTTCTTCTGAGTCACGTGTTTTTCGTCGTCACGTGGTGATCAGACGGCAGGTGAAAGATTTTCTTTGTCGTCCCACTTCTCTTTCATCTTCTCGGGTCTCGACGGAAAGATCGTCATGATGAGAAGCACGAAAACACCGACGCCCGTAAGGCCAATGAACCACCACGGTCCGGCGAAGCCTGCATCATGTAAGCGTCGCCATGTCAGTGAAAGACCTGGAATCAAAACAATCAAGTAAATGACATAGTTGGCGATCCACAGCGGATGGGTAAAATCATCCGACTTTACACCAGCGCCAAGTGCTACTAAGGAAAATGCAAGGCTAATGATGCCCAAGACCAACTGAACCCACCAGAATTCGGATCTTGATGAGCGCCCTTTGAACCGAAAGGCCCTGGTGAAAAATCTCTTGACGGCTGCAGGCAAACTTGCGCCGTAGAAAGGCTGCGACAATGGTGGCTCACCCTCGTACTCAGGGGCGTCATCGGGGCCGTGGTATCTACCTGGAGCACTAGCTCCGTATTGTTCTGTGTCATTCTGCGACGGGAATGGCTGCACATCAGTCATTTTACTAGCCTAACATGTTTCGTATTGTTTTTAAACTAAGGTTAGCCTTTCACTTTTAGATCAATCGGCATGCCGATCGCACAACACATGATGACCTCACTACTCCAGGCCAGATCATTCAATCCTCAGCGTCATGGGTGAGTGTGCCCAGCGGCCCGTCGGTAAGAGTCAGACTCTTCGCGAGTGTCGACGTGATGGAATAGATCGCACTCATACGTGTTGGATCTAACCGGAAGGGCGTAAGAGCACGCCGTGTGATCACGCACCAACGTGGTAGTCAGCTTTGTTCTCATAACCGAGAGGCCGTTCACTCTCCAGACCAGATCAACACAATAAAGCTATTTGAGTTTGTGAGGAAATAACGTCATGGCAAAGAAATCAGTCATTATCGCAACAGATTTCGGCGTCGAAGAGGCAGAAATTATCTCACCGCGGGATGCCTTAACGTCTGCAGGCATTAATGTCACCATCGCTTCAAACTCTGGCAACGACATCCAAACAGTGGCTGGAGACAAAGACTGGGCATCCACCGTCAACGCAGACACAACCCTAGACAAAATCAGTGCCGACGATTACGACCTGGTCGTTCTCCCCGGAGGAACCGTCAACGCCGACACCCTCCGAATCGATAGGAAGGCGCAGCGCATCCTTAATGAATTCGCGTCGGCCCACAAGCCGGTCGGCGCCATTTGCCACGCACCGTGGGCACTTATCGACGCCGAGCTTACTCACGGCAAAACCATGACATCGTACCAGTCCATCCGTACGGACCTCGAGAACGCGGGTGCTCACTGGGTGAACACAGAAGTCATCCGTTGCCCCGGGAATGACTGGATATTAATCACCTCACGCAACCCGCACGACTTGCCGGCCTTCACCAAGGCACTCGTCGACGAGCTGTCGTAACGAATTGCAGCGGGAACCAGCTCGTGCCCTTGGCCCCCCAACGACCTGTTTGTTTTGGGGATGACGGATCCTCAGAGTAAAGTGCTGAGAGTCCGCGGGGCATTGGCGCAGTTGGTAGCGCGACTCGTTCGCATCGAGTAGGTCAGGGGTTCGATTCCCCTATGCTCCACAAACACTGTTTTTCCTGGTTACTATTGGCCAGGGATTTTCGTATATCTGCAGGTGGGGGCGAACTTGCGGGGTTAACTCAGTCTCAGCTCCGGGCGGGAGCACCGTACCGCAGATGAATTCTTCTAGTCTTCCGCCCTATTCTCTAGCGTGTATTTGGCGGCATCGATAACAGTGTCTTCAATGGGCCGTGGATCCCACCCAAGCAGCCGTTGCGCTTTGCTGGTGTCATAGTGGTGCTCCATGCCGATCAGCGTATTCGTAACGGCCATAGCGGAATTGAACCGAGCACCAACCTTAATAACGAAATCGGGGACGGTCATCGTACTAATCTTGCGACCCTGTTCCCCAAGACGATCTTTAAGTAGCCGTGCCATCTGGGGCATTGTGATTTCGCCGGGCTGGGCGATAAAGCGCTCCCCGTCAGCTCGATCGTCGACGATGGCAAAAATATGCAGATCAGCCAGATCACGGACATCAACTGCCTGGTACGTGACCTTCGGACTCGGTGCACCGCGCAATATCGACGTGAATAACAGCTCGGTGCTGGAGCTTCGCCCGTTCATAAACGGCCCGAAAATTGCTCCTGGAAGGATCGTGACAAGTTTTGTTCCCGCCTGCTTGCCAAACGATGTCCCATGCGGTTCTCTCCGCTACAACCTTGGACCGCATGTAATTGGTAATGAGCTTGTTATAGATATCAGTCCAAAAGTTTTCATCGATGGTGCGGTGCGTATCCGCACGGCCAGGGAAGACCGCCGCTGCCGAGGAGGTCATGACGATTTTCTTGACACCCGCATCGATGGCGGCACTGAAAACGTTGGTTACTCCCGCTTTTGCGGTTGGAATCAGCTTTGGGTCATTGTGGTTCTCCCCGCCGAGAGGAGACGCCAAATGCAATACATAGTCGATCCCTGCGGCGGGTGCTAGTGACTCACGGTGCGTGAAGCCGAGAGCAAGCTACTGGGGTTTAATAACCAGCTTCCTAATCCTCTACCCCACTCGACGAATGTGCGTCACGCTGGCGCGCCCATCACCGTCTGTCTCGTAGCGATCGTACTGGCGGTCGATGTAATCGCCGTCGTCCTGCATGTCATCCGGTTCCTCAACACCGAAGTAATCGGCAGCGTCCACGTACTCCAGCTCAGCCAACTCCGGATCAGTATCGTTCGTTTCAATAACGGTGCCAGCCGGCCGACGTAACCGCGACGACACAGCCCGCTCGTCGCGATCATCTTCGGCGTTCCGGACACCCATCCGGGCACGTCGCATCCGCCGCAGACGACGAGCGGCCAGGCGCTGCTCTTCAATGGCCTGCTTCCGCAAGAACGCGAGGTACACACCGGTGGCGACAGCACCGACAACAGCGCCGGCCCACATAGCGCCACCGAACACAAAGCCAAGGACCAACAGAACAACCGTCACCGCAGCCAAACCGAAGAGCACACGTTTACGCTGGGTGAACCGCCGCCAGGCATTCCGCTCGGCGAGCTCCGGGTCGTACACACCCCGGCCACGCCGGCGGTCCACATACGCCCGATCCTCATCCGTCACCGCAATGTCGTCATATTCGGAACGTGCGAGTTCGTCGAGCTCTTCGTCCGACAAAGCGTCCAGCCCGTCGTCGAAAAGCATGGTGCTTGAGCGCCGTTGGGCTTCACGACGCTCCTCGCGCTCATCGTCTGATTCATCCGCAAAGTCGTACGCGTGCTCAAATGCCGGGTCGCCATCGCGATAATCCACGACGTCCTCCGGGCGATCATAGGCATCGGGGAACTTCTCCCTGTCCATCGCCACAGCGTCATCGAACCCGAAATCACGGCTATACACGATTGAGGTGCGGCCTTCACCGGTGAGCACATCATCAGCCGATTCCTTGTCAACGGAAACCGGTCGACTGCCCCGTCGAGAATCGCGATCCTGAGACGAAGCCGCCTCCGCAGACTCCAGCTCGGGAACGCCCTGGACCGCCCCGGACGAATCCATAATGACGTCACCGTCGACAACGCCCACCGGGACACTCGACTTCTCGCCCGATGCCGTTTGATCCTCCTTCGCCTCACCTGTGGCTCCGGAGGCTTCATCCTCGGCGTCGTCGACGAATTCTTCGAACTCGGCATCGTCAACTGGTTCTGCCACAGCGTCATCGACGTCATCAGCCACAACAGACGAGGCAGCAAACGATTGATCGGAATCCTCAGGCTCCAGCTCCCCGACCACGACGTCTTCGTCGTCACGCGTGCTATCCCCCTCAACATGGTCCCCGGCTTGCTCCTCGGCGTGAGCCGACCGCACTGAAGCATCGTCAGCGTCGGACTCACCAGGATGCACAGCGTTACCGGAGTACACAGCCTCGCGATCATCGTACGCACGGAAGTGGACGTCGTCCTCGTCTAACAAGCGGTACTCGTCCTCGGCAGGATCGAGTTCCACATCGGGTGACGCGGACCGACGTCGCACATGCTTCGTTAACCGACCAGAGGAGGCGACTGACCCAGACCCGCCACGGTACAGAACGCGCGTTTCCTTCAACGCCTTCGACGTACGACGCACTGGCCCCTGGTTTCGCAAAAGTAGTGGCGCCAGAACAGCAAGCCACAGCACCACAATAAGAACGATCAAAAGGGAACTCGACACGTCGGAATCTCCTTAACTGACGTCAGCCGCAGGGAATCGAACACGGACAACGATATTTCTCACTAAAGAGTAGCCCGTCACACCCGTAACATGCGTGTGCCACGCCCACAGATACGAATACCGAACGAATGCCGGAACATTCGCAATCCAACCAGACATCCGACCCAACCAGGGATCTGTCATTAGCTTTCACGCCTCCCCCGCCCACTGCTCTCTAACCGTGACACCACTCCACCGGGGCACTCCTCCGATGTCAACGCATACAAGAAATGATCGCGCCACTGCCCATCAATATTGATGCTGCGGACCAACTCCCCCTCATAATGAAAACCGACGTTCTCCAAAACGCTTATCGACGCGGCATTCTCGGGCAACACTGTCGCCTCGACCCGATGCACCCCCATCGACAGCATCGCAGCATCGACGCCTAAAGCCACGGTGGCGGTTCCCACACCACACCCCCAAAATGGGCTCGCAACCCAATAGCCGATCCAGCACGTCGAAAGCGAACCATGCTCAATCCCGCCCACAGTGACCTGACCTGCAAATTTCCCGTCACACTCCACGGCAAAAGGAACCGACGCACCCTGCGCAGCGGACTCATAGAGCGAATCCACCACCGACAACCAGGAGGGCACCGTATGCACCTCATCCCACGAATCATTCGCCGTCGGTTCCACAGCCCGCAACGTGGCCTCATCATTGCGCCGGAGACGCGCCCATTCCGGCCCATCATCCTTCACGACGGGGCGAAGCCTCACCGCACCACCAGGCACGTGAAGTACCTGCGTTTCCTCTGGCCACCCAGGATGCGCACTGCTCGGCTTCACGCCATAGCGTCGATACAGATCGCGATCTTTCACGGACCCCACACCGACGCGATCCAACAGACGAGTCAAAACCCCCATGACAGCCCCTGCTACTTACGCGCGATTCGACAAGAACAAGACATCAACAACATCACCCGGCGCGATCCCCACCACGTCTTCAGGCACGTGGATCAGGCAGTTCGCCTCAGCGAAGCTCCCCAACAGGTGCTGCGGGGCGCCAGCGGAGGCACCGAGGGGATCCACCAAGTACTCGTCGGTGCCACGATCGCGCATCAACTGCCCGCGGATAAAACCACGCCGTCCCGGCATAGAGCTCACGCCATGCAATGCCCTGGCCTGGATAATCCGACGCCGGCCACCGCGTCGTCCAGCTTCATATTGAATGAGCGGGCGGATCATCGTCTCGAAAATAATCAAGGAGCCGACGGGGTTTGACGGCAAGAGGAACGTCGGCACTTTGTTAGGGCCTAGAAGGCCAAAGCCTTGGGTCGAACCTGGGTGCATTGCGACGCGGGTGTACTCGATGTCGCCTAAATTACTGACGATATCGCGCATCCGACGGGCCGCGGATCCCCCTACAGCACCTGCAATAACGATGATTTCGCTGCGGAGAATCTGCCCCTCCATGATCTCCTGGAGGCGGCGCGGTTCACCCGCGATCACGCCGACCCTGTGGGCATCTGCTCCTGCTTCTTCCGCAGCGGCGGCCAGCGAATACGAATTCACGTCGAAAACCTGACCACGGCCGGGCGTCCGATCTGAATCAATCAGCTCTTGACCGATCGACATCACAGCGACCCGCGGCCGTGGGTACACGAGGACCTTCGACCGCCCCACCGCAGCTAAAAGGCCAATATGTGCAGGGCCGATAACGGTTCCTTCGCTAACAATAACGTCGCCTTCCAAGACGTCCGTGCCAGCACGATGAATAAAATCGCCGGACTTCACAGGAAACAGAGGCCGGATACGTCGGCCATGACGCTCCACCCACGCTTCCGGAATAATCGCGTCAGAGAGCGTCGGTACGGGCGCACCGGTTTCTACCCGGACTGCCTGATTGGGCTGCAACCGCAGCGGCCTGTGCGAACCCGCGCCCACATCACCGACGACGGGGAGCTCGGCAAGTTTCCGATGCTCGCGGTCACCACGTCGTTCGGGTTCATAATCCTCATCGGGCAACGGCTCAGGTGGGCGTTGATCCTCTGAACGATCATCCGCCGGGGCACCTTTTGCATCCCGCGGTACAAGGTCGACAGCGCGAACAGCGTAGCCATCGATGGCAGCTTGATTGAAACCTGGAACCTGCCGATCACCACGGACTTCTTCAGCGCTACGCAACCCCAGCGAATCCGAAATAGCCACACGAACGGGCTCCGGAGTTACGGCAGCGTCCGCGATAATCGCAAGCTGCTCTTCCACTGAGCGCACGTTACGTCCTTTCACCCGGGTAACACAGCAGCATATGCTGCCTACTGACTCTCCCCCGGGTGGGACCGGGGCATATCACATTAAGGCTAGCTGTCCTGGGCCAACCTTTCCGTCATATACGCCCTCAGCGAGTCGCCATACTCGGGATCCTTCAGGCCGAAGTCAACACAGGCCTTGCTGAACCCACCCGGGTTGCCCAAATCGTGGCGAGGGCCACGGTGAACCACCACATGCACGGGGTGATCCGACTTAATGAGCAGCTCAATGGCATCTGTGAGCTGCAGTTCGCCGCCCTTACCGGGCTCGATCTTACCCAGCGCCTTGAAAATATCTCGATCCAACAGGTAGCGGCCGGTTGCCGCCAGCGTCGAGGGTGCGTCTTCCGGTTCAGGCTTTTCGACCATGCCGGATACGGCGTAAACATCGTCATCGGGTTGGCCGCTGACCTCAAAGACTCCGTAGTCGGAGGTTGCTTCCTTATCGACATCCACCGCGCAGAGCACAGATCCGCCGTATTTCGCGCGGACCTCGAGCATCTTGTTCATAACCCCATAGGGCATGACAAGGTCATCGGGAAGCATGACGGCCACGACGTCTTCGTCGGGATCAAGAACTTCCTCAGCCTGAGCGACGGCATGGCCAAGCCCAAGGGGGCGCTCCTGAATGACCGAAACGACGTCGATAAGTTCAGTCGAGTGCTGCACTTTCTGCAGCCGATCCTCTTTGCCGCGCTTCTTGAGCGTCTCTTCCAGGAGATCATCATGGTCGAAATGCTTCATCAGCCCCGACTTGCGCGGGGAGGTAACGATAGCCAAGCGTGACGCGCCGGCCTCGCGGGCTTCCTCCGCAATGAGCTCGATACCGGGCCGGTCAACAACCGGGAGAAGCTCTTTGGGTACGGTCTTCGTCGCCGGAAGGAAACGGGTACCCAAACCAGCGGCTGGCACGATGACTGTACGCAACGCAGCCTGACCATTTCCGCCATTATCATCTTTGTTCATAGGAGCCATGCTAACCGACAACCGACGCAGAATCCGCTTTCCGA
>NZ_QFRA01000059.1 GCF_003243515.1 Corynebacterium kroppenstedtii
TTTCGGACGGGGGTTCAATTCCCCCCGCCTCCACCATCTATCTGCTCTTTCCTATCTACCCTATAGCATGAAAAAAAGCCTTATGCCAAAACATAGAACTTTATTAATGGGGGGCGACTTGGTTTCGACGGGAATTGACTGTGGCTCTGTTTAGCATGCCAAGCTCTCAAAATGAGGGATAGGGACCACCGGATTTTGCCTCTCAAAAAAGAAGGCCTCCCTAAGAGGAGGCCTGATAGAGGATAAGGTTCAAAGGACTTATTTGAACGATCCCTTAATACCGAAGGCGGTATTAAGTTGAGTAGTCTTACTGTTACCGTAGTTGTAGTTAATGTTGCCATAGATAACCACATTCTTCTTAACTCGGTATTCCACACTGGGGGTAATAGATAGCCAACCTTTACGTTCTTTACCAATACCGCGAGAAGAACGATGCCAGCCACGAGCAAAGTGCTTCAAACGACCTTCAGTAGCGAAGTCTTCGCTATCAATATCCTTAACATAGGCAATATCCATATTGGTATCGAGATTGGGTGATTGCGAGCTCAACTGAACCCCTACACTGGCCAACTTGCTCTTACGGCTTTGATCCTTAAACTGCATACTGGTCGAACGGTTGCCTTCTTCTGTATAGCCATCCACCTTATACTTGTTGTAGGTATAGCTGATGTATGGAGCGGCATACCATTCTAAACAGTATTGTTCGCTCAAAGACGGCATAGGTATGTCATACCCTAGGGTCACAGAACCCCCACTTACCGTACCCTTAGTAGAACCTTGTTCTGTTCTAACCTTATGCAAGAATTGCATAGAACGACGGATATCATCCATTTGTTCACGGGATACGTGGCCTTCGATATTACCCCACAATCCACTTTCGTCTTTATATTGGGCAAATAAGCTTAAACTTTGCGAATTATGACGATACTTCAGTTGATTGCTTGGGTGCTTATCACCAAAGGTAAAGGCCAAAGCTGCTCCCAGGTCTAAGCCAGGGGCGGCACGATAGGTGGTCCCTAAACCGATCCCATAGGTCGATAAGTTACGTGGGTTCAAAGAACGTGAATCCTTATCTAAACCTCCTAAGATATCAGCAAAGGTATTCGCTTCACCCACCTCTCTTTGATCAAAGCGAGCAAACTTCAAATGGTTATTAACAAAGTTATGACGTACATTCTCATTAAGTTCCTCTGTACGCGCTAAGCTAGAAATATAGCCTGGTGCATTGAAGATACTCAATAAATATTCGGCGATGATCTGGTTCATCTGCGGGCTGGGGTGGTGCCAATCGGTGTACATGTACACTTCACCATCATCGCCATGGTAATAACTATCGCCCTTATCACAGTTGGTCGATTCCTTACCTAAAGTACATTGACCCACCAAAGTGTTGGTAAAGCCATAGCTAAAGGGATCGTTCTGTACCTCTTGCCATAAACCATAGATGTCGGCATAGATCACATTGCCTTCTTGGTCTTTCAGGGTATTTTGCAGATCTTTGTTCCAGCTATTGACTAAGTTGCGTTGCAACTGTGCCGGAATAATGATCGCATAACGCCACAGTGATGTTGGAATCAAAGGTAAGAAGTGATGATACATGCGCGCATAGTTGTCGATCATGTATTCATCGGCATTGTTGACAGGGCTGCCTACCAAATGGCTCTTATCACGTAAGTAGCTATCCATCGCTCCTAATACCCAACTTCCTGGATCTAGGAACTCAAGGGGTGTGCCGCCCATAAACATGCCCATAGAACCTACCGTCGCACCCACAATCGCAGAACCACTGAAAGGCGCCAAACCAGGATCGGGCAGACCCATCACAAATACGTTCTCTGCTCCATGACGTGCTAACTGACCAGCATAAGAGGCCAATACCCTAGGCTTGTTATCCAAATACCCTTGGGTCCCTGTTAACACCTTAGACCAGTTCCAAGGCATTGCCGCTTGCATCATGTCACCGGTCATGTCATTACCACCACCCCACAATACAAACACGTCTTTGGCATTGGCCTTACCCTGGTTATCGGCATAGTATTGATCGATCTGTTGTGACATCTTAGATCTCATCAAGGCCAATGGATCACCTAACAATTGCAGTAAGCTAGAGGCCCATTTCACCAAAGCCCCAGATACGGCATAGTTAGTACCGCCTTGGCTTCTTGGTGCATTCATCTTACCGGTTAGGTAGATAGACATATAGCTATTGTAGAAGCTCATAGGGTTACCGTCGGCCATGTAAATGGCACCACGACCTGCAGAACCTGTGTCCGATAGAGAGTCACCGAAGGTTACTAAGTTACGGAACTCAAAGTCGCCTTTAGTGTTCTTGAAGTCATAGCCTTTTACAACATAGGAAGGACGGCTGGCTTTCTTATTACCACTTCCTGAGAACTTAGACACCATCGCCGGACCTGCAACCGAAGCAATCGGAATACTGGGGGCATTGGAAGAAATAGTCGACCACGCCAAGGGGTTGGATGAAATCGAGGGAATGCTCGAAATCGGAGCCAATGGACCACTGGATAAGCTTATCGGGTTACTCAAAGAGCTCAAGGGACCACTTGAAGGCCACAGCGATGGGTTGCTCGAAGAGCTCAATGGATTAATGAACGGAGCTAAGCTTGGATTGGTGAAGGATGAAGACAATGGATTCACCAAGGGCACCAAACTTGGGTTGCTCAGCCACGAACTTAAGGGATTCACCAAAGGCGCAGAACTTGGGTTAATACTTGGATTGCTGATCGATGCCAATGGATTAGAACTGGGCAACTGGCTACTTGGATTGGTCAAGAAGCTTAAGGGCCCAGAAATGGGCGCCAAGCTTGGATTACTAAAGGGTGCACTACTTGGATTAGACAAAGGCATTAAGCTTGGATTACTGAAAGGAGCCAATGAAGGATTACTCAAGGGTGCACTCAAGGGGTTAATGCTTGGATTGCTCAAAGGTGCACTACTTGGATTAGAGCTCGGTAAAGACCAAGTCAAAGGTGCCCCACTGCTTGGGTTACTGATTGGAGCCAAGCTCGGGTTACTCAATGGAGCCGATAGCGGATTAGACAAGGGAGCCAAAGAG
>NZ_QFRA01000036.1 GCF_003243515.1 Corynebacterium kroppenstedtii
GGGGGGTTGATTCACACCGTTAGGTTAGCGGATTCCGAGCTTCGACGTGCAGGCCGGCCATGCTCCCCAACCCTGGGCAGCCTGAACCTTGTTAGCGACAGCGATCTGCTGCTCGCGGGTAGCGCCGGCAGCGGTAGGAGCGTATGCCCCACCACCGAATGCCTGCCAGGTCTGATCAGTGAACTGCAAGCCACCGGAGAAGCCGTTTCCGGTGCTGGTGTTCCACTTTCCGCCAGACTCACACTGAGCGATGGAGTCCCATACCGATCCACCGGCAACAGCAGGGGCCGATGCCGAGGAGGACTTGGTCGAGGCGACGGCCGCCTTCGTGCCGCGTGAAATTACCTTTTCAGTGGCCTCAGAGAGGATCTTGGAGGCTTTCTCCCAGCGCTGAACTTCCTGGCCGTTACGGGACTTGACGGTGTAGGTCACTTCGCGCTCGCCAGCTTTACCTGGCTCAACGACGGTCTCCGAACCCTTCGGGCTGTTGGGATCATCAACGTAACGGACGGTCGGCTCCACAGCCTCTTTCACTGTCTGGTCTTCGGTCTTGTTGCGCTCAATGGTGATCTTGTCGCCACTGACCAGCTTCTTACCGAGCTCTGGCGTGACTTTGTCGTCGGCACCCAGCTTGATTCCGCGACGGTCGAGGAAGTCCTTCACCGTGACAGCGGGAACTTTCATGTCGCCGAGCTGGCCACCGTCGTCAAGGGTGATGTCCTTGAGCGGCACGACCTCGAGCTTCATGCCACTTTCCGGGATCTTGGTGCTGCCCTGGGCAGACACGTAATCGTCCGGGTTGATGGTGCCGACCTGGTTAAGGAAGTCCTTAACGGTGAGGGCGGTGGACTGGATGGTCTTTTGGACGCCATCGACCGTCAGAGTGACGGGGCGAGCAGTGCGAACCGTGATCTCCTGCTTGTCCTTAACGGAGCTGTTCGCAGCGGGGGAAACGAAGTCGCCATCTTTAAGGTCGACATCGTGTGAGGCGAGAATGCTCTTGACATCCCCAGACATCGCGCTGACGTGGGAGGTTTCGCCGTTAACGTTCAGGATGAGGTTCTTCTGAGCGTTAACTGCAACAGCGCCACCGACAACCAAGGTGGCCAGCATGCCGCCGGTAGCGACACGCACTGGCGTGGAGGAGGTGTGGTTAATGCGGTGGATGCGAGATTTCTTCTGAGTGCTCACGTCTTTCTCTCCGGCTCAGAATGGTGGAGCCTGCCCAAAGTCACGATCTGATAACAACTTCGACAGAGTAGCAACTAAATGGGGGTGAAGCAACGGATCCGTAACCAAAAGTTGCCATCACTTGTGATGCTTTCGTAACATTTGGCAGATTTTCCGGCCATGAGCTGGCCATATACTGAACTTAGCCTTGGAACCAACACCCTCGATTTGTGATGGAGGACACAGAAAACCAGGCACGATTACCCGAAATTAGCCCTCCGAGCTAGAGCGCTCCACCCCGAAAATTCTCGCCGCGGTCTGGCCTGTGTGGAGGGCAAACTCCTCAGGACTCTCCCCTCTTACCTCAGCCAACCGACGGGCCGTGTAGCCGACATATGCCGATTCGTTCTTCGCACCGCGGAATGGCTCCGGAGTCATATAGGGCGCGTCGGTCTCAACCGTGATCTGACCCACGGGGGCGCGGCGGGCCGCTTCGCGAAGTTCGTCGTTACGTTTAAATGTCGAGTTCCCCGCGAAGGACAAAATATATCCCCGGGCCAGGGCTTCCTCCGCGACGTCCAGTGGGGACGAGAAGCAGTGCAGCATCAACGTAAGGTCATCGCCGTAATCGGCGAGAATGGCCAGCAAGTCCTCGTCGCCCTCACGATTGTGAATCATGAGCGGTTTATTAACCCGGCGCGCCAAGTCCGCGTGCCAGCGCAGGGCCTCACGCTGGGTGTCCTTGTCCGCACACTCGTCGAGCTTGCCCAACCAGTAATAGTCGAGCCCGGTCTCCCCGACCGCGACACAGCGAGGATCCTCAGCCATCTCTTCAATGCGGGCACACACGCTGTCTGTCAGCTCGCCGGCTCGCGTCGGGTGGATGGCGCACGCTGCGACAACATCGGGATGGAGATGGGCGGCCTCGAGGGCTTTCTCCGCTTCGTCCAATCCGTCGCCTACAGTGCACACCCATTCCACGCCACTGCCGGCGGCTCGGGTCATCAGCTCCGAAATCCCGGCTGCATCATGGGCTCCGGTGGCCCATAAATGGGTATGAGCGTCCACAAGATGTGGCAGGAATTCGGGCGGTTTCGGTTCAGGGCGACGCTTCTTGCTCATACCTTTAGGCTAACTAATCCAGTGGGCTGGACGTGAACAGTCATGTCCCCGTCCCCTACTATGTTCACACATCACACACAATGTCCGAGCACACCCTGTTCGTGGCCCATCTGTAACCCATGTGTGAAACGCTGTGTCGAGCCACATTGCTGAACTGTATTGCTGAACCGCATTGCTAAGGAGACAAGCATGACCGAATCTTCGTCTACCTCACCATTGACTGCGCTGTCAGATACACGCCTATCTGAGCTTCGTGCCAATATTGCCGACGACCCCACCCACCGCGTCGCGATGAACGCCGTGACCACCACCGACGTCGATCATGTTGCTCTGAACCGCGACGCCGTCGTCGCATTAGACGAATCGTCAGAAATAAAGCTCGATTCCTTAAAGGTGACCGATCAGAAGCAATCCGGCCGGTGCTGGATGTTCGCGGCGTTGAATGTTTTCCGCCACGATATTGCGCGTTCCCTTAATCTTGAAGATTTTGAATTCTCGGAGTCTTATCTTCAATTTTTCGATAAGTTCGAAAAAGCGAATTACTTCTTGCGTTCCGTCGCGGGACTGTATGACGGTTCCATAACATCAGCGGATAGCCCGTCGCGTACTGGCTCACCACAAGAATTACGCGATCGCGCTATTGATACATTATTTACTTTCACCGTCAGCGACGGTGGCCAGTGGAGTTACGTCGTTAATTTGGTGAAGAAATATGGTGTTGTTCCCAAATATGTCATGCCGGAAACGCGATCGAGTTCCTCGACCTCTCACATGGATCGGGCGTTAAACACCATTGTGCGTAAAGCCGCTCTTCAGCTGAGGGACGCGCTCGACTCTGAGCGTGACACCCACACTGAGGGCTTTGACCCGAATGGCATCATTGCTTCTGCACTTCGCGACGTTCACCGTGTCCTATCCATTCACCTTGGTGTGCCGCCCACCGAATTCGTCTGGCAGTATCGCGATAAAGACAACACCTTCCACCGCGGTGGCACCTACACACCGCAGCAATTCGCGGAAGAATTCTTGCCCGATGACCTGGACAATTACGTCAACATTGCGCACGATCCGCGCGCGGATGTGCCCGTCGGACATCGGTACACGACGCAATTCCAAAATGACATGTGGGGCACGGAGGACTTCACCTATCTCAACGTGGATCGGGACACCATGAAGTCGTTGGCCATTGAGCGCCTCCGCAAAGATAAGCCAGTGTTTTTCTCGTGCGACGTCAACCGCCAGTTCCGGGCGGACCTCGGAGTGTGGGACGCTGATCTGATTCAGCTGGACCAGCTCTACGGCATCACCACCACAACAACAAAGGCTGACCGCATGCTGACCTCTGAGTCCCGGTTGACTCACGCGATGGTCTTCACCGGCGTTGATTTCGACACCGATTCCGACACCCCCCGCCGTTGGCGTGTGGAGAACTCGTGGGGAACCAAGCATCACAAGGAGCATAAAGAAATCGCTGGTAAAGGCTACGGAACGATGGCCGACTCCTGGTTCAATGACAGCGTATTCCACATTGTGGTTCATCGCGACGAGCTGCCCGACGAACTTCGCGCACACCTCGACGACGAACCCACTGTCCTTCCTCTGTGGGATTCCATGGTCTAACCCGCTGCACATCACGCAGGACTCCCGCACCAACCACCAACTATGACAAGGACACCTATGACTTCCTCTGACAACCACAGCACCCCGGCACCGCAGTATTCCTCGCGGAACACCGGCGTTCTGGCACCGCAAGCCGTCGCAAGTCTCTCTGAGGCAGTGAACTCCGACTCGTCCGCTCGGATCGCTATTAACGCGGTCACCACGACCGACGTCGATAAAGTCGCTCTCAACCGCCAGCGCGTCATTTCCCTCGACCATTCCGTGTCGCATAAAACGGATACGTGGGCCGTCGCTAATCAAAAGAAATCTGGCCGGTGCTGGATTTTCTCAGGGCTTAATTCCATGCGCGGCACTGTTATGTCAGAAGCTGGGATTAAAGACTTCGAGCTTTCTCAAAACTATGTTTCTTTTTATGACAAGCTAGAGAAAGCCAATTATTTCCTCACCGCGATGCGCGAATTAGCCGATCGCCCTATCGAGGATCGGACTATTCAGCATCTTTTGCAGGCACCCATTGACGACGGCGGCCAATGGAATATGTTCGTCGCCTTGATCAACAAATATGGCGTTGTTCCGCAATACGCAATGCCGGAAACGCAATCGAGTTCTAACACACGGCATATGAACCGCGACTTGGCGTCAGTTCTGCGCGCTGGGGCAACGCACATCCGCAATGCCGTCGCAGAGGACAACGAGCACGATGCGGATAGCGACGCGGTCAAGGCCATTCATGACGAGACCATGACCAGCATTTACCGCATTCTCACCATCCACCTCGGTGTGCCGCCGGAGAAATTTGTGTGGCAATACCGCACGAAGGACAACGAGTTCGTGCGGAAGGGCACGATGACGCCGCAGGAGTTCGCCGCGACCTACCTCCCCAACGATCTCGACGACTATGTCTGCGTCGTGAACGATCCGCGCTCGACCAGCCCGTACGGTGACACATTTACCGTCGAATACCTGGGCAATGTTGTCGGCGCGAAGCCGGTCACTTATCTCAATGCGCCGATCGAGGTGCTGAAGAAAGCTGCTGTGGGTGTGCTGGTTGATGGCAACCCTGTGTGGTTTGGGTGCGACACGCTGGCACAATCGAACGCTGACCAGGGATATTGGTCACTCGACCTGTACAATTACGACGACCTCTACGGCGTGGACCTCTCCATGTCCAAGGAAGACCGGCTGTTGTCCGGCGATTCCATGATGACTCACGCCATGGTGTTCACCGGGGTTGACCTTGTCGACGATTCCAACGACGACTTCGACCCGACCACTGTCACGTCGTCCGACGATCTGCCGGAGACCGTTCACCCCCGCCGGTGGCGCGTCGAAAATTCGTGGGGTCCGAATAAGGCCGACAAGGGTTTCTGGACGATGGATGATTCCTGGTTCTCCGAGAATGTGTACGAAATCGCTGTTCCGAAGTCGCGGCTGCCCAAGGAATACCAGGATGCGTTGAGCAAGGAACCCCATATCCTGCCCGCGTGGGATCCTATGGGCGCACTGGCTTAGGCGCACTAGCTCGCGGATAACAGCCAGCGCTATCCTGAATGTCATGCCTACGTGGAATGACATTGTTGCTGCCAACCCTGATCACTCCCACCGCTATGCAAAGCGGTGGGATATTTTCGTTGCCCAAGGGAGGGATATCGACGGCGAGGCACGCCTCATTGACGCGTTGGCCCAGCGCGGCTCACGGATGCTCGACGCCGGGGCCGGCACCGGAAGAGTGGGAGCGTACCTGCTCAAGAAAGGGCACTCGGTCACGGGCGTGGATGTTGACCCCTACTTGGTGTCGGTGGCGCAGAACCGCCTGCCCGATGGCGACTGGCATGTTGCCGATTTAGGCGACGAATCCCCCGACCCCCAGGACTTCCCCGAGGGGCCGTTCGACATTATTTATTCTGCCGGGAACGTGTTCCCCTTCATCGCCCCCGATCACCGCGCAACGGCCGTCGCAAACCTCTCGAGCCGGCTTGCCGACGGCGGTCGGATGGTCCTTGGCTTCGCCCTCGACCGGGGATACACGGCCCAACAATTTCTTGCCGACGCTGACGCCGCCGGCCTCACACCACAGCATATGTTCTCATCGTGGAATGCTGATCCCTACGACGAAACCAGCACGTTCCTGGTTGCCGTGCTCACGCGGGCGTGATGCGAACCGATCGACGGCACGAAACTAAGGGATAAGCACCAACGATCCCGTGGTCTTCCGCGCCTGCAGCTGCTCATGAGCTGTGCGTGCCTCAGAGAGCGGGAACGTCCCTCCAATGCGGAACTTCACTGACCCATTGGCCACCATTCCAACAACCGCCTGAACGCGCGATTGCAGTTCACCCGGGCGCGAGGTCCAATCCTTAATGCTCGGCCGGGTCAGGAAGACCGACCCCGCCTCATTCATCAGTTGCGGATCAATCGGCGGCACCGGGCCAGACGCCGCACCAAACAACACCATCGTTCCCGTCGGCCGCAGCGAATGAATGGACGTATCAAACGTGGTCTTCCCCACGCCGTCATACACGACGTCCGCACCACGCCCATCCGTCAACTCACGGATTTTCTCCGGCGAGTAGTCGTCGTAATTAATGGTGTAATCAGCACCATTATCCCGCGAGAGCTGCGCCTTTTCCTCCGTAAAGGTGATGCTGATGACAGTGGCTCCCCGCGCTTTCGCCATCTGGGTCAGAAGCAAACCGACGCCACCCGAACCCGCGGTAATGACGCACGTATCGCCCTCGCCTAGCGAGTAGCAGCCGTCGGAAAGGTAATGGGCCGTTATCCCCTGCGTCATGAACGACGCGGCCGTCGGATCGTCGATTGTTTCCTCGATAGCCACTGCTGCCGACGCGGGTACCGCCGCGTACTCCGCGTACGAGCAGTTCGTGTTATAGAAGGCGACGCGATCCCCGACGGATAATTCGCCCGAGGAGGAAGCGTCGCCATTATCCTCCCCCTTGGCGACGATGCGCCCGACGCCCTCAACGCCTGGTGTGTAGGGCATGTCCGTGGGGTAAATTCCCTCGCGGAAATAGGTGTCGATGTAGTTGACGCCGGCGGCGTCGATCTTCACCAGAACCTCACCCGGGCCGGGCTGCGGAACGGGGACGTCATCCTTGTATTCCAGGACGTCCGCACCTCCCGTGTGGGATACCCGGATCGCGTGCATGGTGTTAGGGATAGTTACTGTTTGAGAAGAGCTCATGACCCCCACCATAGGTGAAGACGGCGCGTCCAGCAGGGAGAGAATCCCCGGTGACGGGGACAGAACCCCGGCTTAGTGGGCGACGGGCGCCCACTCCGGGCCGGTTTCCGCCAAATCGGGATCGAGTTTCGCGAAGATCGGCTTCGGCTTCTTCAGCGCCGTGCCGGCTTCGATGGGAATGCGCTTCCATGCTGCTTGCTGGTGAGAATACTCACCGGTGATCACGTGGTAGGTTCGCCCTTCCTCGGGAAGGCCAACCCCCATGAGCTCAACCGGGGTGTCATCCGTTACTTCGTCGATTCGCGGCATGGCTGCCCACTCGCCGGTGCGTCCCAGGGTTTCGTGAACCTTCTGCGCAGCGTGCGGCAAATAGGGGGTGAGCAGCACATTACAGTCGGACACGACCTGCAGCGCCGTGTGCAAAACGACGGCCAGGCGGTCGCGCTGGTCCTCATCCTTGGCCAGTTTCCACGGCTCCTGAGCAGCAATGTAGGCATTGGCCTCGCCAACCACATGCATGGCCTCGTTAATCCCGGCGCGGAAACGCGAATGTTCGATGTTGTCCGCAACGACGCCGAAGGTTTTCTCCGCGAGGTCGAGGAGAGCGTTGTCGTCATCAGTGAGCTCGAGCCCCGAAATATCGGGAACTTCACCGAAATTCTTCGCCGCCATGGACACCGTGCGGTTGATCAAGTTGCCCCACGAGTTGGCTAGCTCGTTGTTATTGTGTCGGACGAATTCGTCCCAGGTGAAGTCCGTGTCGTTATTTTCCGGCCCGGCGACGGCAATGAAGTAGCGCAACGGGTCGGGGCCAAATTCGCGGAGGAAATCTTGCACGTAGATCACCACGCCCTTGGACGACGAGAACTTCGATCCCGACATAGTGAGGTATTCGGACGACACGACTTCCGTCGGCAATTGAAGGTCACCCAGCTTGCCTTCGGTGCCTCCGCGTGACCCGAGGCCACGGTATCCCAGCAGTTCAGCGGGCCAAATCTGGGAGTGGAAGGTGATGTTGTCCTTGCCCATGAAGTAGTACGACTTGGCCTCAGGGTTGGTCCACCACTTTTTCCACGCGTCCGGGTCCCCGATGCGATGAGCCCACTCGATGGACGCAGACAAGTATCCGACGACGGCGTCGAACCACACATAGAGTTTCTTGAACTTGTTATCGGCCCATCCTTCGAGGGGGACGGGAACACCCCAGTCGATGTCGCGTGTCATCGCGCGGGGTTTGATGTCCTTCAGAATGTTCAGGGAGAATTTGAGGACGTTGGGCCGCCAGTCTTGGCGGGATTCGAGCCACTCCCCTAGCGCATCCGCGAGTGCGGGCAGATCGAGCAAAAAGTGCTCGGTTTCCACGAACTTCGGTGTTTCGCCGTTGATCTTCGAGACGGGGTCGATCAGGTCGGCGGGGTCCAGCTGGTTGCCGCATGTATCGCACTGATCGCCGCGCGCGCCGGGAGAACCACAGATCGGGCAGGTGCCTTCAATGTAGCGGTCGGGAAGGGTGCGCCCCGTCGACGGGCTAATAGCCCCCAGAGTTGTTTGCTTCACCATGTAGCCGTTGGAGTACAGGGTCGTGAAAAGCTCCTGGACGATGGCGTAGTGGTTACGCGTCGTCGTCCTGGTGAAGAGGTCATAGGAAAGACCAAGTCCGGCCAGGTCTTCAACGATTTGCTTGTTGTAGGTATCGGCAAGTTGCTGCACACTGACGCCTTCTTTTTCCGCCTGAACCAACAGCGGAGTTCCATGTTCGTCAGTGCCGGAGACCATGAGTACGTCGCGACCACGCATTCGCTGGTAACGGGCAAAAACGTCGGAGGGAACACCGAAACCGGCGACGTGTCCGATGTGGCGGGGCCCATTGGCATAGGGCCAGGCGACAGACGTAAGTATGGGTGCAGACATACCGTCTAGGCTACAACGCGCTGCAAATTTCACCGACATGAAGGGCAGTCTTAGTGCTCGCTTAGTGCTCGTCGTAGGCCTCCGACGTCCCCACCGGCAGTTCAGGCCGACGCCCACGCCGGCAGTTACAGTATTTTTATGGTCCCCGGCATCTTCGACGCGCCTCACGACGACTCCGCTTCCGTCACACGCCTTGGTTACAGCTCACTAGATCCCGTCGATGTGGGTGTATCACTTCTTATCAACGACGATCTCCCCGCGATGGCTATCGGGGCGTGGGGACGGCTCGAGGCCGTCATCGCGCCGGATGCGTTATGCACGTATTGCGATCCAGACGAGGCGTTAACGCCCCCACCTGGAGTTTTCGCTGCTTCCGACAGCCCTTCTGGCAACGACGATGAATCGACGGTGAACGATTCTGATCCCCGCAACGGTGTTCGGTTTGGTTTCATCTCGTACCCCGACCCCACGGTGTATGCCGCGGGCGTTACCGCTCACCAGGTGATATGGCGACGCGACCGGGAATGGTTCACCAACGGTGACTCCGATTGTGCTGAGGGAATCCTAGCTACAGCGAATCAACGCCGCGACCATCACTCCGCTGACGAGCTCTCCGTACCCACGCACTGGAGCACCGGCGACCGTGAGTCCCATCGCCGGGGTGTCTTCAGCTGCCTGGACGCTATTCGCGCCGGGGAGGTCTACCAAGCGTGTATCTCCGCTCAGTTCCGGACACCAATGACGTCGCGCGCCGACGCCGCACGGTGGTGGCTCTCGACTGTCCACCGCACCCGCCCCAGGTACGCCATGTTCCTAGCGACCCATGACCGCGCCATCGCCTCGCTGAGCCCCGAACTGTTTCTGGAACGCCGGGGCTCCACGGTGTGGTCGTCGCCAATTAAAGGGACTATTCCCATCGATCGCGCCCCTGGGGAACTAGCGCGGAGCAGGAAGGATGTTGCGGAGAACATCATGATTGTTGACCTCGTCCGCAATGACCTCAGCCGCGTGTGCAACGACGTGACCGTGCCCTCGTTGTTGGAGGTCGTCCCGGCACCGGGAGTGTGGCATCTCGTATCGACGGTCTCTGGGCAGGTGGCGGATCTGTCAGCAACGCAGGATTCCCGCATTATTGATGCCTGTTTCCCGCCGGCGTCGGTGACGGGCACACCGAAGTTACGGGCGCGGGAATACTTGGCCGAGTGGGAGCCGGTACCGCGCGGTATTCATTGCGGAACGGTGGGGATGAACTGGGGCGATCTCGTGGCGAATGTGGCCATCCGCACTGCGGAATGGGTGAATGGCGAGCTGATTCTAGGCACCGGCGGCGGGATCACCATTGACTCCACCGCCGACGCTGAATGGGCTGAGATCATGGCCAAAACGTCGACTTTACGCTGGTAGCGGCGGTGCCAACGCCACATCGATTGCAGAAACCACGCGGTCATTCACGCAACAAATCACACAACAGAGGCGTGAACCATCGGGCTGGTTCTCGTATTTTTTGGCCCTGGCCCGTGGCGCTACGCTGAGACTGTGAATCTTACGAAGTTCTCTGATCTCGGTTACGTGCCCTCATGCATATGGTGGGGTCAGGGAATGCGCGGACAACAGCCCGCGAGGTCGCCGAAGCGATCAATGCTCCGCGAACCCATGTTTCGAAAGTCATATCGCGGCTGACAGAGTTCGGCATTATCGGCGCTACTCGCGGCCGCGGCGGGGGAATCACTCTGGTCGACGGCGTCGAGAATTATTCCGTCGGGGCAATCGTCCGTTTCTTAGAGGGCCGAGCCCGGTGATCGACTGCGAGCACCCCGCCCCTGCCCTTTTAACATCAATTGTCGGTTACAACACGAGTTAGTCCAGGCACAGGAGGCGTTTTTTGCGTCATTGGATGCAGTAACAATAAAAGACATCACGCCCGTGAGGCCTCAAATTCCTCACCAGGCGTGATGTCTTTCGTGTTTCTTCATTCACGACAGCTAATCGTCGGCCGTCACCACGGTTCAGCTTGTCAGCTAGTCAGCTCTCGTCATCGCCGTCGACGGTCCATCTGACGAATCGCCAGTAGTCTGCTTAGAGGCCTGTTCAGACCGCCGGTCCTTTCCGCGGATCTTGTCAGCGCGACGACGTTGGCGCGCCGCATGGGCCGCCTCCACTCGTCGCTCACGAGCAAGCTTTAGCGCGAAACGTCGGTGCTCACGGTGATCCAAGTACACAGGGTCTTCCCTAAACCCTTTCACCAGTGCAAACATCAGCGCAATGATGATCAGGAGGAAGGGCGACGCTGCAATAATCGTGACCGACTGCAGGTTGTTCAACGCGTCCGATCCACCGGAAACCAGCAGCACAACACCGATTGCGGCGGTGAGCACACCCCACAGGCACGTGACGCGAACGTCGGCAACGATACGGCCATTCTGGGACATCGAGCCCATCACCGTCGACGCCGAATCGGCGGAGGTAATGAAGAAGGTAGCCAGCAGAATCATCGCCAAGATGGAGAAGATCTGAGCCCCAGGCATGGTCTTGAGCAGCGAGAACAGCTGGTGGGTGGAGTCACCGTCGCCCCAAATGGAGCGGCCAGTTTCCTCCAGGTGAACAGCCGTCCCACCGAAGATCGAAAACCACACCACCGTAATTGCCGACGGAACCAGCAACACCACGCACACGAACTCGCGGATGGTGCGTCCGCGGGAAATGCGAGCAATGAACATTCCGACGAAGGGTGACCAGGAGACCCACCAGGCCCAGTAGAAGATCGTCCAGGTGCCCAGCCACTTACCCGCCGTACCGTTATCGGTGTCCGCGGTGCGGGCAGCCATCTCGAAGAATTGCTGAACGTAGCTGCCAAATGCCGTCGGGATCATGTTCAGAATGACGACGGTCGGGCCCACGATCAGCACGAAGATACCCAGAACAGCGGCCATGACCATGTTCGCGTTCGAAATGTACTGAATTCCCTTGCCAACGCCCGACGCGGCGGATGCCAAGAAGAACAGGGACAGGATGACCACGACACCGACCAACACCGGCGTCCCCGGGTTGTGGATGATGCCGGTTTCGTCCATACCTGAGCCGATCTGCAGCGCGCCCAGACCCAGCGATGCGGCGGTACCGAACACGGTGGCAAAAATGGCCAGGACGTCGATAGTTTTACCCATCCAGCCTTCGGCTCTCTTCGCGCCAATGAGCGGAATGAACGCAGAGGACAGGAGCTGTTTGCGGCCCATACGGAAGGTGCCGTAGGCGATGGCCAGCCCCACGATGGCGTAGATCGCCCAGGGGTGCAGCGTCCAGTGGAACAGCGTCGACGCAAATGCCGAGTTCAGGTCTTTCGGCTCGGAACCGGGAACGCCTTCGCGGAAAAACGTGAGCGGCTCTGTCGTTCCGTAGAACATCAGGCCGATTCCCATGCCTGCGGCGAACATCATCGCAATCCAGGATGGCGTCGAGAATTCGGGTTCTTCATCGTCGCGGCCCAACCGGATAGAGCCGAACCGCGAGAACGCAATGGACAAAATGTAGAAGACGAAGACCGTCCCGAACAGGACGAACATCCAACCAAGGTTGTTGACGATCCAGCTCAGGGCGTCAGAGGCGAACTCCGCGAACCCGTTAGGTGCGATGAGCCCCCACAGGATGACGGCGAGCACGAGTGCTGCCGCAGGTCCTACGACTCTCCAGTCGGTGGGAGCGTCGTCGGTAGCGTCGGACATGCCGAGCTGCCCTTCCCCCGTCAGCACTTCGGGATCATAGTCACCAAGAATGACTTCAGGATCGATATTCTTATGGTCCATTCGTCCACTATGTAACAGGACTCTTTTTTATTCAATTGCTACTCAGTTTTCAGCAATTATTAAGCTCCGCCTATCCACTGCCTATTGGCTGCCTATTCGCCGCCTATTCACTCGCCTTTCTGGCGTCGACGACGGCCTCGTAAAGATCCTTTTTCCGCATCCCCCACTGGTCAGCGACGACTTTGCACGCGTCCTTCAGGCGAAGGCCGTCCGTCCGCACACGCGCTTCAACATCATCGACGAGGTCCTCCACTGGCGGGTGAGTGTTCGCATCACGAGCTCCTTCCAGGACGACGGTGATCTCACCGCGGATCCCCTCTGCAGCCCAGGAGGCAAGCTCCTCCAGCGTCCCGCGGCGGACTTCCTCATAGAGCTTGGTGAGTTCACGGCACACAGCAGCACGATGGTCGCCACCGAGAATCTCCACCGCCGCATTCAAAGTCTCCTCAATGCGGTGAGGCGACTCGAAGAACACACAGGCGCGTCGTTCTGTGGCTAACGACGATAACCACTCCCGACGGGCCCCCGCCTTGCGCGGCACGAAACCGTCAAAACAGAAGGTGCCGACGTGAAGGCCGGACATCGCCAGCGCGGTGGTCACGGCCGAGGGGCCCGGAACACAGCCCACGTGGATGCCCTCGTCGTGGGCTCGTTCCACAACGGGGAACCCGGGGTCGGAAATCACAGGCATACCGGCGTCGGAAATGATGAGGACAGTTCTGCCGCGCTGGGCTTCTTTAATGAGAGCATCGACGCGACTGGATTCATTGTGGTCGAAATTCGACACCAGATGCCCGGAGATGTCAATGCCCAACGCATTGGCAAGGTTGCGTGCTCGGCGGGTGTCTTCTGCTGCGACAACATCCGCGGTGGCAAGGGCATGACGCAGCCGTGGCGATGCGTCGTCAATATTGCCTAATGGCGTTCCCGCGACGACGATCCCGCCGCGATAGGACGAATTATCCTGACTCATATGTCTAGCTTCCCATACGGCTGGCATACTAATTTGCGTGACTGCCCGGAATTCTTCGCCGACACCTCTCATTTCGCCCTACCGGTGGGCCCAAATCGTGATAGGCATTCTGGCCTTCTTAACGCGGTTCATCGGTTTGAGTTCCCCGACGGATAAAGGTGCCCCGGTTTTCGACGAAAAGCACTACGCACCGCAAGCGTGGCAAATGGTGCGATCGTGGAGTAACCCCTTTGTCAGCGGGATTGAAGATAATCCCGCGTACGGCTTAGTGGTGCACCCGCCCGTGGGCAAACAGATCGAAATGATTTCCGAGTGGCTCTTTGGCTACAACGCGTTCGGGTGGCGGGCGGCCTCCGCGACCTGCGGCGTCATCATCATCCTGCTGATTATGGGCACCGTGAAGCGCTTGGCGGACTCCACCATGATCGCCTGCATGGCAGGCATTATTGCCATTTGCGACGGCGTTCTGCTGGTTACGCAACGCACGGCAATGCTGGACGTTTTCCAGTGCATATTTGTGGTGGCGGCGGCATATCTGTTGGTGCGCGACGTACAACAGATGCAGGAGCGGATGAAAAAGGTCCGTCACGAAGCCCGAATTTCTGATTCCCCCTGGGGGCCGCGCATGGGATATCGGTGGTGGCGATTCGCCGCCGGAATCAGCATTGGTTTGGCGACCGGAGTGAAATGGTCAGGTCTCTTTTATATTTTCTTCTTCGGATTGCTGTCGGTCATGGCCGATTTAGCCCGACGACGCCGCTTCGGTGTACAGCGCCCTGTGCTGGGCACGCTGCGTAGAGATACGTTCCCCGCGATTGCGTCGCTGGCTATTCTCCCCTTGGCGGTCTACATGTTCTCGTGGCGTGCCTGGTTTGCCGACGAAAACAGTGTGTACAGGCATGCTAAAGAATCGGGGCTTATTGAAGATGGAAGCATTCTGAAACATGTTCCCTCCCCGTTGAGTAACTGGCTGTATTACCAGCAGCAAGTACTCCAGTTCCATGCAACACTGACCAATTCCAATGGGCATTATCACCCGTGGGAATCCAAGCCGTGGTCCTGGTTGGCTTCTACCCGGCCAATGATTTATTACGACTCCGTTCATGACGACGGCACCCACTACGCGCAGATACTCTTCGGCACGCCCATTATTTGGTGGATTTCTGTACTGGTCATCGCGTGGGCCGCGTGGTGCTGGATTGTGGGTAAGGATCGTCGCTGGGCTGTGCCGGTTGTCGGCTATGCGGCCGGCTTCCTGCCGTGGCTCACCGACGTTGACCGTCAGATGTATTTCTTCTACGCGACGAACATGATCCCTTTCCTCATCATGGCCATCGCGCTGTGCCTGGGGCAGCTGTATTCGTGGTCCATTGCGGATTCGCGCTTGAAGAACCGCGCTTTGGACAAGCATCTTGGGGGCTACCTGTCACGGCGTCGACCGGGGGTTTCTAGCCGACGTCGGGCTGGTGCACAGTCTGGTGGCGCAGGAAAACCGGGCTCGTCGGGCGCTCGACCGCGCGCGATAGGAGCGTCGGGAAGTGTAGCGATGCGGGCTGCCTCGTCGTCCCGCTGGGCACGCGTGAAATCGTTGTGGACCAATGACACCGGATCTATCCTGACGTGCCTCTACCTGGGTGCGGTGGTCGCGATGTTTATTTACTTCCTACCGCTCATGGTGGCCATGCCCTTGTCCGGCCCGGAGTGGGATGCCCATATGTGGCTTCCGAGCTGGAAATAAGCCACGCTCACCGGGATGAAGGAACCCCGGCATAAACGAGGCCACTGTTTCCCGGCCTACTGATTTCCCACCTGACGGTGGACGTCGTCATTGGCCTCATCAATGAGGCGGGCCGTTTCCCTGGCATCGGAAAACGTGGACTTGACCGGCCGGGCGCTAAATGATTTCAGGGAGCCGGTCACGTCGCCGGCGCTGACCCCGAACTGGCTAAACCAGCACCACACCATGACAAGGACAGTTATGATGAAGAGAATGAGACCCATCAGCTGCTGAGGTGTGGCAAGCCCGAGAACAATGTCCCGAGAGGCGAAACCAGCGGTAAAGGCCCAGAGGGCACCGAAGAGGGGGATCATTCCGGCGGTCATTCGTGGACGCCACGCATACCAAAAGAGCGAGAATCCCAGGGACAACCGCATGGCGGCGGCGTCGATAAATAAACATGCGACGTCGGAGTCGTGGGAATCCCACACTGCACCATCGGAATCGCCACCCGACGGGACCGGGCTGCCGGTGAGCGTCGTCGAATGACTCAGCAAATAGATGGCCCAACCGACATAAATGAGCCCTAAAAAGATGAGGGCGATCCGGGATAGTGATAGGGAAATGACTCGCCATGACCGGCGGTGTGGCAGTTGATCTTCCGGTACGGATTGGACGAGGGACTCGGAAAAATCGGGGATGGATTCGGAATCGTCAGCGGGGACCACCCGTAAGGTGCGCCCGAGAGTCAGTGCCTGGGTGTACCAGTTTTGGCAGTCTTCGCATTCCGCCAAGTGGGCGTCGATCACGTCGTCGTCCCAGGTTGCGCGGGACCGTTCACCGTCTATGCGCGCTGATAGTACTTGACGCACCTCACTGCACTCCATAATTCCCCTTCATCATGCCGACCACACCGTCACCTCAAGGCCGCTACCCCGGAACAACCGTCGCACGGCAGCAGCCCAGAATCGTCAGGATCGTCGCTGGAAGAAGTAATCGAAGCTAGCCCTGCCGGCACCGAAAATGGCGATCACAATAAGAGTAACGACGAGGAGAGCAGCGAATTCGACTCCGCCGTTCGCGACAAAGAAGCCTCGATAAAGATGAACAAACCAGAGTGCACCGACCATGTCCATGATGAGGACAACAGAGGCAGCGGGTGCCAGGATCCCCACAAAGATCATGGCGCCGCCGATCATTTCGACGAATGAGACCAGAGCAGCGATGAGCTCTGGCTGAGGGATCCC
>NZ_QFRA01000037.1 GCF_003243515.1 Corynebacterium kroppenstedtii
AGCCGATGGCAAAAGATGAGAAAACGGGAGTTCGCTCCTTGTGCTTTTAGTTGTCGAGGGTGACTTCGATGTTTTCTTCTTCGGTATCAAACCATAAAGCGGCGATTTCTTTTGCAACGGCTTCCGCATCTTCACGTCGATTTACCTGACCGAAAATGTCGTACTCAGGGACGGTGACAAGCCACCATTCTCCATCCGGTTAAACTGTTGCATGGACGTGTATTGCCATTATTTTTTATCTCCACTGTGCCGGCGTAGTGACAATAATTGTAATAATACCTCCTCTGATTCCGGTGGGGCAGTATTTTCTCCGCTAACCCGCTCTTCCGACGAAAATGTGTAATGGGGATTATCCTGGCAGTTAACCCTAGGTGTGACAATCAACCGATCTGTGACAATCAATCTGAAAGGCGTCGTCGTGTCTATTGATCCGAAAGAGCTGATAGCGAAAACTCCCACCCAGTTGTTTATTAATGGAAAGTGGCTTGATTCGTCTAGCTCAGAGACGTTTGAAGTTGAGAATCCTGCCACCGGTGAGGTCATTGCAACCGTGGCTAGCGCGACGGGCGATGATGCCATTAAAGCTCTTGACGCGGCATCCGATGTTCAATACGAGTGGTCGCATACGTCGTCCCGTGAGCGCAGCTCAATTCTGAAAAAGGCGTTTGACCTGGTTCAAGAGAACTCTGAGGAATTAGCCACGTTGATGACGCTGGAAATGGGGAAGCCTCTCGCGGAATCCCGCGGTGAGGTGACTTATGGTGGGGAGTTCCTCCGTTGGTTCTCCGAAGAGGCGAACCGCATCGGCGGTCAATATTCCACGAGCCCGGAGGGTACTCTACGATTCCTGGTTTCCCGCCGCCCTGTCGGGCCATGTTTCCTCATCACACCGTGGAATTTCCCGCTCGCGATGGGCACCCGCAAGATCGGCCCAGCGCTGGCTGCCGGCTGCACCGTCGTGTTGAAGCCCGCGCGTCTGACGCCTCTTACCTCGCTGTACTTCATTGAGTTGCTGTGTCAGGCCGGCGTGCCGGATAGCGTCGTCAATGTGGTGCCGTCGAAATCCGCGTCGTCAGTGTCGGAGCCGATCATGGAGGATTCGCGGTTGCGCAAGATGTCGTTCACCGGCTCGACGGGCGTCGGTAAGCACCTGCTCGAGGCTGCCTCGAAGAATGTGTTGCGCACTTCGATGGAGCTGGGTGGCAACGCTCCCTTTGTCGTTTTTGACGACGCGGATCTGGACAAGGCCGTTGAGGGCGCGATGGCTGCAAAGATGCGGAACATGGGGGAGGCCTGCACGGCAGCGAACCGGTTTATCGTGCATGAGTCCGTGGCCGAGGAGTTCTCGAAGAAGCTGGCCGAGGCAATAAGTGACCTGACGTGTGGAAATGGGTTGGATAAGGGCACGACGTGTGGCCCTCTGATTGAGAAGAAAGCCCTGGATAACGTGGCCGCTTTAGTTGATGATGCTAAAGAGAAGGGCGCGAAGGTGCTCTGCGGCGGCGAGCCCCTTGAGGGCAAGGGCTATTTCTACAAGCCGACGGTGCTGTACCCCGTTTCAACCGATGCGCGAGTGTTCGGTGAGGAAATTTTCGGACCAGTCGCCCCGATTACGACATTCTCTACGGAAAGCCAGGCACTTGAGTTAGCCAACGATACTGAATACGGATTGTCATCCTATTTATTTACGACGAATGTCCAGCGCGCGCTGCGGTTCTCTGAGGACCTCGAGGCTGGAATGGCCGGTTTGAACGTGGGCGTGCTGTCCAACGCGGCAGCTCCGTTCGGTGGCGTGAAGCAGTCTGGCTTGGGCCGCGAAGGTGGAAACGCCGGTATCGAGGAGTACCAGGAGGTTCGCTATATAGCGATGCCGACGGAGTAGGGTTGCAAGCTCTCTAGCTGGAAATAGCGTGCCGCGTAGCTTTCAACGTCGCACCCGATTTCCCGAGTTCCATCATTTTCGAGATGAGGTCGGCCGCGGTGAATGCTGCGTGGTTATAACTCAGTCCGTCCGGCGGGTGAATGTTGGAAATGCAGTTCCGTCGCTCGTCGGTCGTCCCTGGTGACGTGTTGTACGTGATGTACATGCCCAGCGAATATGGCACCGAAAGCCCCGGTCGCTCGCCGATAATGACAACAACGACGCGCATGTTCATGGCGTGCGCAATGTGATCGCCCAACGCGACCCGCGCTTGGTCCGCTCTGACGGTGGGGGCAATGGAGAGCTCCGGGCAGATGCGGTGAAGTGTGTCTCGCAACGCCTCTTCCGTAGCCTTTCCGTGGTAGGACAAGGCATCGGGGGAGAGGCCATCCGCCATGACTATCCCCACATCCCATCCGGCCTCACGAACAGGCAGGTCCTTGAGGTCTGCATCGTTGGGGAGTCGTCCCAGCTCAGGGCGCCGCAAATACTCGGAGCGATTCTCGGCGCGTGACCGCATGAGCGGCGCGTCGGCAAGGAAGGAAAGTCCGCTCTCGGTGCCACAATGACCCGCTTCACTCGAGCCACCCGCATCACCTGAATGAACAGCGTCGCGTGCGGCCGCGTGAGCTGCTGCGAACGATAGCTTCGATGAGGTCGGTTGGGCCGCTCCGTGTCTCCCTAACCCGATCCGCGCCGGGGTGAGATCACGGACTCTCGCCCACGCGTCGAGCTGCCCCGTCATGATGTCCACCCCAATTCCATGGCATGGTCGGGCGAGAGCGCAGGCGCAGGTCCCTCGTCGGCAAGCAACCCGCCTTGATCCGTGACCCCGGTTGTGTGCAACCACTCTTCGAATTCGGGCGCCGGTCGTTTACCCATGGTGGCGCGCACCTGCGCGATGTCATGGAAGGACAGGGACTGATAGCCCAGCATGATGTCGTCGGCACCCGGAACGGCGATGACGAAACCGGTGTTCGCCGCGGCCAGAAGGTGCAGGAGCGTGTCCATATCGTCGCTATCCGTTTCGGCATGGTTGGTGTAGCACACGTCGCACCCCATTTGAATGCCCAAAAGTCGGCCGCAGAAGTTGTCCTCCAAACCCGCCCGGATAATTTGCTTACCGTCGTATAGGTATTCGGGCCCGATGAACCCCACCACCGTATTGACCAACAGCGGCCGATACGCACGCGCCACCCCGTACGCGCGCGCCTCCAAAGTTTGCTGGTCAACCGGCCCATCGACGCCGATATTCGCGCCCGCCGACAGGCACGATCCCTGACCGGTCTCAAAATACAAAGCATTCGTGCCGACGGTTCCTCGGCGCAATTCGTTCGCGGCCTGCTCTGCTTCGGCCAGCATGTCGAGCGACACCCCGAAGGGCCGCAGCGCTCCCTCAGTCCCCGCAATGGATTGGAACGGTAGGTCCACGGGCGCGCCGGCCCCCATGAGGTCAATCGTCGTCGAGATATGTGTGAGCACGCTCGACTGCATGGGGATGGAGTACCGACGCCGCACCTCGTCGAGCAGAAGTAGCAGGTCACGGACCTCTTCGGGGGAATCGCCGGCCGGGTTAATGCCCAACACCGCGTCACCGCACCCGAACAACAGCCCGTCGAGGACGCTGGCCGCGACACCCGCGGGGTCGTCGGTGGGGTGGTTGGGTTGCAGCCGCGACGACAAACGACCAGGTAAACTCAGGGTTGTGCGGAATTTCGTGATTACGCTTAACGCGGCGGAGACCGCGATCAGCTCGCCATTGCTCATCAGTTTGGAGACCGCGGCGGCCATCTCTGGTGTCAAACCCCACGCCAAGGAGGAGATGTCGGCGCCGCGATAGGCCTGTTCCAGGAGGTATTCGCGGAATGCGCCCACGGTCATGTGCGCGAGCGGGCGGAACGCGTCGGAGTCGTGCGTACGGTGGATGAGGTCTGTGACAGCATCTTCGATGAGCGGGCGACGGAGGAACTCGCTGAGTTCCACGTCTGCCAGCACCATTGCCGCGGCGACGCGCTCGGCCGCGGAATTGGCGGCGCATCCGGCCAGTTGGTCGCCCGAGCGGATAGGCGACGCCTTCGCCATCACCTCCGTTAAGGAAGCAAATGAATAGGTGTGTCCAGCTAGGTGTTGGGAAAACATTAGCGGACCTCCTCGGCCTGGAGCGCGGTGGTTGTGCGCGGGGTGGGGATGGGGGGTGCCAGGTTGCGTGGGTCCTGGGAAGGCGCTGGTAGATCGCGGGCCTTCAAGTTCTGCTCGGCGCGTTCCCGTCTAGCACGTTTCCGCGCAGCGCGTTCCTGCGCAATATCACCGGCGACGTATTCCGGCCCCACACCGCATACCCGACGGCCGCCAAGGCCATCACGCCCAATGCGCACCCGGCAAGCACTGGCGCATTCATGAACGTAGCCACGACCGCACCCAGCGACAGCACCAATGCAACACCCGAGGTCACGACGCCACCAGGCGTCCGGTAAGGCCGCGGCAGCACCGCTCGCCGCACTCGCAACACAATATGCGCCACCATCATCAGCGCGTACGACACCACGGCACCAAACACGGCAACAGACATTAGGGCGTCACCATCCGCCACCAACGTCAACGTAAAACCCACGCACGCGGGGACAATCAACGCCCACGTCGGCGCGCCACGGCGGTTCGTCGTCGATAAGAAAGCGGGAAGTAAGCCAGCACGGGATAGCGAAAACGTCAGCCGCGAATAGCCATAAGTTATCGAAAAGAACGACGCCACCAGGCCCAACAAGGCGGCGTAATTGATGGCCACCACAACGGCGTGGTTCGCACCGACGCGCTCAAGGGCGGCTACCAGCGGGTTGCCCGACTCCGCCACGACGCCAGTGCTCGCGGCGCCCGGCCCCACCACCATCATCGTGATAGCCGCCACCGGCAAGATCATCATTGCGACGACGATCGCCTTCGGAACCGATCGCGCCGGGTCCTTCGCCTCTTCGGCAGCCATCGGAACGCCTTCGATGGCCAGGAAGAACCACATGGCGAACGGAATAGCCGCCCAAATTCCCGCGAGGCCACCGTCGAAAAGAGAAATTCGGTCTGACGTACCGGATGTAGCGTGAGATGAGGACCCTGACCAGCCATCGGTGAAGGCGCTGATATGCACGTGCGGGGCCATCACCACGGTGTACAGCACCAGTGCAGCGACGGCAATGATGGTGACGACGCACATCGCTTTGAGGGCCTCGCCGGTGCCTGCCAGGTGGACAACCACCACCGCGATGTAGCAGAAGGGATAAATGGGTCATCCTGCGGGAACACCCGGGATATGGAGGGATTCGACATAACTGCTGATGAAGGTCGCGATGGCCGCGGAGGCCAACACGTACTCCAACAGAATAGCGATCGCCGTCATGAAACCGGCGAAATCACCCACTGCTACCTGCGCAAACAGGTGGCCGCCGCCCGCCGAGGGGAGAGCGGCCGAGAGTTCCGCGAGGGCCAGGCACATGCCCATGTACAGAACCGCAACGATAAGGAGAGCGCAGAAAAGGCCGCCCCAGCCGCCGGAGCCGAGCCCGAACTGCCAGCCGGCGAAGTCCCCTGAAATGACGAACGATACGCCGAGTCCAGCCAGGACAACCCAGTTGAAAGAACCCTGCTTCAAATGGGTCGACGGCTGTGTAGTGGTCTCAAGTGTTGCAGTCATAGTGAGACGGTAGGTGCGCTTTCTCTCTGTCCCGTTGCTGCCATGTTGCGGAAGCGTTGCTTTTCTGAGCTTGTGTTACGGCGGGGTAACGCAAGGTGGGTGGTGGAGTAGTTGACCCTGGCGACGGGAGGTCGGCGTTATCAAGAAAGCGGCGATTTTTACAGTGATTCCACAGGTTTGTTTTGTTGTTTGTTCAGGTGCGCTTCGTAGCTTGTCTCTTGTAAGCGGAACAGAGAACGTAAACACAGAAAAGCGGCTCACGCTTTTCGCGATCTGAAAGTTTGGTGATTCATCTCGATCCTTGAGGGAGCAATGGGACAAAAGGAGCGCCGTACCTGCTGGGGAGCAAGGTGCGGCGCTCCTTTCTTGTTGTTTTACCGTGCGTTACCTCATGCAGCCGTTTTAGCTACAGGTCAGATGGCCACACTCATCCCAGTGGTCTTCATGCTTGTGGTGGAGGTGACCGTCGTGTACGTAGTCGACGTGGTCACCGTGGGGGATGGCGACGTGCCCGCAACCCGGACCATGCCCGTGGGTGTGATTCTCGTGAATGACGTGCTCAGCAGTCATAGTGCGCAACCTTCCTGTGCGTTTATCGACGCTGCGGATACACTCCGCGCGTTACTCAACTCCGATCTTAACGAAATTCATCGTATATCGAAAATTGCTGGAAAAGGAATCACAGAATCTCTTATTGAAAACTGATTAGTGCCGAGCTAGAAGCTGGTCCTCCGCCCCACCCCTTTGTTAGACTCGCAGCCTATGCCAATCATTCGCGTGAGCGCCGCAATCATCCGGAATCGTGACGGCCAGTTCTTACTCGTCCGCAAGAAAGGCACAACCGCATTTATGTTCCCCGGCGGCAAGCCCGAGCCGGGCGAAACCCCAGATCAAACGCTCATTCGCGAACTCGATGAAGAACTAAATCTCCGCGTTGGAACAGAAGATTTGACCTTCGTCGGCACGTTCCGAACAAACGCTGCCAATGAGGCCAACACACAACTACTTGCCGACGTTTTTACGCTCGGCGACTCGCTGCGGTGGAGTAATAGTGCCGACGACGATAACGATGGTGACGACACCGACGTCGGCAATAATGACAATAACGACGCGCATAACGTAACCCCGCATGCTGAGATCGACGCGGCGCACTGGTTTACCAGCGAGGATATTAAAACCGAACGCGAACCTATCGCGCCTCTGACGCGTGAAGTGGTACCGCAGTTATATGGGCGCGGGTTTCTCCTGTTCACCGGTTCGGCGTTGGGGAACAATCCGGTCTATCGGGAGGCCGTGGAGTCGCTGGTGCATTCCATCGGCGCGCACAATGACCACGTTGTTTATGGTGGCGGGCGCGCGGGCCTCATGGGAGTTGTGGGGGATGCCGCCGCTGGGGATGGGACGTTGTGTATCGGCGTCATCCCATATTTGCTGGCCGGTGTGGATGGCCCTAATGGGTTTAACCAGGGCGGACGGTCCTATGTTATTCCGCGGGCAGATGGGACGGTGCCCACTCCGGCGGGTGGGGAAATCGCCCACGACCGTTTAACGCGCTTAGAACTCGTGCCCACGATGTCTGCCCGTAAAACGCGGATGGGGGAATTAGCCGATATCGTCGTCGGACTCCCTGGAGGTGCCGGCACTGTCGACGAGCTCTTTGACGCGTGGACCCAGCAGCAACTGGGCTACACGCAGCACGCTGTGGCGCTGCTCAATGTGAACGGTTATTGGGATCCGCTAATCAGCGCCATTAAACACATGGTGGCGGAGGGTTTCTTGAGCTCTGCGTACCTGGAGTCCCTCATTATTGCGGATACCTCACGGGAGCTGTATGAGAAGGTCGACGCCTGGGTCCCTCTGGCCCCGAAGTGGGGCTAGAGTTCATACGCCCAGAGCCCCTCCTCGCCAGCAACTACATTGCCGGGGAAAGTCCTCCACCGTTCGGGCCTTCGCTGATCCGGAAGAGGTGCTCGTTAGCGAATTCCTTAACACCCCACCGTTCCATCTCACGGCCGTATCCGGAGCGGCCAACACCGCCGAAGGGCAGCCCTGCCTCGGTGACGGATGATTCGTTCACGAACGTCATGCCGTCCTTCAACTGGCTGGCCACTTTCCAAGCCTTGTCTAGGTCAGAGCCCCACACGGAGCCGGACAGACCGTAGTCGGAGTAATCATTCGCGATGTGAACAGCCTCGTCGGCATCCTTCGCCGGGTACACAATCGCAACCGGCCCGAAGATTTCGTTGCATCCGACGTCCGACGCGGGGTCAACGTCGGTAAGAAGGGTGGGCTCCATGTAGGCGCCATCACGATCCAGCGCGTGCCCACCCACCTTGATGGTGGCCTTGCCTTCCTTAGCGGCCTTGTCCAGGCGTTCGACAATGCCGTCGCGGGCGTCGATGGAGGACAGCGGGCCAATGTCGGCCTTCTCGTCATCCCACGGGCCAACGGTCATCTTGCTGATGCGCTCTTCCAAGCCGGAGACAACTTTGTCGTAGAAGGATTCCATGACGATCAGGCGCTTCGGAGCGTTGCACGCCTGGCCAGTGTTGTACATGCGGATCTTCACGAAGTTGTCCAGGACGTCGTCGAGGTTGTCGTCGTCAAGAACGATGAATGGGTCGTTACCGCCCAATTCGAGCAGCGACTTCTTGTAGTTCTCGCCAGCGGTCTTGGCGACGGCTGCACCGGCCGCTTCGGAACCGGTGAGCGATACGCCCTTAATGCGCTTGTCGGCGACGAAGGCGTCCATTTGCGAACCGGAGGCGTACATGTTGATGAACACGCCCTTGGGCAGGCCGGCCTCTTCGAGCAGGTCCTGGCATGCCTGGGAGGATAGCGGGCAGATGGATGCGTGCTTGAGCACGAGGGAGTTTCCTAGCAGGAGGTTCGGTGCAGCCCACCGTGCAACCTGGTAGTAGGGGAAATTCCACGGCATAATACCCAGGATCGGGCCCATCGGGTCGTGCCGTACGAAGGTGCGGATCGCGCCCTGGCGGGGGAGCTCGGTGTCCTGCATGAGCTCGTAGGCGTGCTCGGCGTACCAACGGTAAATATTGACGACGATTTGGATTTCGCCCCGGGCCCACCGCGTGAGCTTGCCCATTTCTCGGCCGATGTAGCTGGCGAGCTCATCGGAGCGTTCTTCGTAGAGGTCAGCTACTTTGTTGAGGACGTTGACGCGCTCTTCAAGGGAGGTTTCTTTCCACTGCTTGTAAGCCTCGGTGGATTGGTCGAGGATCTTGTCGCGGTCAGCGTCGTCGATGCGGTTAAATTGGTCTTCTGTCTTGCCTGTACTCGGATTTTCTAATGCAAAGGTGCTCATACCACAGTCTTACACGGTTTGACTGGGTTTATCAGAAGGGCTGGTCAGTCCGTTGTTTCTTTCCAGATCTTCCACGACGCGTGGATCATGGGAAGTTGCAGCGGGAGGCGCGCTATCCATCCGATCTGCTCCGTCCACGGCCGATCGAGGCGTTGGCGGACGGACTCGAAATTGCCCGGCCATACAGCGAGAAGCAGAGCTGCGGAAATAAGGCCACCATATTTGTTGGCTTTGTTATTGGGTGCGGCGAGGAGTGTGGCGGTGCCGAGTTCGCCAGCGCCGGACAGGTAGCTCCAGAACCGTGCTGTGCCGGGGGCGTAGGTGGGGACGATCTCTTCGAAAGGTTTGGGTGTGACGAAGTGTCCGAATCCGGCGACGGTGTACAGGGTGGTCAGGCCCCAGCGGGCTTTATCAGAAGACATACCCCAGTTCTAACATGGTGTCATTGTTTTCGCATGTCTTGGCGGATTTTCGCCAGCGCTGGTGGGGTGCAGTGGCCTGGTGGTGTTAAAGGGGGAGCCGTCCGGCTAGTGCGCGTGAGAGTGTGAGTTCGTCGACGTACTCGAGATCTCCACCGATGGGCATGCCGGACGCGAGCCGCGAGGTAGTGAGGTCGGGGAAGTCTTTGAGAAGCCGCGCGAGGTAAGAGCTGGTCGCTTCGCCTTCGGTGTTGGGGTCGGTGGCGATGATGACTTCTTTGATGGTGGGGGCGTCTTCGTACCGTGGTTCGTCGGGTGTGGAGTCGGCGGTTTCGCGGTCGGGCAGTACGCCGGCGATGCGCTGGAGGAGCTGTGTGATGGAGAGGTCTTTGGGGCCGATATTGGCGAGGGGGTTGAGCGCGCCGCCGAGCACGTGGTAGCGCCCTTGGTATTCGCCGGTGGCCTCGATGACTTCGATGTCTTTGGGTTCTTCGATGACGCAGATGGTGGTGGCGTCGCGGTTGGGGTCGGCGCAGATGCGGCAGACGTCGTTGCGGGAGATGTTTCCGCAGATGCGGCAGAAAGTGATGCCGTCGCGGACGGAGGTGAGCGCTGCCCGGAGTCGGTCGATGTCGTCGGGGTCGGTGTGGAGCAGATGAAACGCTATGCGTTGGGCGCTTTTGGGGCCGATTCCGGGTAGGCGTGAGAACTCATCGATGAGGTCTTGGAGTGGTCCTTCGAACAACGACGTCCTGATTTCGTGGGTGGGGTGCGTGAGGGTGACGGGTGGCTAGGTTTTTGTTAAGGCCCGAGTGTTTTAAGCGCCCAATCGTTTAGGCGCCAGATGTTTAGGTGCCGAATGTTTTAGCCGAGTGCCTGGGAGAACGGGCCCATCTTTTCCTGCGCGTACGACTGCAGCGCGGTGTTGGCGTCCTGGAGCGCTCCGAGGACGAGGTCCTGGAGGGTGTCGACGTCATCGGGGTCGACGACGGATTTGTCGATGGTGACGTTGGTGACCTCGCCGGTGCCCTTCATGGTGACCTTGACCAGGCCGTTGCCTGCGCTGCCGCTGATTTCGGATTGTGCGATTTCACCTTGCACGCGCTGCAGTTCTTCCTGCATTTGCTGTGCTTGGGCCATGATTTCGTTGAAGTCGGGTTCTGCCATTGTTGTCTTCTTTGTCGTTAATGATCGTCGTGTCGGTGTGTCATTGTCGCGGTTCAGTGTAACGAATATGTGCGACGCGGGTGGTTGTGGCTGGCCATGGCTCCCTGGAGGGGTGGGGTTCCCGTTGGCGTGAGGGGTTTCCGGCTGGCGTCACCGCTAAAGGAGGGCCTAGAGCGGTTGCGCGCCGAGTTCCTTAATGAGGAGCTCCATGGCTATGTCTTTAGCCGAGCGATGGTCGTAGTTGGGGTCGTCGCGCGTGGCGTTGACCATTTCTTTTTCGGCTTCTTCTTGCGTGTATTCGGTGCTTGCCGACGATTGGCTTTCGGCAGTGGCTACGCCCGTGTTGGAACCACCTGTGTCGGAGTTGCCCCTGGCGTTGGCGGGATCACCGGTGGTTTCGGTGGTGCCAGGGCCGTTGGTGCCAGCGGACGTATTGTCCGGCGCAGGGTAATAGTCGTCGGGTGGTGGGCCATAGCCATCGGGATCGTCGGGTTCGGGTGGCAGTGGCGATCCGTCACTGAATTCTTGCGGTGAGCCCGCTTGTCTTCTCGCTGGTGGCGTGTGCGTTGGGCGGGACTGGCCGTTCCGTGATTGCGGTGTGGCGTCGTGTCGTGGGTGGGCATGCCCGTCGCCCTGCAGTTGGCTGGTCTCGTTGGCGTTCGACTGCTGTTGTTCTTGCGCTTTTTTCCATGCTGCGGCTGCTGTTAATGCGGTGCGAGCAGAATCTGACAGTATGGATGTAGGCGAGGCCGGCGACGCGGGTGACGTGGTCCCCTCGAGATCGCCAGTCGCGGAGTCGTTTCCGCTGTCGGCGTTGGCGCTGGTCGCAGTGGCGTCGTTGGTGTTGGCGTCGCTGGTTTCGGTGTCGGTGGTGGCGGTAGCAGCGGAGTTATCTGCTACCGCTGAGCGAGGGTGGTCTGGGTGAGCGTCCTTCCATCGTTGGAGGGCGGCCTCGTCGGTACCGATGACGGCTTCAACGGTGACTGTTTGCCCGGTGGCGTCTGTGATTGCGTCCACTATGGACGTGTTGATGTGCTGGTCATTGAGCCTTTGCGCGAGCGCCCCGGTGTGGTGGCCAAGGACAACGTGGTTGTGGAAGACACCAAGAATGACAGCTTCGCTGACCATGACTTGTGCGACTTTGCTTCGCGTGCCGACGGCCTGCTTGATCTGTGTCCATTGTGGCCGGAGTCCATCCGCCGTGAGGCCGGTTTCGTGATCTGTGGTGTTGCGGTCGGCCTGATCCGTTTCCGCTCCAGCATCAGCGTGTTGGTCATGCTGGTTGCTTTCGGTATCGCTGGGCTGATCCTCGTGGCCATTAGCCGCGGGACCTGCACTGGCCTGGGAATTTTCACTAGCGTCGGCGGAACGTTCGCTCTCGGGGAGTACGACGGCGGGGCCTTCTTTCTCTTCGATCCTGTGCATGCGCTCTTCGGCTTCGCGGGCGCGGGTTTCTCTCTCTTGTTGTAGCGCCTGCTCACGTAAGTATTTAGAGAGCGTTTCCCGATCCATCGTCCGCGGATCCACAGACTCTTGTGATGGCGCAGCTTCAGCTTGCGACAATGCTGCAGCCTCATCCTGCGACGGCCTCGCAGCTTCATTCTGCGATGATGCCGTTTTTTCAGGTGCGCCTGGCGAAGAGCTTGGGGCCTCCTGGGACTTCACATTCTCAGCGTCTTGACGCTTCGTGCCCTCGGCTTCCTGTGGCATTGCGGTGTTCGCTTCCGAGGACGGTGAGGGCTGTGGCGTCGGAGTCTCAGTTTTCTTATTCTTGCGAGGCCAGATGATCCGCCCACCACCTTTGGCGCGGGGTGGAGTCGCGTTCGCATCAGATCCTGGGGCACCACTATCAGCAGCACCGTTATCAGCAGCTCGAGTACCGCCCTCAGCAGCAGAAGAACTCGTGCTCCCAACCCGATGATCCTTGTCGCTGGTAGAACGGCTGACCGCCGGTTGGCTACTCTCTAACGCTTCGACGCGTTGTGACAGTGCTTCTATGCCGTCGGCCGCGCCGGGCATGACCATCCGCGCGCACATGATCTCGAGGAGCAGTCGCGGGGATGTGGCGCCTTTTAGTTCGTTCAACCCATCACTAACGACGGCCGCGCATCGCGTGAGTGTGGCGGGCCCGAGTGATTGTGCTTCGTCGGCGAGGGTTTCGCGCTGGTCAAGGGGCGCGTCGACAAGTCCTTGGTCGAATGCGTCGGGTATGGATTGGAGGACAAGTAGGTCGCGGAAGCGGTCAACGAGGTCCGTGGCGAAGCGCCGCGGGTCGTGCCCGGCGTCGAGAACGTTATTAATCGTAGTGAAGAGCCCGGCCGGGTCGTTGTTGGCCACGGATTCGACTGCGGCGTCGATGAGTGCGCTGTCGGTGATCCCGAGGACTCCAGCGGCGTGGGCGTAGGTGATGCCGTTGTCGTCGGCCCCGGCGAGGAGTTGGTCGAGGACGGAGAGTGAGTCGCGAGGGGATCCGCCGCCGGCGCGGATGACTAGGGGGTAGACGGAGTCTTCGACCTGGACTTTTTCTTCGTGGCAGATGTGTTCCAGGAGTCCGCGCATGTCGTTGGGCGCGAGGAGCCGGAACGGGTATTGGTGTGTCCTGGATTTGATGGTGGTCAGGACTTTTTCGGGTTCGGTGGTCGCGAAGATGAACACGAGGTGTTCGGGTGGTTCTTCGACGATTTTGAGTAGCGCGTTGAAGCCTTCTTTGGTGATCATGTGGGCTTCGTCGATGATGAACACGCGGTACCGGGATTCAGCGGGTGCGTAGATGGCTCGGTCGCGGAGGTCTCGCATGTCTTCGACGCCGCGGTGGCTGGCTGCGTCGAGTTCGGTGACGTCGAGGGAGCCGGGGCCACCGGGGGCGAGCGCTCGACAGGATTCGCATTGCCCACAGGGTGTCGATGTGGGCCCATGCACGCAGTTGAGTGAGCGTGCGAGGATGCGGGCAGAGGAGGTTTTACCGCAGCCGCGGGGACCGGAGAACAGGTACGCATGATTGATGCGTCCGGCGTCGAGTGCCCGGCTAAGCGGCACGGTGACGTGTTCTTGGCCGACGACGTCGGCGAATGTTGCGGGACGGTACTTCCTGTAAAGAGCCACGTGTGTATGCTACCGCCCGGGTAGGACACACAGTGGGCTTAGCATTTTTATGCCCCTGAGCTGGAGTTATATCAGGCCCGACGTTATACGTGCCCGACGTCGTACGCCCGCGGTTATATGACACTTGCACGACGGAGGTCGCGGAGGTCTGCTCCTCCTTCGGCCAGCCGAGTCTGCAGTGAGTCAATCCCGTGGGTCATGCCGTGGAGGAATTCCTGTTCGGTGAGCATGATGATCTGGGCGATCAACGTCATACGTCCCGGGTGCGTGGGGTTAACGGGTTGGCCGTCGGCGGTGGTGAGGTCGGGGTGCTCCGTCACGGTGGGAACCCCTTTGGGCCAAATGTAGGGGACGACCAGCAGCCCGTGTTTTGTTGTGAACGCGGGGTTGACCATGGCCCCCAGCCCTGGCAGGAACGTTCCTGGTTGGGCCAGCCGCCCGGATCCTTCTTCGCTGAGCATTGTGGCCGCTGCAGCAACCAGTTGCCCCATTTCGCCCGGTCTGGCCAGGCCCACCGCAAGCAGCTCAGCGCGCACGTCCATTCCGTCTGGGCTGGTCAGCCCGGTGGAGTACTGCGCCGCATCTGCGGTGCAGGCGAGGGTTTGCCGAAGGTCATCGGTCACTTTGGCGTGCCGACCGCGCGGCTGCTCCTCATTATTGTTCGCCGGATCAACGGGTTCGGCCGTTCCGTCGTCGTTAATGAGGAGGGAGGTCACGGTAAACGGTGGGCTATCTGGGCTGGCTTTGATGCTGGTCCAGTGCGTTTCGCCAGGCAGGATGGATTCCAACCAGGTTTGTGCTTCCAGTAGGTTCATGGGCGTGGTGGGCGCTCACCTCGGTTGTCGGGATCGGGGTCGGCTACTTCTCGGCGGCTTCCGCTGCGGCGAGGAGGACACAAGTGGCCACGCCGTCCATGGCTTCTTCCACCTGCTCAATGGGAGGCAGCGAAGGCGCGAGCCGGATGTTGCGGTCATCGGGGTCCTTGTGCAGCGGGAAGCTGGATCCAGCTTCGGTGAGCTTAATACCTGCCTCTTTGGCTAGCTCAACGACGCGCGACGCGGTGCCGTCGGGCACGTCGAGGCTGATGAAGTACCCGCCCTTGGGCTCTGTCCATGTGGCAACGTTGTAGTCGTCGAGCCGTTCGTGGAGCACCTTGTCGACGGCGGCGAATTTCGGTGCGAGCGACGCGGAGTGCTTCCGCATGATGGCCTTGACGCCCTCGGCATCGTGGAAGTATTTCGCGTGGGCCAGCTGGTTGATCTTGTTCGGCCCGATGCCGCGGATCCCAGCGTGGCTGGCGTACCAGTCCAGGTTGCTTGCCGACGAGGCGAAGAAGCTCACGCCCGACCCGGCGAAGGTGATTTTGGACGTGGACGTCATGAACCAGAAACGGTTCGGGTGCCCGGCTTTCTCGGCGAGCTCCAGAACGTTGATGGGCTTGGGGAAGTCGTCGGTGAGTGTGTGGACGGCGTAGGCGTTGTCCCACACGATGCGGAAATCGGGTGCGGCCGCATCGAGTGCGGCGAGCTTTTCGCACGTTTCCCGCGAGTAGCTAATGCCCGTCGGGTTGCCGAAAACGGGCACCGTCCACATGCCCTTGACCTGCGGGTCTTTGAGAAGTTCGGCAACGGCGTCAAGGTCCGGCCCCTCATCCGTCATCGGCACATTGATCATCTCGAACCCGAGGTGCTCGGTAATGGAGAAGTGGCGGTCATATCCCGGGACCGGGCAGATCCACTTGACGATGTCTTCGTCTTTCCACGGCCGCGGCGAATCTTGAGTGCCAAAGATGTACGCCCACACGATCAGATCGTGCATGATGTTCAGGCTGGACGCGTCCCCCGCAATGATGTTGTCGACGGGGATTCCCAGCAGGTCAGCGTAGATTTTCCGAATATCGACGATGCCCCGCAGACCACCGTAGTTGCGGCAATCGGTGCCGTCGTCGGCGGTGTAGTTGCCCGCGCCGGGAAGGCCGAGCAGTTCATCGCCAAAGTCCAGTTGTTCAGAAGAAGGCTTGCCGCGGGTCAGGTCCAGCGCGAGGTTCTTAGCCTTAAGCTCGTTGTATGCCTGCTCGATGTTGGCTTTGGAGCCGGTGAGGGCTTCGACGTTAATTTTCGACGGTGTGACCTGCGGTGACATGTGAACCTTCCTTGAGACCATGCGATTCACTTTCATCGTACAGGGTGGTGCGGACATGGGAAGAGGATTTTTTATCGCGGAGCTTGGACCACGGCTTGGTAGTAGAAGTTGCCGTCATTTCCGCGGTAGCACGCGGTTGATTGGATCGGTTGGTGGTCGCGGTGCTGTTCACAGCCCATGCCGGAGCCGAATGGGCCGAGAGTCCTCCACTCCAACTTAGGGCCGTCCACGCCAGCGTTAGGGACGTCCTCGTCCGCGTCTTCATCGTCGTAATTGCCCGTGTTCTGCGTTTGCGCTGGTGCTTGTTGTGTGGTGTACGTCTGCCGAGGTGTGTATTCCTCGGTCGTCGTTTCGTCGTCGTACGTGGGCGTGGTTGTGCGAGTGGTTGTGGTGGCCGTCTTCGTCGTGGTTTGGTCGGTCGTTTTGGTCTTGGTGATCGTGCTGCGCTCGGAATCAGCGTCGTCATTTCCGCAGGCAGCCAGGGTACCGACGATTGCCACGGCGGTTGCTACAGCCATTACTTTCCGACGAATGACGTGGGAGTTTTGCCGGTGCTTGGTGAGGTGATCGATGAAGAGATGGTGGGTGATGAGGCGGCGGGTGATGAAGCGGTGGGGAGCATGTCGGGTCCTTTGTTGGTAGCGGTGAGGGGAGTAAATGGTGGCGTCGCATGTGCGCCGCTTTCATTCGTTATGTGCTCTGGCCCGCGTTAATGTTCCCGATTGCGTGTTATGTGCCCCTCGTTGTGGGAGCTGTGTAGCCCTCTGACATGGGCGTTAGGTTTCTTTTGGGCTGTTTCTTGCGCCCGTGTTCTTTCTGGGGTTGTGGACGGAAAACCTGGCGATACTGGCTGGTGACGGTTTTTACGACAAAAGTGTGTCCGCGTGGCGGAAAACTGCGGGGGTATATCAGGGTCGGTGGTGAAAACTGTGGGGGTATATGGGCGAAAAATGGCCGAAA
>NZ_QFRA01000060.1 GCF_003243515.1 Corynebacterium kroppenstedtii
GAGGATGATGACAACTATCCTATGTTCCCTGAGGAATGCGGTGATACTGTAATGGAAGACGTTGAAGAAGAAGGGTTTTTCTTTCGTCGGACCGACCACAATGTTTGCACTTATGGAAGCATTGGGAATCGTCGATACCCATCTCGTCGGTGCTTATCACCCGATGGACTCCGCCGATTAATTACCTTCCTTACAGGAATTCGCGGACACGGGAATAATAAAAATGGGAACAACAGTAATACGGAAATGGAGAATCATGACTAATAATTCATCAACACCCGGCGATAACAACAAGAAAGGAAATGGAACTCCCGACGATCCTTTCGAGCCTGACGCCGTCTACGGTGCCGATGGCCGACGAGCCGACGGCGGTACGTCGGCTAGTAACGACGACCGGTCCTCAGCTGGTTACAGCCGCGCCGGGGGATTTTCCTCAGGGTATGCCTCCGCGTTTGGAAATAACCCTGGCTTTAGTGGGCTCGGGTCATTAATGGGCGAAAGCCCTATCGCTGGCGTTGCCTCCAAAGGATCTGGATGGCTGGCAGCGGTAGGAGGACTAGCCACCGTCGTCGGCCTCGTCGTAGCGATCTGGCCTCACGCTGGAATTAGCGTCTTTGCATGGGCCGCGGGGATCTTCTCCATATTGGCGGGTGGCGCGCTGGTCTGGTTCGGTCTCACCACCAAATCCATCCCCGTCCTCCCCGGAATCGGCGCTTTCTTCGGCATCCTCCTCGTACTCGCCGGCATCGGCGCCCTGATCTCACCGCAGAGTTTTGGCGCGGTCATCGTGATCGCCATCGGCTTTATGGCTTTAGCTCAAGGGCTCACGACGTTTAGCACCGGCCGAGTGATCTCCCGGATGTCCGGATCCTCCAGCTATCTGACGTGGAGCGGCATCCTGTCCATCGTCTTGGGCGTCATCTTTATTATCGCTCCCCTGACGAGCCTCTACAGCCTGACCATCTTGATGGGCATCATGCTCGCTGCTTTCGGGATCATGATGATCATCGCGGGCGTCCGCGGCCGCAGGTTCTTTTCGTCATCTCGCCGCTAGCGCGCGAACATAAACATCGCGTATATCCGTGAGCATCACTTGATATCCGGGCCGTAATAGACCCAGGCTTCATGCTCTCTGAAGTCACTTTGCCCCCGGGACACCATGACCAGGGGCTCCTTTTCGTTCCTGCCCGATCCGTCGCCGAACCACGTGTTTTCTGGCGACGCTGCCTGCTCATCGCGGCCGCGGATCGCGTCGATAACCAGGACGACCGAGTACCACAATGCAACGACAACGAGAATAGCGATACCGGTGTACACAAAACTTCCACGGATAATCGCCGGGTCCGAGGACTTATTCTGCTGAAAGTGCTTGAAAGCTGGCACGCTGTACTGACTGACAAACGGGATGTACATCACGCTGACGAGAGCAACAGCACACAACCCCGCCACCTGGTCCAATGACCACCGCACACGCTGGTTCTGAATCAACCCGATCGGCGCCGTGAGACCGCGCATAATAGCGTCGATAAGCAAGACTGCTAGGGGAACGAGGAAAACCCAATGGTGGAACCATGAAAATGGAGCAATAATTGGTGCAGTTATTCCCGAAAGGCACATAGCCATCGCTAAGTTGCCGCGCTTAATGGCACCATAGGCCGCGATGCAGAATACCAGGACAATAACGATCGACAGCGCGATCCATACCGTTACTTGATTGTCAATATTCAGCCGATACAGCACACCTCGAAGTGACTGAGCCCCCGGATTACTTTGGACACCGATCCGCTCCGTATTGAACATGTAATGTGTCCAATACCTCGCTCCGTCCGGAATGATGACGCACCCAAGAACGACCGTTGTAGCAAAAACGACGACAGTAATGACTAACGCTGTCCACCGTCGCTCCAGAATAAAAACGAGCATTGAGAACGCGGGGGTAAGTTTTATACCTGCGGCTAAGCTAGTTCCTATTCCACGTCCGAAACTCGTTCTACGACGAAGAAAATCCAGTGACACCAGGCCCATCAAGTAAATATTGATCTGGCCGAAGAGGAAGGTGCCATGAACTGGGGAGAGATTAAACGAAGCAAATACCGTGGTTAGGGAAACGATAATGAGCGAAAATGACCATTTATAGCCACGCTGTCTCAAAATCCCTACGATCACCGCAAAAAAGACAAGCAGGGAGCCTATCTGCCAATACACAGCCAGCGTTTTGCGATCAAACAACGTCATTGGCGTTAATAGAACGGCCGCGAAGGGCGGATAAGTAAACGGCAAGTTAAAAATATAGTTCTTGCCATACAAATTGTGCCCCTCGGACACGTGCTGGACAGCCCAGTAATAAATGGAATAGTCCAAAGGCCATTGGAACAAATTGCCGAGATCTTTATTCCGCACACTGGAGGAGGTGTAACGGATAATCGCCCATACTGTTAAAAAGATCATCCCGAGAGATATGCCAAGCCCACCCCGTATGGACTTCCTCTCCGGAGCCTGTTCTTGAGCCGGCTCGTATTTTTGGGGACGATGAATTTGCACAGCATCAATAATATATTGTGACCGCGCCACGATCTAACTCAACAAGACCTCATTACTAAACACTTTTGAGGCAGGGCCGATACAACGTTGATGGCTGGATTTATCGGGTCATACGACACACCCCGGTTGGTTACGACCGGGGCGTGTATCGAGTGGAGCCGCCGAGAATCGAACTCGGGTCCTCCGTCATCGCGCCAGGGCTTCTCCGTGCGCAGTTCGCGCGGAGTCTCTGCTCGGCCTTCCAGATCAGGCGAACTTGTCTGGATGACAGGCCCAGTTGTCAGTAAGGAGTCCCACACCGCCCCGATAACACGACGGTGTGGCAAGTTCCCTCAACGATGCCAGGATCCAGGCCGGGAACAAACCTGGGCTGACAGACACGCTTCGCTAGATTAGGCAGCGAGAGCGTAGTCGCGCTGAGTATTCTCGGCGCTTATCAATGTGCTACGACGCTTAACGGTGGTCTCTAGCCTGCACCGGCACGCTTCCCCTGGCTTGAA
>NZ_QFRA01000038.1 GCF_003243515.1 Corynebacterium kroppenstedtii
TAATATCAATAGCTTCCAGTCGCCACCCGAACCAGACACTAGTAAAGCAATGATCAAGAAGGAGGGGATAGCCAACATAAAGTGGATGAAGGTCAGAATGATCTTTTCCGCGATGCCGCCCAGGAGTGCCGCGATACATCCGATGAGCGCGGAAAGGATAGATACCCCGAGGGAGACTGTCACAGCGATGATGAGTGATCGTCCTAACCCGTGGATTGTCTGGGCAAAGAGGTCATTTCCTGAGTCTGAGGTTCCAAACCAGTGTTCAGTGCTTGGGGCAGAGGCGAGGTGGAGAAAATCCGGTTCTTCATAGCTCCACTTCGAAATATATGGTCCAAAAATCGAAGCGAAAACCAGAATAAGAAAACCAACGACGCCGATAAGGGCCAGTTTGTTTCGTGCGAAACGACGCGCGTATAAGGTAGTTTTATGCTGAGCCATTTAACTCACCCTTACCCGGGGATCTAAGATCACGACAGTTATATCTGCGAGAATTGCTGTCACCGCGGTTGTGAAAGCACCGAAGGCGGCAACGGCTACGGTTCCGTATATGTCATTGTGCGATAACGCCGTAATGAAATAATCGCCCATTCCTTGCCAGGCGAAAATCTTCTCGGTCATGATGGAGTCGGTGAAAATTCCTGGAATGGAGAACGCCACTGAGGTAGCCACCGGAATAATCGACGTACGTAAGGCGTGTTTCCGGATAGCTTTACGCCGGGGCAAACCTTTCGCCCGGGCTGTGCGGACATAGTCGGCGTTGAGGTTATCGAGGAGCAGTGAGCGCTGCATCATGTGGTAGCCCGCGTAGCTCACCAACAGGAGCGAGAACGTCGGTAGAGCAACGTGTTGAAGAAAGTCGAGGAGCGTTGGAAAGAATCCGTGGACGCCATATTTCGATGCTCCGGTGACATAAAAATGCGGGAACCAGTGATTCGGTTGACCCATAAACCAAATGCCACCGTAGTGATCGATGCGACAACGATGTGGAGGTTCATGGTGACAATCGAAATTCCTTGCCAAATACGATCGCCCATTTTGTATTGATTACTGGCGGTATATACGCCGATAGCGACACCGATGATGACGGATAACACTGTTGCTAGCAGAAGGAGTTCTGCCGAGACCCAAATACGAATTGAAATCTGCTGGTTAACAGACTCGCCGAGGGGAGACTCTCCCCAGTCCCAGTGGAACAAGATGTTCGATAACCATGTCCACCAACGCTCGAAGAGCGGGGTGTTATCAGAGAGATTTAGCGGCTGAAGTGTGCGTTGAATTTGATCCTCTGGCAGCGGAGGTCGTCTGCCAGCATAGTTTGACTTGGGATCGAGGAATGCAGTCGCAAGGAAGAATGTGATGTTAGTGGCAATGAAGATGATGGCGAGCCACCCGCCTAGCTTCTTCACCAAATATTTCGTCATAGTCAGGGGCCTCATCGTCACGAAGACAAGCTTTACGCATTGAAATGTAAAACTGATTGATGACGAGGCGTTGCTAAATGTCGAAACAAAGAGGTTACAAAATGTTTCGGTTGTATTACGTCCCGGTCTCTATCAAGCTGAGCTGGAAGAACATGAATACAATTCATGACGTTGATCGGGGCCACTCAAGCAGTGGGGTTACTGTCTGGGGGTAGTTCGATATCGGGCGAGAAGGGGTAGACTAACGCCGTTGCGGTGGCTGTGGCTACCCACATGACAGATATATCCACTAATGATGGGAGAAATAATGACTTCACCACTCAAAGTCGGTGTCATCGGTGCTTCGGGGAATGTAGGACAGACACTCGTTGCGGCATTGAAGGGGGAGTCAGACCTTGAACTCGTCGCTGCGGTGGATCACGACGATTCGTTGGATACGTTGGTTGATTCAGGTGCAGAGATCGCCATCGATTTCACGTCACCCTCAGCTGTGATGGATAACGTTAAATTCCTCATTGACCATGGAATTCACGCAGTCGTCGGCACGACGGGGTGGACTGATGATCGTTATGGCCAGGTCCGTGAATGGCTCCAGGATTCGCCCAAGACAGGTGTCTTAGTTGCCCCGAACTTTGCTATCTCCGCGGTATTAACGGAGAAATTAGCGGAAATAGCTGCGCCGTATTTCGATTCTGCCGAAGTGGTCGAGATGCACCACCCAGGCAAGAAGGATGCGCCGTCGGGTACTGCCATTCACACGGCACAAACAATTGCTCAGTCGAGGGACAAGGCTGGTTGTGGCGACCAACCGGATGCTACCGAGCAAGCGCTTGACGGAGCTCGTGGAGCGTCGGTAGACGGAATTCCTGTCCACGCCATCAGGATGAAAGGTGCCGTTGCGCACGAAGCGGTTATTTTCGGCTCCCAGGGGCAGAGCTTGACGATCCGTCAAGATTCTTACGATCGCACCTCATTTGTTCCCGGTGTTTTCCTGGGAGTGCGTAAGGTGCCTGAACACCCAGGCTTAACCATCGGTTTGGATTCTTTCTTGGGGCTGTAAATGGCAACACCTAAGCCATGTGAAGTGTCTCTTATTGCCCATACGTCTTTTACTCTCCCGTCGGGGATGGACTTGGGCTTTATTAAAGACTCTTCCGATGCGGATTCATTAGTCGAGTTTGCTGGCCGCGCCTGCTACGAAACATGGGATCGCCCCAACCCCCATACAGCGTCAAATGAAGCCTATATTCGGCACATCATGGAGGTAGGGCATACTGCTCTCCTTGAACATCCGACGGCGACGTTTTATATCCGAGGGCTTTCTCGGGGATGTGCCCATGAATTTATGCGGCACCGTCACTTGTCTTTTTCTCAACTCTCACAGCGATTTACGCCGGATGATGACATTAATGTCGTTGTTCCCGCAGAAATTGCGAAAGACAAACAATTAACCGTTTTGTTCCTCGAAGCGTGTGATGTGGCCAGAGATACTTTTTCGGAGCTATTGAGTAGCCTCGAGAAAAAGGCTCCGGGTGGGGCGTCGGGACGGATGAATGCGCTTTTGCGTCAGAAGCAAGCGCGACAAGCGGCACGGGCAGTTTTGCCGTCGGCAACTGAAACTCGATTGGTTGCCACGGGGAATTTTCGGACGTGGCGTCATTTTATTGGGATGAGAGCGACGGAAAATGCAGATCAAGAGATTCGACACTTAGCTATTGCGATCTTGAAAGAACTTCAGTCAGTGGCACCTCATGCTTTCGGTGATTTTTCTGTGACTGAGCTTGGCGATGGGACTGAGGTCGCAACAAGCCCGTTTGTTAGTGAAAGCTAGTTGTTTGTGCCCGTGCCCCACGGGTATCCTTGACCGATATGAGCACTGGTATTGCAACACGGGCCGGCGCCGAAACTTTCGGAACTATTGCCGTAGCAATGGTGACGCCCTTTGATAGCGACGGTCACGTCGATATATCCGCAGGGGTGTCGTTGGCCAAGCACCTCGTTGATCAAGGGTGTGATTCCCTGGTTCTCGCTGGAACGACAGGCGAGTCCCCGACGACGACCGTCGAAGAGAAGTTGCGGTTGCTCAAGGCTGTTAAACAAGAGGTGGGAGATTCCGCCCGTATTATCGCGGGGTCGGGAACAAACAATACTGCGACGAGTATCGAGTTATCCCGCGCTTCGGCAGAGGCCGGTGCGGATGGACTCCTCGTTGTGACGCCGTACTATTCAAAGCCTGGTCAAGAAGGCATTTATCAACATTTTACTGCCGTTGCCGACGCTGTGGACGTGCCAGTCATGATTTATGACATCCCATCGCGTACTGTTATTCCGGTCGCGATGGAGACTCTGACTCGTTTGTCCGAGCACCCGCGTATTGCAGCAGTTAAGGATGCGAAAGGGAATCTCGCCGAGGCCTTAGAGCTTATTCAGTCCACTGAATTGGCCTGGTATTCCGGAGACGATCCCATCAATCTTCCGTGGCTGTCTGTTGGTGCAACGGGCCTTATCTCTGTAGTTGGGCACATTGCTGCGCCCGTGCTGAGAAGAATGTACGACGCGTATGATTCCGGAGATCTCCCTGAAGCTCAGCGTTTATCAGCATCGTTGTCCCCACTCTATCGTGCGCAAGCACGATTCGGCGGGGTAAGTTTTGCCAAAGCAGCTCTGCATTTGCAGGGCATTACTGTAGGAGAACCTCGTTTGCCTCAAATTTCCCTCAGTCCGTCACAGCTCGATGAGCTTGCTCACGATATGCGGAAGGCTGGTGTTCTGTAGTGCCAGATAACCGTACTCGTGGTCGGCGATCAACGCGTAAGGCCGGGTCGCCTGATGCTGACGCATCTCAGCGCCCAGAGTTCACAGAGCCGCAAGCCGGTACACGTAGTCAGCCGTCACAATCGTCCGATGACAGTGACAGCTACGCCAACCACGACAAAGACAATGGGCGTAATGGAAGCCGCATTGGTTCATCGGGCCGATCGAATCATGGTGGCAATAGCAAGCACGTTGGTGGCAATGGTAATAAAGGCCGCAACAACCGCGCCAGTAACAACAAAAATAACAATGGTCGGTCTGAGCGTGGCGGTTCTCGGAACTCGAATAAGGCCGGGAAAAACAACCGCTCCAATAAGCGAGGCCGTGACCGAAACAGGGGACATAATAAGAATCGCTCTGTCGTGAAATCCATGCAGGGAGCTGACCTCACTCAGCGCCTGCCTGAGCCTCCCGCAGCGCCAAAGGACGGTCTACGCATCGTTGCTTTGGGTGGTATTTCCGAAATTGGTCGTAATATGACCGTTTTCGAATACCATAATCGGCTTCTCATCATTGATTGCGGTGTTCTTTTCCCGAGTTCCGATGAACCCGGCGTTGATCTGATTCTTCCTGATTTTTCGTATTTGGAAGACAAGATGGATCGTATCGAGGCATTGGTCGTCACTCACGGCCACGAAGACCATATTGGTGCGATTCCGTGGTTACTGAAACTGCGGTCTGATATTCCCATCGTGGCTTCGCGCTTTACGTGTGCTTTGATTGCGGCGAAATGTCGTGAGCATCATCAGCACCCGACGCTGATCGAAGTTAATGAGACGTCCCACGAGAAGTACGGCCCGTTTGACCTGCGTTTCTGGAATGTGAATCACTCCATTCCGGACTGTCTTGGTATTGCGCTCAAAACAGGAGCTGGGCTTCTGATTCACACGGGTGATATCAAGCTTGATCAGACTCCGACGGGTGGTCGTCCCACCGATTTGTCAGCATTATCCCGGTTCGGCGATGAGGGCGTAGATATTATGCTGGCGGATTCCACTAATTCCGCGACACCTGGTTTCTCAGGGTCCGAGGCGGATGTGGCCCCGACCTTGAAGCGTCTAGTTGCCGAGGCTAAGCAGCGTGTCATCATCGCTACCTTCGCATCGAACGTGTACCGAGTCCAAGCTGCAGTGGATGCAGCCGCTGCTGCGGGGAGAAAAGTTGCGTTCAACGGCCGGTCAATGATCCGCAATATGCAAATTGCGGAAGAAATGGGCTATCTCGACGTCCCACGAAACACTATTGTTTCTATGGACGACGCAGCGAAGATGGCTCCGCATAAGGTTCTTCTCGTGACGACGGGTACGCAGGGTGAGCCTATGGCTGCACTGTCTCGCATGGCACGGCGTGAACATCGTCAAATCACTGTCCGCGACGGTGACCTCATTGTTCTGTCGTCGTCGTTGGTTCCGGGCAATGAAGAGGCTGTGTTCGGCGTGATCAACATGCTCTCCCAGATCGGCGCGGAAGTGGTGACCAGTAAAGACGCTAAGGTCCACACCTCGGGCCACGGTTTCGCCGGTGAGCTCTTGTTCCTGTATAACGCAGCCCGCCCGAAGAACTTCATGCCTGTGCATGGTGAGTGGCGTCATCTCAGGGCCAACAAGCAATTGGCCATATCGACGGGTGTTCGTGAAGATCACACCGTGCTGGCACAAAATGGCGTGGTCGTTGATCTCGTGGATAAACACGCCGACGTTGTTGGTCAGATCCCCGTTGGGAACCTCTACGTCGATGGTGTCACCATGGGTGATGTGAACGCTGAAGTTCTGGAAGACCGCGCTCAAATGGGCGAGGGCGGCGTCATCTCCGTCACTGTCGTGATCGATAACCGAACAGGAATGGCGTTGGAGAAACCCCGTGTTGTGGCATCCGGCTTTTCGGATGATGCGCGCGAGATGATGTATGAGGTCGAGGATCTCGTTGACAACACCTTGTTTGATTTGTCAGGTGAAGGAGAAAACGATCCTTACCGGATGGCTCAGCAGATCAAGCGGCGGGTCACCAAGTTTGTGGGCGAGAAGTGGCGTCGGAAGCCATTTGTTGTCCCGACGGTCGTTCCCATGACATCCGACGAGCCCCTAGTGTCCGATGTGACGGGTACACGCGAATCGCTGTGATGTAGGTAGCGCTTCGCAGCCTGGTGAGAGTCCTGGTCCCATGACGTTGGGGTCAGGACTTTTCGTTATGAAGTGCGTGGTGAGCTGATCACACAGCAGCCATATAAACGCTCTGCGTAGGTTAATAATGTGAATGATGTGATGTGAGAGTCTAAAGTGGCATGCATGACTGTCCCTCGAAAAACGAGTACACGTAACCCGAAGACTCATCCTGCGAGTTCTACGCGTGCACGGTCCCGGAGGGGTGCGCCAGCATCAAGGCCACGAGGGGGATCCCGGCCCGCTAACCACGGTGAGGAGTTGATTCCGACCCAGGAATTTGAACGCACTGGTAGCGCATTTTCAGCTGTGGGTTCCGGCCTCGCTGGTTTTTTCAGTAGTACAGCGCGGGGTTTGGGGAGTCTGACACGCAAGGTCGCTTCCGTTCGAGGACCACAAGGTAATGTCCGAGGGTCGAATGATGACGATCTCTTCGACGATAGTGCCGACGGTAACAATGCTTCGGGCGATCGCACCCCTGATAGTCATCATCAGAGCCTTGACCGGGAACCGCGACGGGGCAGGGGCCGGTTCCGTCGGACGTCTAGGGCGTCGGAGCCCTCAGACCGGCATATTGCCGATAGTGAAGAGAATGTTGACGATTATTCCGAAGGAGAAAACGTGTCGTCGGGGGGACATAGGCGTGGTGGCAGCACCCGACGGAGCACATCCTCCGCACAGCGCGGCCTCATGGATGAGGGTGTTGACCAGGATCGTGACGCCTACGCCGACGATGCCGGAGTAGTAATTGGCGGCGGGTACGACACCCCCGCCTTGATCGTCGCCGCCCTCGGGCTCATCACTGCTGGATCACTGTGGTTCGGGATTGGCGGTCCAGTGGGTGGTGCCCTGTCCACTGGTCTCATGATGGTCGTCGGTGCAGCTGCGTACCTGGTTCCCGTTGCCCTGTTTTTCGTCGCTTGGGCATTAATGGTGGGCGTGACCGTCCGTCAAGTGAATCATTATCGGTCCGGAGGGGCGCTGGCACTGCTGTTGATTGCGATGCTGGGGCTCGCCCACCTTTTCGCGGGCCAACCGTCGACATGGGCAGGTCGGAGCCACGCCGGTGGTGCGATAGGTCTGTTCTCTGGAACGCCGTTGGCAACCGGATTCTCGGTGTGGCTTGCTATGCCGATTTTGCTCCTGATTATCGTCTGGTCGGCGATCACACTTGCTGGAACGACCATCAAAGATACGGCTCATGCCGTGTCCGACTGGATGGGCTTCCGGTGGGGTAGGGGAGCATACGACGACGCTTCGTACGACTCTTATGGGCCCGACGAGTATGACGAATCCGGTTATGACATCGACGCCGAGTATGAGGGTGCCGACTATAACGATGGCGCTGGAGTCGATCGTCGTTATGCCCGCTCTGACCGCGCCCTGACTCCTTACGATTCAGGGCGCAGGCATTACCCGGCACGCAACGTGCCTTCCGATCCTCGGGTACACAGAGATGGGCAGCCCCTCATCGTCGGGGAGGGGGCGCAGAGGTCCTCTTCCCACGCGATAATCGACGACAGCTCCGGGTTTGACGACGACGTGCTGCCCTCGGGTGCTCAACAGTACGGCTCGTATGGGAATACGCCAATGGACAACTATCCTTTAGACGAAGATGCTGCGCCGACGCGTGTGTTCTCATCGGGGTCACGAGCTAGTGATCGTGGCCGCTCTTCCCGTAATTCGTCAGGTAGAAGGCCTGCGCCGACGCTGGACGATCAACCTACCGACGTTGACATCGCCGGTTTCCATGGCGGGATGTCGACGTCCGTAGACGTTGAACATCAGCGAGATGTTGCGCAGCAACGAGATAACGTCAACAACACGCGGGTTGACGCTTCTCTCACCGAGAATGACGATGTTCCCTCCGCAGCGAATGAGGGTTCGCCTCAATCGTCGGCAGTAAAAGTTAATGCTGCGGGTGAAGGCGCACCTGAGCTGGTGGACGATGGCGACGGTGGACACGGCGAGAGCAGTACGGACGCGGTCAGTGCCAGTCGTGAGGCCATGCGTCGGGCAATTGTCGCGCGCTCGGGTATTGATGCGGCACGTAAAGCGCCCGGGAAAAAGCAATCGCAGCGTGCCTCGGCGGCGTCGAAGTCGGCCTCGGGGAGCCAAGACCGCAGTACTGCCGCATCTTCATCGGGGGCGGGGCATCACTATGAACTGCCTAGTGCGGATTTGCTCATCCCGGGCAAAGCGGCGAAGACTCGGACCGAGGCCAATGACCGGATGATTGCCGCGATTTCGGAGACTTTCTCGGAGTTTAAGGTCAATGCGAAGGTCACCGGGTATTCGCGTGGGCCGACAGTGACGCGGTATGAGGTTGAGCTCGGGCCGGGCGTCAAGGTATCCAAGATTACGAACCTGCAGTCCAACCTCGCTTATGCGGCAGCGACGGACAACGTGCGTCTGCTCACCCCGATCCCCGGCAAGTCCGCGGTGGGGATTGAGGTGCCGAACGCTGATCGTGAAATGGTTCGGCTCTCAGATGTCCTGCACGCCCCGGAGGTTATGCAGAACACTGATCCGATGCTGATCGGCCTGGGTAAAGACATCGAAGGCGATTTCGTTGCCCACTCGATCGCGAAGATGCCTCACTTGCTGGTGGCCGGTGCTACCGGTTCAGGTAAGTCTGCATTCGTAAACTCCATGCTGGTCTCCTTGCTGACACGAGCGACACCGGAGGACGTCCGTCTGATCCTGGTGGATCCAAAGATGGTGGAACTCACGCCATATGAGGGAGTACCGCACCTCATCACTCCAATCATCACCCAGCCCAAGAAGGCTGCGAGCGCACTGCAGTGGTTGGTTGATGAAATGGAACAGCGCTATATGGACATGAAGTCCGCCGGTGTCCGGCACATCAAGGACTTCAACCGCAAGGTGGAGACGGGCGAATATACGGCTCCTCTCGGCTCTGAGCGCGAAGTCAAGCCTTACCCCTTTATCGTCTGTGTGGTCGATGAGCTCGCTGATTTGATGATGACGGCTCCGAAAGAGATTGAGGACTCGATTGTCCGGATCACCCAGAAAGCCCGTGCCGCGGGTATCCACCTAGTATTGGCGACGCAGCGCCCGTCGGTCGACGTTGTCACCGGCTTGATTAAGACGAACGTTCCCTCGCGCTTGGCCTTCGCGACCTCGTCGCTGACGGACTCGCGAGTCATCCTTGACCAAGGAGGGGCTGAAAAGCTCATCGGCATGGGCGATGGTCTCTTTATCCCCCAAGGTGCGGGCAAGCCGATGCGTATCCAGGGCGCGTTTGTCACTGACACTGAGGTGCAGGCTGTCGTCGATGCGGCGAAGGCCCAGCGTGAGCCGGAATACGATCCCAAGGTGGTCGAACAGGCTGAATCCTCGAAGAAGAAGATTGACGAGGACATTGGCGACGATCTCGAGGACCTGTTGCAAGCCATCGAGATCGTTGTGACCAGCCAGTATGGCTCGACATCGATGTTGCAGCGCAAGCTTCGCGTGGGATTTGCCCGGGCTGGTCGCTTGATGGATTTGATGGAGTCGCGCGGAATTGTTGGCTCGTCAGAAGGGTCGAAAGCGCGTGAGGTGTTGGTGAAACCGGAGGAGCTGGACACCATTTTGTGGATGATTAAGGGTGCTGACCCTGCTGAAGTGCCTAAGGAAGATCCGAGTGACGACGGGGAAGCCGACGCTGCAGCTGGTGGAGCGTCGGCCTCAACGACAAAGGTAGTTAGCGCCAACCCGTCGAGTGGGATCGTCTAGTTAGACACTAAATTCGTCTGGTGCTGCGGTGCTGTCTTGGCTGGTCACGCACCATGATCGTGTTTTTACACATGCTTCATGTACCCTCTAGTAGCTGGAGGGGAGTATCCCCGTCGCGTTGGTGTCGTCAACACGGTGCCTGTGTTCGTGTGGAGTACGTGAGTAGGTGGCGAGCACATCAGCACCCGGTATCAACGGCTAGGCCGATCATGATCAGCCGAGGGCACACGGCTTTCTGTGTAAGACAGAGGGCGGTGCGTTCGCGTGTTTGTCAACGATCGATGTTGTGGTGAGCCTAGTGGGAAAGACCTCCGGTCCTTGGTAATGACGACCGGAGGTATTTAATGCATGTAGATGGGTTAACGTGGGCGATCACCATCATCGTCCTCGTTGGGATTTTGTTGGTCGATTTCGTCGGGCACGTCCGGCGGGACCACACACCCAGCATGAAAGAAGCTGGCTTGTGGTTGGGCATGTACGTTGGTCTGGCCACGATATTTGGGATTTTCTTGTGGGTGTCCTGGCCGGCCCCGGGGGATCCACATAAGTACGGGCTTGAGTTTTTCTCTGGTTACTTCACCGAGCTGAGCTTGAGCATCGATAATCTCTTTATTTTTGCCTTGATTATCAGCTCGTTTAAAGTCCCGCGAGAGTTGCAACAAAAAGTCCTGGCCTATGGCATTGCGCTAGCGATAGTCTTTCGCGGTATCTTCATCGCTCTGGGTGCTGCGGCGATTAATGCGTGGTCGGATATCTTCTATTTATTCGGTATCTTCATGCTGTACACGGCCATCAAATTGGTGGTCGACGAAGTCCGCGATGCTCCAGAAACAGATGTTGATGACATGTTCGTGGTCCGGACGCTCCGACGCTTTGTTCCGATGTCGTCCGAGTTCGTTGGCCACAAAATGGTGGCAAAAGTGGACGGCAAGCGCATGGTCACGCCGATGCTGCTGGCGCTGGTGACTCTCGGTGCTATCGACCTTCTCTTTGCTTTGGATTCCATCCCCGCGATCTATGGCTTAACCCAGGAACCCTACATCGTGTTCACGACCAACGTCTTTGCCCTCATGGGGCTCCGTCAGATGTACTTTTTGCTCGACGGCCTCTTGGAGCGTCTGGTCTATCTTCCCTATGGACTGGGTGTCATCCTCGGCTTCATCGGTGTGAAACTCCTGTTCCACGCCTTGGAGGAGAACAATCTGCCCTTTATTAATGGCGGTAAGGAGGTCCATGTTCCGGAAATCTCGACAGTTTTTTCATTGAGTGTCATCGTCGTTACGCTGACCGTGACCGTGGTAGCAAGCGCTATTAAGGATCGTCGGGATCGTGAGGCCGGAGGTATCTCCGTCCGTAATCGCATGTGAGGTCCGTCGAATGATACGGGTGGCTGCTAACCAATTTTGGTGATAAAACGGTTTCATCGTTGTAGTAAGCGGTAAGGTTTAAGTGTGAACGCGTCAGACGACAAGGCTCATGAACCGACGGTTTCGGAAGCAGTGAGTGACAACCACGAGGTGAGTGACTATACGCAGCCAGCTCCACGTCACACCCAAGAAAGCGCAAAGCTACTGAACATTGCCAACGTTCTCACGGTCATCCGTATCGTCTTTATCCCCGTTTTTGTGTGGCTTCTTCTCCGGAACGGGGGAGAATCTGCTGCATCGCGTTGGCTGGCCTTGCTCATGTTTATCGCGCTCATGATCACCGACTTTGTCGACGGACGACTAGCCAGATCACGTAACCTCATCACCGACTTTGGCAAGATCGCGGATCCCATTGCCGACAAGGCTCTGATGATCTCTGCACTGGTGGGGCTAAATATCATCGGCCATCTGTGGTGGTGGGTGACCTGTTTGATCGTGATCCGCGAAATTGGTATCACCCTGTGGCGAATGGCGATGCTTCACCGCGGGCTAGTGGTTCCTGCATCTAAGGGCGGAAAGCTGAAGACGGCGCTACAGTCGCTAGCCGTCAGCTTGTTCCTCATGCCTCTGCCCGGATGGACCGATTGGCTCACCGGTATCGTCATGGCCGCTGCGGTCATCGTCACCGTGGTGACTGGTATTCAATATTTGCTCGATTCGCGGCAAACACGAGCAGCATCATCCGCAACGACGTCGGCGTAGTCGCGCGATAGTCATACTCATCCGCTAGTGGATGGAAAGAAGTGGTCCAGGTGCCAAGTTCTGCACCTCAAAGTGCTATTGAGTTCGCTCGCCCTACCGATGATGAGCTGTCTGAGGCCGCCCGACGCGTCGTCCACGGCTTTTCGTCCGCGGGCGTGACTATTGCGTGTGCAGAATCGTTAACCGCAGGTCTGTTAAGCGCGACGGTGGCGACTGTGCCCGGAGCGTCAGCCGTCTTACGTGGTGGCGTCGTCGTGTACGCGACAGAACTCAAAGCGAGCCTTGGTGGGGTTCCCCGTGATGTCCTCGACGCCGACGGGGCAGTGGCACCAACCACCGCGCGGTACTTAGCTGCCCATATCCGCGAGACATGCGGGGCCACTCTCGGGGTCGCCTTGACTGGCGTTGCTGGGCCAGAGCCTCAAGAGGGCAAGCCAGTAGGACAGGTATTCATCGGTATCGCTGATGGTAAGCAAGCCACTGCGCAGCTTGCTGGTAATGTGCTTTTTCGCCACAATTATGCAGATAAACAAGCTACGTCGGATATCATTATCGGTGGACATCGCGAGACGATTCGACGCTTATCTGTATCCGCGGCGCTATCTTCGTGCTGCGACTGGTTAGCGGAATTCGATGTCGATGGAAAACAGCGTCGATAGAAAATAGCAATGATGGGAACAAAAGTGGGCAAAGATTCGTTACACACAGTGATGAGAGCTCAGACCACCATTCTAGATAATCCTGCTCTTTTTCCGCACCATCAATCACAGGGCAATAGCCCCGTACTCCGCCATGACAGTGATACCCCGCTCGACGGCACTATCGGTTCGTCGGCAGGAACACCTGAACCTCTCCTGCGTGAGACGTTGGGTGAGGCGCTCCGAGCTTTCCGTGTTCGTGCGTCGATGACGCTCAGGGAGCTATCGGATGTTGCGTCGGTGAGCCCCGGTTACCTGTCAGAGATTGAGCGTGGCCGTAAAGAAGTGTCGTCTGAACTCTTAGCTTCTGTCTGCCATGCTCTTGGAGTCCGCGTTTCAGATGTTCTTCTGGAGTGCATTAGCATTATGGCCCTGGAGGCGGAAGCAGTTGATTTCAGGCACGAGCTCGACGCCACCGTGTAGTAGTCACCCACGTGCTCTGTGCCATCCTTGTTGTTCATCCACGTTGTTATTGTCAGCATCGGTTGCTGAGCAGCTCTGTTTAGAAAGGTCCCGGTTTTCACGATGGCGAACCCGTTTTCAAAAGGGTGGAAGTACTTGATGGCTCTCTTCGACAACAAGATCGAAGAAAAGGCTGATCCAAAAGTACAAATTGAGCAGTCCATTCAGGCTGCGAAGGAACAACACCAGGAACTGTCGAAACAGGCCGCAGCCGTCATTGGCAACCAGCGTCAACTGGAAATGAAACTTAATCGACAGCTGGCAGAGGTGGAAAAGCTGCAGGCCAATACCCGCCAGGCTCTGTCTTTAGCGGATAAGGTTCGGAGTGAAGGTAATTCATCGAAGGCTGTCGAATACGAAAATGCCGCGGAGGCTTTTGCCGCGCAATTGGTGACGACGGAGCAGTCGGTAGAAGATCTCAAACAGCTTCATGACCAGGCTCTACAGCAAGCTCAGCAGGCCAAAGCCGCGGTTGAACGCAACGCGATGGCCTTGAAACAAAAGACTGAGGAGCGCACAAAGCTCTTGAGCCAGCTAGAGCAGGCCAAGATGCAGGAGAAGGTTGCGGATTCTATCTCCTCGATGAATAAGCTCACCGCCAACGACGACTCGCCGAACCTGGACCAGGTGCGAGACAAGATCGAGAAGCGTTACTCAAACGCTTTGGGACGGGCTGAACTGGCCGAGAATTCAGTCGAAAACCGCATGGTAGAGGTGCAGCAGGCCAGCGTGCAGATGGCAGGGCACTCTCGCTTGGAAGAAATTCGTGCGTCGATGAACGGTGGTGGGCGCTCTGGGGCTAATGCTGAGCGCAGCATTGCCGGTTCCTCTCAGCGTTCGCTGGAACAGTCGTCCCAGAACGGTAGCGATATCGATAATTCCGTTCATGGTGAATTTACTCGCTCTTCCCAGGGGGACGATGTCTCGCAGGATGCAGTGGCTGAAAAGCTACGGCAGTTGCGCGAAGGGAACTAGCCTGCCATAGCTATGTTGACAAGCGCGGTAGTGAGGGGGTCGCTACTGCGCTTTTTCAGTGCCTACTCCTGAGAGTCATACTCGGGCGCCGTCGGATCCCAGTCGTCAAATCCGCGGCTTTCTAAGGCTTCTCCCATTGCTTCGGCACGTCGAATCGAATGGATAATCATCGGCAAAGCGAAGGCACGTAATCCTCGTGACGATCGAGCACGGCGAGCTTCAATGACCACGCGGATATTTTCCATCTGAAGAGGTATCAGGCGAATAGTGATGGCAATGGCCACGCTTATTGCGTTCACAGGGACGTGAAAACGCGCAAGGGGGCGGAGGGCTCGGTCGAGCGACTCGATCATGTCGCCGATGCGCGTTGTCAGAGTCAAAATTAATGCCAGAGCTACGCTGACCAACAATGATGTGGCCAGTGACAGAGCCGACCACCATCCCGCGCTCCAGGCCTGAAATACGGTAATGAATGCAAGAACAGGGATCGCGGGCAATAGCTGCGATGCTGCGACGCTGAGTGGTATGTGGGCGAGGGCAAAAATACCGACGGTCACGAGGATTTCAATTCCGAGAATCGCTAGGCCGAGTGTGGTGACGTGGCTACCTATCGTCCGTGACAGGACTGTGATAACCACCACCATCACCATGATGAACACAATCTTCGTGGTGGGTTTGAGCCGGTGGACGACGGTATTTTTATCAACATAGTGGCCGAGAGGCATAGTCAACCACTGTCGGGGAGTACGAAAATTACTCTTGTTCTTCATTTTTGTCAGGCTTGATCCCTAGCGCGCATTGCTTCCTCGTATGTTCGACACACCTCATTCGCGGGCCCATCCGCCCGTATATGCCCACCGTTGATCCAGAGTGCCCGGTCGTAATCGGACACAAAATCTAAATCGTGGGTAGCGACGATTAACTGTTGGGGGAGGCTATCGAACAAGCGTCCAAGTTTGAGCCTGTTGGATAGATCAAGAAGCGTTGTTGGTTCGTCGGCAATAATGGTGAGTGGTTGCCCGATGAGCACCGCAGCCAGTGCCAGCATTTGCTTTTCGCCACCGGATAAACGATACGGCGATGCCTGCGCACGTTTATCCAATCCAAACCGGCTGAGCATCGCCATGACACGATCGTTCTTTTCACTACGAGAAAGGCGATGACCATCTACGCGTATGTTTCGTAGAGAAAATTCGATATCTTCATACACTGTTGGCATCAGTATTTGATTTTCAGCGTCGGAGAAAACAAACCCCACCTTTTTTCTGACATCGCGGCCGTCGGTCTGGGGATTGAGACCATGAACGGTGACTGTTCCGCTATCTGGCGTTCCCAACCCGTTAATCATGCGCACGAAGGTGGATTTTCCGGATCCATTTGCTCCGATAATGGCTATTCGTCGTTCTGAAAGTTCAACGGAGATGTCATTGAGAATTGTGCGTTCATCAAAAGCCACTGTGACATTGTCGAACTGAATAATGGGTGGGGTGACGGATGAATTCATTAGCGAGGTTCGGGTAGTAAATGAGGGAAAGTAGCGGCGACTCCTGAAGCAATGAGTCCGACAACAATCATCTTCACAAGGTCGG
>NZ_QFRA01000039.1 GCF_003243515.1 Corynebacterium kroppenstedtii
GATACTATCTCCGACATCCCTCCGTCGGATATAGACAAGTTCAAAAATATTGTTGACGATTCGCGGTCATCTAAATTAGACATCCAGTATGAAGGCCAGGCTTTCACGATGAAGAAACCGAGTTCTGGCACGTCAGAAATTATCGGTATCGCTGTTGCCCTTGTTGTTTTGATCACTACCTTCGGTAGTTTGATTGCCGCTGGCATGCCGATCATCACAGCATTGGTCGGCGTTATCATCGGCAATTTGGGTGTGATGGCTCTCACCGGCCTGGTTGATAGCGTGAATGACTCCACACCAGTACTCGCTTCAATGCTGGGCCTTGCGGTGGGAATTGACTACGCTCTCTTCATCACATCACGGTACAAGAGTGAACTATCAAACTCGACCTCAAACCGGGCTCACGCCGCTGGACGCGCTGTGGGTACAGCCGGCTCATCAGTGGTGTTCGCTGGCCTTACCGTCGTTGTGGCACTGTGCGCACTCTCCATCGTGAGGATTCCGTTCTTAACGACGATGGCACTGACCGCTGCTGCAACGGTTACCATCGCCGTGCTGGTGGCATTGACGCTGCTGCCCGCAGTCTTAGGCCTATTTGGCACTGTGTTCTTCAAGGGCAATGTACCATTTATCGAGGCTCCCGATCCGGAACGTAACAAGCCAACGATGGGCCTCCGTTGGGTTCGCATGGTCCGTAAACAGCCGTGGGCATTTTTGGGTATCGGAGTCATCGCGCTTGTGTTGGTGGCACTTCCCTTGACACGTATGAATCTTGCCTTGCCAACGGACGCTACCGCTGATCCGAAGGAGTCCCCGCGGCAGGCCTATGACATGGTCGACGACGCCTTCGGCCCCGGCCGTAACGCGCCCCTTCTTGCTGTCATCGACGCAAAAAATGTGCCGGAGGATCAGCGCCAACCGGCGTTTGCCAAGGCCGTTCAGGAATTCAACACCATTGATGGTGTTAAAAACGCCATGCTCAGCCAAGTTAATGACTCCGGTGATACTGCCCAGGTGTTGATTGTCCCCACCACAGGCACTGTTGATGACAAGACTAAGGACACCATGCAGGCAGTCCGCGATAAGGAACATTCCTACACTGACAAAACGGGCGCACACTATGGCGTAACAGGTGTCACAGCAGTTCAAACGGACATCTCCGAACGTTTCAACGATGTGCTGGTTCCCTACATTACAATTGTCCTCGTATTGGCATTCTTCATTCTGATGCTAGTGTTCCGTTCAATCCTTGTTCCGCTCATCGCGGCTCTTGGGTTCGGGCTGACAGTCTGCGCTACGTTCGGTTTGACTGTCGGATTTTTCCAAGAAGGATGGTTGGGCATTATTTCCAACCCGCAACCCATCATTTCGTTCCTGCCGATCGACCTGATTGGTATCGTCTTTGGCCTCGCGATGGATTACGAAGTGTTTTTGGTTTCCCGTATGCGCGAGGGATGGCACCATGGAAAGACAGCCGGTAATGCCACAGCGAACGGGTTCAAGCATGGTGCCCGCGTCGTTACAGCTGCTGCCTTGATCATGATCTCCGTATTCGCTGCATTCATCTTGCAGGATATGCAGGTCGTTAAGACTATGGGCTTCGCTCTAGCCGTCGCGGTATTCATCGATGCCTTCGTGGTACGCATGACTCTGATTCCAGCAACGATGTTCATCCTTGGCGAAAAAGCCTGGTGGCTGCCCAAGTGGATGGAGCAGATTACGCCACGGGTGGATGTCGAAGGTAAAGGTATTAAGGATATTTCTCCCGATGATGCCGACTCCCAGGGCGGTTCTCAGGGGGAATCTCAGTCTGAGTCCCGAGACAACGCGACCACTGATCCGAACAGCTCTGAATCAGTCGTACCGGAACCTCGTGGTCATCATTCTGATGAAAGACATCCAGCAGGTAGTACGAAAGTAGATACTGACTAATGACTGGCCTTCGTGAATCGAAGAAAGCGGCCACGAGACAAGCAATCGGGGAGGCTACACTCACGGTTATTACCCATCGAGGCATAGAGGGATTAACCGTGGCAGCGGTTGCTGAGGAGGCCGGCGTGTCCGTTCGGACATTCCACAACTACTTCTCCTCAGTCAATGAAGCCCTGCAGTACCAGTGCTCTAACCTGCTTGATTCCTTTACGTCCAATGTTGAAAATGCGCCCGCAGAGTGGGACACGATCTCGTGCTTTGAGCATGCGACCGAAGAATTTATGCAGGCCATCTTCGCCAAGGGATGGGCGACCACAAATCCGGAAGTCATCAGACTCTATCTTCTGAGATCTGACAACTCTGAGTTCGCAGACCAGTGCAAAGCAACCATTGAGGCCATGCATGTTGCCATTGCTGCCCGCGAGTCAACTCGGTGGGGCACTCCCATTTCCCATCGTTCCTTACACGTGTGTTTGCTCTATGAGCTCTCCATAGCCGCAATAGACGCGGTCACAACAAGCTTCGGTTTACGGCGTGGTACGTCTCCGACTATTCAGGGCTTTACCAAGGAGGAGTTTCTGAAGACACTGAATAAATCCTTCGCAACAATCCGCGATCATTTCATCGACCTATCCGTTGAGTAACCCGTTTCTCTATCCCGCTGCCAGCCCCTACAGTTCACAACCACCAGCGGGGTATACATCGTGGCGCTCTCACTATTCATTATTGGGTTGTGACAGCGCCGCGTGCATGAGTGAGTAATATAAAGAGCGTTCTCAGGGCGGGGTGAAATTCCCCACCGGCGGTAATCCCTTCTGACAGAGACGAAGAGGCAAGCCCGCGAGCGCTCTCGTCTGCAAGGATGTGCCAAATAGATATCCCTAGAGATATCCTGAGCCACGAGGGGTCAAGCAGATCCGGTGCAATTCCGGAGCCGACGGTCATAGTCCGGATGGAAGAGAATGTAATTCTGCATGCCTCTGAGGATCACGTCGTCTTGCTACGGAGAACATCGTGAATCCTTTTTCTCATTTTCTCGACGCTACTGTCGTCATCATCGGCTATCCGATTTTGTGGCGGGAAATCATCGGCAACCTCTTTGGACTTGCCTCCGCGATCGGGGGCATGAAAAGAGTGGTGTGGGCGTGGCCAGTGGGTATCATCGGGAATATTCTGCTTTTCACCGTGTTTTTGGGCGGAGTGTTTGATACTCCACAAAACCTTGACCTCTACGGCCAGGCTGGGCGCCAGGTCATGTTCCTCATCGTCAGCGCCTACGGCTGGTACCAGTGGCGAGCCGCCCGGCTATATGGAACTCGAGAATGCCAGGGCACCGATCCTTCACGTTCAATCGTCTCGGAGCCAACCGAAGCAGCTGTAGAACCCCATTGGGCGACTGCACGACAACGGCTCACCATGGCCGTTGTAGCAGTGGTCGGAACTGTCGCCTGCGCCTGGTTATTCAGTGTCCTTGGGTCCTGGGGCCCGTGGTCTGATGCTTGGATTTTCATCGGTTCTATGCTGGCCACCTACGGGATGGCGAAGGGGTGGACAGAATTCTGGCTCATTTGGATCGGTGTAGACCTCGTCGGAATTCCGCTTCTACTCGCAGCTGGCTACTACCCTTCTGCCGTGCTGTACATCGTGTACGCGGGCTTCGTCATCTGGGGATTTGTTGTGTGGGCCCGGTTACAACGACACACGGGCCCTACACAGGTAGACCACCAGGCACACTCAGTCACCGTGTAGTGGGAGTGAGCCGTGGCCCCGTTACTAGCCACTTTAAGTGGCAGCCACATTACTCGCCGAGTTATTCGGATTGAGCGGTAGCCAAGGCTTGTTTAAAGGGTTCCGGATTGATCTCACCAGTGACATGTGGGTCAAAGCTTGCTCGCATGTCTTTGTCCACCAGGACCGCACGCACGCCCTCAGCAAAATTCTCCTGGTACCGTAGAACCTTCCCTACCTCGAATTCATTGCGCAACCCTTGGCGCAGATCTTCCACTTTCTCATTCGCACGGAATAGTAACGTCGTGGCAACCAGCGATGATGGGTTGGCAGAGCTAAGCAGGTTGTCAATGACGGCGATAAGTTCCTTGTCATAGCTACCCTTGTCGAGTTTCGCCTCGATGTCGAACCAATCTCCCTCGTTGAAGATGTCGTTAATCTCCTCGATATGGCGAGCTACATACGACGATCCTGCCTCCGTGGCCGGGCGGGCATAGGTATCTAATGCGGAGTCGAGTCCGTGGTAATCAATCGCGGCCACGAAGCTCTCCACCTCGTGCGACGAAATAATGTGTGTGGCTATACCTGACCACAACATGTCGGCTTGCGTAAAACGGTAGCCTGTCAAACCCATAAATAGCGCTAAACCATTCGACGTTGTTCCATCGGAGTCACCGTAGGGCTGGCGAAGGCGCTGCATGGCGTAGGAAATTCCCACGTCCGTCGAAAAACCAATAGCCATTTCTGGCATCGAGGCCCACGTGCGTTCCGTAATCACCCGGTGAGAACAGTGCAAGGAGATGCCCAGTCCACCGCCCATCACAATGCCGTTCATCACTGCAACAACAGGTTTCGGAAACTCTGACAACAGAGCGTTCATGCGATATTCGTTCGTGAAGAACCCATCAGCAGCCGCGCGCCCTTCCTCCGTGCCTTCCAGCTGAAGTTCACGGACACGTCTCACGTCGCCGCCGGCACAGTACGCTATGGGCGTCGACGATGTAATGACAACAACATCGATCGCTGAATCAGTCGACCACGCAGTTAGTGCGCGTTCTATCGCCGCGCACATGTCGGTGTTCAGCGAGTTCAGCGCCTTGGGCCGGTCCAAAACGATATGGCCCACAGAGCCGTGTACAGATAGGTGAACATAATCCGTCGGAGACGACACCGACGCGGTATTCCCTGCACTGTCTGCGGTGTGCTGCTTGTCACTACTATGTTGCTGGTCACTTTTCTGCGCATCTGCCATGAACGTAGTCTTCCACTCCCGACCTGTTTATGACAGTGGTTTCGCCAAAAATAGTGAAATCACCCTCATGTATGCCCCCCGGAATGGAGAGCCCTGCGCTCCCCCGTTACCTTGTGGGTATCCCCGATAATGGGGATAGTCGCTGGTCCCGGTATGGCTTACTTGCCCTGTAGTTTCCATGATCCGGGGGTGTTGCTCCCGGGCGCCAGGACGTTCGATGACAGCTGATAGGGTCACGGCCGGAATCTATATCCAGGTCTCTTTGTAACGTGGGTGCTCGCAACGAATGTCGTGACGCCAGCGACTGGAACAACGACATACCCATCTCGTTTTCTAGGAGCTCACCATGTCGCAGGAACACTCCATCGACATATTTCCTTGGTCTAGACGTCGGCAAATCTGAACATCATGCCTGCGCCCTTAACCGTGACGGCAACAAGGTCTTTGACAAACCATCGCCACAACTTGAATCCGATCTAGCCGGAGTTTTCCACCAGCTTCAGGAGCTTGGCAGTGTCCTTGTGGTCGTCGACCAGCCCAACTCTATCGGCGCACTACCGATTACTGTAGCCCGTGACTGCGGATGTGAAGTCGGATACCTACCAGGCCTAGCCATGCGCAAAGCTGCAGATCTCTACCCGGGACGTGTGAAGACAGACAAACGCGACGCCTTCATCATCGCCGACACCGCCCGCACAATGCCCCACACACTACGTGCAGTCGACCGCAATGATGAGGTACTTTCCGCGCTAAAGATGTTATCCGGCTTCGATGACGACATCGCCCGCGATTGCACCCGCACAGTCAGTCGGCTGCGCAGCATCCTCACCCAGATCTACCCCAGCCTAGAACGCGTCTTCGCTGGTAGCACTCTAACTCGTGCCCCTATCTTAGACTTGCTGATTCACTACAACGGACCCCAGGGACTGAAACGAGCCGGGTACCAACGAATGCTGAACTGGATGATCAAGCACACACGTAAAGACCCCACCCCACTGGTAGACGAGATTTTTGCAGCACTGAAAGCCCAAACAGTCACCGTGCTGAGAAGTGATGCCTCCGAGCTCGTCATTCCGCAGCTGGCCACCAACATCAAGGCACTGAAAGAGCAACGCAACACCATCGCCGAACAAGTCGAAGAGATGCTTGCTGATTTCCCTTTTTGCGAGGTCTTGATGAGTATGCCCGGAGTCGGCATCAAGACCGCAGCACAGATCCTCCTTGTGATCGATGACGGCTCCGATTTCGGCAGTGTTGGCCACCTGGCCGCTTACGCAGGAATCGCACCAGTTACCAGAAGATCTGGTTCGTCGATCCGAGGTGGATTCCCTGCCCGATCAGGCAACAAACGACTGAAAACGCTTTGTTCTATTCCGTTTTCGCCGCTATCCGCAGCCATAAACCGTCACGGCACTACTACAAACGCAAACGTACTGAAGGTAAACGCCACAACGCGGCGGTCATCTGCCTGGCACCACGCCGATGCAACGTCATCTACGCGATGCTGAAAAACAAGGAGTTCTTCCGAGGGATCCCACCACGCCCAGTCGCTGCTTAACATCTAAAAAGCTAAACCGACCAGCACACGCTGGCTGGTCCCTAGGCGTGCCTAAAGACTACCCCCACGCCTGTACTCACCCGCGTCGACCTAACACTTGACAAAAACATAAGGACACCCCCCGAGCTGTGACTACTTCTTTTTATCGTTGTTTTCTTACCCTTCTTTTTCTCCTTGACCTTGTCTTTCTCTAGGTTCGAGGCCACATCAGGCACATAGCGGAAATCACTCCGCGGGGGGCGCTCATAGTCACGCCGAGCAGGACGCTCAAGCATTTCAGGAATGTCCTGCTCAATGTGCTCATACGGTATCGACGAAAGCAGATGGTTGATCACGTTGATACGCGACCGCTTTTTATCCTCGCTCTCGACGGTGTACCAGGGCGCAGTGGGGATATCCGTGTGGACGAACATCTCGTCCTTCGCCTTCGAATAATCCTCCCACCGGGTGATGGACTGCATATCCATCGGCGATAGCTTCCACCGACGCAGCGGGTCATCCCGGCGCGACTCGAACCGACGCAGCTGCTCCTCGTCGGACACCGAGAACCAATACTTACGCAGCATGATCCCATCTTCGACGAGGAGACGCTCAAAAATCGGTGCCTGGTGGAGAAAACGTCGGTACCCTTCCGACGTCGCAAACCCCATCACACGTTCCACACCAGCGCGGTTGTACCACGAGCGGTCGAAAATGACGATCTCGCCCTTCGTTGGCAATTTTTCGACATAGCGCTGGAAATACCACTGCCCTTGCTCACGCGAGTTGGGAGCCGGCAGGGCCTCAATGCGGCAAGTCCTGGGGTTGAGATACTGGGTTATCCGCTTGATGGCAGAGCCTTTACCTGCGGCATCTCGGCCCTCCATGATGATGACCAGGCGAGCGCCAGTGGATACCACCCACTGCTGCATTTCCACGAGTTCAGCTTGCAGACGCTTGAGCTCTTTTTCGTAGGCTTTACGGTCGAGTTTCTTCGGTTTCTGTCGAGATTCCTCTGAGCCCGAGTCCTGTGTATTCGTGGTCTGCGGCGAATCGCTCATCGTGGGGCCTCTCCTGGTTGATCACATACCCTACTTGGAATAGTACATACCGGCAGGTGGCACCTAACATTCAGGCACGTTGACGGCGACGTGCAACGCAAGCCCACCGCCCGCGGTCTCCTTATAGCGATCCGACATATCCGCGCCGGTTTCCTTCATCGTGGTGATGACTTCATCCAGGCTCACGCGGTGGGTGCCGTCGCCGCGCAAGGACATACGCGCCGCATTGATAGCTTTACCAGCAGAAATGGCGTTCCGTTCGATGCACGGGACTTGGACCAGCCCGCTAATCGGATCGCAGGTGAGGCCTAGGGAATGCTCCATCGCGATTTCCGCGGCATTTTCGACTTGTTGGGGTGTTTCGCCCAAGACCTCGGCCAGACCCGCGGCGGCCATCGACGCTGCTGAGCCCACTTCGCCCTGGCATCCCACTTCGGCCCCGGAAATGGAGGCCCGCTCCTTATATAAGGAGCCCACCGCCGCGGCAGCCAAAAGGAATCGACGTGCAGTGCCCTGCGGGTCCTTGCGGCCGGCCGGGGTGAAGGTGAGGGCATAAAAACCAACCGCCGGAATGATCCCCGCTGCCCCATTCGTCGGAGCTGTCACAACGCGACCACCAGCAGCGTTTTCTTCGTTGACTGCGAGGGCAACTAAGTTCACCCAATCGGTGGAAAACTCGGCTGTTTGATGCGGGTCATCAAGAACAAGGTCGCTGTACCACTTCCGGGCACGACGCCGCACGCCCAGGCCACCGGGCAAAATGCCCTCCTGGCTCACCCCGCGTTTGGCACAGTCAGACATGGCCTCCGCGATGGCGTCAAGGTCGACGTTGATCTGAGGATCGCTTCTTCTCGACTGCTCACACTTGCGCTGAACTTCTGCGACGGAGCCTCCCAGCTGCTCGGCTTTTGCCACGAGTTCCTTACTCGAGGTGAACAACCAGGGGCCGGTCAAGGCGTCTTGGTCCGGGACTTCTTCCTTCGTTCGGATAAAGCCCCCGCCAATGGAATAGAACGTTTGTTTATAGCGCTGACCGCGCACAATGGCGGAAAATGTGACGGCATTCGTGTGAATGGTCCGCACCACCGTCGGACGAAGAACGATATCTTCAAAACCACACTGGAACTGCAGGGATTTATCCCCCGCAAGATTGATCGTTCGTGTGCGCCGAATCTCCTCCAACCGTGGCCCCATGAAGTCAGGGTCGACGGTAGCCGGATCTGCACCATCGAGCCCCAACAGGCATGCGCCTAGGGTTCCGTGCCCAGCCCCCGTCGCGGCGAGAGAGCCGTAGAGAATAACGGTGATGCTCTCTGGATCCTGAGTGACAGCACCACCGACCAGCTCGACGTATTCATCGTCGGCAAGACCCGAATCGGCCGTGGACGGGATGTCGTCGGCCGATGTCGTGGTTAAGCGCTCACGTAAGCTACGTGCAAATTCGAGCCCAGCACGCATTGGTCCCACAGTGTGCGAACTCGATGGCCCCACACCAATGCGAAATAGTTCAAATGTGCTCACAGTCATATGGACGAGGATAACGCGCTACCTACGCTCCTGTAATGTCACACGTGCTGTTGAGTGAAAATATCACTCAACACCACCAATGGTGACCTCGGACATATCGTCCCAGCCAGAGCGATCTTCCATGGTTGTGTTGATAATCTTCGGCCTGGACTGCAGAACTTTGTTCATCTCCTCAATGCCTTTAGCGAAGTGATCAGACTCGGCGTGAACCTTGCCGGCCTCCGCATCCTTGTAGGCCTCGATCAAAATGTATTCGTTGGGGTCATCGGTGTTCCGGTACCACTCGAAGAACAGGCATCCTGGCTCCTGGCGGCATGCCTGGGTGAATTTATCCATTTTCTCGCGGAATGACTCGACGAATTCTGGCTTCGGGCGGTACCTCACGTTAATAAGAATCATGCCACCCAGGGTAGCGATTCGGCTCCGGCTTCGTGGGAGGGGTGAGAGGCACAGTGGCGACGGTCCTCCCGCCGGCGGAGCCCGTGCGCTAGTTGCCGTTCATCTTCTTTTGGTCGACGCCGACTTCCTTTTCGGGTCTTTGCCCTTCCATCGCCGTCGCCAGTTGGTTTTTCAGACGTGGCATGTCGTCTTTGGTGAATTTTCCGTTCCCGGCAACGGCCGCCAACCCGTCGAGGAGCTGGAATCCATAGTTGTGGCCGTGGCCGTTGGGGACATTCGCTGCGACGGGGAGATCCAGCGTGACCTGCCAGAACGTGAGAATCGGCACCCATGTCATCGCGGGCGAGCGATCCCCTTTGGGCGGCTCTTTTAACCAATCCGGCCGGTGAAAGAGGAGTTTCGGCGACCACCACACCACCGGATCCGACGGGTGCTGCAGATACAGCACACGCGGGCCCGGCCACAGTGGGCTGTCTTCACGGGTCGCCGGTTCGTGCGACTCCTCCCAGGACCAAATCTTCTTCGGGCCGTTGGCAAAGCGCACGGTCAACCCATCGGAATAGGTGGGTTCTACTTCCGGGGTCCCCAGGTCACGTCGGGCCACAAATTGGCTCCATAAATTGTTGCTATTTTGCGGCCCCACCCATAGAACACCATTAACCGAGTTCACGATGTCGCGCAAGCCGGAAAAAGCTCCCTCACCGGCGGAGGTCCCTAGAGACTCGCCGTACACATAGATGCGCGGGCGGTGATCTTTCGGCAGCGTATTCCACCAATCGACCACGGTGTTAATGAGAACCTTGCCGGCTTCTTTCACTCGCTGTCTGTCCGCAACGAACTGCAAACCACTGGGGAGGAACGAATACTGATCCGCAGCAATCGCCGTATTGCCGTTAAACATCAACTCGATGGCCTGGGCAGCAGTCGGGTTCACCCACCCCGTCCCCGTCGTCGGGATAACAAAAAGAACTTCGCGGTTGGCGGCATGGGTTCGCTCCAACTCACGGACGACGAGATTCGCGCGGGCTTGATCATCCGGCTCGTTCTTGAGCCCGCCGTAGACACGGATCGGCTCCTTCGCCGGCTGGCCGGTGAGTTCTTCCAGCTCATCTTTGTGCAAACCCAAGCCCGTGAACCGCGTGCCAAACGCACCAAGCCCGTCCCAGGACGCCTCGGACTGTGGACTACCTGACCGCTCCGGGACCGTCGGCTGGACCAGGTCAGACCGGATCTTGTTATTCCGCACTGAGAACACTCGTTCCGCGACGGACATCGTCGTTCCTGGCACGATTTTGTCGCCGACAAAAACCAGGACGACGACAACGACGAGCCACGCGGCGATGGTCCTCGTGGCATCTCCCCATCGCTGCGGGCCGTGATCGGCCAACCACTCGACCAGGTTGATGAGCAGGCGGACAACCCCCACGACGGCGGCCCACAGGCCCAGGCCGACCGGGATGACCAGCAAGAACTTTGCCGGCGTATAGGCTTCCGCCCCCATCGTCCGGGCGATCTGGTTTTGCCACCGGACCGCAAAGAGAGACATGATGATCGTCGCAATGGGGACAGCGATAAAAAAGGCTGCGTCGAGAGCGAACCGCCACCGGAACCGTAACGATCCGCCCATGAACGTGGGTTTTCGTACCTCGGCCTCTAAACGACGCATCGCTGTTTCGAGCCGACGGTCCGAACCCCACCGCCATCGGGGCAGGCGCAAGGACAAATCCTCCACCCGGGGCGCGATGAGGTCGTCCAGCCACAGGTCCCAAATCCAGTGGATGACCACGCCGAGCGCATACGCCGTCACGGCCGACACACCACAGACCACGCCTTGGAAAAGCCACGTGCGGGGCAGAAGGGATGGGGTCATGGCCATCAAGAACGCGACCGTTCCCAGGACTACACCGACGGGGTCAGGGCGGAGCCACAGCCAGGCCAACATGAGCCGGCGTCGAATCGGGGCGTCACGGTCCGAGTAGGAGTCCACCGCCGTGCTGAGGAAAACGGGGGCGTCGTCGGCACGGCGATAGAACTCCACGTCACGGTCGAAGTCTTTTCCGAAGTCGAAGGTGAGCTGCTGACCTGGCTTCGACACATCCCGTGACGAGCGTTGTCCCTGGTTCGCCGTCGCCATCCGCTACCCTCCTGGTCTGTACTGACCGCCACCGGATGTCGTCCACTCCCTCCGTGAGAATCCGGGGCGAGCCTACTGCTGCTCGAACTTTTCGCCGTACTCCATCCAGACCATTTCCAGTTCTTCCCTTTCTTCACGGGCCTGGGACAGATCTCTATCCAATTCAGTCAATTTCTCTGTGTCCGCGCCATTCGAATTGCTCGCGACATCAGCCATGTCCTGCTGGATTTTCTCTTCTCTCTTCTGAACTTTGGCGATCTTTCGTTCAAGAGAGTTCATTTCCTTAGAGATTTTATGTTTTTCAGCCGCCGAAAGGGAACCCTGCTTCTGTTGGTTACCCGTAGCAATGGCCTCTGTTCCCGCGGCAAACCCAGTTCCCGACGCCGCATGATCAGCCATGGAACGTCGGCGCTCGAGATATTCGTCGATACCGCCTGGTAGATGCGTTACATCACCATCACCGAATAAGGCGAAAACACTGTCGCAAATACGCTCAATCAGGTAGCGATCGTGCGAAATCACGATCAGCGTTCCCGGCCACCCGTCCAGCATCGACTCCAATTCCTGGAGAGTGTCGATGTCGAGATCGTTGGTGGGCTCGTCGAGAAGCAAAAGATTCGGTTCCGACATCAAAATCCGGGTGAGTTGTAGCCGACGACGCTCGCCACCCGACAAATCACGCACGGGCTGACGCTGCCGCTTGACCGGGAAACCTAGGCGCTCGGCGACTTGCGAGGCGGACATTTCCTTCTTGCCCAACACGACGTACTCGGCCACCGCCTTGATCGCGTCAATGACGGCGAGATCCTCGGGAATATCCTCGAGTTCCTGCCGCAACCAGCCCAAACGGAGCGTCTTGCCCTCGCGGCGATGCCCCGCAACCATCGGATAACCACCGGCGATCGTCCGCATCACCGTCGTTTTGCCCGAACCATTGACCCCGACGAGGCCGATGCGCTCCCCCGGGCCAATGCGCCACGTCAGGTCGTCCACCAACACGCGCCCATCCGGCGTGGCAATCGTGGCGTCCACGAGGTCCACCACGATTTTCCCCTGGCGCTGCTTGGAAAACGCCATCAGCTCCACCGTGTTACGCGGCGCCGGGACGTCGGCGATGAGCGCTTCGGCGGCTTCCACCCGGTATCGGGGTTTCGACGTGCGGGCGGGCGCTCCGCGACGCAGCCACGCCAACTCTTTCCGCGCCAGGTTTTGGCGGCGCTGCTCTGCCGCGTCGGCCTGGTGCTGGCGCTCGGCGCGGGCGAACATCCAGTCGTTATATCCACCTTCATAGGTGTCCACCGAACCGTCGTGGACCTCCCACGTGCGCGTCGCCACGGTGTCCAAGAACCAGCGGTCGTGGGTCACGATCACTTGGGCGCAGTTCCGGTGTCGCAAATGATCGGCCAACCACTGAACACCCTCGATATCGAGGTGGTTGGTGGGCTCGTCGAGAACTAGGACATCAACTTTTCGCACCAGAGCAGCCGCGAGCATGACCCGACGGAATTGGCCACCGGAGATGGAATCGGTCGGCTCGTCCAACAGTTCCGACAGGTCAAGGCCGGCAATGATGGACCGTACCTCGGGGTCGGCGGCCCACTCGTAGGCGGCTTTCTCCCCGACGATCATCTGAATGACGGAGGCCGATGAGCTCTGCGCACGCTGGGCCACGGTCGCGATCTGGACAGAGCGCCCGTGGGTGACTCGGCCGGAATCGGGCTCGATGTTTCGAGTCAGAACACCGAGCAAGGTGGACTTTCCGCCGCCGTTGAGCCCCACGACACCGATCCTGTCGTCCTCATTCACCGCCACCGTCACGTCGTCGAGCACCGTCGTGATGCCGCGGGTCATGGTGACGGAATCCGTCGTGATGAGCGGGCGTACTGCTGCCATTAGTTCTGTGAACTCCTTACTCGTGTGGGCGTGGAACAGGCGACGCTGGTGGCATGCGATTCGGGCAGCCACCGATGAGGGTTAGGGCGATTTTTTATCCTCGTCAGAGACAAGGTGCGCACCACTCTGGTTTCCCGGCCTGTGGCTGGGTGCAATTCTAGCTGTGCGAACAACGCCGCTCCCCGCCAATTCGGCCTGCACGTCGCGGGCGTGGTCCTCGTCGACACACAGCATTGCGCAGGCTGGACCTTGCTGAGCCACGATGGTGCCGAGCGCACCCGCCCGCGTGCCGGCCTGAATAACCCGACGAAGGGACGGGACGACGCTGGTTGCTGCCGGGTACAGATCGTTGCCCATCGTCTTCGCAACGTCCGTGGGGTCGCACGATACGAGTGCGCGCTCAATGTCTTCTATATTGCCGACGCGGTACTGGGATCTCTTTCCCGACGCCATCTCCGCACGTTGTACGGCCAAGCGCTCGACGACGCGGTGGCACAACCCTGCCCCGCTCTCGTCGACGTCCTCGTCTTCGTCGTCACTGTGCTGAGCGGACGGATTGTGGTGGGGCTGAGCGGCCTGTTCCTCGCGGGGTGGCGATGGCGCGGCCCATGGCATCGCCATCTCTGGCGATGTGACTACCGGCATCGTTATCACCCACCACAAGGGACCTTGAGCCAAGAGAGGCGTCCGCTGGGTTGTGACGTCGGATCTTGGTTGCGCATTGTGATCCAGGTTGATGAGACTCGTCCCGCCCTCAAGGGCAAGTTCGATGGCGGTGTATTCGTCGGGGCATTCTTCCCGCGCAATGCGGCGTATGACATTGCTCGACAAAGAGCCGACGCTGCTGGTCTCAGTTCCTCCTGGTGCGGAGAATCCCATCGCACGCACGATGAAGTGATAGCCAAAGAATCGGTCGGCGGCCACAATAGCTGCTGCGACATCAGCTGCTTTACTTCCTAAACCCGCCGACAACGGGATGCGCTTCGTGATCTTCACGTCGACTCGTGGCAGGGCCAGCGATGGCGACATTACGGAGCGGTAGGCCTCAGCGATCCGCTCAACAATCCTCCACGCAACATTGTCCGGGCAGGTAGGCAGCTGACCCATCGGCACATTGCCGCCGACGGAAAGATCGTGGACGACGTTGCCCGTCGTCAGTGGTGATCTATCGACGGTTGATGCTTCTCTTAGACCGCGGTGCGAGTCCAACCCTGTACGCGGGGCCGTATCCGTGACTGGATGGATGGTGACGGAATTCTCTAGGGAAACCGACTGCGCAACTGATGTGAAACCTGACGAGTGAGCCTGGAGGTACACCGACAGGACGGCTGGTGCTTGTCCCGTGACACCGGCCCAGCCGTCGATGTACTGGTCCCAGTCCGAATTGAACACAGACCTATCGCCGTTACTGGACGTCATGGTTTCACCTCCTCAACCACCCGTTATCGACTAGTGGGGTGCTTCTGTACCCGCCGGCAACTGTGCCAGCGAGATAAATTCGTCGATGGACAGCGTCTCTCCGCGGCGTTGCGGATCAATTCCTGCTTCCCGGAGAGCGTTCTCTGCTGCGGACGCGTTTCCATAGTGCCCTTTCAGGGCAGCGCGTAGGGTCTTTCGACGCTGGGCGAACGCAGCATCAATAATCGGCCATAGTTGGGCCCGCGTGGCCGAATCAGTTGGCCACGGCCGGGTGCTGCGGGTGAGTTTGACCAACCCAGAATCGACATTGGGCGCCGGCCAGAACACATTTTTCCCGATGGCACCCGCACGCTGAACCTGGCCATAAAAACGGGCCTTCACGCTGGGAACACCGTAGACGCGGTTCCCCGGTTCGGCAGCGAGGCGGTCGGCAACCTCAGCCTGGACCATGACAAGAACGCGCGTGATCGTCGGGAAGATCTCCAGGACGTGCAGAAGAATCGGTACCGCGACGTTGTAGGGCAGGTTAGCGACGAACGCTATCGGTGGAGTCGTACCCAAATCTTCTGCGACTGAACCGGTAATCGCTAAGGCATCGGAACAGATCACGCTGAGGTTTTCTGCTCGTGGCGGAGCATACTCCGCGACGGTGTGCGGGAGTTGTTCAGCCAGCGTGGTATCGATCTCCACGGCCGTCACTTTTGAGACAACATCCAGAAGACCGAGCGTTAATGAACCCAATCCCGGGCCGACTTCGAGAACGTGATCGTCGGGTGACAAGTCGGCAGTGGCGACGATTCGCCGGACTGTATTGGGGTCGACGACGAAATTTTGTCCGCGCTTTTTAGTTGGAACAACCCCCACTGCCCTCGCGAGGTCTCTTATTTCTTTCGGCCCCAAAAGCTGGACGGCTGAAGAAACAGGATCTGCGGTACGCGGAGGAGTGGGGGGTTGATTCACACCGTTAGGTTAGCGGATTCCGAGCTTCGACGTGCAGGCCGGCCATGCTCCCCAACCCTGGGCAGCCTGAACCTTGTTAGCGAC
>NZ_QFRA01000040.1 GCF_003243515.1 Corynebacterium kroppenstedtii
ATCGACCCACTGCGGGCTAGTTTCCCGCGGTGGGTTAATTTTTGTCTTATTTGGATTTGCTAGGCTGGTGACAAACAAAGGATGTGGTTATGACCGTATTAGCTCTGCTTCTAGCCGTTGTGGCTTTTGCCTTTCTCGTTCTTGCCCTGGTGTTGGCATCAAAAGCGTGGGCAATAGCCTGCATCGTGGTAGGAGCTATAGGAGTTCTTATCGTCATCATCGATATCATCGTTAAACGAAAAGAGCGCGCTGGGAAGAGCAGTAAATCCGCGAACGGGGAATAACGAACGCGCGTTCCCGGTTGTAAATTTTTAGCATCATCGATAATCCCGTATAGTTTTGTTTGTCCGCTATGATCCGGCTATCTCCGGGGAGCTACTCGGAAGAACAGGTGCCAGAATCGCACTGTGGCGTCGATTGCCGTCGTCATAACAGTGCGGATGTGGTGCCCCAGTAGAACCGAGCGGTTCGGCACCGTCAACGTCGTTAATGAGTGGGATATGGTCCGTGGTAAGGCCATATCCAATCAGGGTGGTACCGCGCGTGAGCGTCCCTGGCTGAGCAATGCTGAGCTCGATGAAGCGCGGTTCGCCTTCCACAGGTACCCGTGCCATCGGCTCCGCTACGTCATTCGTTGTTATGACAGCCTAGATAAGAGGAGCCAGGGTGACCGATAACATGTCGACGTCGGAGACAAAGTCTGATTCTTTCAGGAACCCGGAGGACGCGACTCCTGCGGGTGGCGCATACCCGCGTGTCGATCTTGCAGAGGGATCTACACGCTTTGCCGATATGGAACCCAAGGTGCTGGATTTTTGGAAGAAAGATCGCACCTTTGAAGAATCAATCAGCCAGCGCGATGGCGCCCCGGAGTATGTGCTCTACGACGGCCCTCCCTTCGCGAATGGTTTGCCCCACTACGGGCACTTGCTCACCGGGTACGTCAAGGACATCATCCCCCGGTATCAGACGATGCGTGGCAAGAAAGTTGCCCGCGTCTTTGGGTGGGATTGCCACGGTCTTCCTGCCGAGCTTGAGGCAGAAAAGCAGCTAGGCATCAAGGACAAAGGCGAAATCGAGTCGATGGGGCTCGAAGCCTTTAATGACTACTGCGCGAAGTCTGTTCTTCGGTACACCGAGGAATGGAAAGCGTACGTCACTCGGCAGGCTCGGTGGGTTGACTTCGAGCATGGCTACAAAACCATGAACCTCGACTTCATGGAGTCTGTGATGTGGGCCTTTAAGACTCTCTACGACAAAGGGCTCATCTATCAGGGGTTCCGCGTCCTTCCGTATTCGTGGGCCGAGCACACTCCACTGTCGAACCAGGAGACTCGTCTCGACGATTCGTACAAGTTACGGCAGGATCCCACCGTTACGGTGACATTCCCGATCACCGGGGTGAAAGAGGGGGCTAGTGCCGACGACAGTCTGGTCGGCGCCTTGGCCCTTGCCTGGACGACGACACCGTGGACGCTGCCGTCGAACTTGGCGCTGGCTGTTAATCCGAACGTGACCTACGTCGAGGTTGAGGTGGGCAGCACCGGGCTTGACGAGTTCAAAGGTCAACGCGTTCTGCTAGCCGAAGACCTCGTCGGCGCCTACAAGAAAGAACTGGGTAAGGACTATAAAGTCCTCTCGACTCACCCGGGGAGCGACCTCGTCGGCCTGACCTATGAGCCGATTTTCGATTACTTCAAAGATAATCCGAATTCGTTCCAGATCCTTCCCGCGGATTACGTCACGACGGAAGATGGTACGGGTATCGTCCACCAGGCCCCGGCTTTTGGTGAAGACGATATGAACACGACGAACCAGTTTGATATCCCGCTGGTTATCCCCGTGGATGCTGACGGGAAGTTCACGTCTGAGGTTCCGGATTATGAAGGCCAATTGGTCTTTGATGCGAACAAGCAGATCATCAAGGACTTGAAGAAGGCCAGGCGTATCGTGCGCCATCAGACGATCGAGCACTCGTATCCGCACTCATGGCGGTCGGGCCAGCCATTGATCTACATGGCGTTACCGTCGTGGTTTGTGTCGGTGACGAAGTTCCGCGATCGCATGGTCGAGCTCAACCACGACAAAGTTGAGTGGCTCCCGGAGCATATTCGCGACGGGCAGTTCGGGAAATGGCTCGAAGGCGCCCGCGATTGGAACATCTCTCGAAATCGGTACTGGGGATCGCCCATCCCCGTATGGGTCTCGGATAACCCGGAGTATCCGCGTGTCGACGTCTACGGTTCGCTTGACGAACTCGAGCGTGATTTCGGGACACGTCCTGAGTCGCTGCACCGTCCCTACATCGACGAGCTGACTCGTCCCAACCCGGACGATCCGACGGGCAAGTCGACGATGCACCGCGTGCCAGAAGTTCTCGACTGCTGGTTTGAGTCGGGATCGATGCCCTTCGCCCAGGTTCATTACCCCTTTGAGAACCAGGAATGGTTTGAAAAGCATGCTCCGGCGGATTTCGTGGTGGAATACTCCGGCCAGACGCGCGGATGGTTCTACACGATGCACGTGTTGGCAACAGCGCTGTTTGATCGGCCAGCGTTCAAACGCGTCGTCGCACACGGAATTGTTCTGGGCAATGACGGCTTGAAGATGTCCAAATCGAAAGGCAATTATCCGAACGTCAACGAAGTGTTCGACCGTGACGGGTCGGATGCGATGCGCTGGTTCTTAATGTCGTCGCCCATTCTTCGCGGCCGAAACCTCATCGTCACCGAGGAAGGCATTCGTGAGGGCGTGCGCCAGGCGATGCTTCCGATGTGGAATGCGTATTCATTCCTTGCCCTGTACGCCTCGAAACCGGCGGAGTGGTCGACGTCGTCGTCGAATGTTCTGGATCGGTATATCCTCGCTAAATTGCACGACACTATCGACGAGGTCACGAATGCTTTGGACAATACGGATGTTGCGCGCGCGACGGATGAGGTGCGCTGGTTCTGCGATGCTCTGACAAACTGGTATGTGCGTCGGTCGCGTGATCGTTTCTGGGCTGGAGATACGGTCAAGCCGGAAGCCTTTAATACGCTGTATACGGTGCTGGAGACATTGACGCGTGTGACTGCGCCACTGTTGCCGATGCTCTCGGAGGTGCTGTGGCGCGCCCTGACTGGTGGGCGTTCGGTGCACCTGGCTGATTGGCCTTCGTCTGATGCCATCCCGTCAGATCCTGACTTGGCCAAGGCTATGGATGGTGTGCGGTCGGCGTGCTCCGCGGCGTCGTCGTTGCGGAAGGCTCATCACTTGCGTAACCGGTTGCCCTTGCTGTCGGTGACCGTGGCGATGCCTCATTCGTCGTCCTTGGAGCCGTTTGCGGACATCATCCGCGATGAAGTCAATGTCAAGGACGTCATTTTGACTGACGATGTTAATTCCGTGGGACGCTTTGAAGCTGTTGTCAACGCTCGCGTTGCCGGCCCCCGCCTGGGTAAGGATATCCAGAAGGCGATTAAGGCTGTGAAGGCGGGTGACTACACCGTTGACGGGGACGTTCTTCGTGCCGACGGTATTGAGCTCAAGCCCGAGGAATTCACGCGTCGTCTTGTTGCGGTGAACCCAGACACGACTGCTGAGATCGAAGGTACTGAGGGGCTGGTTGTCATTGACACGACGATGACGCCGGAGCTCGAAGTCGAAGGCTGGGCGGCCGACCGGATTCGCGGAATTCAGGAGGCCCGCAAACAAGCAGGCTTGAACGTTTCTGACCGCATCGAGTTGACGATGTACGTCCCCGACGACAAGGTCGATATGGTGAAGTCCCAGAAGGACACCATCGCCTCTGAAGTGTTGGCGACCTCGGTAGAGATCAAGGCAGCATCGGAGGCTCCGTCTGAGGCCACGGATCTGTCGGATGGCTGCTTTGCCTCGGTGGCGGTTGATCTTCGACGCGACGACTCCGACGCGTCATAACGGCGCTCTCGTACCAGGCAAGCGGCCTTAGTCTGAAAGGATGACATCTGTAGGGATATGGCGAACACCACGCAGGACGATGCCAGCCAGCATCGGTGGGTTCTCCATATCGACATGGATGCTTTCTTTGCCTCGTGTGAGCAGTTAACCCGGCCGACGCTGCGTGGCCGCCCGGTTTTAGTGGGTGGAGTGTCTGGTCGCGGTGTCGTCGCCGGAGCCTCCTATGAAGCCCGCGTGTTCGGTGTCCATTCGGCGATGCCCATGATGCGTGCCCGTCGCTTAGTCGGGTACTCCGGGATCACCGTGAGGCCGCGTTTTGATGTGTATAAAACCGCGTCCCGACGAGTGATGGAGATTCTTCGTGAAGAAGCCGGGCTGATTGAGCAGCTCAGTGTGGACGAAGCCTTCATGGAGCCGGACGAGCTCAGTGGTGCCACTCCCGATGAAGTGCGTAAATGGGCGGAACATCTAAGGAAGCGCATTAGGGAGGAAACCGGGCTGCCGTCGTCGGTGGGAGCCGGAGCGGGGAAGCAATTCGCCAAGATAGGGTCGGGTTTGGCCAAGTCCGATGGAACCTTTGTCATCCCCGTGCATGACCAGCACGGAATTCTCGATCCACTGCCGGTGCGAAAGCTGTGGGGAATTGGCCCGGTAGCGGAAGCTAAATTGGCTGACATTGGGGTGAGGACGATCGAGCAATTTGCTCGTATGTCCAGAACCGATGTGGAAATGACGTTGGGGAAAACAAATGGGCCAGCCTTGTGGTTGCTTGCTCAGGGTCATGATCCACGCCCTGTTGCGCCGCGGGCGGAAGCGAAGCAAGTGTCGTCGGAATCGACGTTCAGCGACGACGTCACCACCTTGGATGGGGTGGACGAGGGCATACGTGCGGCCTTGACGAAGGCTCACCGTCGTCTCATGAATGATGGCCGTGGGGCCCGCACGGTGACGGTCAAACTTAAGCGCGCCGATTTCGAGCAGCACACACGGTCAGAAACACTTCCGTTTTCGACGACGGATTGGGATGTGCTGTACCGCGTGGCCAGCCGCCTCGCCGCCGATCCTGCTGTTTTTGGTGCGGTGCGCCTGGTCGGTGTGTCCCTCTCAGGGTTGGAATCTGCTCGCCAGGAAGCATTGTTCCCGGATCTCGATCCCTCACAAGGGGCGGACTATCGAGCACTTACGGAGCCTGAAAGTGATTTCGAAGCAGGAGTTGTCTCAGCAGCGAATACTCCGATGGCGTCCGTCGATAGTGACGAACTCGCGAACGCTTCGACGGAAGAGGATGCGGAGAAACCCGGATTCAATGGTGTTCCGACGGGTGAGTCCCACACGGAAACATCTGTGTGGCCTGCGACGATCGATGTTTATCATCCGGAATACGGCCACGGTTGGGTCCAAGGTTCGGGACACGGCGTAGTTAGCGTTCGGTTCGAAACGCGCACGACGGGGAAAGGCCCAGTACGAAGCTTTCCAGTCGATACACCGGAGCTCACTCCTGCAGATCCCATCGATAGCCTTGAGTGGGGCGACTGGCTAGGGCTAGCTGACGGTGAATGATCATACGTCAAATAGCGTCTGTGGATGGACCTCAGCGTCAATGGCTGCAGCAAGGATAATTCGCGCTTGACCAGCATGAACACACCCGGCACCGATAACGCCCTGCCGAGAGAGAGTCAGCCCGCCTCCATCGCCGCCGTATAAGGGATTGACGTTCCCTCGCGGGACACGGCTCGCCATCACGACAGGAATTCCTTGTTTCAGCGCGGTGGTGATCGCCGTTGCTAAGGCGTCGCCGACATTTCCCGCCCCCATGCCCTCGATAACGAGTCCTTCGGTGCCGGCGTCGATAGCCGCGTTCAACAGGCTTGCTTCGGCGCCGGGGTATGCCGGGATGATGTCGACGCGATGTCCTGCGAATGTGACCTTGGGCAGCGGGCGTGGCCGTGGTGGTTCATCGGGTGCGTTGGTCGCAAAAGCAAGCGGATCGGATGTGTGCCATTTCACCGCCCCACGTGCGGGAATGACTGCATGTCCGAAGACGATCAGAACTCCAATGTCGCGAGCAGAATTATCTGTCGCTATGACGATTGATTCGAATAAGTTCCCAGGACCGTCGGCCTCCGGGTGGTCGGCGGGTCGTTGTGCGCCAGTGAAAATGACCGGACGGGAATCATTGTGAACAATGTCTGCCGCAATAGCTGATTCCTCCATCGAGTCGGTTCCGTGTGTGACAACGATGCCGGTGACCCCAGGGTCGCTGAGGGCCTCTTTAATGGCTGCGTTGATGGTGTCGTAATCGTCGAATGTGATTGAGGAGCTGTCGAGCTGGGCGATGTCACGCGCTTCAACGATGACGTTGCCCTCAAAGCGTTGGACCACCGGGTCGATGAGTTCCTGCGTCGACAACGTCGGCACTAGTGCTCCGGAAGGGTCGTGGGTGCAGGAAATTGTGCCCCCGGTGCCGAGGACAACGACGCGCGGAGGTGTAGCAGAGGACTGACCGGACGTCTCCTGCTGTGGCGCAGCGGGATCGTCTGGTGCGCTCACTGAAACTGGCATGATGGGTAACCTACTTCCACGTCATCGCGCGCTGATTCTTTTGAACAATCGATGTCCCGCCTGCGGTTGAGTTTTTCTCGGGTGCGGGTGACTTGTCATCAGGCTGTCCGCTGGTGTCGCCGGTATAGGTCGTCACTGTTGTGGTGTCAATGGAGCCCTTGACCGGGATCGGCTTCGTCAGATCAACAGTGACTGTGCCAACGTGGGTGCTGGTCGACGAGTCTTTGACGTCCAGTGAGCCCTTCGCATTGGAGGGCACATCGGGCGCTTCCGATAGGGGGAGGGACGTAGTGCTCGGGCGTTGTTGAACGCTGGCGTCGAGTTCGATGGTATGCCCGTCGTGCTTCTTTAGGGTGTAGGTAATCGTCTTCACTGCAGGTGAAGGGTCGTTTACTTTAATCCGGACATCCCATTGAGCCCCAATGCCCACCGGATCAGTGGGGAACACGACGGGGGTAGAGAGGTATTGCGTGAGCGCGCGCTCAATGGAGGCGCGCGCAGTTTCCGTCGCCTTCTCGGGGGCTGTGAAGTTTGCTTCAGACTTAATGCCGCTGGGGGAATTATTCGTTTTCAACGTGAACCCTTGGGCGGTCGCAATATCGGAATTGAGCTTGTCGTTAGACCCAGTCGGTTTTCCGATTGTGATGGTGTCGCGTTTCGCGGTGTAGGGCAGCGTCATCGTCGTGGACGTCACCTCCGGCTCATTGTCAGCATTGGTTTCCTGCCCGAACCCTTGTGTCACGTCCATCATTCCGTGCTGGTCAGAGTCACTGAGGTCATATGTGAGCTTCGACTGCGGTTGTTCCCCCGGGTTTGTCACAGTGACGACGGTTGCTTCCAAGTTCACGGTGGCGGAATTCTGTTTTTTAGCGTCGTTACTAGCTGAGCCACAACTTGTCGCGAATAAAAGGAGTATGGCACTTCCAGCGGCAGCGATTCGACGGAGCATGACATTCACGCCGTCAATTTTACCGACGACCCTGGACATGATGTAGCGGCATGGGGTGATAGAGCGACACTCCGTTACTATGGTCTGCGTGAATCGATGGATTGTCCTGGGCATCGTGACGGCGGTGGCGATTGTTGATCAACTGGTGAAATCGTTCCTTGTGGCGGGTCTTACACCCGGACACTCGTATACGATCATTCCGGGTTTTCGTCTGTACCTCATCCGTAATTCGGGGGCAGCCTTTAGTATGGGCAGCAGTGCAACGATCTTGTTCACCGTGATCCAGGTCCTCGCCGTCATCGCCGTGCTGGTGTGGGCCCCACGCATGAAGTCGAGGTGGGAAACACTAGCCTTCGGTCTGATTGGTGGCGGTGCGCTGGGTAATCTTCTGGATCGCCTGTTTCGGAGTCCCGGTTTCGGCGTCGGGCACGTGGTGGACTTCATTTCGGTGGGTCGTTTCGCAATTTTCAATCTGGCAGATTCGGCGATCACCATTGGTGTGGTGCTTTATATTGCTGGGGTTCTCTTCGGTGGTAAACAAAGAGAAGCGCAATAATAGGTAGGTGAGTCAAATAATGCGTGATTCTCGGCGCATGCCTGTTCCCGTGGGGCTCGATGGTCTCCGCGTCGATTCGGGCTTGTCAAAATTGCTCGGCCTATCTCGCACGGTTGTTGCCGATCTCGCATCATCGGGAGACATTCTTATCGACGGTGTTCCGGCTTCGAAGTCCGATCGTTTGACGACGGACTCGTGGTTGGATGTCACTCTGCCGGAGTCGCGATCGATCGCAGATGAGCCTGCTCGTGAGGTCGAGGGCATGGACATTCTGTACAGCGATAGCGACGTCATCGTCGTTGATAAGCCGGTGGGGGTGGCTGCTCATCCGACGATGGGGTGGGATGGCCCCACTGTGACCTCAGGTTTGCGTGCCGCTGGATTTCGTGTGTCGACGTCGGGGCCGCCGGAGCGGCAAGGTATTGTCCAGCGCCTTGATGTGGGTACGTCCGGGGTGATGATTGTTGCGGCGTCGGAGCGGGCGTATTCGCTACTTAAGCAGGCTTTTCGAGATCGCACCGTCGATAAGACGTACCATGCCCTGGTCCAAGGACATCCGGATCCGACGGTGGGCACGATTGATGCCCCTATCGCTCGGCATCCTGGTGCGGGATGGAAGTTCGCGGTTCGTTCGGATGGCAAACGAGCGGTGACGCATTATTCGACCATGGAGGCTTTTCGGGAAGCGACGTTGGTGTCGGTTCATCTTGAAACGGGGCGGACGCATCAGATCCGCGTCCACTTTTCTGCGCTGCATCACCCGTGTTGCGGTGATCCGATGTATGGGTCCGATCCGAAGTTGACGGAGCATTTGGGTCTGTCACGGCAGTGGCTCCATGCGGTTTCGCTAGGTTTTACCCATCCTGATGGCCATTACATGGTGGTGGAATCCCCGTATCCTGCGGATTTGGATCACGCTTTAACCACGCTCCGGCGTGATAACGGGATGCTTGATGGATAGCCACAACCGTCATAGCTATGACCCACGCAGTCATAACCGGCACAGCCGTGGATCCACATCGCGACGTTCTGGATCGGCGTCATGGGTTCCAGGTGCAGGGCGTTCGTCGTCGCGTTCCTCCGTGAAGGCCAATGAGTCGTCATCGTCTAATGCTTCTCCATCTACGCAGCCGTCATCCTCGTTGTCTCACTCCGCCTCGTCTCCGTCGACGGCTCCTTCGTCGACCGTTTCCTCGTCGTCTTCGTCGTCGACAAGCCGTATTAATTGGGGAGCTCAACGCCCCTGTTCCGTCACTAAAGACCCGTTATCTGAGGTCTCAGGCCGGAGTCGGAATCGGGCATCGGAGTCGGAGCCCGCAAAAGCTGTTGGTGAGCGCAGCATGGGATGGAATATTGCTGCAGTAGTGGCAGTCGGCCTGTTGGTGACTGTTTTTATCATTATGATGGTCCGTCCGGATACCACCTCATCGACCATGGCGATCAATGGCGACACACTTGGCCCCGAGGATGAAACCATGTCGCAGTACCAACAGCGCTCGGATGCGACGCTGCAGTCTGAGACCGCTGAGAGTGGCAAAGCGGATGACGGTTCGGATAATACTGGACACCAGAAGTCGTCCGGTCGGGGAGCGAAAGACAGCAAACACTGGGCATTAGTGACCTTTAATCCGCCTACGACGCCCGCCAAAGCAGCGGAAGCCTTGGGCGGCAGCAACGTCAGAGTGGGGTCGGTGTTGGTAAGGCCGGGGGTGGTTTCCGGAATTCCTAATCCGACTCCTGGGTATCCGCTGGAGAAACTATTTTTTGATCAGGTGCAGTGGGCCAATGAGCTCGAAGACACTTCCAACGATGACGAGATCCCTGGTGTCATTGTGTATGGGACATTGGATCAGCTTCGGGCTATCCGCAAGAAGACGTTTGCTGTGGAGGCACTGCCTTCCGATGCTGTGTGGGGACGGATCGGAGTAAGAAATCCTGCTATTGCGGGCGTTGAGGATACCCCGGGTTCGTCTCAAGATTCGGCGACATCCCAGGATGATGTGAACCCCATTACTCTTCCTTCACCCACTGGTGATCGTCGTCTGTAAAGAGTCTGAGGTCTCCGCTACCATCATTCACGTGTTATGGGCCTGGGTGTGTTACGTGTTGTGGGGATTGTTCCCCGCGTTCTTTCCTCTTCTCAAACCGGCGTCACCTCTGGAAATCTTGGCGCACCGATTTGTATGGACCCTCGTTTTCATGCTCGCCATCGTGCTGTTCAGCGGACAGTTCAAGAAACTACTAAGGATTCCTTGGCGAGTATGGGCGACGGTGTTTGCTGCCGCGGTACTCATCGCAGTGAACTGGGGAACCTACATTGTGGCGGTCAATTCGGATCACGTCGCCGATGCCGCGTTGGGCTATTTCATTAACCCGCTAGTCAGTGTTCTTCTCGGGGTATTTTTCTTGGCGGAACGGCTCCGTCCGTTGCAGTGGCTATCCGTCGGAATTGCCGTAGTAGCGGTTGCCGTTCTCACCGTGGACCTGGGGCATCCTCCCGTTATCTCCTTGGCCCTCGCGTTCAGTTTTGGCTTCTATGGCTTGCTGAAAAAACGAGTTCCCCTGACCCCAATGATTTCTCTAACGTGTGAAACGTTATGTATTGCTCCAGTCGCGATCGTGTATTTGCTCGTTTTGGGGCAGCGACACGAAGGAACATTCACCTCAGAGGGAGTCGGCCATACCTTATTGCTGATGACAGCGGGGATCGTCACAGCTGTGCCTTTGCTGCTCTTTGGGTACGCGGCCCAGCAGATTTCACTGACATCCTTGGGAATGCTTCAGTATCTCACTCCCGTTTTGCAGATGCTGTGGGCCGTTTTCGTGACACAGGAATCCTTCAGTCTTGGCCGGTGGCTCGGTTTCATCATTATTTGGGTTAGCGTCGGATTCTTTATGACAGATTTGGCCTTGGTATCGCGTAAACGGGCTCATCCCCTGCGTGCCCCGTCGTCGTAACGCTTGCTGATGAAGAGTCTTTACTATTTAAAAGGCGAAACCTTCACCGCGATAGGTTGTCCATGTATCCACCACTTCTCCGCCGGATACCACCAGAACCGAGTTCGTCCATTCCATCGCCTCTCCAGCTTTGGCATGCCGAAGCCATACCTTGTCTCCCATGGCTAAGCGATCGCTGGTGGGCCCGATCAGAGCAGTTTGGACTTCTCCAGCGCCCTCTCGTGGGGCGAATTCCAGTTCTGTGGGGAAATCGATGACGGGGAGTTTGTCGTGGCTAGGGGTTCCCGACGCTACACGGCCTCCGCCGGCCACCACGACGATCCCTTTACCAGGGCGTCGGATAACGGGTAATACGAACCAGCAGGCCGGGTGGGGTTGGAAACTGCGAAAATGATCGAGTAAACCAGGGCCAATGAGTCCAGAACCAGCGGCGATTTCCGTCACAGCGCTTTCCGTTCCCGTCGACTCCAATGATCCGGTGCCGCCACCATTGACGAATTCTAACTGATCAAGGCCCGCAGACAGCAGGGAGAAATCGACGCCGTGGACAATTTCTTGTCGTCGGCTCGCAATCTCACCCCGGGACAGAGACTGCATAATTCGACGCATCGTCGGCCTGATACCCGTTCCTGCGTCTCCTTCGTCAGAAATTTGACTCTCGAAGGCAAGGATTCCGACAACCTTTATGTTTTTTCTTCCCCAGGTTTCTTTGACGAATGATTGTGCGTCACGGATTCCATGAATGGGTGAGCGCAGGGCTCCAATTCGTAGAGAAAAATCCTTATCACTCGGCTGCGTTGTCCACAGCTTTGTCGCTTCTCCCGAAGACAGCCCGGGAATGTACATCCCGCGCCCAATCACGAGGGCAGCATCGACATCTAAACAGATGCGGAGTTCATTGCGATTCTCTGGATCGGTCACTGCATCGAGAAAATTGAGGTATTCGGGTGAATCCGCAGTTAGTGTGATGGCCCGTGCGAGAAGTTCGTCGTTAGCAATCTCGTGCAGGGCATCTGTATCCGTGGAGGGGGTACTAACGAGTACGTCATCTGATACCCCGCTTTTTACCAGCCAAATGGCTTCCTGAAGGGAATATGCCTGCACCCCCGAAAAGCCCGGTTGAGCGAGGGCTTCCTTAATAGCGCTCTTCATTCTGAGAGACTTACTGCTCACACGTATCGGTGTGCCGGTGGACCGCGTCACCATGTCCCGCGCATTGGCACGGAAAGCATCCAAATCCAGCACAGTGAGTGGAGCATTGTAGGCCGCAACAGCGTCGCGCACTTTTTGAGGAACACCATAGTTATGGTGATAGACGCTGGACTGTGGAGCGGTGGGGCGTAAACCATCTTTCATTGTTTCGACGATGACTCCGCCGCTTTTCCTCGCGCGCTTCGTGGCCTCGTCTGCTGCGGAAAAGACAGAGTTTAACCGGCGTTTAGCCGCGGTGAATGCGTTGGACAGTCGCGTTGATGTTTCACGGGTGGAGTGGGACGGAGACGGTGTTGACTTCGGGGAGGTCATGACGCCCTGCTTTCGTTCGGGTTGTTTTCACGGGTCGATGGTATACGTCTTTGCTCTGTTGTCGGAAGCCTCCCACAGGTCGTGCGTTGAAGCGATGCTCATGGTGCGGTGAAGGCCCTGTGACGGAAACTGTGAAGTGATAGCAGTCACATTAACGGTTCTTGGAGTAGCGCGTGCGGTTTTTCTCGAAAAGACGACACATGCGCCAGAGAGACGACCTATCGACGAGGGGGATGTCGCCACAAAATGCCCTGACCAGGACACTCGACCACGCTAAAAATGCCCCCTATGATCGCGAACATGGCCAATTCTTCCTTTGTTCACCTGCATAACCACACCGAGTACTCAATGCTCGACGGAATGGCCAAGGTTGACCTGCTGGTGGATGAAGTAAAACGGCAGAACATGCCGGCAGTTGGAATGACCGACCACGGCAACATGTTCGGATCCGACGCTTTCTACCGCGCCATGACGGCGAACGATATCAAGCCCATTATTGGCGTCGAATGCTATATGGCTCCCGACTCCCGCTTTAATAAGAAGCGCGTTCGGTGGGGTGAAGCCCACCAGAAGCGTGACGACGTGTCGGCCTCGGGTGCTTATCTGCACCAAACGATGATCGCGGAGAATGTCACCGGACTTAAAAATCTTTTTTACTTATCCTCAATGGCGTCATATGAGGGGCAACTAGGTAAATGGCCCCGCATGGATGCCGAGCTGATTGCAGAGCATTCCGAAGGAATTATCGCCACAACGGCGTGTCCGTCAGGTGAAGTTCAAACCCGCCTCCGGCTTGGGCAGTTCGACGAAGCTCTCAAAGCAGCCGCCAAATGGCAGGACATTTACGGGAAAGACAATTATTTCCTCGAGCTCATGGACCACGGCATCGAAATCGAGCAGAGGGTCCGTAATGAGTTATTAGAAATTGGTCGAAAGCTCAACATCCCTCCGCTGGTGACGAATGATTGTCATTATGTCACCAAGGATCAGGCCCGGTCACACGAAGTCATGCTGTGTGTTCAAACCGGTTCGACGATGAACGAACCCACCTTGGACCAAGGCGGTAACCGCTTTGCCTTCAACGGTGACGGCTACTACCTGAAATCGGCCCGGGAGATGCGAGACACCTGGGATGACATGGTCCCCGGTGGGTGTGATAACACCCTGCTTATCGCCGAGCGCGTCGGGGATTATAGCGAAATGTGGGAGCCCCACACCCACGACCGCATGCCGAAATACGACGTCCCGGAAGGCCACACGCCGACGTCGTGGCTCACCCACGAAGTGGAACAAGGTCTGAAAAAGCGCTTCGAGGGCCAGGTCGTTCCGCAGGAATACACCGACCGGGCCAAGTACGAAATAGGTGTCATCGATTTCAAGGGTTATCCCAGCTACTTCCTCGTCGTGGCTGACCTGATTAAGCACGCGCGCCGGGTTGGTATTCGTGTGGGGCCCGGCCGTGGTTCAGCTGCAGGGTCCTTGGTTGCGTACGCGTTGACTATTACGAATATCGATCCGCTCCAGCATGGATTGTTGTTCGAGCGATTCCTTAACCCTGAGCGCCCGTCGGCACCTGATATCGATATCGACTTCGACGATCGCCGCCGCGGTGAGATGATTCGCTACGCGGCAGATAACTGGGGCGAAGACAAGGTCGCCCAGGTTATTACCTTCGGCACGGTGAAGACGAAGCAGGCGTTGAAAGACTCTGCTCGCGCGCACTTCGGGCAACCGGGTTTCCAAATGGCGGAGCGGATTACGAAGGCTCTGCCGGCGCCGATTATGGCGAAGGATATTCCTTTGTCCGGCATCGTCGACCCTGAGCATCCTCGGTACAGTGAAGCCGCTGAGGTTCGCCAGCTCATCGAAACTGATCCCGATGTGAAGAAGATTTTCGACACGGCTCGGGGGCTTGAAGGCGTCGTCCGTCAGGCTGGTGTGCACGCCTGTGCCGTGATTATGGCGTCGGTGCCATTGCTGGACCATATCCCCATGTGGAAACGCGCCCAAGACGGGGCGATCATTACCGGTTGGCCGTACCCGGCATGTGAAGCCATTGGCCTGTTGAAGATGGACTTCCTGGGGCTGCGAAACCTCACCGTTATCGGCGACTGCATCGAGAACATCAAAGAAAACAGGGGAGAGGACCTCGACCTTGAGGGCCTCTCTGTTGTCGACGAGCCGACGTATGAGTTGCTTTCGCGCGGCGATACCCTCGGTGTGTTCCAGCTGGATAGTGGTGGCATGCGTGAACTGCTCAAACGCATGGGCCCAACCGAATTCTCGGATATTGTTGCCGCGTTGGCGCTGTATCGTCCAGGCCCGATGGGTGAGGGTGCGCACTGGTCCTATGCTGACCGCAAGAACGGGCGTGAAAAGATAACCCCGATCCACCCGGAATTGGAGGAACCACTCCGGGACATTCTTGCGGAGACGTACGGCCTTATTGTTTACCAAGAGCAGATCATGAAAATCTCTCAGAAGGTGGCCAACTATTCCGCTGGTCAAGCTGATAGTTTCCGAAAAGCGATGGGGAAGAAGAAGCCCGAGGTTCTGGCGAAAGAACGTGTCAGTTTCGAAGCCGGAATGAAAGAAAACGGTTATTCGGACGACGCTATTAATACCCTGTGGAAAGTCATTCTCCCGTTCGCTGGTTACGCCTTTAATAAGTCTCACGCCGCTGGTTATGGATTAGTTTCCTTCTGGACAGCGTATCTAAAGGCAAATTACACAGCGGAATACATGGCGGCTCTTTTGACATCAGTGTCCGATAAAAAAGATAAGTCTGCCATTTATCTTTCGGATTGCCGTCACTTGGGTATTGATGTGTTGTCTCCCGACGTTAATTCTTCGAAATATACGTTCCAGTCCGTTGGCAAAGATATCCGATTTGGTCTCGGTGCGGTCCGCAATGTTGGTGAAGATGTTGTCGAGTCGATTGTTTCGACGCGCCGGGAGAAAGGTGCGTTTAAAGACTTCACTGACTATTTGAATAAGATCGATACTATTGCGTGTAACCGACGGGTGACGGAATCTTTGATCAAAGCTGGCGCATTCGATTCCATGGGGCACCCGCGTAAAGGTCTTTATTTGATCCATGAGGATGCTGTTGATTCCGTCATTTCAACCAAGAAAGCGGCGGACAAGGGGCAGTTCGATCTTTTCGCTGGTTTAGGTGGAGAAGCTGAGGAAGAAGATTCGGCCTTTTCTATTGAGGTTCCGGACCAAGAATGGGACCGCAAACATAAGCTCGCACTGGAACGTGAGATGCTTGGCCTGTATGTCTCCGGCCACCCGCTCGATGGGTTCGAGGAGGCCATCGACGCGCAGACGGATACCCAGCTGACCACCATCCTCTC
>NZ_QFRA01000061.1 GCF_003243515.1 Corynebacterium kroppenstedtii
TAACGAGAAAAAGTTTCGGGTGAATTTTGCTCGCGGATACGGGGCCCGATACCAGAATCTTTTTCCAGCTGGATCGGTTATGCCCTCCCACATTATTGCGTCTCACGCTGGGGTTGACGATTTAACCGGTGCGCTGGAATCTGTGGACTACCAAATAGTCAAAAAAGTGGGCGATCCGTGGAAGAAGAGCTTTCTCCTGAAGGAAGATAATCTTAAGAATATTGTGTCCACTGGACCGTATTCGGTTAAGTCGGTTACGGATAAGGATCCGACCACCCATACGCGGTCAGTAACGCTTCAGAAGAATCCTCACTGGTGGGGCGACCCGGCGGAAGTGGATGACATCGTGGTCTATCCTCGCTCAGCGTCTCTGGGCGACCTTGCCCACCACAAATCACTCAGAGTCGTTGATAATGATCAAGCTCTTCCCTCCGAGTTCCGCCTATCGCAGGGGAAAGGTTCTGCAGAACCCTCTGAGCCATCACCATCCACGGCATCGCCAGCATCTGAGACGTCCTCGTCAGCTGCCCCATCTTCATCACTGGCGGCAACCTCGTCAGGGGCGCTAACCTCCTCCGCATCTAACGCTCCCAGCGAATCGCTTCCGTCGTCGGAAGCAAATAAACCAGCGACGAACGATAATGAGGGATTCCCCGCATTCTCGGTTCCGCACGACGGTGGCTCCTCGGCCTCCGCATCACGTTTGACGGTGGATTCGGTGAAATACGGTGTGATGACAATGCTCTCACGTCGGATTGACTCGCTCATCCCTGCCGACCACGGGGTCATGGCAAGTAAACGCATGCGCCAAGCGGTATCGCAGTGTATTGACCGGGCAGCTGTTGCCGAAGCATCGTCGGCCCACTCATCAATGAAGGTTCCAGCCTATGGACTTCGATTGACGCCGGCGACGAGCTCATCCTTTGATGCGGTCAGCGATGTCGCGCTAAAGCATGGAAATCACGACACCGCTGCCGCCCGAAAGACAGCGAAGGGATCCACAGTTCGTTTGTCGTACGACCACACGAATGGCCGGTACGCCGCCATGGCAAACGCCATTCGCGAGTCCTGCCAGGACAGCGGAATTACCATCGATGATGTGTCGGCAGACCATGCGGATAGTACTGCTCTGACGGACAGAGCTGACTTTTTCCTCCAGACGGTTGACCCCACAACGTACTTTTCGACCTCGACATTCGTCGGTGGAACCATCGATGAGCGTCGACAAGCGGAAGAAGAATTATGGGATAGCATGCCGACGATCCCATTGTCTGCTGAACCCCGCGCCGTGGTCGTACACAACGCAGTGAGTAACCTAGTGCCTAGCACCTCGAATGTTGGGGTCGGCTGGAACATGGATCGATGGAAGAAAGATCAGAATTAGATGACCGACAGTGAGTATTCATCCGCAGCCGATGCAGTGGCAAACTTAGTTCGACGCGTGCCCGGTTTTCCGTCTGAGGGTGTGGTTTTTGAAGACCTCACTCCGGTGCTGGCAGATGCGGGCGCTTTCCGACTAATCGTCGACGAATTAGCCGAGGCTGCTCGGAGTTATCACGCAGACATCATCGGCGGGCTGGACGCTCGTGGATTCCTTTTGGGTTCTGCTGTGGCGTACCAACTGGGCCTGGGAATTCTCGCGGTACGCAAGGAAGGTAAGCTCCCGCCACCGGTTTTTCATCGAGGCTATGACTTAGAATATGGCCACGCTGCACTGGAAATCCCCCGAGAGGGCCTGAATATTCAGGGGAAGAGTATTGTTCTTATCGACGACGTTCTTGCCACAGGTGGTACCTTGTGTGCCTCTCGGGCTCTCCTGGAGGAAGCTGGGGCGAATGTCGCTGGATTGGCCGTTATTCTCGAAGTTGAAGCTTTGGAAGGTCGGAAGCGTCTGGCCGACCTTCCTCTAACGGTGGTAGGGGAGCGTAGTGAGTGATCGGTCGCCCTCTCGGGTTGGTTCGGTGAGTGCACGTCTGGCTCGAAGCCTGACGGGGCAGAATCGTGCAAAATATAATCCGGTGTTGGAACCGATGTTGACTATTCATCGCAGGGTTCACCCGAAAGCGGATGTTGTTCTCATCAACCGTGTCTATGAGACCGCGGCGCAATTGCATGACGGTGTTTTTCGTAAGTCTGGAGAACCGTACATCACTCACCCGCTTGCCGTAGCGACGATTTGCGCTGAGATCGGCATGGATACCACCACGATTGTCGCAGCGCTGCTGCACGATACGGTGGAAGACACTGATTACACACTCGAACAACTTGAGCACGATTTTGGCCCTGAAGTGGCTCACCTGGTGGATGGGGTAACCAAGCTGGACAAGGTTGCCTTGGGATCAGCCGCGGAAGCCGAGACGATCAGGAAAATGATTGTTGCAATGGCTGACGATCCCGGCGTGCTAGTCATTAAAGTTGCTGATCGCCTGCACAATATGCGCACAATGCGTTTCCTCCCGCCGGAAAAGCAGGCAAGGAAAGCTCGGCAGACCTTGGAGGTCATTGCTCCGCTGGCTCACCGGCTGGGAATGGCGACGGTGAAGTGGGAGTTAGAAGACCTCTCCTTCGCTATTTTGTACCCCAAGAAGTACCAAGAAATCGTTCGGTTGGTGGCCGATCGTGCGCCGAAGCGCGATGAATATATCGCCCGAGTGTCGAAGGAGCTGCAAGCACGGCTTAAGGATTACCACATCAGTACAGAGGTGGTGGGGCGACCGAAACACTATTGGTCGATTTACCAAAAGATGATCGTTCGCGGCCGAGACTTTGATGAAATCTTCGATCTCGTTGGACTTCGTGTTCTCGTCGATTCCGTGCAGGAATGCTACGCCGCTCTGGGTGCTGTACACACGCTGTACCAACCGATGCCCGGAAGGTTCAAAGACTATATCTCTACCCCTCGCTATGGAGTGTATGAATCGC
>NZ_QFRA01000062.1 GCF_003243515.1 Corynebacterium kroppenstedtii
AGCCAGTGAGCACAAACAACACGACACCGACAAGAACAGCCAACCCCCAACGCAAATCCCGGCGACGCCCGGCCGCACCAGCGGGACGGTGGGTGAGCCTGGCCCACCTCTGGGCCGGGCTTAGCGCGGCTCCAGGACGAGGCGTTGAGGGCACTAGACCGTCGATAACCAAGATCAGCCCCAACCCGGTCACGATGAGGGCGCTGGTCAGTGCAGGTGCGTTCATGAGTGGGCCTCGCAATAATCCAAGTCGCGGGCGAAATGAGACAACTCATCGGCCACTGAACCAGGCATAAGCGGGGTTAACGGCTGACCTGTCCACGAATCGGCCGTATACACCTCGCCAAGACTGGGAGTCGTCGAATCGCCAGGTGAAACCGAACGGATCTGCTCGACGAACCGCAGCCGGGTCCCGTCAGACAGGTCACGCTTGCGCACGAAGACGATGTAGTCGATGGAATGACCAATTTGGAGCATGGCCTGATCCAGGTCATAGACCGGACCCATCGAAATCATCTGGGCTAGCCGGGACGGCACCTCAGAGGCTCGCGGGGAGTGGATACTGCTCATAGTGCCAGTCCCCGACTGCATAGCCTGAAACATCGCCGAGGCCTCATTTCCGCGCACCTCACCAACGATGACCCGGGTCAACGCCTGGCGCAGACTAGGGGGAATGAGCTGGGCGATCTCGATAGCACCGTGCTGGGTGCCAGTCGCCGGATCCACCTCGCCGTTACCGTCACGGGCGAACAGCACCAGCGTGTTTTCCCGGCCAGGCATCAAGTGAGCGAACAACTCCTGATCGGTCTCCAACGTGGCGAACCGCTCCCGCATCGGAATGGCGTGGATCAACGCGCGCAGAAACGTCGTTTTGCCCGCACCCTGCTCACCGGCGACCACAATGGACTTGCCAGCTTGCACCGCCTGATCCAGGAACCGGGCCACCTCCACTGGCATCATCCCGCGCTGTGATAGGTCCCCCAAACTGATCTGGGTCAGCAAGTGCTGGCGGATCACCACCGATGGCTGCAACGACACCTCCGAAGAGATCGCGTGAATACGGAACTTCTGCTCATGCATGATCGTCACATCGGTGTGATCGGCGTCGAAGGCCCGCCGCGGGGTCGCATTCCTCGCCATTCGGGCAATTTGGGATTCCAACTCGCTGTCCGAGTCCGCCACCGGCGGTAACGTCGACCGGGAACCATCGTTGTGATCGACAACCACCTCATGGTTGCCCACCACAATGATGTTCTCGGCGTCGCCGATTTCGAACAGCGGCTGTAGCCGCCCCATTCCGAACAGCTGATCCCACACAGCCTTGCGGTAGCGCTGACGTACCAGATCAGGCCAGGTCTCTCCCACATCGATCTGACGCCGGTCAGCATACGTGGCCACAGCCGAGGCGATAGCAGGCTCTGCGATGGCTTGACGAATGTCCAGCGTCGCTACCCCATCATGGGTGGAACTCCACCGGGTGATCTCGGCCTCAATCTCGTCTGTGGCCGTACTGGCCAGCTCCGCAACAATCGGCCAATCAACCTTCTCCGAGCGGGTCATCACCGGGGGAGCCTGAGTCACCTGCTGAGAACTGGCCCACCCCGCCGACGCCGAAAATAACTCCGAAACAAACCCGGGCCCCTCCCTCGCCGGAGCCTCCCCCATGCCTACCTGCACGGCCCCTGACGCCGACCACACCTCAGCATCAGGACGCGAGCGCAACTTGTCGAACGGATTGTCCGAAAAACCGGTCATCACAGATCCTCCTTGCTATCAGCACGACGCCTACCAATGACATCAACGAGAACGCCCGCCACCTTCGACAACGACCGTGCTAGACGCGACTTGTCGAACCGCTGCCCGACCCCGTCAGACAGCTGGGCTGCCGCGACTGGGTCATGGACTATCGACCCGCAGACCGGTAGCTGCAACGCCGACGTGATCTCTTTGTCGGTGAACTCAGCGACCCCGCGGGCCGCGCCGCCGCGGTGGACCAACAGTCCGAGGCGCTGGTGGGCCCCGGCCAGGTTCATCTGCTCGGCCAGCCCTTCGACCATCGTGTGGGCGCCGGCCACATCGCGTAGCGTCGCCTCGATCATCACCAGGATCATGTCGGCGTCGTCGATGATGGGTGTGGCGATCAGATGTGGCGTTGACGTCAGCGGCGTGGCTAGGCGACCCAGGTCGATGATGGTGTCGATCCCGGCCTCGGCCAGCTGCCGCCACAGGGCCAGCATGAATCCCCACCGGGGGTCGATACCTGCACGAGACCACGGTGTGGGCGGGCCGAGGACGGCCTTGCGTCTCAGCCCGCTGACCGGATCATCGGTGGGCAGAGGCCTGGCGATGGATTCCCACACGGTTTGGGCATTGGTCGGAGTGGCCGTCAGATTTGCCACCGTGGCCAAGTTCGGCTCGGCGTGCTGGGCAGCTCGCAGATAGCCCGCCAACATCGCGTGATGGGTGTCGTCCTCGACAACCAGACTGGACTGTGGCCAGACCCGCCCCAACCCAATCGCTGTCGTGGTCACCCCCGGGGCTCCAGACACACTGGTCAAAACGATTGTGCTCATCGAGTCGAATCCTTTACCACAGCGATACGGCCCTGCGATGTCAGCTGGGCGATCCGGGCGGCATCACGCGAGTCCACCTCCACATTGATCAAGGTGACCTGCTCAGTACTTTTGGTGCCGGACGCCATCGTCGCAGCCCACGATTGAATATCGGTATTGGTGGCGCCCTGCCCGGTGGTGGATGACCCGCCTGCCGAGGTCTGGATCAGGCGCAGCTTCGTCCCGGCAGCAAGGTCTCCGATAGGGATCTGTCCGGCGGCTAGCTTCAGCCCGACCAGCGACTTGCCCGGAGCTGGA
>NZ_QFRA01000041.1 GCF_003243515.1 Corynebacterium kroppenstedtii
GCAGGTCCTCGGCCCGGTGGATCAGAACCTCCGCATCGTGGAGCGGTCAGTGGACGCCGATGTCCATGTTCGCGGCGCCCGGGTCACGGTGTCCGGCAGGGCGGCGGATTGTCAAGCGGTACTTCGGATTTTCCTCGAGCTGCAGTCGATGGCCCGGCGGGGGCACCCCATTTCCGCTGATGCCGTGTCCAGAACTGTGACATTGGTTCGGGGTGAGGCAGCGACGTTGCCGTCGGAGAGTGCCGCGATTGTGACGCGGCGCGGTCGGGGTGTTCAACCCAAGACGCCTGGTCAGCGCGATTATGTTGATGCGATCGATAGCAACACGATTGCTTTCGGGATAGGTCCGGCGGGCTCGGGTAAAACCTATTTGGCCATGGCTAAGGCTGTGCAGGCGCTGCAACATCGTGAGGTTCATCGGATTATTCTGACGAGGCCGGCTGTCGAGGCTGGCGAGAACTTAGGGTTTTTACCTGGGACGTTGCACGAAAAAATCGATCCGTATCTACGTCCGCTGCACGATGCTCTCCGCGATATGGTCGAACCCGAAACCATTCCTAAGTTGATGGAATCCGGGATTATCGAGGTCGCCCCGTTGGCCTATATGCGTGGGCGAACTCTCAACGACGCATTCGTCATTCTGGATGAAGCCCAAAACACGACGCCTGCGCAGATGAAGATGTTTCTGACGCGTCTCGGTTTTGGTACAACAATGGTTGTGACAGGTGACCTCACCCAGGTCGATTTGCCCCACCAGGAGTCGGGATTGGCCCGCGCCGTCAATGTGCTGGATGGGGTCAAAGACATCAGCGTTATCCGTATGCAATCTGAGGATGTTGTTCGGCATCATCTGGTGTCCGCCATTGTCGACGCATACGCAGCCTTTGAGGGCGACGACGATGGTGATAGTCCGCATTCGGGGACGTCACGCCGAGGCAAGCGACATGGTAGCCACCAGGATGCTGGCCACACGCAGGGTGAGCGGCCTCAGCATCAGCGGTATGTGTGGAAGGACTCAGAATGAGTATCGAAGTCTTTAATGAATCAGGATACGACGGAGTCAACGAAGAAGCGCTTATCGACGTGGCGCAATTCGCTCTTATGCGGATGGATATTCACCCGGCCGCGGATATGACCATTTCTATTGTCGATGAGCCGACGATAGAGGACCTCCACGTCCGGTGGCTGGATTTGGAAGGCCCGACGGATGTCATGAGTTTCCCTATGGATGAGCTCACCCCCGGCTCTGGAAGACCAGATGCGGATGCCCCTGGTCCCGCAATGTTAGGTGACATTGTGTTGTGTCCCTCTTTTGCTGAGCGTCAGGCTCATCGGGCCGGTCACGGCTTGGGTCACGAGTTATCTCTACTGACTGTGCACGGCATTTTGCATCTATTGGGCTATGACCACGTGGCCCCTGAGGAGGAGCGGCGGATGTTCGCCCTTCAGAATGACATTTTGGCGGACTGGTATACCGATCTGGAGGAACGCGGTATCTCCTATGGCCCGAAACCGACGGGCCCGGGGGCATTCCCCACGGCGGCAGATCGTAAGGCACTGGATCAGGACATGATTAAGTCGACAGTTGGTGGGATGATCGCGGAGCCGACTGATCGCGATAAGTGATAGAAAGACGTTATATACCTGTGAATTTTCTGACTGAAGGGATCATTGACTGTGTTATTGTCGTGGTCCTTTTGGCTATTGCTGCGATTTTTACAGCAGTAGAGACCGCATTGATCTCAATTTCACGCGCCCGTGTTGAAGACATGGATGAGACACGGAGCACCCGCACGTTATTGGCGATATTGGATAATCGGGCTCGTTTTATTAATCCCCTTATTCTTGTTCGAACCGCGTGTGAGGCGGGAGCATCGGTCATTATTACGGTCCTCGCTATTCGATTAATTCACGAAGCTGCCGTTGTTGTTGCGATTGTACTGCTTACGGTCCTTTTTTACGTGTTCTTGGGTGTGGTCGGACGGACTGTCGGCCGCCAAAACCCCTACACGGTTGGTTTGCGCGCGGCGTTTTTCTTACGGCCGATTGTTAAATTATTTAGCCCGCTGGCATCGTTGCTCATTTGGTTGGGAAATGTTTTTACGCCCGGGAAGAAATTCGAACAAGGGCCCTTTACTAACGAGGTTGAGCTTCGTGAAATGGTGGATATAGCCTCCGAACGCGGTGTTGTTCAGGTCGAAGAACGACGAATGATTCAGGCTATTTTTGACTTAGCTAATACGCGTGCTCGGAAAGTGATGGTTCCACGAACAGATATGTTGTGGATTGAGTCGGAAAAGAGTGCGCGGCAGGCAACCCGTTTGTGTGTTCGCTCAGGACACTCCCGTATTCCCGTTGTCGGTGAGAATGTCGATGATATTGAGGGCGTTGTTTATTTAAAGGATCTCGTGGCTTTGTCCTATGACGATCCCAGTAAAAATTCGACGCCGGTCAAAGAAGTCATGCGCCCGGCGGAATTTGTTCCCGATTCTCTGCCCTTAGATGAGCTTTTGGGCGACATGCAGACATCCCACGACCATATCGCTCTTCTTGTCGACGAATTCGGCGCCATTGCTGGTTTGATTTCCATTGAAGATATTTTGGAAGAAATCGTGGGAGAGATCAGCGACGAGTATGACGAGGACGAAGTTGCCCCCGTCGAGGAACTCGATGATGGTTCATTCCGACTAGTTGCACGTTTCTCTCTGGACGAATTGGTTGAACTCTACGACGAGAAGCGGGGAATTGATATCGAGTTCTCCGAGGAGCAGCTAGAGGACGTCGAGACTGTTGCAGGTTTGTTGGCCTTTGAGCTAGGCCGTGTTCCACTACCGGGTGCCCAGGTCACGACGGCGGGGCTGACGTTCCGCGCTGAGGGAGGACACGATCGTCGAGGCCGCATCCGGATTACCAGCGTCGTTGTGAGCCGGTCGGCAACGTCGAGTGAACCTGTCAATGGTGATGATTCGAAAACTGGGATCGTCCACAGTGGCACGGGCGATCACGAGTCTGAATCATGATGACTAGTGGTGAGCATGGTGGGCACATTTCATCACGCTAAATATCATTGCCCCATAAATAACAAATTGCCCCACACGCTAGAAGGAGAATAAACGCGATGGACGCACCGCAAGGCAGTTCCCTGGGCGATCAACCCGACGGTTTTCGGTCAGGTTTTGTTAGCTTCGTTGGACGCCCGAATACAGGGAAATCGACGTTAACCAATGCCTTGGTGGGCGAGAAAATCGCGATTACTGCAGACCAGCCAGAGACCACTCGGCATCCCATCCGCGGTGTGATCCACGAGGACAATGCGCAGATTATCGTTGTCGATACTCCTGGACTGCACCGCCCGAGAACGCTGTTGGGCGAGCGTTTAAATGAAGTCGTTAAAGATACGTACGCCGACGTCGATGTCATCGGGGTGTGCGTTCCTGCGAATGAGAAACTGGGACCGGGGGACCGGTGGATTGTGGAGAACGTCCGTAAAGTCGCGCCGAAAATGCCTTTGATCGGCATTGTCACGAAAACTGATATTGCATCGAAGGATGAAATCGGCGCCCAACTGCTCGCACTCCATGATCTTCTCGACGGTGCCGATGTTGTTCCATGCTCGGTGAAGGATAATTTTCAGCTTTCTACCCTTCTTGACGTTTTGACGAGCTATCTTCCTGAGGGGCCAAAGTTTTATCCCGATGAGCATGTGACGGACGAAGACCGTGACACACGCATCTCCGAATTAATCCGTGAGGCCGCGCTATCGGGGCTGCGTGACGAGTTGCCTCACTCGGTGGCTGTAGAAGTCGATGAGGTTTTACCCAATCCCGACCGCCCTAACGTTCTTGACGTCCACGCCATTATTTATGTTGAACGCCCCGGCCAAAAGAAAATTCTATTGGGTAAAAATAATCGACGGATGGGACGGATTATTTCTCAATCGCGTAAGTCGCTCTTCGAACTCATGGGGCAGAACGTGTTTGTTGATCTGAGGATCAAAGTGCTCGATAATTGGCAGTCCGATCCTAAGTCCTTAGGAAGATTAGGCTTTTAATTCTTTTATGCGTCAGAATTATCGCGACCGCGCCTTAGTAGTTCGCCATTACGATTTCAGTGAAGCCGACCGCGTTGTGGTTTTGCTTACCCGTGAGCATGGCGTCGTTAGGGCTGTCGCGAAGGGCGTGCGGAAGAACAAAAGCCGGTTTGGTGGTCGCCTCGCGCCCTTCGTCGTCGTCGATGTTCAGCTTTATGTTGGCCGGGGATCACTGGCGACGCTGACCTCGGCGGAAACGGTCCGCTCCTACAACCAGTTGATTGTTGATTCCTACGCCAAGTACACAGCTGCGTGCGCGGTGCTTGATGTTGCCGAGAAGCTGACTGTGGGCGAGGAGGCCACGTTATGTGACGACGCTGCAGCGGCCATCCGCGATATTGCGCACTCTTGGCCTGTGGACTCAGTTGCACAGGGGGAGCAGTCGAGAGTGAGCAGTGAGGGCTTGCCGACGTTGCGCGTCGACAAGTTTGTCCTGCGCGCCTTGGCCGCTGAGGGATGGGAACCGCAACTGTTTTCCTGCGCCGGGTGTGGCCAACCAGGCCCTCACCATGCGTTTTCTGCGTCGATCGGTGGGGCGGTGTGCGGTGCGTGTCGCCCGCCCGGAGCCTTGACAGTTCCCGAGGAGTCCCTGCGTTTGGCGTGGTGGCTCGCTCATGATCGCGACGCGGCGGTTCGCGATGCATGGATGTCGTCGGGCGATTCCCCAGAGTTTCATCGTATAGCTGACGGGTGCCACGACTTGGTCGTTGAGCATGTGCAGTGGCATCTCGGCATGAAACTGCGGACCGTGGAACTCATGGAAGGCTAGGCAGCCGGATCCGCGGATTACGCTCCCGCGCCCGGTTGGTCGTCGGACCAGGTTGATAGGTGGTCGTGAGCATCAACACCGGTCTGGCAGAATAATCCATGTGAATTCTTCGTCATCTGTTCAACTTCCTTCTGTTCCGCCTGATCTTCCCGCTGATTTGATCCCTCGCCATATTGCTCTGGTGATGGATGGGAATGGCCGTTGGGCTCGGGAGCGTGGTCTTCCCCGCACAGAGGGGCACAAGCGCGGTGAGGCCGTGTTGATGGACGCCGTCGATGGATGTCTCGAGGCCGGGGTGAACACTCTGTCGGCCTACGCGTTTTCGACTGAGAATTGGCGACGCAGTCCTGAAGAGGTTCGCTTCATCATGGGGTTTAGCCGTCGGGTGTTGCATGATCATCGTGATGAGCTGGATGCGAAGGGGGTTCGTATTCGCTGGATCGGCCGTCGTCCCCGGTTGTGGAGGGTAGTTATTCGCGAGCTGGAGAAGGCTGAGGCTCAGACAATGAATAACACCCGAATGACGCTTAACATGTGTATTAATTATGGCGGTCGTGCGGAAATTGCGGACGCCATGAAATTAGTTGCCGAAAAAGTTCAGAGTGGTGAAATTTTTCCTTCAGACATAACTGAAAAAAATATTTCATCATTCTTATATGATCCGGAAATGCCGGATGTAGATTTATTTCTTCGTCCCTCGGGAGAAAAAAGAACTTCGAATTTTCTCTTGTGGCAATCCGTCTATGCGGAGTATGTTTTTCAAGATGTTCTTTTCCCCGATTTTACGAAGAACCATATTTGGGCCGCTATAAATGAATACGCTCACCGTGACCGTCGTTTCGGTGGGGTCAAATAGTGGCAACGGAGTGACATAGCGGCCCAGGGGTGGCTGCATAGTTGTGTGGTTGATGGTGTGTACCGAGGAGTGATCGATGAATTCGAAGAAGACCACTGATGTCCCTACCCCTACCCGCAGGCAAATCAACCGGTGGCAGCGCTACTTAGCGAATGAACGCGCTGAGGCGGCTGTGTATCGCGAACTCGCCCGGAAGAAAACGGGGGAAGAGCGCACCATTCTTTTAGAGATCGCCGAAGCCGAGCATCGTCACGAGGAGTACTGGCTGGAGCGCCTCGGTGACCGGGTGGGAATGCCGCGTTCGCCCAGCTCGGGGACGCGTTTCCTCGGGTGGATGGCGAAGAACATGGGCTCCGTGTGGGTCTTGGCACTTATGCAGTCTGCAGAGATCCGCTCCCCGTATTTGAAAGACACCGACGCGACCGAGCAGATGATTGCCGACGAAGCGATCCACGCCGAGGTTGTTCGGGGCCTAGCCGCTCGCGGGCGCGAAAACATGTCGGGGAGTTTCCGCGCGGCGGTATTCGGCGCCAACGACGGTCTGGTATCGAACTTGGCGTTGGTGCTTGGTGTGATCGGCTCCGGAATTTCGCATCATACTGTCCTGGTGACGGGCCTGTCTGGTTTGCTAGCTGGCGCCTTGTCTATGGGGGCGGGGGAGTATGTATCGGTCTCTTCGCAGCGGAAACTGCTCGCGGCCTCAGAGCCTAACCCGGAGGCGAAGCATATCGTCCCGAAGTTGGACATGAACGCTAACGAGTTGGCTTTGGTTTATCGGGCGAGGGGATATGACGCGGAGAAGGCCCAGCGTAAAGCTGTCGAGGTCTTCGACGAGGTCACGCGTGCGATGTCCGCGCAGGAGCAGCCGGGTGCGCGTGATACCGCGCGTCGTATGGCGAACCCGGTGTACGCGGAGTCGCATGATGTCGTGGGCACTGCCCTAGGCGCGGCGATCTCAAGTTTCCTGTTCTTTGCGTCCGGCGCGATCATCCCAGTGTTGCCCTTCTTGTTGGGGATGACGGGACTTGCCGCAGTGGTGGTGGCTTGCACGCTGGTGGGGGTTGCACTTTTGTGCACGGGTGGAACCGTTGGTGTGCTTTCTGGCACATCCGTGGTGAAGCGTGCATTATTCCAGCTTGCAATTGGTGTTGGTGCGGCCAGCGTTACTTTCGTGCTGGGGCGTATTTTCTCCGGTTAATTCAGTGGCTATTGTGGTTGGTCTTTCCAGGGTTCCCCCGCAGACGTGCCTTACTAGCGCTACGTTATGATGCAGTGCACCATGTAAAGCCGGCCAGAGAACTCATCTCCGGCCGGCTAATATCCGCTGTCACTGGGTGCACTCATGCACAACACGTCATTGTGTTTTACGGTTTTTTACTGTGGCAGCGTGGGCATAGGCCGAACACTTCGGCGGTGTGGCCGGTGAGCACGTAGCCGTATTCGTTGGCGGAGTGTTGCGACCACTGTTCGACGGGGCCTCCGTCGATTTCTACTGCGGTTCCACAGTTGGTGCACACCAAGTGGTGATGGTGCGTCGAGGAGTTGCACTTGCGGTACAGCGCCTCGCCGCCCAGGCTATTGAGAACGTCGACTTCTCCGGCGTCGGCAAGTGCCTGAAGGGTCCTATACACAGTGGTGAGCCCGACGCTCTCACCTTTATCGACGATGCGACGGTGAATGTCGCCGGCAGAAGCGAACCGAGGAAGGTCAGCAAGGGTATCTTCGACGGCTGCCCTCTGGCGAGTCGATCGGATGCCGATTGTCTTACGGCGTGGTGTCGTAGTCATGTCATTCTCCTCCTTAGTCCGTTTGCTCGGGGGCGCGAGTTGGTTGTGGTCTGGCTCGCGATGTGGTCTGTGAGCACATGACGGGTGTTACATCGTGTTGAGCTCTCGGCAGCGACCGAGGGGATACTGTGGTCCACGCACTAAATATTTAGTGAAATTCATATGTGGGTCATTACATCTAAATATATACATTTTGTTTTTCCAGTATCAGAACCCCTCGCGGGCGCCTGAACACCACTCAGTTGCGGTCCGTGGCGGCGGGTATCCGGATGGAAAATAAATACTGCTGTGAGGGGCTCGCGCATATGAGTACTGTGAAAGATGTCTCGCATAAACAGTTGTTAGCGTTATCCAGCATGTTTCGGAATATTCCCACAGCGGGAAGCGGTGTGTGGAATGGAGACCTACTCACTGGACCGAGCTTTCGCTCGGCTCATATCCCGCCAGCCGCGATTCGCTCCTGAAAAGGTGGCGTATCACTCAGCGATGGTCATAGTAGACCGAATGAGGGTGTTCTGTCGAGTAATGAAAATCATCATCCTTCCGGACAGGCGTCTGAGCAGGCTTCAGAACAACAAAATGTCAGAGCAGTGTGGACCCTTTCCGTCCTCGCCGGCCCCGTTGCGGACCATTGCCGTCGACACTTTGAGAAGTGCTGGAACGGAAGCGGGAAATGACGATTTCGCTCCGGAGAAAGCGGGAAAGGGCGTGGCGATGTGGGAGAACACATTTCACGCAGCCACCTAGCTTTTAGCACTCTAAATCTTTTGACCTGTAGAAAGGGACGGGCTCGGCGTACACTCGTGGCAACGCCTATCGCGGTTCGGTCAGCGTTAGAGAGGTAGTGGAGGGACATGAATTTCCTGGAATTGATCGCGGCGGCTCTCGACCGGGAGGGGATCGAATCCCGTATATCAGGAGGGGCCCTGTATGTCCCCATTTCTCCGGATGTAGATCTGCGTTGCGAAGAAATTAACTCCGACATTCCGGCAGCTAATGTGTACGTGGCGGTCGCTAATACCGCGCCAGGCGATGATGGGGCGGATGACGACGCCATGCTGGTCACGGCAATATTCACCGTCGAGGATGCCGTCGATACGGTGAATTTTCATGTTGCGACGGACCAAGCCGTGACGATTGTCCGAGATCTTCTCGACGGATCAGATGCGCGTATTGCGGATTTGGACTTTGAACAAGATGACGAGGATCCGACGCTGTTATCAGCGGATGTGGGGGAGTCGTCGTCCTTGGAAGTGGTGACGACCGTGGATTCGTCGTCGCCGTCGGTCAGGGTGGTATTTGTGACCTATATTGACCCCGACGACGCAGATGACACGGATAATACGGACGGCTCCGACGAATCCGATGATGTTGATGACGCGGACGACCCAGACGACCTAGACGACACCGACCCTGATGAATCCGACAGCGACGACGATTTCCGCGACGACGACGTCTCCGTGGAAGTTATGGATCTGGGTGTATTCAAAGACTATGACACGGTGTTCAACGTGCTCAGCGTCGCTGTTGACCAAGCGGAGAATTGGGAGGCTGAGCTCATCAACTCAGCCAACGATCCATGGGGGAATAATGCGCGTGATCCGTGAGTGAACGAAGCGTAAGCGCTGGCTACAGCGTTACGGCACGCGCGGTACGGATACAGCACCACTGCTACCACATCAAGATTGATGCGCCGCTCTTGCTTTCGCAGGCAGTAACATCCGCCTGGCTTTCGCACTTCAAAGTGAGCTTTTCATTGCTTACCGGGGATGTTGCGGTAATCGATAGCGGTGTCACCTGGCTCAGCTTCTTGGACCCGGTCACCTTGTTAAAAGCTTCGCCTGCAGCGGCGCTAGCAAACTCGCAACTTGTGCCATCCAGCGCTGCGACTTGTTCGATGCCTTTCTTAATCGCCGCGTCATTTCCACGGCTACAGACAGTCATCGTCTTGCCGTTGCGCTTAAATTGCACGCCCGGGGGATAGAAGGGCATGCCGCTAGCCAAGGCGGGTTCGCCCAGCTCTTTGGTTGTTCCCGCTCCACGGACGTCTTTGACGTCGGTGTTCTTCTTGTCAGACCCCACGACAGCATTAAGCAGCGCATTGTCGTTTGCAGCTCCACCCTGCTTAGCATCGGCGGGGTCTGCAGCAGAGCTAGGCGGAATCGAGGGGCCCTCGCCATTGTCCTCTGACGGAGCCGGGCTCTTTTGTGCCGACGGAGCGGCAGTCCTGGTCGACGTTGACGTGACGACGCCACACAGAGCGATGGCACAGCCACCTGCGGCAAGTACTTTTAGTGACCTGCGTCGGTAATTGCGCCCTCGAATGGGGGCCTGTTGGCCAGTTGACATGGTGGTATCTGTTGCTGTGATGGGGTCGGATTTAATGGATCGCACCCATTCGAGCGTACCGTTACAAGAGAGCCGTGGGAAGTTCACGGAGGATGCCCCGAAGTCCGCGCTTATAGTTACTGGTTTCAGTGGCACGTCTGTGATACCCGCTCACCCCTGACTTGGAGCGCACGGATGGAAGGTATCGCTCATGCCCTTTGACCAGCTACTTTCGTTGGTACTCCTGGTTCTTGTGTTCTTACTGGCCATCGGTAAGAAGCTGAATATCGGTATCTTGGCCCTTGCAGCCACACTTCCTCCCGCCGTGATCGCGGGGGTTGACGCCAAGCAAGTTTTCGAGTTTTTCGACGGCAAACTTGTCGTCTTGATCGCCGGCGTATCATTGCTCTTTGCCCATATGAAAGAGTCGGGCACCTTGACGTGGTTGATAGTCAAAATTTTCGACGTCGTAGGCGACCGGGTTTACGTTTTGCCCTGGGCAGTGTTTATTTTGGGAGCTGCATTATCGACGGCGGGCGCTTTCGCTACCGCGCCGATTGCGTTATTGGTGCCGATGGTGGCCTATGTGTCGTCGCGAACGCGCCACATGTTCTTCATTAACGAGCTTGCTGTAATTATCGGGGCGAATATGGCTGGTTCGTCGCCGTTGAGCCCCGTCGGCGCTCTGATTAGTTCGATCGCTGCGGATCACAATGTGTCCTATTCCAAGTGGGGCGTCTGGGCCGTCGCGATGGTAACAGCAGTGGTTGCCGTGGCTGTGCTCCAAGTTATTTTTACCGCGACGAAGTGGGGCCGCGCTCGTGCGAATATGAAGCCTGAGCAGGTCGTCGAAGGCGCAGCAGACGACGCTGTGGAGCGGCCTGTTTATGCAATTTGCTCGGGCCTCGCCTTGATCATGTTTGTGGTCTGCGTGATTGCCTTCGGTTGGGATGTCGGATTGACCGCGATGGCGATGGTCGTCATTTTGCAGTTGGTCTTTAACCCACCCGAGAAGGCGCTGCTGAAGACGGTGCCGTGGAATGCCATCATCTTGTTGACTGGTTTGCTGACGTACCTGGGCGTCATGAAGCACATTGGCACGATGGATTCGATCCAGCATGGCATGTTGTCTATTGGCAGCTCGGCTCTGCTCCTTGCCACGATCGTCTACTTGACCACCCTGTTGTGCAACATCGAATTCTCGACGCTGGGCGTGTTGGGGCTTGCATTGCCGATTGCGCTGTCGTCTTTCCCGGGGAATGAGCATATGACGTGGGTGATTGCTGCTATTGCTGCGCCGGCAGCGTTGATGGTGGTTAACCCTGTGCACGTCGCCGGCACTTTGGTCGTCGCGCAAGTGCAGGAAGACAAGCAGAACAGAACGTTCCGTTTGCTGCTGAGCTTGGCGATTTCCATGGGCCTGATTGCCCCGCTCTTGTTGCTGGTCTATCCGATGATGGTGGTTTAATAGGCTTAGCCGCCGGAGTGGTCACTCCCAGTCACCACGTCGAGTGGTAGGCCGAGCAACCAGGTCGAATCGCTTTTTTCGGGCCGGACGCGTAACCTGTTGGGGACTGAGCGCACCGGCTGGAGCCCACCATTCTTGTGAATAGGCACCTGCCTTACCTGCGTTTGGGTTCCGACGGGCATGGCTTCACAAGGTCCGCCCGTGGGAGTGTGATAGCCGCTTGTCGTCGTCGCCGTTGAGACAGCCGGTGACCAATAAGTGGCTATTGTGATGTGAAACGTTGTTGAGTACCGACGAATACCGTTACGTCCTCACTCGTGAACCTTTGACCTGTGTTCACCGTTCTACTTTTTGTCGACGCTGACCTTCTTCCCCTTACTACTGTTGCGACCTTTTGCGCTCTTGGGTGACCCTCGGGTGAACGCGACAGAGCGCTGTGGTGGAAGTCGAGTGTGAAAGCTATTGGCGAAGTGCGGTTGAGTGTCCAGCCCGGTTGAGAGTTCACCAGTGATGGCCTCCGATGAAGTTACGCGCGTTGGATGTGAGCGTTGAAACGGATATGTCGGGCAGAAAATAGATGGGTAAAAATATATGGCTGACGAGCCCACCACCCCGACCGACTTTGAGACAGACTCCGTTAAGGGAGGCGAGAGCGCAAGCTCCGCAATGGGAAATGAGAGTGACGGCCCGACGCAGGGCACTGACATGAGTGTGAATGAGAATGTGGATGAGCAACGCGGCGCTGACGATGATGCGTTGACGTTGGACGACGTCATCTCCGCTGATTCGGTGGATGATTCGAAGGATAAGTCTGAGCCGACGACGAGCTCAGATGTGGCGGATAGCGCAGATGAGGCGCACACCGCTTCGAGTGATGACAGCGGCGATGAAACCCGTGCGGAGGATACGCCTGAGCAGGAGAGCACGTCCGATCAGGATGCGTCGGACGAAGATGACGAGGACAATGGCCCGTCCTTCGACGATCTTGACTTGAGCGATGACGTTGTCCTTGCTGTGAAAAAGGTCGGATTTGAGACCCCGTCGCCTATTCAGGCGGCTACGATTCCGATTCTCGCTCAAGGGCGGGATGTTGTCGGTTTAGCTCAGACCGGTACCGGTAAGACTGCTGCTTTCGCGCTGCCGATCCTGTCGCGGTTGGACCGGTCGCAGAAGAAGCCTCAAGCATTGGTCTTGTCGCCGACCCGTGAGCTCGCGCTGCAGGTGGCGGATGCGTTCCAGGAGTTCGCTGACCATTTGGGTGGCGTACATGTCCTCCCGATTTACGGTGGCCAGTCGTACGGCATTCAGTTGTCGGGGTTGCGGCGTGGAGCCCACATTGTGGTGGGAACGCCCGGTCGCGTGATCGACCATTTGGAACGCGGCAGCCTGGATCTTTCTGAACTCAAATACCTCGTCTTGGATGAGGCGGATGAGATGCTCAACATGGGTTTCCAGGAGGATGTTGAGCGTATTCTCGCTGACACTCCGGAACATAAGCAGACGGCGTTGTTCTCCGCGACGATGCCCGCGTCGATCCGTCGGTTGTCAAAGCAGTACCTGGAGGATCCGCGCGAAGTCACGATTAAGTCGCAACAGCGCACGGCGGACAACATCCACCAGCAGTATTTGTTGGTCAACCACCATTACAAGCTGGATGCGTTGACTCGTATTCTCGAGGTCACCGAGTTTGATGCGATGATCATGTTCGCTCGGACGAAGCAGAACACCGAGGAGCTCGCGGAGAAGCTTCGTGCTCGCGGGTTCTCTGCTGCCGCGATTAATGGTGACATGGCGCAGAATCAGCGTGAGCGGACCGTCGATCAGTTGCGCGATGGTCGCCTGGACATTCTGGTGGCGACGGATGTTGCCGCTCGTGGCTTAGATGTGGAGCGCATCTCCCACGTCGTCAACTATGACATTCCGCACGATACGGAGTCCTATGTGCACCGTATTGGACGTACCGGTCGTGCGGGGCGCTCTGGCGAAGCGATCTTGTTCGTGACCCCGCGTGAGCGACGTTTGCTGCGGTCCATCGAGCGTGCAACCAAGTCCTCGATTGAGGAAATGCAATTGCCGACGGTTGATGAGGTCAATGAGACCCGCAAGGCGAAGTTTGCGCAGTCGATCACGGAGTCCTTGGCGGATCCGCAGGTTGATTTGTTCCGTAGCCTGATCAACTCCTATGCCGAGGAACATGAAACACCGCTGGCAGACATTGCTGCTGCACTCGCAACCCAATCGCAATCGGGTGACGAATTCCTGCTGAAGGAAGACACCCTCCGACGTAACGATCGTCGTAATGATCGACGAGGCCGCAGGAATGACCGCGAGCCCGATACCCGTAGCTTGAACGAGCGTTTCAGCGGCAAGGAGCCTCCGCGGTTCACTGATCGCACAGGCAAAGAAATGGCCGTGTACAAGATCGCCGTGGGGAAGCGCCAGCAGGTTCGGCCCGGTGCGATTGTGGGTGCCATCGCGAATGAAGGCGGACTCAACTCCCGTGATTTCGGTAAGATTTCGATCTTCTCGGAGCACTCCTTGGTTGAGCTCCCCGCTGATCTGCCGATGGAGGTCTTTGAGGCGCTGGAGGACACGCGTGTGTCCGGCCAGCTCATCAAGATCGAGCCAGATCCGGGTGCGCCAGCGGGACGGCCGGGTGCGCATAAGTGGGATCGCCAGTCGGGCGATCGTCGCGGCGGACGGTTCAATGATCGCGGTCATGGTGACCGTCGTTCACGTGGTCGCGATGGTGGCCGTGGTTTCAATGACCGTGGATTCCGTGGGCGTGGTCGCGACGATCGAAGCCGTGATGATCGCGGTCGCGGTGGTCGCGATTCATGGGATCGCGGAGACCGACGTTGTGACGGTGGTCGCAATGATCGGAACCGTGGTGGCCGTGATTGGAATGGCCGAGGTGGTCGTGGTTTTAACGACCGTGGATTCCGCGGGCGCGGTCGCGACGACCGGTACTAAACCGGCAGTTGGGCGGGACTGAACCTGCCCTGAACCAGTAGTAATAAAACAAAAACGAGGCCGGCAGCATTGCGCTGTCGGCCTCTGCGCAGTTATACGTCCTGTGGTGTTGACGGCTTAAGGTCGGAAGAACATCAAGATGGCGGTGATAACCCACAGGGCGTTAAAAATTCCGGAGAACATGTTGAGCATTCCCGGAGTCTTGTCCCATTGTGCGGGCGGAATTTCGTCAGGTTCGATGTCGTCGGCCTCGTCGAGAAGATTCAGGTCCGCGATCAGTGTCCTTTGCTTCGGGACAATCACGAAGAAGAGGATTCCCCATCCGATCACCGTCAGCAATATGCCGGTGTGGATGAAGTAGTTCTTGAGTGCACCGTCGACGGTAAAGAGGGCACCAAATCCGATAAGGGGAACGAGTAAGGACCACAATCCGTAGGCTTTGGTGATCGAGTGCAGCGATTGGGCTCGGCCTCGCGCTAACTCATCACCGTTATGCGCTGCCTGTGCAGCTTTCGGGAATTGGGAGGTGGCTACCATGACAGGGCCGATCAGGATGATCGCCGCAATGGCGTGGATAAGCACCATGAAATGTTCAGGCACGATGTGTCCTTTTCTTTGGGGTCAGGGGTCGTCAATGAATACGTCGTCTGTCAATAGGGTACCTGCCAGCGAAGCCAGATTCGACGTTGAGAGTGGTGGCGTGGCGATGCACTGGGCCCGGTGTTCTGTTTGGTTTTCTCAACAGGCATCTCGGAGTGCGGTCGCGTCCCGTTGAGTCAGCGCGAGATCGTACGCGACAATCACTTTGGCGTAGGTAGTGGCGTACCAGCATGCTTGTCGTGTGCTCGGCGGCATCCATTCTTCTGGCGTTTTGTCGCTCTTTGTCCTGTTCACATGGGAATCGGTCACCACCAGATTCCGTTTCCTGTCATTGGCAAAGCTCATTCGTTCCTCGCGCGACCACTGTGCCGCCCCCAAGTCCCACGCGGCAGCTAGCGGCACAATGTGGTCGATGTCGATAGATCCGATGGTGAGGCTCTTGCCTGTGTAAGGATCGAGCCCATGCCCGCCGACAACGTCGCAGGTGTCAGCCATTTTTATGTCATCAAGTTGTTCACGAAGTACATGTTGCCGGGTGGTGCACCATGTTCCTTGTGGGGTAGGGGATCGCGCCCACCCATCGCCGAATTTATCGCGCTGATATCCCAGAATCGTGGTCCGGTAGTCAATAATTCGTGCCGACGACAGAAGCGCGTCCAACGATCGACGCTCGCTGGTTTCCGGGCGGTGCTTCATGGCGACGATCGTTACAACAAGAAGCCCTGCGACCAGAACGAGAGTGACGACGCTGAGCCTGCGTCGGCAATGAGTAGGTGGAGATGAAAAAACGTGGAGCACGTCTGTTTAGACGCACTCCACGCGGTGAGGTTCCAAGGAAAACTAGGCCTTGATGTTGCCTTCCTCGATCTTCTCCTGAGCTGTGGCGATGTTCAGCTCGGGGTTGGCTTCCGCGACACGGGCGAGGCGGGAGGCCTCATCGAAGCCGTCGGTAATGCTCTTGTCAGGTTCGGGTGTCGCCAAGGTCACGGCGATCATAGCGATGGTGCTGCAAATGACGCCCGGGATCATCTCGTAGAGCCCGTTGCCGAACGGGGTATCAACGATCCACTGGCCCCAAACGAAGGCCACGACCGCACCAGTGACCATTCCAGCCAGCGCACCCTGGTAGTTCAGACGACGCCAGTACAGTGCAGCCACAACCATCGGGCCGAACGCAGAACCGAAGCCGGCCCAGGCGAAGGACACCAGGTTGAGGATCTGGCTGTTCGGGTCCAAAGCCAGGAGCGCGGCGACGACGGCCACCATGATCACGGCAGCGCGTGAGAGGTTGATCAACGTCTTGTGGCTCGCGTTCTTGTTGATCAGCCCGTTGTAGATGTCCTCAACCAGCGCGGAGGAGACAACGAGCAGTTGCGAGGCGATCGTCGACATGATAGCCGCAAGAACCGCCGTCAAAATGAGGCCAGCGATCAGCGGATGGAACAGGATCTGCCCCATATCCAGGAAGATCGTCTCGTAGTTGACGGTGTCGTCGATGTGGATTGAGGAGTCCTGGCCGAAGAAGGAAGGCCCAATGACGGCCACCATGGTTGCGCCGATGATGCAGAGGGACATCCACACAACGCCGTAGCGGCGTCCGGATCGTGCCTCGGAGGGCTTACGCAGAGCCATGAAACGAACAATGATGTGTGGCTGTCCGAAGTAACCCAAGCCCCATGCCAATCCTGAGATGGCGGTGATGAAGGACACGCCGTTGAACAGGGAGAACCAGTGGGGGTTGGAGCTCAATGCTTCGTGGAAGCCGTAGTTGTGCTCGGTCTGGTACGTCCAGATTGAGCCGGCATCATGCATGTGCAGCAAAGCGAAGGTGGGGACCAGGATCAGCGCGATGAACATGATCAGGCCCTGGACCGTATCCGTGTAGGACACAGCCAAGAAACCACCGATGAAGGTGTACGCAACGGTCACGCACGCAATGACCAGCATGCCGACGAGGTAGTCGCCGCCGAATGTCGACTGGAAGTACTTCCCGCCGGAGACCATTCCCGACGCGACGTAGAAGGTGAAGAAAACCAAAATGATAAGGCCAGCGACGATGCGGAGCGCATGGCTCTTGTCGTTGAGCCGCTTTTCCAAGAACGACGGAATAGTGATGGAGTTATCCGCGATCTCCGTGTAGGAACGCAACCGTGGGGCGGTCCACTTCCAGTTGGCCCAACAACCGATCAGGAGGCCAATGGGCATCCACAGCTGGCCGAAGCCCGACACGTACATGGCGCCAGGCAACCCCATGAGGAGCCAGCCGGACATGTCCGACGCCCCGGCGGAGAGGGCGGCGACGAACGGGTGCAGGCCGCGTCCGCCAAGCATGTAATCGTCGTATTCATCGGTTTGGCGGAACGAATACAGACCTATCGCAAGCATGGCGAGCAGATAAATCACCATGGCGATAATGAACCACGTTTGTTGACTCACAAAGACTCCTCGGTGGTTAGCGTGCTGGGACAGCAGTTTCATCAATCATGAACCGCTACGAATAGGGACAAAGAATACGAACAAATACGAATAGAAAAATTGGGGATTGATAAAAGAGTGTTTTCAGGGTGTCACGGATAAGTAGGCGTATCAAATCCGGCTGGCTGTTTTGCCCACACCGATCCTTAGTTTTTTCGTGGTTTTCACGTCGTTGTCACGTGGTTTTGGCGACATTATCGAAAATAAGTTCGACGATGTTGTGTGAATGTGTAGCCGGATTGTCCCGTGGGCCTGGTATCAATGAAACCATGACTGCGTATCTTCTCCATGTTTTGTGGCCGGTGCATTCCGGCATACATGTGTGGGTGGAGGAGACCGATGGTCACAAGGTGGTGGCTAATTATTCTGACCTGCCACGTGACCAATTTCCGCAGTTCATTCTGGATGTGTTAACCAATCGTGGCCGGCGGACGGTGGCGCCACGGCGGGCACATGCTGTGCTATCAACGCCAAAGGGGTGTCTCCGCGAGTTGACGATCCCGACAGTGGAGTTCACTCCGGATCAGGCGGTCGAATTTCTGATAGCGCTGGCCCGGTTGCAGGACAATGATGAGCTTCCGGAAGACGTGGGTATCGCGCCGGAAACGGAATTCGTGCTTACCCTCTTGCGCGGATTGGAAAAACTCCGCATGTCCGGGCGCGTCCTGTTCCGAATGCAGTGGGTTGACCAGGAATGGATTCCGATGTGGCAGCCCGCCGTCGGCATGGCTGAACGCGTTTGGCTTGCCCAGATGGTTGAAGCAACACCAGAGGTGCTAACGCTCTCCGGTGGTCGTGATCTCGCTGAACGAATTTCCGTCCCACTTATCGACGCCTTAGCACGGCGGACGTTGGTCTCTATGCCTGATCAAGAGGAGATTGTTCAGCCTCTGGTTCGCTCACTAATCGACGGATCACCGTTGGATCGGGCAACCGGGTCGATGGTCGTCGATATCAATACGTGGCGTAGCAAAATGTCGTCGGAAAGCTACGACCTCATCTTTATTGTCCACGAACCCGACGATATGGAAACGGAAGAACCGCGTCTCAACCCCGCGGATCCGCGTGCTGCCCATGAGCTGGTGGAAGCGGACATAACCCGAGATGACGTCGCTTCCCGGCTGATCGATACGACTGACAACGTTCATGACTTCGGTGCCACTGCTGAGCCTGAACCCGAGATTCAGTGGCGGATCCGGTTGGCTTACCGCTCGGGTACCGACGCGCCCGCACCGATTCCGCAGCCGATCAATGATCCCGCACTTCGCAAGCGTGTGGACGAGCAATTAGAGCGGGCATCCCATGTGTGGCCGCAACTCGCCACATATGGCATTGACCCCGATACGCGCGACTACCTTTTATCCACGAACGACATTGTGGAATTCATTGACCGAGGTGCAGATGCGCTTCGGCAAATAGGGTTCCGCGTCCTTGTTCCGGCGCCATGGACAAAAGAAAAAGTCCGAGTGTCACTATCAGCGCAGCCCGCGGTGGTGAATGGGCTCGGTGACGCAAAACTGGGTTTCGATCAGCTCTTGGACTTCTCATGGTCCGCATCTATGGGTGGCGCCCAACTATCGCCCGCTGAGGTAGATGATCTCCTTCAATCGAGTACGGACCTCGTCAACATCCGAGGGAAATGGGTGCAGGCCGATACTCGCGTGCTCAAAGCGGCATCGAAGCACTTATCGTCCCTGGTAAACAGGACTGCTGACAATAGCAATAGCGGTACCGACGAGAGTCAGGTGACAGTAGGTCAGCTACGTCGCGCTACCGACGAGATTCGTCGCGATCTTCGCGACGATGGCGAAGCAGGATCAATTATTGCCGACGGAATAGCCGGGTCACCTGGCGACGGCGAAGAGGATCCCGACGACCCCAACGCGGACGAACCCAGCGTGATGGTGGAAGCAGCGACGTGGATTAGTGCGCTCATCGGAGTGAATAAAGCCATTGCGCCTCAGCGCATGGACACGCCGTCGGGAATCACTGTTGAGCTGCGAGAATATCAGCGTCGAGGTTTTGACTGGCTCGCGTGGATGACGTCGCAACATCTTGGCTGCGTGCTGGCTGATGATATGGGGCTCGGAAAAACGCTGCAGACGCTGACGCTCTTGGCTTACGAAAAAGAAAATGCGGTGCCCTCAGGGCCGGTCCTTGTTATTGCTCCGACATCAGTGATTGGGAACTGGATTGCGGAGGCAAAAAAATTCGCGCCGGGCCTGAGCACCTACTTACACCACGGTCCAGAGCGGCTCGAAGGTGAAGCACTGACGGATAAGATCGCCGAGACCGACCTCATTGTCACCACCTACTCCATTGTGACGCGTGATCAAGAGGTTTTAGGGCGGACGTACTTTCACCGCATTGTTATAGACGAAGCCCAGCAAGTGAAGAATCCCAGTACGAAGAACGCGAAAGCTGTTCGGACCTTGCAGGCATCTCACCGGCTTGCGCTGACCGGCACACCCGTCGAAAACCGGTTGGATGAGCTGTGGGCAGTGATGGACTTTTGCAATCCAGGGCTCTTTGGGAAACGTAATGAGTTTCGTGACCGGTACTCGATCCCCATTGAGCGGTACCATGACGACAACCTCACAGCGGACTTAAAAGCGCTCACGCAACCATTCATTCTTCGGCGAGTGAAGACCGATCCCGCTGTTGTTGATGATCTTCCCGAAAAGAACGAGGCCGTGTTGGTAGCAGAGATGCTTCCGCAACAGGCGAGCCTGTATAAAGCCGTCACGGCCACAGTGGCTAAGGAACTCGAGTCCAAACAGGGAGGGATGGATCGTCGTGGGCTCATATTTAAGCTGCTCACAGGGTTAAAGCAGATATGCAACCACCCCGCGCAGTACCTGGGGGACGATTCGCCATTCTTGGATGGATCTCACCATCGCTCCGGAAAAGTCGCCACCGCCGAACCCCTGGTAGATGAAGCGCTCCAGCAGGGGCGAAAGGTGCTTATCTTCACGCAATTCGTCGTGTTCGGGAATATGCTCAAAACATATTTCAACAACCGATATGGAATTGACGTCCCTTTTCTTAATGGCTCGGTAGAAAGAAAAGAACGGGACCGCATGGTGAACGCTTTTAATTCCCCGGCGGGCCCGCCGATCATGATTTTGTCTCTCCGAGCAGGGGGAACCGGCCTGAACCTCACCGGAGCTAGTGTTGTTATTCACATGGATCGGTGGTGGAATCCAGCCGTCGAAAATCAAGCCACTGACCGTGCGTATCGCATTGGCCAAGAACATGACGTCAGTGTCTATAAGCTAATTAGTAAAGGAACGATCGAAGAAAAAATCAACGAAATCATCGAAGGGAAACTCCAGCTGGCCAGCGCCGTTGTCGGCACTGGTGAAGCGTGGATTTCCGAGCTGTCAGACGATGAGCTTCTCCAGTTGGTCGCAATGAAGGAACCTACAAAACCTATTCGGTCCGAATACACCAACGCTCGAGCGCGGCATAGCCTACCAATGACCAGCAATCCTGGGAGGCATCATGAGTGAAACACCGCATAATCATTCCCAATCAGGTGATAAGCGTCGCCGTCTCACCGTCGACGATAACGTTATCTACCTGAACTTCGGCCGAAACCGCAATGCCGCCGACCCCGATGGTCAAGACAACTCGGCCCCTCATCGGCGTGCACGCCAACATCAGCCTGCGATATTTACCAAGTCAGCACACTGGCAGCCAGGGGGAGAGCAACGCGCTAGTTCTCATCGTCTTCGTGGTCGCGACCCCCACAGTGCGCACCCGTGGCCAGCATCAATAATCATGCGTCAACTCGACATCAACACGGAGGCCGGCCGGAAAAAACGAGGCCGCGATTATTTCCGACAGAACTCCGTTCAGCGAGTAGACATCGAGGATTGGCAGATAATAGCCCAGGTGATGGGGTCTCAGCCGGAGACATTCACCATCCATGTGTATATTCCGCATGATCATGATGCTGTCGACCACGCTATAGAGTATCTGGCCAATGATGACCAGGCATATGACAGTTTTGTGCACATGCAGGAAGATCGACGCCTAGAAAGTATGGTATTCCCATTCGACGATGCACGGTGGTCATGCAGCTGCCCTGATCCGGACCCGTGGTGCAAACATATTTACGCCATTGGTCTACACCTGCAAGAACGGTTTTCCCGCGACCCCTTCAGTATTCTCCGCGTGGCAAACACAACCCGATCGGACATCTCGCGGCGAGTTCACCAGGCCCATAATCACCCAGGGGATGGGCACATGTCGTCATCCACACCTGATCCCTCGACTTCTGATGATTTCGGACAGGACAACACCAGAGCGCTACGCGGATGGGATGCACCTGCCAACCACTCGTCTACGTATGGGGCCGTCGATGGCCAGCAGACCGACCCCGAGACGTTTTGGGGCGTGCCCACCAACTACCCAGATCCACCGGACGTGAAGAAAGCATCAGCACTGGAAGACCACGACCAACAAGCCCTCATGAAAGTCCTCAGTTGGGTTTCCTATGGGGCGGTGGGGCAGCTCAGTGCACGCAGTGACCTCGAAGATGCTTATAACCACCTCATGACCGCACCGCCAGAAATGGCTCACCCCGACGAACAACAAGAACACGCAGATACGACACCGGATGACGAAGGATAATTATGGCTCCCTCGCACTCTCACCCCGAGAAAGTAACACGCACGATTAACCATGGGCATTCCTCAGCGCGTGGTCATGCTCGCATTCTCCACACCTCAGACTGGCAGCTCGGAATGGAACGGTGGTTCCTGAAAACAGACAAAAACACGAATAACGACGACGGTGGCCTTGATTCCCAAGCGCTCTACACGCAAGCTCGGTTCACGGTCATTAAACGAATGACAGATATAGCTCATGAGCGACAGTGTGATGCCGTCGTTGTCGCCGGCGACGTCTTTGACTCTCCGCAGGTAGGGGAGCGGATACAGAACCGCTTCATTGAGGCGATTGAACGCTTCACTCCGATCCCCATCGTATTTTTACCTGGTAACCATGACCCCTACCAGATCGGGAGCGTGTGGAACTCGCCATTTGCTACCCACATACAAGAGGCGGGCGGAATCATTATTTCCGACAATTCCATCCACCACCTTGGCAGTATTGAAGTTGTAGGAGCACCGCTGACCAGCAATAAACCAACTGAAGATACGGTCTCGGCTGCCTTATGCAACCTTGAACCGTCTTCCGGGGCCCGGGTCCTGGTAGGGCACGGTCAGCCCCGACGGGATTGGTATGAGTCTACGGCTCACGCAGATCACGCGGTCGACCTGGACAACGTTGATCAAGCATTAAGTACTCATAAGGTCGACTACATTGCCATGGGAGACACCCACTCCGTAGAAGAACTCGATGATCTTGGAGGTATGTGGTTCTCCGGATCTCCTGAGCCAACTGATTTGGACGATCGTGAACGAGACTCCGGATACTGCTTAGTTGTTGATATTGATGTTGCCGATGGAACAACGACGTTGACCGTTGATCCTGTCCATGTGGCCGAGTGGTCCTTCCATTCCGATGTGCGCGAAGTGAACACTGACGCGGATATAGAACAATGGTTTTCTGATCTCAATAACATGCGTGACGCCTCAACGACCGTCGTACGAAGCACACTCTCCGGAAGAATCAGCCTTGAACAAGATAGCCGGATAGAGGAGTACAGACAACGCTTAGCTTCTAAGTTCGCGGCCTTTTACGACCATGAGGGTAAAACCAAACTCAGCATTGTGCCGGATTCCCTCGATGTGGATGCCTTTAATTTACACGGGTATTTTCGGAAAGTTCTCGACGATCTTGATCCTGAAGACGATACCGATAGGGAAGCGCTAAGAATTCTTTACCAACTTAATCAGAAGTATCAGGAAAGCGAGTAATGGTCATGCAAATCCACAAAATTGATATTAGTAACTTCCGTACTATCGACCACATTACTTTAGAATTTCCGGACACTGGTGTAACAGTGATCTCTGGGCCGAATGAGGTGGGGAAATCTAGTGTTGTTAAAGCGCTGACGATGTGGAAGTCTGCCTCGTATTCAAGCTCAAAAGCGGAAGTTAAGGCAGCTAAACCCGTGGACAAGGATGTTGCCCCCGAAGTTACCGTGGAGATGACTGTCGACGGACAGCACTTCTCGATGTACAAGAGGTGGCTGAAAAACGCTCGAGCAGAACTTACGATTCTTAGTCCACAGCGAACAAGCAAAACCGGAAAAGACGCAGAGAAATGGGTTGAGGAGGTGTTTTCCTCGAGCGACCAATCATTG
>NZ_QFRA01000042.1 GCF_003243515.1 Corynebacterium kroppenstedtii
CACCACGTCGCGGCTGGAGCGGTCGGTGGCGTCCTTGCCGAGCAGGATGTCTCCGAGAATCCGACTATCACATTGTGGGGCGGGTTCTGTTCCACAAACGAAAATGAGGAGTTATAGAAAATGAGTACATCACGGTCAACGTCTCGGCTGGCTGTTCGGGTCGCCGGTGCTTCGGTGCTGGCCCTATCATTTGGGCTCGCTGCGTGTTCTGTCGACGAAGATTCAGATAAAAACGGCTCGCAATCGGCTGCAACGACAACAACGTCGTCGTCAGCGAGCAGCACAGATAAAGCTTCCGGCGACGTTTCACTGGATCAGGGCTATGTGAAGTCGAAGACCCCGGATAAAGCGATGACCGCGATTTTCGGAACTCTGAAGAACAACACCGATAAAGAGAAAGTCCTCGAGTCGGTGTCGTCGTCCGATGTCAAAGGTAATTTCGAACTGCACACCGTTGTCGACGGAAAAATGGTCGAGCAAAAAGAAGGGTTTAAGCTCCCCGCAAATGGGACTTTGGAGATGAAACCCGGCGGGGAGCACATCATGATTATGGACAATCATGATGAATTAGCTGCCGGGGACAAAGTTAATGTGCAGTTGAAGTTCAAAGACGGTTCCACGGAGAAAGTGTCTATTCCTGTCCGTGAACAGCCCTCGGGTGAAGAAAACTACGGTGGCGATGACAGCTCTGACATGTCAGGTATGTCAGACATGCCAGGTATGAGCGATTCAGCTCAGCCGGGTGGCCAAGAGATGGGCGGTCAGGCAGACCACTCCATGCACGGACATTCCCACTAGGTCAGCTACATCAGCCGGTTGATGTCGCGATATTCGAGGCATCATCTGGTTACTGATTTCTGCTGATGCCGACGTTTGAGTGCTGGCCTTATCCGCCCCTGCGGTTACGGTCGGCGCCCACGCTGTGCGGTGTCGTCCAGCGATCAGGAAAAACTCAACGTCAGCAGGAATTTTTACCCCACACAACATCATTTCGACGAAGAAGATGAACTCTTTGCCTCATAATTCCGCGGATGACGCAAACGCTCGTGTACAACGCCCTAACGACGATGAGCGCTCGAGCGATGGTGAACGAAGCAATACACCGGACGAAAGAAACGACCGAGGTGCAGACAGCACCCGACGCAACGTTTTTCGCCATGTGCTACGACGCCGTTCTTTCCTCACCGGTGGCCTAGGGGCCGGAGTTGCGCTGGGGGCATCAGGATTAGCTGCCTGCGGTCACGAAGACGATAACGCCACGACGTCGTCGTCGGAAGCTTTAAATCAGCGGGAGAAAAATGCTGCAGACGCGGTCAGCAACGCAGCAGGTCTCACGGGAATTGCTGATCAGACTGTCCCATTTGATGGACCGCATCAGGCGGGTATCGATACTCCGTCGCAAGCGTATGTCAATGTCGTGGGGATTAATTGCATTGAGGGCATCGATAAGAAGGCCATGCAGCGCCTCATGGAGGTGTGGACGTCTACGTCCCGAAAGCTGACCCAAGGTCAACCGCCGCTGGCCGAACTTGAGCCGGAGATGGTCTCTCGGCCCGCCAACCTCACTGTCACTATTGGGTTCGGCCGGCCTTTGCTCGACAAGCTACAGATGCACGACAAGATCCCGTCGTGGCTTCATGACATTCCTGCTTTTGATCGGGACCGTCTCGACGATGCATGGGGACAAACGGATTTAGCATTGCAGATCTGTTCAGATGACCCCACCACATTGGCTCATGCACGACGGTTCATTCTTCGGGCCGGGCAACGGTACACCGAGCCTGTGTGGGAACAGCAGGGCTTTCTTTATGCGGCGGGTGCCCAAGCGAAAGGTTCCACTCCGCGTAACTTGTTCGGTGTTCTCGACGGCACAGTTAACCCGCGTTCGGATAAGGAACTTTCCGATATCGTGTGGATTAATGATGGTCCTGCCTGGTTACGGGGAGGAACGGCGATGGTCATCCGCCGTATTTCCCTCAATCTCGATAGCTGGGACATTTTGGACCGCTCATCACGAGAAGTAGTCTTTGGCCGGAAACTGAAATCCGGGGCTCCTCTTACGGGGGAGAAAGAGTTCGACGACCCAGACTTCGACAAAGTCGATAGCACAGGTCTTCCGGTCATTGACCCGGAATCGCATATGGCGCGAGCCCACTATGAGGGGAACAATACTCATGAGCAGATTTTGCGTCGTGCCTTCAATTACAGCCTTCCGGTGTCTGGGCCGCACTCGCCGATTTCTGACGCTGGATTGATTTTTACCTGCTTCCAGCAGAATCCAGAAACTCAATTCACACCGATTCAAAAACGGTTAGATCAGTCAGATCGTCTCAATGAGTGGATAACTCACATCGGTTCTGCTGTCTACGCCGTTCCTCACGGCACCGCAGGTGAGGACAATTATTGGGCGAATGATCTCTTGGCGTAACCCGTTCTATTCGTGACGACGAATGGTCGCCACGATGGCTGTGTTCGCCCGGTTCCCCGACGGTGCTACGCGTGCTGTCCGGTCATGCGGTAGAGTTTTGATCCGTCCCCGGCTGTTACCAGGTATGTGATAGCCATGTCATCACTAAGGAGTGCAATCAGTGTCTGCACTGTCGTCATCGGAAAAAAGCGCCTCATCAGTATCGTTTCAGGTCCCCGCTGGTACACCAGCTGGGGCAGCGATGAAGCCACTGGGCCTTCCCACCAAGGGGCCCGAAGCAGTGGTTTGCGTGAAGACTAATGATGGAACCATCCGCGATCTATCATTTGCTCCTACTGAGAACACTGAGGTCACCACGGTCATCGCAGCGAGCGATGAAGGACGAGCTGTCATTCGGCACAGTTGTACCCATGTGATGGCGCAGGCAGTTCAGGCGGAGTTTCCAGGTACCAAGCTCGGAATCGGCCCCGCTATAGCGGACGGCTTCTACTACGACTTTGGCACCGATCACGCGTTTACTCCTGACGATCTCAAACGCATCGAAAAGCGGATGAAGAAGATCATTAAATCGGGACAGCGGTTCGAGCGCGTTGTGTGGAAGTCTCTTGATGACGCCCGCGAAGCATTGAAAGATGAGCCATACAAGTTGGAGCTCATCGACGATAAGTCAAAGGGCACCGTTCTCGATGAGAACGCAGACCTTGACACCGCTGGCGAGTTAACTGCTTATAACAACGTCAATCCTCGTACCGGAGAGGTCGAGTGGTTCGACCTGTGTCGTGGTCCTCACGTGCCGACGACGAAATACATCGCCGCTTTCGTCCTTCAGCGGAGTTCTGCTGCGTACTGGCGTGGTGATCAAAACAACGACGGTATGCAAAGGATCTACGGGGCGGCTTTCGAGTCGAAAGAAGCGCTGCAAGAGTATCAGCAGCGGATGGAGGAGGCAGAACGCCGCGACCACCGTCGTCTCGGCGCTGAACTGAATCTTTTCAGCTTCCCGGACGAAATCGGCTCAGGTTTCCCTGTCTTTCATCCTGACGGCGGTATCGTCCGCAATGAAATGGAGCAGCATTCGCGGCGGCGCCACATCGAAGCTGGATACTCCTTCGTCTACACTCCGCATCTGACCAAGGGAGATAAATCCGGCCACCTTGATTTTTACAAGGATGGCATGTTCCCTCCGATGAAGTTGGATGAGGAACGGGATGCCGAGGGGAACATCACGAAGCCGGCTCAGGATTACTACGCCAAGCCAATGAACTGCCCGATGCACAATCTGATTTTTGCATCCAAAGGGCGGTCGTACCGCGAATTGCCTCTGCGATTATTCGAATTCGGCACAGTCTATCGGTATGAAAAATCAGGCGTCATTCACGGTCTCACCCGAGCCCGTGGATTCACGCAGGACGATGCCCACATCTACTGCACCGAAGATCAGCTTGAAAATGAACTCAGCACGGTTCTTGATTTCATCATTTCGCTGCTGAAGGATTACGGACTTGATGATTTCTATCTTGAGCTGTCGACGAAAGATCCCAACAAGTTCGTTGGTTCTGATGAGATCTGGGAGCGCTCAACGGAGATTCTCCGACGCGTAGCAGATAAATCTGGCCTTGACCTTGTTCCGGATCCGGGCGGAGCTGCTTTCTATGGTCCGAAGATTTCGGTTCAGGCTCGTGACGCGATCGGGCGTACGTGGCAGATGTCGACCGTTCAGTTGGACTTTAACCTGCCTGAGCGCTTCGAATTGGAATACACGGCGCCCGACGGCTTTAAGCAGCGCCCCATTATGATCCACCGCGCCCTCTTCGGTTCGATTGAGCGCTTCTTCGGGGTTCTCCTGGAACACTACGCGGGAGCATTCCCAGCATGGCTGGCTCCACATCAGGTCGTCGGAATTCCGGTCGCCGATGAATTTTCGCCGTACTTGGGTGAGGTCGTGGATAAGCTGCGTGCTCGGGGTGTCCGCGCCGAGGTCGATACCTCGGATGATCGGATGCAGAAGAAGATTCGCAACCATACGACTCATAAAGCCCCGTTCATGCTTCTCGCTGGCGGCCGCGATGCGGAAGCAGGTGCGGTGAGTTTCCGGTTCCTCGATGGTTCCCAAGTGAACGGCGTTCCCGTCGACAAGGCTGTTGATGTGATCTCAACCTGGATTGAAGAGCATAACAACGAGCAGCCGACAAAGGAGTTGATTGAGGCTCGTGTCCGCGGATAACGATACTTTTGTTGACTCAGGTGCTGGTGACGCTGACCGATTGACCCGGCTGTGGGCACCCTACCGGATGTCGTATATTGCCGACGACAATCGGAACAGCAGTGACCCGTTCGAAGACATTCCGCAAGGCTCGGACGAAGAAGGGCTGATCCTCGCGCGCGGTGAGACCGTGTACTGCTTGCTTAACCTGTTCCCCTATAACTCGGGGCACATGATGGTTGTTCCTTATCGTCGGGTGAAGAACCTTGAGGATTTGAACCCTGATGAGACGGCCGAACTGATGGCGTTCACGAAAAAAGCTATCCGTTCGTTAAAAGCTGTGTCGCATCCTCATGCCGTTAATGTGGGAATGAACCTGGGGAAAGCATCGGGTGGCTCTATCGAGGAGCATCTTCACGTTCACATAGTTCCGCGATGGGCTGGCGATGCTAACTTCATGACCGTCATTGGTGGCGTGAAGGTCCTGCCACAGCTTCTCCGTGAGACACGGTCGTTGCTTGCGAAAGCCTGGGCATCATTGGACACTTCCGATGATCAACCGTCTGCTGAGCAGTCGGCTTCCGAGTCGGAATAAGGGAGAATAATGCTTGGCGTTCATGGCCGAAAACCGGCTGCAGTTGTCATCGAACCGATTGCGCGATCACTGGTTAAGGCGGGAATTTCCCCCAACACAGTGACCGTCGTCGGCACTCTCGGTGCGTGCGTAGCAGCGTTAGTCCTGATCCCTACCGGCCATCTTTTTGCCGCCGCAATAATTATCGGGCTCCTAACAGCTGTAGATATGGTCGACGGCACCATGGCTCGTATACGTGGCGGGGGAACGACGTTCGGAGCGACGCTGGATGCTAGCTGCGACCGGATTACCGACGGTGCCGTTTTCGCCGCTATCGTCTGGTGGATTGTCTCCGCTCAGCAGGGAGAACGTCACCAACTGATCGCGGCGTTGATTGTGTTGGTCACCAGCCAGGTCATTTCTTATGTCAAAGCTCGGGCAGAGGCGGGCGGTCTCGACATCGTCGGGGGATTGGTGGAGCGCCCTGAACGGCTGATCATTGGTTTGGTCGGCTTAGGCCTTGAAGGCTTGGGGTTGCCGCATGTGTTAAGTATTGCGCTCTGGATTCTTGCAATAGGCTCCATTTTCACGGTGATCCAACGCATGGTCATGGCCAGCAAATCTCCGCACGCGAATGATAAAATCGCCGCGCCCCATGGGGCTAAAGAATTCCCCACGAAGTAAGGACGACACGTGACACGACCCTTCGGCTTATCCAAAGAGGATCTTATCGCTGAGTCGTACGTGTGGGCCTGGAAAGGAATCACCCGAATTCCCGCCCCCGTCGCGCGGAAATTATTCATGCTCGGTGCCGATATTGCTTCTCACAGGGGCAAACAAACGGCGAGGTTACGGTCGAACCTCGCCAAGGTGACCGGTCTCACGGATGACCGAGAGCTTGATGTCGTGGTGCGGAACGCGATGAGATCGTATGCCCGATATTGGATGGAAGCTTTTCGCTTGCCGTCCATCATTCACTCATCGTCCCTGGACTCACTAGTGGACAGAATCGAGTCGGGTATCCAGGGCGTGGACTTGTTTGATAAGTCATATCGCCAGGGGCGGGGAGTGATTCTCGCTCTGCCGCACAGTGGGAATTGGGATATGGCTGGGCTGTGGCTTGCCCAGCGCTACGGTACGTTTTCTACTGTGGCAGAACGGCTCAAGCCGGAGAAACTGTTCGATGCATTCGTGGACTATCGCGAAGGACTCGGTTTTACCGTTTTCCCGCTCACCGGTGGTTCACAAAAACCGATGGACGGTCTCCGCGCGACTTTAGAGTCCGGTGGAGTTGTTGCCTTGTTGGGCGAACGTGATCTTTCGCATCACGGTGTCAGCGTTGACTTTTTCGGTTCTAGAACAACCATGTCGGTGGGGGCGGTACGGCTTGCTCAGGAAACGGGGGCGGCCTTACACGGCGTTCACTGCTGGTTTACCCCGGATGGCTGGGGCCATAGCGTCGGTGAGCCATTGAATACCGATAAGCCAATACCCGAGGTCGTTCAAGACCTCGCAAACGTTTTTGAGAAAAATATTTCGGAGCATCCTGAAGATTGGCATATGCTCCAACGCATCTGGAATGAAGACTGAGAGTATGGAGGCCGAGTGCGAATCGGGATGGTGTGTCCGTATTCCATGGACGACCCTGGCGGTGTTCAAGCTCACGCAATTGAGCTATCGGAACAGTTAATCCGGCGTGGTCACACCGTAAGCCTGCTGGCCCCAGCGTCGCTAAAAACTCATGTCCCGGACTTCGTCGTCCGGGCCGGACGCTCAATTCCTATCCCGTACAACGGATCGGTCGCCCGCCTGAGCTTCACAGCGTCGGCATTTCATGCTGTTCGTAGGTGGTTGAATAATCACGAATTCGACCTTGTCCACATACATGAGCCGAACGCCCCCAGCGTGTCCATGATAGCGCTGAAAATGGCGAAGATTCCCGTCGTGGCGACGTATCACGCATCAGCTGATCGGTCCCGCGTTTTGGAAACGTTTATTCCGGTTCTCACGCCGATGCTCGAGCGCGTTCGTGCAGGGATTGCGGTCTCAGAGATGGCTCGTCGGTGGCAAGTGGAACAGCTGGGGGGAGATCCCATTCTCATCCCTAATGGCGTCGATACGAAGTTTTTCTCATCGGCGGATCCATGGTCAGGAGCCGATGATGCCATCTCTCGGCTGGATCCAAACCGCCCGCGAATTATCTTCTTGGGGCGCTTTGATGAACCACGTAAAGGGCTCGATGTGCTGATCGAAGCAATGCCACGGATCTCACGAGCAATTTCAGGTATCGAAGTCGTTGTCGTGGGGACTGGTGATGCCAAGGCTCTGTCGCGGCGCGTAGCCCATGTCCGGGACTCAATCACCATTCTTGGCCGATTGTCTAATAGCGACAAGGCTCGAGTCTTTAAGGCATCGGACGTTTATGTGGCACCTCATCTCGGCGGGGAGAGCTTCGGGATCGTCCTCGTCGAAGCGATGGCTGCCGGCGCGGCGGTCGTCGCCAGTGATATTCCGGCATTTCGTGCTGTGTGCGATGACGGCGACGCTGGTTGGCTATTTCCTCCTGGGGATACGGATGCTTTGGTGGCGGCTGTTACCGAATTGTTTTCGGACAAAGACAAACGGAAGGAATTCGCGCATAAGGGCTTTGAGCGGTCCCAACGGTTTGACTGGAGCCACGTTACGACAGAAGTCGAGAGGGTATATGAAACCGTGCTGGGTCCTCAGGGGGAAAGGAACTTTTCGTCGTGATGCCGGTATGGGTCGCCATCGTCATCGTTGGTCTGATGGCCGTTCTCTTAGCGGGTATGTGGGCTTCGTTTATAGCCACCCGCTTGCATCGATTGAATATTCGGACGGATGAAGCAGCATTAAGCCTGGATGCTGCCTTGGGTCGTCGGGCTGCGGTGGTGTCGGCATTATGGCCAGAACTTGCGGTCGAGGCCGAAGCAACGGAACGTATCGCTTTCGACACTTCGTGCACAACGGATCGAGCACTTGCGGAGAACCGGTTTGCCATGCGCATTCACGATCTCGATGACGAATCGGTGACGGTCAATGGTGCGAGAACACTAGCCGACGCTCACACACGAGTGGAACTCGCAATGCGCTTTTATAATGATGCCGTCTCGGATACCCGGACATTGCGGCTACGCCCGCTCGTGAGGTTTTTCCATCTCGGCGGTCATGCATCGCCACCGGAGTATTTTGAGGTGGCTGGTATTGAATCCGACATTCCGGCATCGTAAATCCCTATGTAGCCTCAAGAATTGGTCGGTGTGTTTTCCGGCTCCAGAGGCGAGTAAGTACACTGTAGGCTTCAGCGTATTCTAGACAGGCCAGTCCAGTTTTAAGGAGAAGAACGACAATATGAGCAATAATGCAAATCAAAACGGACGGCATGCTACGGACAATCCACGCGGGGCTGCCCATTCGTCGTCGAATGAGACAACCTACGGGACTGCACGAGTAAAGCGTGGCCTGGCGGAGATGTTAAAAGGTGGTGTCATTATGGATGTCGTCACCCCTGAGCAGGCCAAGATCGCTGAGGATGCCGGGGCAACAGCCGTGATGGCGCTGGAGCGTGTCCCCGCTGATATCCGTGCTGAGGGTGGAGTGTCTCGCATGTCGGACCCCGACATGATCGAAGGCATTATTAACGCTGTGTCCATCCCGGTTATGGCGAAGGCTCGCATCGGTCACTTCGTTGAGGCGCAGGTTTTGCAGTCGCTGGGCGTCGACTTTATCGACGAATCTGAGGTGCTGACACCGGCGGATTATTCCAACCACATCGATAAATTCGACTTCATGGTGCCATTCGTCTGCGGAGCGACCAACCTCGGCGAAGCACTTCGACGCATCAATGAGGGCGCTGCCATGATTCGTTCCAAGGGCGAAGCGGGAACTGGCGACGTGTCCAACGCCGTGACCCACATGCGGACCATCCGGGCTTCTATTAATAAAATGAAGTCGATGGCGCCTGATGAGCTGTATGTCGCCGCGAAAGAGCTCCAAGCTCCGTATGAGTTGGTGCGTGAGGTAGCTGAGCGTGGATCTCTCCCGGTTGTGCTGTTCACGGCCGGCGGTATTGCCACTCCGGCCGATGCAGCGATGATGATGCAATTAGGTGCTGAGGGTGTCTTCGTCGGTTCGGGCATCTTTAAGTCTGGTGACCCGGAGCATCGTGCGCGCGCCATCGTTCAGGCGACGCAGAATTACGATGACCCCGAGACGATCGCCAATGTTTCGCGTGGCTTGGGGGAAGCGATGGTGGGCATCAATGTCGACGAGATCCCGAAGCCGCACCGTTTAGCAGAGCGTGGTTGGTAAACGAGTGGATAGTAGCAACGAAAAGAGAACCCCACTTATCGGGATTCTCGCTGTACAGGGTGGCGTCATCGAACACCAGCGCACTCTAGAGCGCCTCGGGGTTCGCTCGCGTCTGGTACGCCGTCCTTCTCATCTCGACGGGATTGATGGGTTAATTCTTCCTGGGGGAGAGTCGACGACGATGTCGAGGCTTCTCGAGCTGGGCGGATTGCTCGAACCCCTGACGGCAAAGATTCACGACGGGACGCCGACGTTCGGCACGTGCGCCGGTATGATTTTGCTGGCCAGTGAGGTTAAGGGGACACGCTCGGATGCTCATTGCCTGTCCGCGCTCGACATCACGGTCCGACGGAACGCATTTGGTCGTCAGGTCGACTCCTTTGAAACGGACCTCGATTTTAAAGGGATTAGCCAACCTGTTCATGCCGTTTTTATTCGTGCACCGTGGGTCGAATCAGTCGGCGACGACACCGAGGTGCTGGCTCGTGTACCTGCCGACGACGATAAGGGCGCTATTGTTGCAGTTCGCTCCGGTCACGGTAGGGGAAACGTACTTGCCACGTCGTTCCATCCCGAGGTGACCGACGACGACCGTGTCCACGACTATTTTGTGTCGATGGTCGAGGAATCGATGGCGTAACCCAACAAAAGACTTATTAGTGGCAGTGTCATGCCAGGGGATGTCGGGACCGGGTATTAGACTGGTTGCGATTATCCCCTTCGTGGGGCTTGCATGTGTGTTAGCAACTGAGGGAGTACAAAAATATGAGTGGGCACTCTAAATGGGCAACGACGAAGCACAAGAAAGCTGCGAACGATGCCAAGCGTGGTAAAGAATTTGCCAAGCTGATTAAGAACATTGAGGTAGCTGCTCGCACCGGCGGCGGTGACCCCTCAGCGAATCCGACGCTGGATGACATGATTAAAAAGGCCAAAAAGGCGTCGGTTCCCAATGACAATATCGAGCGAGCCCGCAAGCGCGGTTCTGGTGAGGAAGCCGGTGGCGCGGACTGGGAGACCGTTACATATGAAGGTTATGGCAACGGCGGGGTAGCGATCCTCATCGAGTGCTTGACCGATAACCGTAACCGTGCCGCGACGGATGTGCGTACCGCGATGAACAAGAACGGCGGAAACATGGCGGACGCAGGTTCCGTCGCCTATATGTTCAACCGTAAAGGTGTCGTTCAGTTGCCGAAGGAAGGCAATACTGAGGATGACATCCTGATGGCCGTCCTGGACGCCGGTGCTGAAGAGGTTAATGACCTTGACCAAAGCTTCGAGGTCGTGTCCGCAGCCGGCGATCTCTCTGCCGTTCGCGACGCGTTGAAGGAAGCCGGGCTGGAGTACGATTCTGCGGAGCCGGACTACCGAGCAGACGTTAAGGTTCAGCTGGACGCGTCTGGGGCTCGGAAGATCTTCCACCTGATCGATGCACTGGAAGAGTCGGACGATGTCCAGAACGTCTACACCAATATGGATCTTTCCGACGAGGTTCTGGCTGAACTCGATAACTAGTTGAGAGCCCTCAGCGTGTGACGAATAGGCTGTTGGCGATGGTGCAGATAGGAGTAGTGATCCAGTGCCTGTGAATACCACGTTTAGGGGTGGATCGCGCTCCTTAGAGGGGACCCGCGTCATGGGGGTTGACCCCGGTTTAACCCGGTGTGGGATATCTACGGTTCAAGCTGGGCGGGGGCGGTCCGTCCTACCTGTTGCGGTGGGAGTTATTCGAACAGACGCATCTGACGATCTTTCTACCCGCCTCCTCGACATTTCCGTGAAAATTGATGAGTGGATGGATGAGTATCATCCGGATATGCTGGCAATCGAACGTGTATTTGAACGTGGTGTAGTCTCTACTGTCATGCATACTGCCCATGCGGTGGGTGTGATTATTGTTTGTGCAGCGCGGAGAGATATTCCGGTTTATATGTACACGCCCAGTGAAGTGAAAAAAGCTGTGTCGGGGAACGGACGTGCAGATAAAAAGCAAGTCACCGCGATGGTTACGCGGGTCTTGGGCTTGGCTGAACCACCACGTCCCGCCGATGCGGCCGATGCTCTGGCGCTTGCTATTTGCCATTGCTGGCGTGCTCCCATGTTGGGGCTATCTGGCGGGCAGAACCCGGGTTGGAGCGCTTCGCGACATAAGTGACGTCATAGTTGCGGCCGGTGTCGTGGTGTGACGATCGTGAGTAGAGAAAAGGGGTCCCTGTGATCGATTCATTGCATGGCGAGGTTCTTCAAGTCGGTCTTAATTATGTCGTGATTGAATGCTCAGGCGTCGGCTACCGAGCAACTGCGGCGTCCTCATTGCTAGGGACGCTGCAAAAAGGGGAGGACGCTCGAATCCTTGTCACGATGAATGTTCGCGACGATGGGATTGACCTTTACGCTTTTGAATCGGACGAGGCCCGTCAGATGTTCGCGATGCTCCGTAAGGTATCGGGGGTAGGGCCCACATCCGCAATGGCGATTTGCTCCATTTTTAAGCCCGACGAATTTGCTCGAATAATTACCAACGAGGATGACGTTGAACTAAGAAATGTCAAGGGTATAGGTAAAAGAACAGCGGAGAGAATCATCGTCGACTTAAAGTCGAAGGTGGCTGTATTCGATGCTGGAGATTCGGCTAGCGAACCGCAATCGGGAGTGGGCGGAGATTCGGAGGCCGACGCAGACAGTGGCGTTGTGGGTACGGTTACGCAAGCCCTTGTCGAACTAGGTTTTCCGGAGAAGCAAGCCGAAAAGACTGCCACGTCCGTTGCGGCTGACGGAGGATCTGTGTCGGCGATTCTAAAGCGCGCCTTGCGATCGATGTCATCCGAGAGGAACTAAAAGATGGGCAACATCGAAAAAACTGAGTTCCAACTGCCCGATGACAAGGGTGGCTCCCAGAATCGGGGCGGGCCGGCGCCCACGATGGGAAAAGATGACGAATTTGCTTCCGGAATTCGTCCTGTTGATCCAACCGAGCAGAGTGACGATGCAGATGCCGAATTGTCACTGCGCCCGCGTAGCTTGGATGAATTCATTGGGCAGTCCAAGGTCCGTGAGCAATTAGAGTTGGTCCTCTCTGGAGCCAAGGCTCGCCGAGTTGTTCCTGATCACATTCTCTTGGCTGGTCCGCCGGGCTTGGGCAAGACAACCATGGCGATGATTATCGCTCAGGAGATGGGTACGTCATTGCGGATGACGTCGGGCCCTGCGCTGGAAAAGACGGGTGATCTCGCCGCCATGCTCTCGAATTTGATGGAGGGGGATGTCCTCTTCATCGACGAAATTCACCGCATGGCGCGTCCGGCAGAAGAAATGCTGTACATGGCGATGGAGGATTTCCGTATCGACGTCATCGTCGGGAAGGGACCGGGTGCGACGAGCATCCCCTTGGATTTACCCCCTTTCACCTTGGTGGGGGCGACCACTCGAGCAGGAATGTTGACGGGGCCACTGCGTGACCGTTTCGGATTCACCGCGCAGATGGAGTTTTACTCGGCAGCTGACCTCACGAAAGTTGTCACGCGCGCGGCACGTCTACTTGATATCGACATTAAGGCCGACGCTGCGAAGGAAATTGCGTCGCGAAGTCGAGGTACACCCCGTATTGCTAACCGCTTGCTGAGGAGGGTGAGAGACTACGCCGACGTCCACTCTGGGGGCGTGATCACAGTAGAAGCAGCCAAGGCTGCACTCCTAGTTTTCGACGTGGACGAAAAGGGCCTCGACCGGCTCGACCGTGCTGTTCTCGATGCGCTCGTCCGGGGACATGGGGGCGGACCCGTCGGTGTGTCGACATTGGCGCTCGCCGTAGGCGAAGAGCCCACCACGGTCGAGGAGGTGTGCGAACCGTACTTGATTAGGGCTGGGATGATTGCTCGCACACCACGAGGTCGTGTCGCCACAGACGAAGCATGGAAACATCAGGGGCTGGAGCCTCCAGAGGGGACAATTGGTGCCTTTTTCTAAGGTTCCTCTGGATCAATCCAGCGTTATCCAGGAGTAAAGCTTTCCGGGACGCTTGCCAGATAGTCCGCCAAGCCAAAAGAATTGACTCAATGTCCCTGCTCTATGCCAAGATGGTGCCATGAACGGTCTATGGATAATTATCCTCATCCTTTTCCTGGCGTTGCCCATCATGCAAATTGTTCGGCAGAACAAGAGCATGAAGCGCATCCAGGAGTTTCGCTCCCAACTGCAGCCTGGCGTGGCTGTTGAGACGGCCGGAGGCTTGCACGGTCGCGTCGTTGCGGTACGAGGCGACGTCCTTGACTTGCAAATTGCGCCTGGGGTTGTCGTTGAGTGGGCCGTCAAAGGCATTTTGGGACCAGTGGCACAACAGGAATCGCCAAGCACTACTGAGTCAGCCGCTAGTGAGTCCCAGGGCCAGTCAACTGTGTCGACACAGGAGACGACGACAGATCACGCTTCAACCGTCGAGCTGAGCGACAGTAATGAGGCTGCTGTTGACTCCCATCGGCAATCGTCGGGCCAGAACAATGGCAGCACCGATGCCTCGACGGACTCGTCGACCAACAATAAGTAAAATCGCAATCGATAGTGCTCGGTCGTGACTGACAATCGCACAGAGTGGATGCGCGAGTACAGTACATCGGCAGCAGACATGACATAACCTTCGGCCTCATGCTGATTCGAACGCTATACGCGAAACGCCGACCCCCGGGGTAAGACGATGCAGCGTGAAGCCTAGGGGGTAGACTTTCTGAAGTTTGAATAGGCCGACATGAGCCTAATGTGACCTTCATAACGACGGGAGACTCTTTTGGCAGCCCGGAAGAACAGAGCTCGCTCCACAAAATCCCGATGGCCGTATCGTGCCATCGGCATCTTCGTCATTTTCCTTGTAGCGGTGTACCTTCTGGTGTTCCTCACGGGAAATAAAAAGCCTGAACCTAAGTTAGGCATTGACCTTCAGGGCGGAACCCGAGTGACTTTGGTGCCTCAAGGTTCTCAGCCGTCCAATGATCAGCTTGAGCAGGCCCGGAAAATCCTAGAAAACCGCGTCAATGGCATGGGCGTATCCGGGGCAACGGTCCAGACCGATGGGAACACACTCGTCATTACTGTCCCTGGCGATGATTCCGCTCAAGCGCGGAACCTGGGACAGACATCCCAATTGTTGTTCCGCCCAGTGCTCAACCAACAAGCTGCTGCCCAGGAAGTTGATCGTGGCAAGCTGGCGCAGACCGTCGTCGATATGGCTAATCGATGGGTAAAAGCGGATGTGATTTCGCCGGATAATGCCCAGAAGGCTCTCGACGAGCTGAAGAAGCAGTTGGAGCAATACAACAGCAGTGGTCAAGCCCAGGGCCAAGAGGCTTTTGCTATTCCCGAGTCGATGAAGATCACGGCGAAGCCAGAGGCTAAGCCAGCCAACTCCATTGAAGAGAACAAGCAGCGTGAACAAACATCTGCCATGCTGCTCAAGGAGCGGCAATCAGAAGATCCGACCACTTTGCAGGCCGCGGGATCCTTGTTGGAATGTAAGGGATCGGATCCGTTGGCAGGCCAGGATGATCCGTCTAAACCGCTCGTGACGTGTGATCAAGATAAGAGTGTTCACTTGCTCGATGCGGCACCAGTATTAGTGGGGCAGGAGGGGAAGAAAGATCCCCAGCGGCTCACTGGTGAGGAGATCGATACCAATTCTCCGATTACTGGTGGGTACGACTCCAACAGCGGGCAAATGGCCATCACGTTCAAGTTCAAGACATCCAATAAAGATAAGGGTGGCGACACGTGGGCCGAAGTGACGCAAAAGTATCAGGGACAGCAGGTCGCTATCACCCTCGACTCCGAAGTGATTTCTGCTCCGACGATTCAGTCACCGACGCCCGCCGGCTCGACGACCCAGATTACTGGTAAGTTCTCCGAGGCCGAGGCTAAAGACTTAGCGAATAACCTTAAGTATGGTGCGCTGCCCATCAGTTTCGCTGGTGAGAACGGTGAAAAGGGCGGTACCGCCACGACCATTCCCGCTACGCTTGGTTTTGCTTCGCTGAAAGCGGGGCTTATCGCAGGAGGCATCGGCTTAATCTTGGTCGCCCTGTATGCGCTTGCCTACTACCGCGGACTCGGCGTTATCACGATTTTCTCGCTGTTGCTCTCGGCGCTACTCATCTACGGCAGCCTCGTCCTACTCGGACGGTGGGTTGGCTACAGCCTTGACCTCGCGGGCATCGCCGGCTTGATCATCGGTATCGGTACTACTGCGGACTCCTTCGTGGTCTACTTCGAGCGTATTAAAGATGAGATACGCGATGGCCGAACGTTCAGATCTGCAGTACCAAAGGCCTGGGAGCGTGCTCGCCGCACTATCTTGTCCGGTAACTTGGTCTCCCTGATCGCAGCTGTCGTGTTGTACATTTTGGCTGTTGGTGACGTTAAAGGCTTCGCCTTCACCCTTGGTTTAACGACGGTCTTCGACCTGTTCGTGGTGTTCCTGGTTTCGGCACCGCTGATTATTCTGGCGTCGCGCAAGCCATTCTTCTCTAAGCCGTCTGTGAACGGGCTCGGAGCGGTCATGCGTGTTGCGGAGCGTCGTCGCGCTGCCGGTATCAAGCTTCCGTATGACGTTGAGCGCGCTGAAAACGCCAAAGACGATCAACCTGTACGGCGGCACATCAAGCTTGCGGATAGTCTCTCAGAAACTGATGAGTCATCGTCGGGCGGCTCATCGCGTGTCGATACCTCGGAGGAGGAGAAGTAATGAGTAAACGACCTTTCTTCGAACGTATCTACACCGGTGAAGGCGGAATTGAGTTCGTGTCTCAGCGCCGTCGCTGGTACGGCATTTACGCCATCATCTTGGTGATTTGCCTCGTATCCATTATTTTCCGTGGATTTACACTGGGCATCGACTTTGAGGGTGGCACGAAGATAACGATGCCCGCCGGTGACGTGTCCAAGACCGAAGTCGCCGACACCTTCCACGAGGCCACTGGAGTCGAGGCCCAGCAAGTCCAGATCATCGGCTCTGGTAATGCTCGCAATGTGGAAATCGAGTCAAAGCATCTTAACGACGACGAGATCTCCGAGGCGCGGGAAGCCTTGTTCTCGAAGTACCACCCGAAAGACGCCTCGGGCAAGGAAACTCCCGACTCTATCGGTGATTCGACCATGAGTAACTCGTGGGGGTCGACGATTACCCACCGCATGGTCCTAGCGTTGGTCGTCTTCCTTGCGCTGATCTTCCTGTACATCACGGTTCGCTTTGAGCGCGATATGGCAATTGCGGCCATATCAGCGCTTGCCGTTGACGCGCTTGTGGTCTCAGGGCTGTATTCGATCATTGGCTTCGAAGTTTCACCAGCATCGGTTATCGGTTTGCTGACAGTCCTGTCCTACTCGCTGTACGACACCGTGGTTGTGTTCGACAAGGTCCACGAGAACACTGCGGGGCTGACAAAGACGACCACGTCGACCTACGCCGAGCAAGCTAACCTCGCCGTGAACCAGACGATGATGCGTTCCATTTCGACATCATTGTTCTCGGTCCTCCCGATCGGCGCATTGATGGTCGTTGCGGTCTGGTTGCTCGGCGTGGGCACACTCAAAGACCTCTCGCTCGTGCAGCTACTTGGTGTCATCGAAGGAACGTTCTCGTCCATCTTCTTGGCGACGCCAATCTTGGTTTCGCTCAAGTCGCGTCAGAAGAAGTATTCCGAGCACACCAAACGTGTCGAAGAATCTCGCAAGGCTGAGTCATCGAACCAAGAGGATGAACGGGTTGCCGTAACCAGTGATGGATCAGAGATCACTCCTAGTGAAAGCTCAGATTCAGAGCCATCGGCACGCTCTTCACGAAGGAGAGGATCATCACGTATCGCTCACCACTCCGATCGAGATCCCGAGGCGGGCAGATTCCACAGTCGTGAAGGAGGCGGCGCGTCATGGCGTCCCGACAACAACCGCCGTCGCAACAACTCACCCTTTGATGGAAACTAGAAGCTGAGTCGGCACCCGACGCTTGTTCTTCGAATAGAAGATTTACGTATTGTGTTTCCTGGCTTAGCGCTCCGCATGGCACGTTCTTTACCGATCGCGTAGTTAGAATTTTCGCCCTACAGCGCCCTTACTCATTAATCCGAAGCAAGGGCGCTAAACTTTTCTTAGCAGCACATCCTGTGTTCTTACGAATACGGCATCAGTGCGCTTTGTACGTCCATTTTCTGACACGATCGGCTCCATCCGTGTTACAGCGATTCAAGAAGTCACGTCCCCAGTTCCCGTCTGCAATACCTTCACTACCGCGTTCCTCACGTGCCCGCGTCCGCAAGATTGTGACGGCCATTTCGGGAGCCTTATTAGTCACGGGTTTAGCCGCCTGCGATACCAATGACGATGCGGGCGATGACCACACAAACGCCGGGTTCGCCTACGTAAGTGGCAGCACCCTCACCACTGTTAATGGTGCTAGTTCACAAGGACAGGCCTCCGATGCAGCGCGATTATCCGTCCGCTTATATTCCGGTGCCTTCATTGATGGGCCCAATGGTCAGGCCTTCGTCAATAACGATCTTTTTACGTCAATCCAGGCAACCGATGAGAATCGAAGTGCTGAATACGTCATCAACCCCCGGGCCCAATATTCGGATGGCAAACCGGTTACCTGTGATGACTTTTACCTGGCGTGGTTTGCGCAGCATAAGAAAGAATATTTTGATTCCGATAATCCTCTTCTGGAGCAGGTTGAATCAGTTACATGCC
>NZ_QFRA01000063.1 GCF_003243515.1 Corynebacterium kroppenstedtii
AGAGCTAAATTTTTCCCCACGACTGGTTCGAGATTGACACGGAGTTTTTCCTTAATTCCTTCTTCAAAGTTCCCGGCCTGTCTCAATGTGTTGTCGATAGCATCGGAAATTTGCTTTGGTCTTGAACTAATAGCCTTTGCCATATCGTCATCGATGAACCCCCGCTTGCGAGCTGCTTCGACAACTTCTTTAACCTTACCGTTTCGCAGCATAGAGCTGACTAGCCGAAGCCCCTGCTTTATTATAAATCCTCTGGCGCCATAGGTTTGCATCTCAGCGTTGGGCGACTCTTTTGGATTTAGTGTTGGCTGCGTATCTTGAAGTACGCTCGCGTTTTGGTGAGCTTGCGTTATTTCCGCGTTTGTCACAGTGACAGAATGAGCTTACATAGGGGCACAGGGGCAGCGTGAGCTGCAGGAATAGTCGTCGAGATCAAACCTGCTGATAGCAGTGCACATGCCGTTATTGAAAGGAAATTTGTTTTTCTTTTAACCATGTTTTTCACAGTACAAAGTCATTATTAATCAGTCAATAGGTTAAAACGTATTTATTTGTCTGACCTCACCAGACGGGGCATCGGAAGTTGATGACCTTTCATCACGGTGGGGCACTGCTAGTCTTCACCCCTCACTGCCCCTTGCTGGAATGGTCGGCCACGAGCCCCGTTTCGCGCCGTGAGGAGCCTCGCATAACTTGCTTCTCGATGACTATCCATAAACACCAAAATACCATTTTACTATAAATGGTATATAGTGGGTGTGTGAGAATCGCTATCGTTAACACTAAGGGTGGTGTAGGTAAAACCACGACAACTATTTACCTCGCCACCGCTGCAGTTAAAAAGTGCAGCGTAGAGCTGTGAGATGCCGATCCTCAGGGGTCTGCTACTGAGTGGTCATTATTTGCTAAAGAAGAAGGTACCGCTTTACCGTTTGAGGTAAAAACCGTTAATAGGGTGACTGTTGGACGAGCGAAAGACAGCTGCGAGATCACTATTATTGACACCCCTCCTGGTGGATCAGACCTCCTCCAGGAGGCCATTGATAGCGCTGATGTAATTATCGTTCCCACCTCTCCTTCTCCCCTGGATGTTCAGCGAGTGTGGAAAACACTAGAGGCGACCGCGGCAAAACCTACCGGTGTGCTCCTGACCAATACTGAGCCTCATACAACATTGTTGAGTGATACACGGTCAATCTTTGATGAAGAAAACATCTTCGTCTTTGACACGATGATCCCCAAACGTCAAGCGATCAAACGATCGATGGGAACGTTGCCAGATGACCTGTATGGCTATGACATTCTCTTCGATGAAGTGATGGAGGCTATCTAATGACGACGAAGAAGCAACGCGGTCTGCGGCCTCGAAGCAGAACTGCTAAACCAGTGTCCATCATCTTTAGTGATAGTAGCGAGAGCACCGTAAAAGCCGACCGCGTCAAAACATCCATAGCGCTTGATCAAAAACTCTACCGCCGCTTCAAAGCTTATGCCGCGCAAGAAGGCGTAAAAGTCTACGAACTCATGGAAGAGGGCATGCGCACAATAATGGACAAAACAACTAATGTACGATAGGTGTAACTAGAGGGATGATCTGGTGATTCTTATACATGACAGACACGGAAACCGTATAAACCTATAACGGTAATAACCGCAAGATGCTTACCTATAAAGGTATTTACCTTTATAGGTAAGCATCGTCATTTCCGGTTTGGTGTTGTCATCTGCAGCGGTATGCCCGTCGCTCTCACACAAGCTGCCCTATCAATATGATTGCTTCAAGCAGGCCCGATCCTTTTCCCGCGTGCTGTAGGGATCACCTTCATCTGTTATAAGCACTAGACATCTAGCTAAACGAGCGCCTTTTGCTGGATTGCGTGTATTGCGGGGCAGTGAATGACAACCATGTTATTTTTAATCTAAATAAAAAGGGGACCCCACGCACCCGTCAGAGCTCGCTGACCCTTGCTGCGTTCCCGCCCTGGGGGAGTTCACAAGATGGACGCCGCGCGAAATCCAGCCCCCATATTAACCCACAGAGGCACATATTCCCACCCGCCAAACAAAACCTTCCGGTCCGCTGGGAAAACAGCCCACCATATGGCCGCAACATTCCCATTATCAACGTCGTTCGAGGCCTGTTTTTGTCGATGCCCATGACATCCGGTAGGCTTGCCCACCGGAGCGCGGACTTCAGGTGCGTTCCACGCTTGGAGGATTCGACTAGCGGCCTATGTCACACGCCTGGAACGCGTGCGGGTAGCAATACCCTCGTGGGTTCAAATCCCACATCCTCCGCCACAGAACCTAGCCATCCAGTACGCACTGGGCGGCTAGGTTTTTTCGCATACACAGGGTTTCCATCCACTGCCACCAGGGGTAATACGACAGAAAGTGTGCCCCAGCCCGGTGGTTTCTGGCCTGTGATCTAGGCAAAGACGAAAAATATATGCCCGGCAACCATATATCCGCCCCTTTTGACCAAAAATACACGGTGCTGCACCCGACCTGTGGTATCAGGCAATGACGTCGTGGTCCCCTGCCCAGGAATCGACCACGCCATCGCCTAGCGGTAGTGCGCACGCGAAACCACCAGTGACTACTGGCGGCTCCTCGAGCCGATCCTCCCCACCCGACGGTGTGCTCTACCCCGAGCAGATCACATCCACCACCAACGGTTTGTCGTATAACCCCAGGAAGAACCCAATTCCTGGGGTGCGAAGCAACAACACCCGGCACAAGGAACCGGTAGACGGAAATCTGCGGGGAAGCTACACC
>NZ_QFRA01000043.1 GCF_003243515.1 Corynebacterium kroppenstedtii
AATCGTCCTCGTTCCTCCCTGCTCTCATGAGCCGATGGTGGGTGGAATCCAGCGATTGATGAGATCTAGCGACGGCCACAACGCCGCGTAAAAGAGGCCCTACAGCGATTCACGCGAAGGGCCTACTTATTTTTGCCGACGGACAACGCAATCCTTATCCGGACTAAGCGGGGTGTGCTGTCTCCGTCGGCAATTTTTGGTGGGCTATGATGATTATCCCTGCAGCCGGGATAGAGCCGGTGCGTCGGCATACACGACAGTATCTTCTTGCCCACGTGCGCCTGCAGCTGGCCACGTGTCTGCATCGTCGCCAGAGACTGCGTGCCCGAGAGCCTCAGCTTTTCCTTCACCAGCAACGACGAACCACACACGTGTCGATGAATTCAACGCACGACGAGTGAGCGATAAACGCGTGGGCGGTGGCTTGGGGCAATCAGTTACCGATACAACGGTGTCATCACTCGTCAACTCAGGCGTATGGGGAAACAGGGAGTTAATGTGCCCTTCCGGCCCCATCCCTAAGAGGTGGATGTCGAATCCATCGGGAGCGTACGTAGTGATGGCGTCCGTGTACAATGCAGCAGCGTCCTTGAGCTCCGCGAGGTCGACGTTCCCACTTCGAGATCCTTCGGTCTCTCCATACGCGCTGTCGGATGATGGGGCAGGGAAGCGATGGAGATTCTCCTGCGGGATATCGATGTTGCTGAAGAGCGCTTCCGTTGCCTGTTTGTCATTCCGCTCCGGATGGTCTGCTGGAACCCAGCGCTCATCACCGAAGAACACGTGGACGCGGTGCCAGTCAATACCAGCGTTACCGGCTTCACTATCGATATACAGCTGGTGGAGCACCGCGATACCCGTGCTTCCACCCGTGACCACCAGCCGGGCGTACCCATCCGGGGTAACCCCGGTGGTGTTACTAGCGCCCTCACGTCCTTCCTGAATACTGACTATGACGTTTTCAACATCGCGGGCTGCTCGCATAGCCACTTCTGCTTGATCTGCACACGCGACAATACGGACATCTGAATCAGAACTAGACTTTTCGCTCATCCATACGCCTTTCTTCTTGCGGTCTATCACACAACGATGGGGTTTATTGCACTGCCGACGACCTATTCACGGTCTGCTTCGACGTCACTGTCGTTCGCGTCGTCAGGTGCGTGCGACTCGTCTGAATCGAAAGCATCGACGCGGTGAACTCTGGATAGCCCTCGGAGAGCTTGTGCATAGATGACATCTGGGTCAAGGTGACGCAACTCTTCTGCGAGGCAGTCAGCTGTTCTGCGTCGTGTGAGGGCAACGCGACTCTCACGGCCCGATCCTTCACGTGTGATCGTCAACGTATGTGCGCTAAAGGTGCGGAGGATCAAATCGCCACTATCCCGATGAATCGTCACGCTTTGCACGCCGATAGTGGGGCGCCCTTCGGAATCAAGAGGTACCTTGAGCGAGTCCGTGGATTCACGGGTGACATTCATCCCTAAACGGTCCGCAAGCCATCCACCGGCTATATCAACGCTCGGGTCTTCCGAGGGACCAGCAATCGTCACTCCGCGGATGGGAGAAAACGGAGGCTGATCCAGTGCTGACGCTAAAATTCCACGCCATTGCGTTATACGCGACCAAGCAAGGTCAGAGTCGCCCGGCGCATATGACGATCGGCACCTAAAGACTCCGTCCTCAATACTTGACGATAAGGAGTCAGTAATTCGTCGGCCAGCAAGACGACCGATCGGATCGGTCGCGGGGACCGGAGGACGGCTGGCCGGCCACCACGCCACAATCGGAGTGTCTGGCAACAGAATCGGCATCACAACGCTTGCGAGATGCTGACTAACAGCGCCATACAACTTCATGACGACGACTTCAGCGGCACCAGCATCGCCACCCATACGTAGTTCGGCATCAACGCGCCCGCTGGACGCTACGTCGTCTGTGGCACTTGGCTGCGCGGTTTCCTCGTCGGACCTTTCGGGTTGCGCCGTGGTGGGCATCGCGTCGAGAGCACGCTCAAACTCTTCGAGATTTTCATAGTCCGCAAGCTCAGTCTGCGAATTTCCGTTGTCATCACTATCAGATGGGCCCGCGGTCGAGGAGGAATCATCCGTAAGCAACACGAGAATACGAGACGGATGCTCCTGCGAGGCTTCATTTGCCGCCGTAATAAACGTTTCGTAATCGTCGTTAATTGACGCGACGATGATCAAAGTGAGCACACGGCCAGTCGTGACTTCGCCACCCGACTCACGGACGGTGACGAGGCGTTTAGAGATGTCGCGGGTTGTTGTATTGGGGAGGTTAATGATCATGCGTCGGTTTTCTCATTCCCTGAAAAGTGAGCGTGTGATGTGAGGACGAGCGATGATAATTTTACGGGCGCCGCCAGGTGCGCCCTGAGCGCGAAAGCATGCGATCAGCACTTTCAGGGCCCCACGTTCCAGCCGGATAATCGTCAGGGCGTCCTCGTTCAGCCCAATACTTGACGATGGGGTCAAGGATCTTCCACGAGAGCTCCACCTCTTCATTGGTGGGGAAGAGGCTAGCTTCGTCCAAGAGTGCATCGAGGATCAAACGCTCATAGGCTTCGGGGGATGCCTCAGTAAACGCCTCCGAGTAGGCGAAGTCCATGTTGACGTCACGAACTTCCATAGCGGAACCGGGAACCTTCGAGCCGAACCGCATCAAAACTCCCTCGTCGGGTTGCACACGAATAACAACCGCGTTGGGGCCAAGAGCAGTCGTCTCATCAGCGTCGAAAGGAAGATAGGGCGCATCTTTGAAGACCAGAGCGATTTCAGTCACTCGTCGGCCCAATCGCTTGCCAGTGCGTAAATAGAATGGCACGCCCGCCCAGCGTCGAGAATTAATTTCTAATGTGCAGGCCGCGTAGGTTTCAGTTTTTGAGTCTTCGGCAAATCCTTCTTCATCGCGAAGACCGCCGACAAATTCAGAGCCCTGCCATCCTGCGGTGTACTGGCCCCGGGCTGTCGTTTTAGAGAACGGGGGAACAGCACTGGTCGCTCTCAGAACCTTTATCTTTTCAGTCTGCAAATCGCGGGGCGTGAAAGCCAGAGGCTCTTCCATGGCGATTAACGCGAGAAGCTGGATGAGGTGGTTCTGGATGACGTCCCGCGCAGCGCCGATGCCATCGTAATAACCAGCCCGTCCGCCTAGGCCAATGTCTTCGGCCATAGTGATCTGAACGTGGTCGATAAAGGATGCGCTCCACAAAGGTTCAAACAGCTGATTCGCAAAGCGCAGCGCCATAATATTCTGAACTGTTTCCTTGCCCAGATAATGGTCGATACGGAAAACTGACCGTTCAGGGAAAACGCTGTTGACAATGCGGTTAAGTTCCCGAGCTGATTCCTCATCATGACCGAAAGGTTTCTCGATAACCACGCGCCGCCAACCGCCAGCACAATCTTTAGCGAGGCCTGAGCGTTGAAGTTGGTGACACACGTTCGGGAAATAGGCAGGAGGAACAGAGAGATAAAAGGCCCAGTTTCCGGCCGTGCCACGGGTATGGTCGACCTCCGCCAGTGTCTCGGCCAACGTATCGAAGCACTCATCCTGGTCAAAGGTGCCTTTGACGAAGATCAGCCCCTCGGCCAGGCGCCCCCATACCGATCGCCTAAAGGGAGTACGAGATCCCGCGCGAACGTCGTCGTACACCTTTTTAATGAAATCTTCTTTGGTCCAGTCACGACGGCCATATCCCACAAGGGTGAATCCCGCGGGGAGTAAACCGCGGTTGGCAAGGTCATATACCGCGGGGAGGAGTTTCTTCCGTGCTAGATCGCCTGTGACACCAAAAATGACGAGCCCACATGGTCCCGCAATCCTGGGCATCCTTTTATCCCTGGGGTCGCGGAGCGGATTAGTCCAGTTATCGGGAAAACCGCTAGTGTCCAGCAGGTTTTCGTTGGACTCCACTGTCACCCGGTTGAGCTGTTCTTCGGCGGATGGCCCCTGATGAGCCGCAGCATGACCTTTGTTCACGTCGTTGTCGGTTTCTCCTTCTGGGGTGTAGGTCTGCCGGTGTGACGCGGCGGCCGCGTTGGGATTATTCACGGTCGATTGTCCATGCCTTTCTCATCAGGTCCTTGGTTGACCCCGACTCGGCAGTGTCACCATGCTGGGGGAGCAACAGCTACTTCCGGTAAACAACTCGCTGAGTGGTTAGCTGGATAAGCGGGAATCAATATTGGCGATCAATTCATTCCAACTATCCACAAATTTAGCGACGCCGTCATCCTCAAGCACATTCACCACGTCAGCGAAATCGATGCCCAATGATTCGAGTTCGTCAAAATATGCTCGGGCGTCATCTCCCGTGCCAGTGAGCGCGTCGCCGTGAACACCACCGTCGGACTGAAGGGCGTCCAGCGTCCCCTCTGGCATGGTGTTGACGGTGCAAGCACCAGCAAGTTCGGTGACATACAACGTAGGCGTGTAATCAGGGTTCTTGACGCTGGTCGAAGCCCATAGTGGCCGTTGCACGTTAGCCCCGGCACTCGCAAGCTTCTGCCACCGCTCAGCCTCCGACGAGAGATCGTCGTTATTGGCAGCAGCGCTGGTCTCAACGTCGTCGCCTCCGAAAACACGGCGGAACGCTTCATAAGCTAGCTGCGCATTATGGATACCCGCCATTCCCTTGAGTTTTTCTATATCGCGGGATGCGGTTGGTGCAATATCAGCAAGTTTATGGTCGACAGCACCATCGACCCGAGAGACGAAGAAACTAGCCACGGACTGAATAGAGGACAGATCCTTGCCCCCCGAGTGGGCGCGTTCAAGACCGTCAATGAAGGCCTTGATGACTTCCTTGTATCGCTCCACTGAGAAAATAAGGGTGACATTCACGCTAATTCCCGCGGCGATAGTATCCGTAATCGCCGGTAGAGCCTGTTTTGTGGCAGGAATTTTGATCATCATGTTGGGTTTGCCCACGCGATCCCACAACTCTTTAGCCTGAGCCACCGTTTTCTCGGGATCATGTGCATAACGAGGATCAACCTCGATGGATACGCGTCCATCTTGACCCTGCGATGCCTCATATACATCTTTGAAGGCTTCGCAGGCATCACGGACGTCGTCGATAGCCATGTCAAAGACCGCTTCCGACGCCGAACGCCCCTGTGAACTCAGAGTCGCTAACTGGGCATCATACGCGGTACCAACAGTCATGGCTTTCGAAAAGATCGCCGGGTTCGTCGTCACGCCGACGATTCCCGCGTCGGCAATGAGCCCGGCCAGGTTCCCAGAGGTCAGACGGTCCCGAGACAGGTCATCGAGCCACACCGACGTACCCGCGTCGGCTAGTTGACGGACATTCTCATTGGCTGAGGAGGGGAGATATTCGGAGGGAAAACTCGAACCGCCTCCCAGTACGTGGGATGCGTTATCAGAGGTCACGATCAAATCCTTTCATCACGCAACGCGCAGATATGGCGTAGATGGTCTTAGTTCTCTACAACAGAGGTGGCAGCATTGACGACGGCGTCGACAGTAAAGCCGAACTTTTCAAAGAGCTCACTAGCAGCAGCTGATGCTCCGAAGTGTTCAAGGCTGACGGCTTTACCGCGCGACCCGAGAAGCTGATACCACGGCATTGCGATGCCCGCTTCCACCGATACGCGGGCGGTGACGTCGTGAGGAAGGACTTCCTCCTGATATGACTTGTCTTGCTCCAAGAACCAATCCATGCATGGAACGGACACAACACGTGTTGCTACACCGCGAGATTCCAAAACTTTGGCAGCCTCGACAGCGAGCTGGACTTCCGAACCCGAGGCCATCACGATGACCTGTGGGCGTTCTGCCGACTCACGAACCAGGACGTAAGCACCACGACGGACACCGTCCCGAGCGAGTTCCTTGGTTCCCTTCAGAACGGGTAGATTCTGGCGGGACAACGCCAGCGCTTTGGGGCCCGCGGACGAATCAATCGCTGCTCTCCAGGCGGAGGCAGTCTCATTCGCATCGGCAGGACGCACGACTGCAACGCCGGGGATAGCGCGCAGGGCAGCAAGATGTTCCACAGGTTGATGGGTGGGGCCGTCTTCGCCCAACCCGATCGAGTCGTGTGTCCACACGTAGTACACGTCGGTCTTCATCAACGCGGCCAAACGTACTGCAGGGCGCATGTAGTCGGAGAAGACCATGAAAGTGCCGCCATAGGGGCGCGTCGGCCCATGGAGAGCAATCCCGTTGAGAATAGAACCCATCGCATGCTCACGGATACCGAAGTGAAGCACCCGGCCATAGGGTTGCGCATTCCATGAATCAGTAGAAATGGTGGACGGGCCGAACGAATCCGCATCCTTAATAGTTGTGTTATTCGATCCGGCTAGGTCGGCAGAGCCTCCCCACAGCTCCGGTAGCGTCGCACCCATCGACTGAAGAGCGACCTCAGAGGCTTTCCTCGTCGCAATTCCAGAACCATCGGCCTCCCACTCGGGCAGATCCGCATCCCAGCCATCGGGAAGTTTCCGAGCATACAGACGATCAAATAGGGCTTTCCGATCAGGATTCTCCTTAGCCCACCGGTCAAAGTCGGCCGACCAGGCCTCATGAGTGCGGGCACCTCGCTCACGAAGTGACCGCGTATGAGAAAGAACGTCATCAGAGACTTCGAAGGTCTGATCAAGATCGAAACCTAAGATGCGCTTCACGGCGGCAACTTCATCATCACCGAGTGCTGCTCCGTGAACAGCACCGGAGTTCATCTTGGTGGGGGAAGGGTAACCGATAACGGTTCGGACGCGGATGAGCGTCGGACGATTGGTTTCGCGCTGGGCTAACGTGATCGCGGCTTCTAGCGCCTGAATATCTTCACCGGACTCGACATTGAGAACCTGCCATCCATAGGCTTCATACCGGGCACAGACGTCTTCATTGAACGCAATCGTCGTATCGTTCTCGATCGAGATACGGTTGTCATCCCAAAAAGCGATGAGGTTGCCGAGCTTCTGTGTCCCTGCAAGTGATGACGCCTCGCTGGTCACTCCTTCTTCGAGGTCACCGTCGGAAGCAATCACATAAATGAAGTGGTCGAAAGGTGACTGTCCTGCCGGAGCATCAGGGTCAAAAAGCCCTCGCTCACGACGGGCGGCCATGGCCATACCGACGGATGAGGCCAAACCCTGCCCCAAAGGACCGGTCGTAATTTCAACCCCCGCGGTATGCCCGTACTCCGGATGGCCGGGAGTCAAGGATCCCCACGTGCGGAGCTGCTTGAGGTCGTCGAGCTCTAGGCCAAATCCGCCCAAGAAGAGCTGGGCGTAAATAGTCATCGAACTATGCCCACAGGATAAGACGAATCGGTCGCGACCTACCCAGTCGGGATCCGCGGGATCGTGGCGCATTGTCCGCTGGAACAAGGTGTAGGCCAGAGGAGCCAAGCTCATCGCAGTGCCGGGGTGACCGGATTTTGCCTTCTGAACAGCATCTGCAGCTAAGACGCGGACTGTGTCGACTGATCGTGAGTCGATCTCATCCCAGTCTTTGGGGAAAGCTGGTTCCACGGCTCTGCGGATATGGTCAGGAACGAGCTCCCGAGCTTCTGCATACCGCTTGATGACTGCCGAAGTCTTATCAATCACCTTCTGATCACCTTTCTGTGCGCGTGCCGTAGACATGCTTACCGTCTACGTAGCGACCGCTAAGTTGGTTCCCGCTGAAGCAACATTCCCGCGGAATAAAACTCCTCGGAGTAAACGAACACCAGTTTAGGCTGAAGTTTCATCGCGGTCTACGAAGCTATTCAAAGGGTATCTGCACAGGCTCTCATGCCCGCCCCGGGCACCCTCTTCAGAGGGGCAGCATGGCCTGATGGAACGCGGCACCTACGAGCCCCGTCGGGGTCGCGTGTTCAGGATGGATTTTCTTCCTCGAGTAAAAATCCCGTGGCGAGTCAACGAATAACATCGCGATTGTTAGACTAGGGCGGTGACTGTCCTAAATATGGTCATGGCTACGACGCACAGATGCCCATCACCAGTGCCGAGACAAGCATGAACGATCAGTCAGCGATGAGGACTGTCAGCGGACATGGAGGAAAAAGAGGCAAGTGGAGAAGATAAAGGCGTATGTGGCGCTCACGAAGCCACGGGTAATTGAGCTTCTCCTGGTCGCAACGATTCCCGCCATGCTTCAGGCGGATCGCGGTACTATCCACCTCTGGCTCATTTTGTTAACGCTTGTCGGGGGATGGATGGGAGCTGCTGCTGCCAACTCTTTCAACATGATCGTCGACAGTGACATCGACAAGGTTATGAAGAGGACCCAGAACCGTCCCTTGGTGGATGGTCGGCTGACTCTCACAGAAGCCAAGGTTTTTGCCTCATCGATGACTGTGCTGAGCTTTTTGTTCCTCACATTCTTGTGCCATTCGCTCTTAGCAGCAGTTTTCGTGATGCTGACCATCCTCTTTTATATCTTCGTCTACACGAAATGGCTCAAGCGCCGGACGTGGCAGAACGTAATTTGGGGCGGGGCAGCAGGATGCATGCCCGTCATTGTCGGCTGGGCCGTTATTGCTGATAACACGTCCAATCATTCGGTGGCTGGATGGCTACAAGCAGTCGCGCTATTTATGATCATCTTCTTCTGGACACCGCCGCACACGTGGGCTCTAGGTATGCGATATGAAGAGGATTATCGCGGCGCCGGGGTGCCTATGATGCCAGTAGTGAAAACGCGAGCTCAGGTTGCGAAGCAAATTCTTCTCTATACCTGGCTTACTGTCCTCACGTCCCTGACCCTTATTTTCGCGTCAGGGTGGTTTTACACTCTCACCGCAATCGGGGCTGGGGCATGGTTCATTATCAGTGCCACTCGCCTCTACAAGCGAATCTCTACTGGTAAACCAGTGACACCTATTCGGTTATTTATTTTGTCGAATAACTACTTGTCGTTGTTGTTCGTTGGTCTCTCCATTGATGCGGTGATCAATTTACAACCGCTTCACGAAGTTCTCGGCTTTTAAGAACTGATCACCGAGCACAATCATCTATTCGACAAAAAGAATTCGCGTAGTAGACAAAGCAAAGTCCGCCGGGACCCCGGTACACATAAACCAGTGACACCTCTATGGGGAGGTAGGGAGTCCTCGGCGGACAAGAAAACATGATCGACGGAAGCCGCTACAACGCGCAGCAGGCTTCCTAAAATCTTTAACCTAAATCCTTGGAGCGGCGCGCCGCTTGCCCTGTGCCCACAACACTGCTGTCACAGCACAGATCACACCAGAACCAATAACGTGAAGCGGAACAGTCCACCGGGGAACGTCCAGCCAATACTGGACGATGCCAACCCCAGCCTGAAGAACAATCAAGACAACCAACCATTGTGTCGTCTTCATGATCGCTCGGTCAGCTCGAACAGTGAGAAGCCCGAACAATAAACCTGCCACGAGGCCGAGGTACAGGTACATCGCGTGCGCATGCAGGTGCGCCATCAAATCAAGCGGTATTTGGAGCCGTGAATCGGCGGGGACCTCCGAGTCGCCTGCGTGAGGGCCAGCACCCGTCACCATGGTTCCTGTGATCAGGGTGATCCCCATGGCGATGGACGACATGAGAGCCAGCCAGCGCAAAGGCTGCGGGTACATCACTTGAGCTTTACCGTCGTCGGGTTCGTCGATTCGAACCCACAGCAACGCGGCAAGCCATACGAGCACCATCGAAGGCAAAAAGTGCAGGGCAACCATCCACCACGCCAGATCAAGGTGCACGGAAATACCGCCGATGACCGCCTGGGCTATCACACCGGTACCTTGGATGAACGCCAAGACGATGATTTCTGAACGCCGTTTGGCACGCGACACCGCGAGAAACGCCAAAATGACGAAAATGGTCAGAACGAAGGTGAGCGTGCGGTTTCCGAATTCAATGAGCTGGTGAACCCATGGGATTGATCCAGATTCTGGAACCAACGATCCCGGTTGGCACTCGGGCCATGTCGGGCAGCCCAACCCTGAAGCTGTCACACGAACAATCGAGCCCGTGAATGTGATGCCAATCTGGGCAATTAACAACGCCAGCGCAAACAATCGCTGGCGGGCCACAGTACACACGGGGAAGCGGGTACGACGAGCAAAGGAATAGCAGCCGCGGACGAATCCTCCTGTCGTCGATGGAGGAGTGGTCGCATCTTCACGGGAGCCGGGACCTAATTGTGTCGGTTCGTCACGCCGAGCATCATTAGTCTGAATTGCACTCACGATTCTCCAGCCTACAGCCCGCACGGCGAACACCACGATCAGCACACACGTGGGGTTATTCACGAAAATCCTCACGCGGAGTTGCAGGCCTCCGATAATCCAGATCTAGCCGACGACGGCAACGTCTTAGGCGGTGAAGCGGAACAGCTTGCTCGCAGCGAAACCGCCAAGAGCAGACCACATAAGCATGATCACGAGAGCAAAGACGTTAAAGCTCCCGTGGAACGCGTCGATAAGTCCTTGAGTCAAGGCGACCGAGGGGAAGAGCATGAGCAGCACATGGATCCCCTCGCGGATTCCCGGCTCCATCGCAACGATTGCCGCCACACCCATGAGCCCGAACCACAGGAGATTCCCCAGCGCCAGAACAACCTCAGAATGGAGCGTGCCACCCAATAACAGCCCTAGGGCGGTGAACGCAACAGGTCCCACGATAAGGAAAACAATCCCCATCACGACGCCGAGGGGAGTCGTCGACCACCCCATGACCATGGCGATCGCACCAAGAACCAGGGTTTGCAGTAACACCACGACCACAACGGCACACGCTTTACCAGCAATAATCGCCCACTTCGGGAGGGCCGAGGCCCCCATCCGCTTTAGGGCTCCATATCGCCGGTCGAAGACGACAGCAATCGCCTGACCCGTGAATCCCGCAGACATCACTGCAACGGCTAAGACCATGGGGAACAGCCGCGCGATCGGATCGTCGAGGTCTAGAAACGGCATCAATGTGAAGCCGATAAGCATGGCAATGGGGATGACCATCGAGAGAAGCTGCTGCTCACCGTGACGCAAGAACAGGAGAGTCTCCATTCTCGCTTGAGCAGAAACAAGCTTCGTCGTGGAGGCTCGTCGGGGCTGTGGCGTAAACGTCCCCGGCGCAAAACGCGAATCCTCGGTGGTCTCCGTGTCCTGAGCAGAGGCCTCAGTGGGGGATTGAGTGCCAGTAAGAGACTGTGTGCTGCGATTGTCTGCCATCATTTAGGACCTCATCTCTCGTCCGGTGATATCCAAGAAGACGTCCTCAAGACTCCGATGGTCCACCGTTAGATCGGTAATCAGAATTCCTTGAGCACTAGCAGCGGCTGCAATAGCGCTCACTGCTTCTGGGTTCGCCTGCCCATCCACGCGGTAATGCTGTGGGCGCACAGCCGAGACGCGAAGCGGCGGCTGGCTCACTTTCGGCGCGTCATCATTTCCTGCGTGGGTAGCGCCAGTGCGGGTGTTCTCTGCCAGGAAACTGTTGGCAGCCGACAAATCCAGCGCGCCCGACGTCGTTAAGGAAATTCGTGCATCATCCGCATTCGTTAATTCCTGAGTGGTGCCGTGGGCAACGACGCGACCATGATCAATGATCAACACGGTATCCGCTAATGATTCCGCCTCATCCATCATGTGGGTGGTGAGCAATACGGTCACCCCATCGCGACGGAGGGAGCTGATTAAATCCCACACAGCAAGTCGTGACTGAGCGTCCAGACCAGCAGTGGGCTCGTCTAAAAAGATCACTTCCGGACGGCCGACTAATGCGCAGGCCAACGAGAGCCGCTGCTTCTGGCCACCGCTGAGCCGACGATACGGCGTGTGAGCATGGTCAGTCAGCCCGACGATCTCCAGAAGCCAGGAGGGATCTAACGGATTCTGGCTGTAACTCGCCAACAGAGACAGCATCTCTTTGACCCGTATGCCTGGGTACGAACCCCCGTTCTGGAGCATGATGCCGATCCGGGCACGAATCTCGTCAGTTTGCGTCGACGGGTCCATCCCGAGAAGCTCAATTGATCCGGAATCGGGAGTCTGGAATCCCTCACACATTTCGATCGTCGTCGTTTTACCGGCACCATTCGGGCCCAGCAGAGCGAAAACTTCGCCACGACGAACTGAAAAGCTGATGCCATCGACGGCCCGCCGGGATTTGAAAGTCCGCACGACGGAATGGAGGATTAACGCATCACCACGCGAATTTTTCGAGTGAGTCACAGGGTACGAGTGTAGCGCGACGAACTGATACCGACAGAGAGACTCAGCGGTAGCTACCGCAGTGAACGCGACCGATCACGATTGTCCGTGTTCTTCGTGGTCTTGTGGTGGGTGCTTCGTGAGAATTTGGCCTTAGGTGTGTGGGCCGGATCCTGATGGCCGAGCACGATCCCTGGGGATCGAACCTCGATGACTTTGAGGATGAAATACCCTAGTGCTACCAAGACGGCGAAACTCACTGCGGCGACGATATATGTCTGTGTCACGCTCCACGCAGGCAGCTTCAGTCCGCGAGGCAGAACGAAGAAACTGAGAATGATGGAATAGATAACGGTCGTATTTCTGAATAGAGCGCGGTTCGCCCACGCCGCCAGCGGAATAATGGCCCACAATGCGTACCAGGGGTGAACAACGGGGAAAAGAAAAACGAGCACGAGCATCCCGACCCCGTATCCGCCGACGGGGTGGAGGCGACCGCGATAGGTCGCTACAAGCATGCGGACCATCCACAGCGCAGCAACAGCCAACCCCACCACGTGAATAAACGACGTCATTGCCTCCGTGTGGTCACCCAGCCCGAGCAAACTACCTAGGAAACCGGCAAAAATGCCGAGAAGCGTGGTGATCGACATCCAGCTGACGATATCGGCCGCTCCGCCCTGCACAGTGAGCCATTGGAGGCCGAGCCCAGAAGCAAAAGACAGGCCGACGACGAAGAACACCAGTAAGGATTCCACGATGACGGTGGCGAGCAGCCACGCATGTTTACGGTGGATAGAACGAATGAGCGTGACCCACACAAAGCCCAGCGCAACAATGCTGGTCACTTTGACCATGATCGCGCAACAGATCGCTCCGACGCCGGCAACGAAATACAATATGCTTCGGCGCGTGAACAGCGTCGAGGCCGACGTCGTCGGCTCTACAGAAACCAGGGAGGGCAACTCGGACCCGGATGGGGACTCGTCCAGTAGACGCTCGAAAGCCCTGAAGCACCATTCCATGCCGACCATCAGCAAGCCGAGCATGATCGACTCATTGTGGATACCGCCGACGAGGTGAAGAAGCGATAACGGGTTTAACACACCAAGCCACAGCGCAGCCGATGCCTCCACACCACAGCGACGGGCGAGCTTGATGACGGCCCACGCACACAACGTGAGGCCGATAATCGACACCAGCCGGTAGAGGAAAACAGCGGCGATAATGTTCTCGTTGGTTAACCACGAGATCACTTGGCCGCCCATAATGGCGACGGGCCCATACGGGGACGGCGAATGAGACCACACTAAAGGCACCGATCGAGCAAGAGGATCTGCCACGCCTAATAAATCAACCGGACCGCCCTGATACGGGTTGAGCCCTCGAGCTGCAATCGCCCCCTGAGCTATATATGAATAAATATCCTGGGTAAAAAGCGGAGCAGTAAAGCCCAGAGGAATGACCCACGCAACAAAGGTCCGGACCATCACCGGGGCAGTAGCCCAACCATGACCATGTTCACGTGGACCGGCTAACGCGAAATAGCCCATCAGCGCCCACGCTGTGACAAGAAAACCGATGCCGACGAACACAAGCACAGTCGACGTCAAGAACATTCGACCCATGAGGTTAGCAATGGGGAAATCCCAGAGCGTGTTGTCGACAACAGGCATCGCCCCCGCACCCCAGCCACCAATCATGATTAAGACGGATCCGAAAGTGCCAAGCCACCGCAAGAGCGCGAATCGACGAAGATCAGAAACCCCAAAACGCTTGAGGCGGGGCCGCGCCGGGCCTTCACCGAGAAAACCTTCTGCGGAGCGTGAACCAGCTACCCCAAACTCCGGGACGACGGAGGAAAACTCGCGCCGGCTGATGTCCAGGAGTCGATGGAAGAACGATGGTCCACGAGTGCCCATGTCAAGGTCCTCCCATCGTTCCCCACTAGTTCTTATCATCAGCGCATAAGGCCCACGCGCTGCACGTTCACGCGCATTGAGCCCCTCACATTCAAGCACGGCCTATTCCAAGGCATTGCCATGACGTCGAGTGTAGTCAACGTCGCCAGCTGAACTGTTTTTGTATCCCCCGTCCGGACTAGCAAAACAAACCGTAATTCACCCCCTCTGTGTAGGAATAGAATTCCGACACACTAATGTTGTGTAAAGTGTGATAGCGCAGGTGGGGACAGCCCCACGCTATGCACCGTCGTGGGCACAGACCTCCATGTGCAGCCTCATACTCACGACACTTCACGTGTGACGGCGTGAAACACAAAGCGATCCTGGGCTTACACACCGGATGACAAGCAGCGACGAAACTCCGCCCTGTCGGATGCTTCGTTTTCGTGAGAGAGGAAGGCGCTATGAACGACCATGCCCCCGGACCAGAGGGTCAGACTCGTCAACGCATCATGTC
>NZ_QFRA01000064.1 GCF_003243515.1 Corynebacterium kroppenstedtii
TCGGCGACGTCATCCACCTGCCGGTCGACGTGGTGGTGGCCGACAAGTTCGCCGCCGACGCCGAATCCGACACGGTGGCCGTCGACGCCATCCCCGACGGCTGGATGGGCCTGGATACTGGCGCAGAGTCAATTAAGACCTTCGGCGAGCGTCTGAACGGGGCCAAGACCATTTTCTGGAACGGCCCAGTGGGGGTGTTCGAGTTCGAAGCATTCGCTAATGGCACCAAGGGGCTCGCTGAGGCCATTGCCGAGGCAACCAAGAACGGAGCATTCTCCGTGATTGGTGGTGGCGATTCCGCTTCAGCCGTCCGCAACCTCGGTTTCGCTGATGAAGCGTTCTCCCACATCTCCACAGGTGGCGGAGCTTCACTGGAGCTCATCGAGGGCAAGCCCCTTCCGGGTGTTGCTGTACTCGACCGCTAAGCACGACTGCTAGGCGAATTTCTATTCCCCGGTCGGCGTCACTGTTGACCCGGGGCTCACCTTTGTACGAAAGGACTGTTCATGGCTCGTAAACCACTTATTGCTGGTAACTGGAAGATGAACCTCAACCACCTTGAGGCCATCTCCGTGGTTCAGAAACTCGCTTTTGCACTCCCCAAGGACTACTACGACAAGGTTGATGTCGCGGTCATTCCTCCGTTCACCGACATTCGTTCGGTGCAGACCTTGGTGGATGGGGACAAGCTGCGCGTCACCTATGGTGCTCAAGACATCTCGACACACGATTCCGGTGCGTACACCGGTGAAATCGCTCCGTCGATGCTGTCCAAGTTGGGATGCTCCTGGGTCATCGTGGGGCACTCTGAGCGCCGCGACTACCACTCCGAAACCAACGAGATCGTTGCTGCGAAGGCTAAGAAGGCTCTCGACGCCGGTATGACCCCGATCGTTTGTGTAGGAGAGTCTCTGGACGTTCGCGAGGCTGGCAAGCACGTCTCCTTCGTCGTCGACCAGGTCAAGGAGTCACTTGCCGGGTTGAGCAAGGACGAAATCGCAAAGTCTGTTATCGCTTATGAACCCATCTGGGCGATCGGAACGGGTAAGACCGCATCTGCCTCGGATGCACAGGAAGTGTGCCACGCTATTCGTGGTGCCCTCGCCGAGCTGACAGACGAGGAGACGGCATCGTCAATCCGCGTTTTGTACGGCGGCTCCATGAAGACGGGCAATGTTTCTGAACTGATTGCTGAGCAGGATATTGACGGTGGACTTGTTGGTGGTGCTTCACTCGATGGTGAAGACTTCGCCAAGCTCTCTGCCCTCGCTGCCGACGGTAGCGTTTAAGACCTCTACTGCCTACTCGGAGTGACGTAGCTCCGGAGTAGGCGGGTCACGGCGCTAGTTGCTAGTTAGCGTTCAAGCTGGTTAGCACTAGTGCGCCGAATGAATGAGCCGGTGTGCTCTTCGTAAATTGTCGACACTCACCCAATCGAGTCCGGCACTGAGGAGCCACCGGCTCACTCGTGCATGGTTAGCGTAGGGCCATGTTGGGATACCCCATAACCGTGCCTGTCGCCCTTGCTCATGCACAGATGAGATGAATTCCTTCACTGCAGCTTCTTCCGAGGCTGCGATAGCGCGGAAACCCCGCCAGGCTGAGAAGTGCGTGAAGTCCGTACTCACTATGGGCATCAGCCACGTTGGGGGGCAAGCAGCTAAATCTTCCGGACGGCCATCGAGGAATACCCGACGATGGCGATCTTTCGTCGCTGGCTGCGTCCACCATTCATCGGCTGCCCTCAGGCTATTTCCGGTCGCAATCAGAGTCAGACGTCGAGGAATATATTTTTCCCCGGTCCATTCACTCAGTACATCCGAGTAGCGGGACGCAATAGCTTCGAGCTGTTTCAACGCAGGGAGCCCGGCCGATTTGATATCAACGTGGACATAAACGGGTTCCTCATTACCTGGTTGTGGAGTTGCCAGCGTGTTGCTGGTGTCATTGCTTTCGGTGGGGAAGAGGGGCCCTAGCCGCGCCATAGTGGCGAGTGGTTCGAGATAGTCTCTTTCTAAATCCAAACCCCGGCTTTTTTCTAAAACACTGTGCCCCAGAAGAAATCGCCCGCGGTACAGGGTGGCATCAGCCTCCACTGAGGCAAAGCCGCGGAGGAGAGCCTCGCGGAGAGGAAACCTGTGGGAACTGTCGTTATGCGCATGCACATGGGGGAGACGCTCCGGAAGATCCGCCGGCTTCAGCGGAACCAGGTAGCCGAGAACAGCTCGTACCCCAGGCGGAATAAAAGGAAGTGCACCTACCACCCGCTGAAGATGCAACCGACGAATGAGTGCGTCGGCAATGGCGTGTACGGTTACTCCAACCCCCTGAGCTGCAGCATGAAAGTGGTCCGTCAAAGAGAGTAGGCGAGCTCGAGTTCTCACAATTCCTATTATGCCTTCCTCTGTCCGCGAACGAATCTTGTGGGCCTTACGCAACCCAGTGTTGCGGCTTCATGTTACACATGGAGTGGGGCACATTCACTCCACGGCGCCAGTACGTTACACTGGTGTGGTTATTAACGGTCGGTGACATTACTTCCTGATTGGAGCACCCACACCAATGCATCTCGCGTTGCAAATCGTTTTGGTTGTGTTCAGCCTGCTCATGGGGCTGTTCGTCCTGTTGCACAAAGGCAAGGGCGGCGGACTGTCCAGCCTTTTTGGTGGCGGAATGCAATCCAATCTTTCAGGATCGACGGTTGCAGAGAAGAACCTCGACCGCATTACCATCGTCTGCGCAATTATCTG
>NZ_QFRA01000044.1 GCF_003243515.1 Corynebacterium kroppenstedtii
GCAGATATATGCCCGCCGAGCATATACTTTCCGTGTTTTCCCAGATCAGCGGTCAGAAATCACCGGTCTGGGACACACTTTCTGTCGTATAAACCCCACTACACATATGCAGGCTCAAGCACCCGCCGAACCCTCCAGTCGGCAACTGTATGGCAACAAAAATAGCCAAGGGTTAAACGACACAAGTGTGTCTGCTCGTCGGCGTAGATTTCGTCGCAGAAAATGAATGGTACTGCGACTTGGCGACCATTTAGCCTTGTGAGGTGAGGTAGGCACCTCACCTGACCCTCTCCTAGAGCATGCGGTATGCTCTGTACCCGTGAGCGCACAAGTAACTTTCAACCGAATTATTAACTGAGCGTCTGGCTACCCTTTACCAGACGCTCCCCCGGCCTGCGGAAAACAACCGCACCGGGGATTTTTGCTATTCAGACCCGCTAACAGACGGCCGCGTCCTACATCCAGGTTTCACCGGCCCGGTTGGCGTCGGAAAGGAAAATCGAAAACCCTCGCCTGCGGCCACCGGAAACCCCGAGGAGCAGGCACGAACTCACGGAGCAACCCATGCCCCAGAACATATCCGTATCCAGCGGGGACGAACCCGCCTCTGCTGCTAACTCCCCAGCAAACAAGCCAGCGAAAAGGGCTACTTTCGGCGGCCGGTCCATGTTTATCTTCGCCGCTATCGGTTCCGCCATCGGGCTCGGCAACATCTGGCGATTCCCCTACATTTCCTATGACAACGGCGGAGGGGCCTTCCTTTTCCCCTACGTCATCGCTCTGCTGACCGCAGGGGTGCCTGTCCTGATTCTCGACTATGTCCTCGGCCACCGCTTTCATGGTTCCGCACCGCTCGTGTGGCGTCGTATTTCCCGGAAAACCGAGGCCATCGGGTGGGTACAGACCGACATCACCTTCATCATCGCCGTCTACTATTGCGTGATCCTCGCTTGGGCGGCCATGTACACCTGGTTTTCGTTGAAACTGGCATGGGGACAGGACCCGGAGAAGTTCTTTACCGGGGACTTCCTGCATGCTGACACCACAAGCCTGACCAGCGCGAATGTGGTGTGGCCGATCGCGATCGTGCTAGCCCTGGTATGGGCAGCGATCACCGCGGTCATGGTGCTGGGTGTTCGTAAAGGCACCGAGTTGCTCTCCTCGATCTTCGTTCCGCTGCTCATCATCATGTTCATCATTTTGGTCATTCGTGCACTGTTTTTGCCGGGTGCTGCTGAGGGGCTCGAGGCCTTCTTTACCCCGCAGTGGGGCGCTCTGCTTGATCCCCAAGTCTGGATTGCCGCCTATGGCCAGATCTTCTACTCCCTAGCGATCGCCTTCGGCATCATGATGACCCAAGCTTCCTACCTGCAGAAACGAGCAAACCTTTCCGGGCTGGGCGCTGTGGTCAGCCTATCCAATAGCGCCTTTGAGGTGCTAGCCGGTATCGGTGTGTTCGCAACCTTGGGTTTTATGGCTGTCACCCAGCATGTGGCCGTCGCCGACGTTGCCACTAATGGCAACGGCCTAGCATTTATCGCCTTCCCGATGATCATCAACAACATGACCGGCGGTCCGATCTTCGGTGTCCTCTTCTTTGGTTCTCTCTTTATCGCGGGCTTTACCTCGCTGGTCACCATCGTGGAAGTTGTTTTGTCCTCAGTGCAGGAAAAATTCGGACTTTCCCGATGTCGCGCTGCCGTTTATGTCTGTGTGGCCTGCGCGGTCCCGTCGCTCGTGTTTTCCCCGTCTCGACGGGCCTTGCCACGCTGGATATCGTCGATAAGTTCGTGAACGTCATCGGCATTGTTGTCATCGCCGTGGTGGCGATCATTGTCATCGGCTGGGTGCTTCGACGCCTGCCGGAGCTGCGACAGCACGTCAACCAGATCGGCAGCCTGCAGCTTGGCCGATGGTGGGATTTCTGCCTTTTGGTGCTTACCCCGCTGGTTTTGGGGACGACGTTTGTGTTGGAGATCATCACGTTGGTTCGCGATGGATACGAAGGCTATCCGACGGTCAAGGTGGCTATCTTTGGCTGGGGTTTGGCCGTGCTCTTCTATGGTGGCGCTCTCCTGATGTCGCGAGTTCCGTGGCCACGCGGAACGATTCTCGACGGCCCACCAGTCAGCGATTATGGAGTGCCACTGACCGGGAAGGGAGCGCCTTTCGGCCAGCACCTGGATAATCCCTATGAATCTATTCGCGACCGTGAGCGTCGGCTCGAAGTTGCTGGTCTGAAGGAGGCCTAGCCATGGATGCTGTCACTATCATCGTCATGATCCTCTACTTGGCCCTGGTGTGGGGATTGTTGATCATTGCTGCAATTCACTTAACCAAGCACCCGGATGAGAACAGCGGAAAGTTGGGGACGACCCGCGGGCTTGGTGTGGCCGCTCTGGGAACCATCGCTCTAAAAACGCGTTAGTACCCATGTCCAACAACACTCACCGAGTAGACAGGGAGTAAACGGCATGGATACAGAAGCGTGGCTTCGACTGGTGCAACTAATCATTGCCGCTGGCGGCCTGATTGCTGTCATCTTGACGCTGCAACAAAAGACAAACAGTGTGACAACCGCAGCGAATGGTGGAGACGATTCACCTGGGCGGTAGAGACCGTAGACAACGATAAAGCTACCGAACAGTGCCGGAGAGCGGCGGAAATTCAATTAGACTGCTTATCAGAAAGCCCGCTAGCCAGGTCATCAGAACAGAGTCTGATTGCACAGTTCTACGAGATGGATGATAATAAACCCGATATTATTGGGGAAAAGGATGGTGGGAATGATGACAACAACGTGGACTGACGAAACACCGCAAGCCCGCAATATACGCAACCTCAAAAAAGCAATCAGAGGTTGCGAAAAGATGGGAATAATCCCATCACGGACGGCCTATAAACGCGCCAACCTGCCCGTACCCAAGAAAGCCACGGACGAATACCAGCAGCCTCCGCTGTGGAGAAAAATGATCAACTTCTGGCGACCCGTCTGGTAACCACACGCCCCACCAATCCCCGCCACCACGGCGGGGATTCCTTTTCTTACCGACATGTACGCGCGCCCGACGGTAAATGGGTCGTTGCTGAAATTGCACTACTTGGCAGTCTCACGTGGATCCTCAGGCAGTTGGTGTATGCAGCTAAAGACACTGATGTCATCAACGATGATTAAAAGCCGAAGCTAAGTGACTCGGCTTTAGGGACACAGCCGAAACTGTTGAAAAATACCTTCTACCACCCATACACGCGGCGTCCTACTACTCACCTCTATAAGGGTAACTTTTCTTTTTCTATAGACATCCGGAATTGAACATGGTGAACTATGTTCAGTGTTCTTAACACTTTCGATATTCGTTTCTCTACGTAGGAGTAGTCCAAGTTCCATCGTGGCATATTTACGACCTGAGTAACGGGTGCCTACATGGCTATTGCACTCACACAGGTGTGGGGTAAGGAAAAGCTAGTTTTCACCAACCCAAGGACAGGAGTTTAATTCGTGAGCTCAGCGACAAAACGAATTCTGAGCGTAGGCGTGGCCGGAATTCTCATGATTATTGTGGCTTTTACAGTAGGTGCAATCATCGGCACAGATAACGCTACGACTGCATCTTCTGCCTTGTTAGACATGCTCTTCGTCGGGGGTGTGGGCGCCATTTTCGTCGCTATCTTTGCCGGCATCCTTAAGAAGACTTCGGCACAAGTTAAATCAGTGCTAAGCATTGTGGGATTAGTCGTAACGCTTTTTTGTCAGTCGGTGATGGACCAGCAACAAGACTCGCCAGAGATCTTTTCTCCAGCGCTTCTGGTGTATCCAGCTCTGGGCCTAGTGATCATGTGCGCTATACATCCGTTGATCAAATCTCGAAACGACCACTAGCCCGCTTAGCGCACAGATTCGCATCCTGGTTTAAAGGCCTGCAGGCTGGGCAGATGCCCAATACCACCCTACGCATCTGCTAAAAATCCCAGTCAGATTCCTCTGTCGCTTCGGTTTTCCCAATCACATAGGAGGCCCCGGAACCGCTGAAGAAATCATGAGTTTCTGATGCCTCAGGCGTGAGTGCGGCCAAAATATCTGGTTCGGTCCGCTCAGCTTCATCTTCATACAGGGCTGGATAGCCGAGATTCATGAGAGCTTTGTTCGCGTTGTAATAGACAAAGGCCATAACACCCGCGACGTTCGGACGCGAGGTGAATGAGGATTCTAAAATCTTGTGAGAATTATTGGGAGCAGTTATGCCACCATACAACTCACCAGAGTAAGTTTTCTCCAAACTTAGAAGCTCGTCCACCAAAGAATACGTAAACTCTTGGAGCTCATTTTTCCTCTCCGGATGGGCATCGAGCCCCCGCTGAAATTTATATCCGGAATAATAACCGTGTACAGCTTTGTCACGAAGGATAAGACGAATCATGTCAGCGGTGTTCATGAGTTTAGCTCGACAACTCAACCACAAAGGCAGATAAAACCCCGCGTATAAGAGCAGTGAACTCAACAGTGTGGCCGCTACTTTCCGCTTTAAGGGATCCCGGCCATAGTAGTGTTTCATCACCGTGGTCGCACGCTGCTGGAGCACACTGTTGTGCGTTGCCCACCTATAGGCTTCCGTGATCTCTGGAGTACTGCACAACGTACTAAAAACACTGCTATAACTCCTGGCATGTACGGACTGCATGAACGCAATGTTGGTATATACCGCCTGCTCATGCTCGGTTCTGCCATCCGGTATCTGACTCACCTCACCCACCGTCGCCTGAACCGTGTCAAGCAACGTTAACCCGGTAAAGATTTTCACGGTAAGTTGGCGCAGATCGTCAGGTAGCGAATTCCAACTGGAAATATCATTGGACAGAGGCACCTTTTCAGGAAGCCAAAAATTCCCCGTCAATCGCTGCCACACTTCCAAGTCCTTCGGATCTTGTAGGCGATTCCAATTCACCGGCCGCAATGGCTTTTCGGCACATTTGGGCCATTCAGCCGGAGTTATCGACTCATTGATATAGGACAAACCATTTTCCTCTCTAAAGGGTTTCGTTTTCTTTCATGCGCTTCCAAAAATCCGTCAATCCATTCCGAACTTTTTCAACATCACGACTCGTCCCTAATAACTCGAATCGATAAAGCTCTGGAACCTGGCATTTCGACGCGATCACGGGACCGGCACAACAAAACGCGGCTCCGAAGTTCGTGTTTCCGCTGGTTATTACTCCGCGTAGTAAGCGTCGGTTCTGTTCGTCGTTAAGAAAGCGAATAACCTGACGGGGAACCGCTCGGGCGATATCTCCTCCCCCATACGTTGGAGTGATAAGGACATACGGTTCCGACACATGGAGCTCGGGAGCTTTCAATCTCATTGGGATTCGGGCCGCGGGGATGTGGAGTTTGTCCACGAAACGCGCGGTGTTGCCGGAGGCAGACGAAAAGTAGACAAGGTGGGTTCCAGGCGTACTAAATGAACTCGGCATAGTTCTCCCACGTGGAGGCGGATAGATCTGACGGGGGCTCGTTCGTCTCCCATTGTTCAATGGATTGAACTTTATCATTCATCATGATGAAATAAAAGCCTCGATAACGAACTCGTGCGAGGACTCGCCGGGACTAGTGCATAAGGAGCAACTCCAGCGACTCACCGCTTCAGCGTGAGAGGTTCGTCGGCAAGCCCCCTACCGAGGGCGCAAATGTCTTCTGATGAAAGGACGCATGATGGCAACACTGACCGATCCCATGAAGGAAATGATCAGCCAGCAACTCCCGTTTTTGGCGACGGTGACGGACGCTGAGACCCTTCGGCCTAATCTCGGCCCGAAGCGGTCGTTACGCGTGTGGGACGACCATACCTTGGTGTATAACGAGAACACCGGGCGTCAGCATTATGAAAATCTGCGCGAGGGCTCACTGGCCGCCGTCGCAGTTGTGGACTGGGCTGAACTCGATGGGTACAGGTTTATCGGCCCTGCGGAAATCCACCGCACCGGGCCAGTGTGGGACGCGTGCCTTGCTTATGCAGAGGATCACGGTTACGCCCCACCCAAGGCGGGCGTTTTAATCCATGTTCAGCAGATCTATACGTTAATGATCGGTGCGCATGCCGGGGAACTCATTGATAGCGATGACCCCGACTATCGCGTTTAATGACAGGGTTCAATGACCCTGGCGATTGGTAGTGCCCCCTCTCCCCCTCATGAACCTCCCAACCGCCGAGTCTGAGGTTGGCAACGAAAGTTGCCGAATCCGAGGTTACGGAATCATCCAGCTCAACACAGTTGCCTGCAAACCGTTAATGATACATAGGGCGATCAGAAGTCCGACGCTCCAGAGGACCACCTTCCGGAGAATCTCGGACTCGCGTCCAACCAGGCCGACTGCCGTCGCCACAATGGTGAGGTTCTGGGGGCTGACCAGCTTACCGACAACACCACCGGACGTATTCGACGCAACCATGAGGGCAGGATCAACATTCGCTTTGACAGCAGCTGTCTGCTGAAGCGTCGAGAATAATGCGTTTGCACTGGTGTCAGAACCGGTCACCGCGGTGCCAAGCCAGCCGAGGATCGGGGCGAAGAACGCGAAGGCCGCGCCCACGCCCGCAATCCATGTTCCCATCGTGTTCGTCTGACCCGACTGGTTCATGACATATGCCAAGGCAACCACGGAAGCAACGGTCAAAATGGAGAATTTCATCTTCACCAAATTCTCCCAATAGGCCTGGCCCAAAACCTTCAAAGACACCCGGTACACAGCGGCAACAATGAACCCCGAGATAATCAGCAGGGTTCCTGGCGACGAGAGCCAGGTGAATTCGAAGACGGTTGCGCCCGACACTTTGCCGCCTGCGGTCAGAATGTGGCCATCCGAACCTGGCCAGTGAATCGTAGCATCTGTGCTCTTCAGGAAGTGTTTCACCGGGCCGCACAGCTCGGCCAGGGAGAAGACCACGAGAACGAGGAGGTACGGGAAGAGCGCCATGAAAGTCCGGCCGGCGGTGAGCTCACGCTCTTCTGTTTCCTGCGCAACAGTTTCGGCACCAGCGATGTCTTGAGTACCAGCTTCCTGGTCCTCCTTCTGTCGTTCCACGAACAATCGCTCGCGGGCTTCTTCCGTTCCCTTCGGCTTCCAGACGCGCAGCATAATCACGGTGGCAGCGACACCCATCAGAGCTGCCGCAATATCAGTCAGTTCCACCGAGATGTAGTTAGAGAACACAAACTTGGTGAGAGAGAACACGAGGCCAATGACGAAAGCGATCGGCCAGCACTCTTTCAAACCGCGCTTCCCATCCACCAGAATGCACAGGAAGAGTGGGATGAAGACCGACAAAATAGGGGTCTGGCGGCCGACGATGGCACCAATGTGCTGGTAATCAATACCCGACAATGCCCCAGCGGTAATGATCGGCGTTGCCACAGCACCGAAGGCGACCGGAGCGGTGAGGCCCGCCCAATGGGCCTTCCACCGCAGTACTCCGAGTGTGACAAAGATTGTGGCCAAGGGGAGGAAAGCTACCAACGCGGAGACAAATAGATTATCTGCCAGCGGAGCCAAGTCAGGCTGATAGGTGGAACTCATGACACCGGTTATTCTCACTTTTCAGGGGCATCACTGGGGGATGCCAAGGGACAAACTACGCATCACCCAGACCGCTTCTCACACACCAGCAGAAAATAGTGATATACAACATATACGTGGTGAAACCACCGTATTAGTCACATCTTCTACGATCACCCTAAACGGGCCAAAATTCGTGATGATGCGACCACTAAAAACCACGGTAAACCGCATGTAGACGTCAGACAGATCCCAATTTTTACCCCCAAATGGGAACCTTATGACACCAACGGTTCACCGTGGTGTAAATCGTCGGGAAGCTATACCTCCCACTGCGAGTTAAACAGTTGCATCGTCGCGTGACGAGTCCACGCGATTAAAACGAGTGAGCTGCGTGACGTGCTGAGGACCGAGCTCCTCAATGCTGGTCACCTGCAACAACTTCATGGTTCGTTCAATTTGCGACCGCAAAATTTCGATAGTCCGGTCTACCCCGGCGCGGCCACCCGCCATCAGACCGTAGAGGTAAGCACGCCCAATCAGGGTGAAGTCCGCACCCAAGGCCAGCGCGGCGACGATATCGGCACCATTCATGACGCCGGTGTCCACCATGATCTCCACGTCCTTGCCGACTTCGCGGGCAACCTCGGGGAGCAGCAAGAATGGCACCGGAGCGCGGTCGAGCTGGCGTCCGCCGTGGTTCGATAACACAATGGCGTCGACACCAAGATCGGCGAGCTTCTTGGAGTCCTCAAGGTTCTGGACACCCTTGACGGCGAGCTTGCCGGGCCACATCTCACGAATTGTCTTCAAGTCATCGAAGCTGATCGTGGGGTCCATGGCGTTATTGAGCAGTTCGCCCACGGTACCGCCGGTCGAGCTCAAGGAGGCGAACTCCAGCGGAGGCGTCGTTAAGAAGTCAATCCACCACCAAGGGCGCGGGATCGCGTCAAGGACGGTCTTTACCGTCAACTGTGGAGGAATGGAGAAACCATGACGAACATCGCGCATACGGTTGCCGGCCACCGGTGTATCGACGGTAAAGAACAAGGTATCGAAACCGGCTTGTGCTGCGCGTTCAACCAGTCCGTAGGAGATTTCGCGCTTGCGCATCACATACAACTGGAACCAGTTTCGTCCCGTGGGGTTGGTGGCCTTCACGTCTTCAATCGAGGTGGTGCCCAATGTCGACAGGCAGAAAGGAATACCTGCAGCCCCCGCTGCACCTGCGCCCGCGACCTCCCCTTCGGTCTGCATGAGGCGGGTGAACCCCGTCGGAGCGATGCCGAATGGCAGGGAGGATGGTCCGCCGAGAATCGAGGTGCTCATATCAATCTCGGAAGCATCCTTGAGAATGGATGGGTGGAATTCCACGTCCTCAAATGCTTGACGAGCGCGGGCGATAGAAATCTCCTCTTCTGCGGCCCCATCCGTGTAATCGAACGCCGATGCTGGAGTGCGACGCTTTGCAATCTTTCGCAAGTCATAAATCGTCAAAGCGTTGCCCAAACGGCGCTTCTTCATATTCAGCTCGGGCTTCTTAAAATGCAGATATTCCCTAACTTCTCTCGGATTTGGGAACTGACGCTGAACCACGTGGACTCCTATTCACAGGACTTAAAGATAGACACGCGCACAACTCACGAACCTGACGAGGCGTTACCGCAGCACAAGCCCGCAGCAAGCAGGTCAGGCACACAAGGTTGCGCTAACACCATTGAGTCTAGACAATCGTCGAATACTTTAACAATAAGTAACCATGCCGGGTAGACTAACGGTATTAGTCATAAAATCCACACCAAGTCTGTCCATAATTAATTAACAAGGCTGACCATTTAGCAGCTTGAGATTCCCCGTAGGCATATCCAGGTTAATAGTAGACGACACCGAGACTAAGAAAGACGCGATTGCCTATAAGGTCACACTGACCATATGCAAGATTGTATTGTGAATAACATAGGTAAGATAGGCGACAGAATAAACACCTAGGAAAGCTCCTAGCATAGTTGAATATGTGGGCTGATAAATCCATATTGTCTTAAGCTCCGCCCTCGCGAGCAGAACTATAGTGTCGAGTTTGTCTTCCAGTTAGCGATCGGATATCCCAGGTGTTATACTCATAGCGTTTCGTACAAGATTCTACGTAAGGAATGCTTCTACGAAGAAGACCACACTTTTTGGAGTTGTGTTCACCACTGTAGCAGCCCTCTCTACGCCGGCGTTCGCATCTGCCACCACGCCGACGACTCAAATACAGATCAAGGCTCACGCCGCTGGTGAACAGGCTTCGCTTGGTGCAGCTGGTGCAACAGCAGTTGCCTCCGCTCTTGCCACTGCAGAAGATGATGATTCGGATGGCTTTATCGATGTAGCTATCACGGGTGATGGATCATTTTCTATTGCTCCAGGTCAGATGCAAATTACAAATGGCCAGGGGAAGGCTATTGCTTCGTCAACAGAACTGACAGAGCGCAACCCAGACACAAACCAATATATTCGCGACATTAAAAGCCCTGAGACTATCGAAGCGGGAGCAACAAAACACTTCCGCTTTGAATTCCCAGGTAGCGACTCACTTGGCGATGCCGGAAACCTCAGCGTCCTCAATAATAGTAATGGGAAGATGGTAGCTGCCTGGCATATTTACTAGCGCTAGCTAAACCGTTCTTTTCCCAGCCTAGCTGAGAAAAGAACAAAAATTGTCAATAGCCCCAGGATGATGAGAAATAATCAGAAGATCCTTAATGTTTCTCCATCACACTGGGGTTGACTTTTTATCTATTATTTTTTGTACGCAACCTTAAATATTCTCTTATTGAAAATTATTTTTTACTTTTACATATAACAATATTAGTGTTGGTCAAAAACCCGTATACCGTAAACCCCAATAGGGAACTAGTTAATGTTACAACGTGCGCAGGTCTTTATCCACTCTCAGAGTCAGGCGCGGGCGAACTCACTGCTTTTGAGAGTGACATCTAACATCTCTAATCCCTCTTCAGAGTTGTTGTCACAGATAACGATGAAAGAATGCTTGCACACTAGATCTTAGAGATCTTTAGAGGCTGGACCCTGCGAGCGAAGCCCTGTACTGCACCTAACAGCCTGAAAATCCCCCTCTCTGGGGGTCTTAGTCAATTTTGGCCTCGTAACTAGTTGTGGGCGAATAGTATGTTATGTTAACCTTTGTAACACTGTCAACACTCTGGAAGGTTAGAATGGGTAACCTTAAAAACTCACAGCAGCTGGAGGGGCCTTTGTGCTCATCGCATCAGTGGGGACTGCTATGGCAGAACCACGAGATGGTGGCGATTGGGATCACAGAAACTCAGGCGGACGGGTATGGTCCAACTACTGGCACCCTTCTGTTAACCATGGATCGTCAGTACAAGGACATGAATACGTAGATTCCGGATGCCAACCACGAGGCGTGTGGGCGCGGGCGCAAACGCATTCAAAGTGGAATCCATTTGGTAAGGACGGATCCTACTACCGGTTCTGCTAGAGGTTTACTGACCAACAATGAAAGTCTCGAACGCTCGTACGGCAATACGTCACCGAAATCATTTAATTGTTTCCGGAACACACCTGACTCGCAGTGCTCTAGTTCTTGCAATCATCTTTGGGGCGATTCTAGGTTTTTGGGCCAGCTCAACAAGTGAACACTCTGAAATTCCAGGTGTGAAATCAGTAGTCCAGATCCAATCGTGGACACAAAATAGCCATAAAGCAGATCTACATACTGAACAGCTCCTCGGGGATCTTAGCGAGATTGCCGCTGATCATAAAGCGGAAATTTTAGTCGAGATCCCCACACTTAAAGGTCGAACTGTTTACGCTGCAGGACACAACGCTAACAGGTGGCAACAGGAAGGCTACCGAAGTCTACCTGGAAGCCCCTCCGTCGAAGTCCAACCGCTAAACAAATTACCCCACGGCGATTATCGCCAAATGTTCGAGCTCACTGGAGGAAAGGACTTCCTCCATGCTATTACATCCTATTTGGATGACCATGGGGTGCAATACCTGATTCCCCAAAACCAACAATGGACATTCTTGTTGGAGGGCACGGCACTAGGTAAATTATCCACACTTACGATAGGTGTCGGCTTCGCACTTTCTTTCATTGGTATTGTACTTAATTCCCATGCAGAGGCAGTACGTAGGTTACATGGCATAGGGATCATAGGACGTGTAAAAGCGGAGGTTTTCACAGCAGGTCGGAATGTTATCCCCGTGACCATCGCTACTGTTGTCGCAGTAGATGTTACACTTTGGATCTGTTCAAACACTGCATCCGTGCAGCAATTAGCACTCTTCCAAGCAATGTTTATCGGAGTAGCGCTTGTTGCTTGCATTGTGGCGATTTTCTTTGGACTCATTATGTTGAAAATCGCTTCCGTTGTTCAGCTTCTAAAAGGAAAACTACCCGTAAAATCTGTCCTTTTCAGTATGTTCACGCTCCGTCTGGGTGCTTGCATTGCCGTCGCTTCGTTTTGTATCGCAGCATTGAACTACTCAACAGAATGGAATCGACAAGATAATGAAGTAGCTGGATGGCAAAATAGTTCTCCAGCCTTCGGATTAACACTCAGTGGCGCGCGGGATTTATAAGACATACACGAAACCAGTAGCCAACTAGCGGACCGTCTACGTAATCTATCAGCAAAAGGTCGCTTGCTCTACGCACAATATAGAGATTCTGGAATGACACCAGGAAGCGACATCGATAAGGCTTCAGTGGTTTACAACACCGCAGCCGCAGAGCAATCACTTAGCGGTGAAATACGGAATAGCTTCGAAATACATCGTAACGACACGCAAACCGTAGTGTTCATTCCAGACGACCTACCTTCTACAACGAACATCGATAAGCAGGTAGCATCACTTACCGAGCACCCCACGGTAAAAAAAGTTACCTACCGATCCAGCTCCTCGAGTGCACGCACATGGGAAGTGGGTATCGATGAATGGATGAATCGAGCTAAAGTGCCTGATCCTATCGTCGTTATCATGCCTAACTCTAACCTAAACCTTTCCGACCGGAACCTCGTCGCCGGGGTCACCCAGCTCGACGTGCTTCTACGCTCCTACGAGGACTTCCATCAACTCCAAAACAACGAATCGGTGGGAAGCTTTGTGCGATCAGCTGTCCCCATGAGCCAAACTTGGTCTCAACATCACCAAGCCATGGGGAGAATCCTTTGGGTATACATCGGAGGGCTCGTAGTCTCAGTCCTACTGTGTATACTCTCTTCCTTTGCTGTATGGGCAAGCTTCATCAAAGTATTCCACCAGAGAATTCGGGTAGCCTACCTCCACGCACGATGGCTTTTTTCTCCGACTATGACGGCTCTAATAGCGGAAGCTGCCGTCGGCTTCTGGATACTTCACTTCTTAAATCAACGTGCCCAGACCGCACAAGCCTGGGAAAGAGGGGGCTCTGCAGAAGGTACCGCAGAACCGGCAATGATTGCACTATTTCAAGTTCCCAACGCTGCATGGTGGGTAGCCATAACGTTATTCTTCGCTACCAGCATCTTCACCAGCACTTTTCTTCTACGAAGACAAGCCCTTCAACAGTTAGTGCTAACAAGGAGATAGATTCTAAATGAACAGTAAAATTTCAGCTGTTAATCTATCCAAGTCTGTAGGTAACAAAAACTCGCCGCGCTGGCTTTGGAAGCAATTAAGTTTTGATATCTCAGCTGGTGAATTAGTAAGCATTTCCGGCCCTTCCGGAAGCGGAAAGTCAACCTTACTCAATTGCCTCGGGCTATTGGAAAAGCCTGATTCCGGAGAAATATTTATAAACGGTAATGCATTCGCATCAGCTTCGAACAGACATCGAATGTCTGCACGCCGGAAACACGTAGGATACCTTTTCCAAGACTACGCTCTTATCGATAACGAAACTGTACGCCGCAATGTTTCACTTTCCAGTCAAAAAAGGGAAACAGCTAAAAAACGATATAACAAAAACTCTGATGAAAGTCGGATTAAGTGATAGGGAATCCGATCATGTATATCAACTCAGTGGGGGTGAACAACAACGCGTAGCTATTGCAAGGCTGTTAGTTCGCAAACCAGAAGTCATTCTGGCAGATGAGCCAACAGCATCTCTCGATAGAGAGAATGCAACATTAGTACTCACTCATATGCGCTCGATGTGTGACCAAGGGGCAGCAGTAGTCTTAGTGAGTCATGATCCGTGGATTATTTCTCAAACCGACCGAACAATTCATCTGGGAGAAAAATAATGAAAAAGTCTAAAGCATTGTGGTCTGGGATAGTCGGAGCTGTGATACTAACCTGCGGAGGGGGATATATGGTCTTCGGAGGTTCTGAACAGGGATCACATACTGTCCATCCCGTAGAAGGAGGAGAATGGGATTATGGATCCTCAGGCGGACGTACTTGGTCCAATTTTCAACACGAAAAGTCACATAGCGCATCTACGCAAGGACATGAATTCGTGGACTCCGGCTGCGTAGCTGGGCACTCATGGGCACGCGCGGAAGCTCAGTCGCGCTGGCTATCAGCACTGGGGGATAAACAAAACAAATCTGTGTGTTAAAGGAAAACTTTTCACACCGCTCCTACAGATTCTCGCAGCCCCGAGAGCTTTTCAACGAAACCTAGCCCATCCCCTAAGCGCGGCGAGGTCCCTCTACATCGCGTTGTTATTGATCTCGCTTAAGGCCCTGGTTGGGCCGGAAAGGTCGCCACATACTGTGGTGGTACCGCGAATATCCCTGAAATCCACCAGAAGCTATCCTCAATAAGGAGCGAGCTAACTGAAACTCCTTCGCGTTATCTGGTTCTCACCCACTTTCAGTACCCAGTTCAAGAGCCTCAGCCAACAAGCCGCTTTGATCCTCATCTAGCTAGCATGGTCAACGCATAGGAAAACGTTGCAGCATAATAAATCGTCTTGGGTTTGGTTCCTGTCTTGTCTCAGCAAGGTTTGGGCTTTGTGCCCAGAAAGTATTCGGTTGAGTGTAAGCAGAAGGTGGCCCATCACATCGTTGAGATGGTCTGCCTGGAGTTCTGCTCTCTGCACCGGGCCTGTGAGGGTTGTTGGTGAACTTTGTGGTGTATCTGAGCACACGGTGCGGGCCCGGTTCCGCGATAGTCTACAGCCTCGTGCCCACGCTGAACCGGCAAGCGGCGAGTCAATGGGATTCTCGAGACAGCGTCAGCTTTTTTTCGCAGCGGAACTCGACCGACCCACGACCACATGATCTCCTACATTGATACCGACAAGGAACAGTGTGGAATCGAGGCTATCTGCCACATCCTCACACCAGGCAGATCGTGGATTCATCACCTCCCGCGGCTACCGCAAAGCCACCACGCGCGTGCTCAGTGCTAGAGCCTTAAGCGATAGCCTGCTCACCTGGATGATTCAACGAGTTCACGCGGACGAAAAATTTTTCCTAGTCTACGGTATCCGTAAGATGTGGCATGCGATGAATCGTGAAGGCTTTCACATTGGCCGTGACAAGTCTGCCTGTCTTATGAACCTGCCAGGAGTGTTGGAGGTCGGCGCTGTGGGCGGTCACGCAGTGATAACGATTAGCTCGAAAGTACCAGATCACCGACTAGTCCTGGTACAACGGAACTTCCGTGCCCAAGCCTCTGGGCGTGTCTGGGTTGTTGGCATTACCTATGTTCGCCCCTTGTCAGGATTTGCGTACACCGCGTTTGTTGTTGTCAGCCGGATAAATTGGTGGTGGTGCCATATGCTTACCGATGCGTTGGGGCCTTGGAGCAAGGTCTCACAACTGCTGGACGAATTCGTGGGGCCCAGTTAGTTCATTATAGTGATTGGGGTGGTCAGCATGTGTCGTTGAAAATACTGCACTGGCTTGGCTGAATCCGGGATTCGACCGAGTGTGGGGGCCGTTGGTGGTTCATATGACAACGCGCTAGCTGAAATAGTCAACGGTCTCTACAAAGCCGATCTTATTCACGCGCAAGGCCCGTGGACCTCGGCGGCAGTCGGGTTGGCCACCTTGCGGTGGGTTCATTGGTGGAACACTAAACGCCTTCATGAGGTATTGGACTATGTCATCCCACAGGAAGGTAGAAACCGGTGTTTTCTCGCCGAGCCCATCAACACAGGATCGTAAAAGAAGGGGAACACAACCCAGAACGCTGCAGTGCAAGGGACTAAACTTTAGTGCCTCTCTTAGAGATAAAAACGGTTTGTTGTTTACGGTCTGACTCGTTACTTTGTGTGTATCCCCGATAACGAGGATAGCCACTGATCCCAGTACGGCTTACTTATCCTATAGCTTTCATAAACCCAGGGCATTGGCACCAAGCACCAAAACGTTCGATAACAGCCGACAGAAACACAACCAAAGCCTATATCCAAGCCACTTTATAACGTGGGTGCGCGCAACGTGTACCACCACACCAACGACGGGAACAACAACATACCCATCTCAAATCACCATGCCACCGAAACAAACCATGGACAAATCCCTCGGTCTAAACACCGACAAACCTCAATACCACGCCTGACCCGTACACCGTTGAAGACAACAACACTTCCGACAAACCATTGCCACAACCCAAAACCAAACTCGCAGACGTTGCCCACCAATTTCAACAACATGACACCACACTCGTTGACACCGACCAACACACACTGACCGACCCCTAGATACCCCTTCAAACCTACCCAATGTCCCACACTCACCAACACCGAACCAAACACTTGACAACAGCATAAGAACACCCCTTTTCAAAAGTTCGCCCGAGAGCAAAGTATGGAAGAACGGAAATTCTCGAAGCTTTGTATCAGCGATTGCCATCGCGGTGTAGGAAGAAGAGCCTAAAAAGATCCGAGGGTAAGCAACGATGGTGAAGAAGGGTGACACGCACTCTAAAACGGCAAGAGCCAGTCTATTCACCACGAATCGTTTACTGTATTTTCTATGTCTTTGTCTCAATTCGACGCCAACGCGAACCCCTCTCCTACTTATAGGATGTACAAAAAGATGTCCCGACGGCGAGGTGGCAAGGGCCTGTTCTCGGCCGCAGTGTCCCTCAAAGCTCCATACTTTTCCACCGTACTGCCGCAGCTACAGGAAATGCGACCTGGCTATGCCGAGGTCAAGGTACCAAAGTGGTGGTTGGTCAACAACCACATTAAAACTTTCCATGTGATCGCTGCGTGCAACGCCGCCGAATTCGCCATGGGTATGTTGGCGGAAGCCTCACTGCCCAATACGCACCGCTGGCTACCGAAGGGCATGCGGACCGAATATCGGACAAAGTCGACGGGCGGATTAATTGCTCGCGCCAGCGCTAAACTACCGGATTTTTCTTCAATCACCCGCGAATCAGGTGGACAAACTGTCACGGTAACTATTCACTTCGAGGATGCAGCAGGCAACGAACCGATCTACGTAGAAATCGATATCTGGGTCACCATGAAGAAATAATGGCGGGAACGATCACGTGTGTGCAATATGAAAAACACTGACGCATAGCCCGACTATCAATCCGCCAAAGCAGCCACCAGCCTGATAAATCAGAGGTTATGCATATCTCTTCACCACTCGATACCAACCTCCGGCGCATAAAGCTACCACCCAGACTGCAAAAAGGACGCCCGCCATGTGCCAACCTTCTATCGGCAACGGAAACTGTGTCTCCTCACCAATGAACACAGACCCATTGCTAAAGGGCAAGAACGCGAACGCCTTGCCACCATTGGGCAAAACCACACTAAAAGGCTCCAAAACAAATTGCCACAGTAACAAGATTCCCACCGACGCGGACGCAGTACGAAATAGCGCACCCGCTCCCACACCCATGCCGCATACTAGGAAGCTATATGCCGGTAGGCTCCACATAAGATGCACCACGTCTGAACTACCGAAGCTCCAGCTTTCCGTCACTGAGGGAAATGCCACTTTGTCAACAGCTATAGATATCGCTACTGTCACCCCACTGAGCACGGCAGCTATGGCACCAGTGACCAGCCATTTCGCACCCAATAATAGTCCTGGGCGCTGACAAGCTCGATAGCTCAGAGGCATCGTACCAACACGATATTCCCCCGTCACCGAACCAACAGCCCATAAGGAAAACAAGGTACACGTCATCATCCGAATCCAATGGGCCACCTGGATAGGTTCCCATTGACGAATACCGCCACCCAGGACTTCTCGCGAAATAACGGCCTCTGCGCACATCACCAATGACGCCGTAATCCCTACCAGAACAGCCAGCGAAAGGTTAGCCCACGTGGAACGCAACGAAGCCAGCTTCGACCACTCCGCTTCACACTGTCTCTTGACCATCAGGAACATGAGCTTGCCACCTTACCGTACCTCACAGCGCTTCGAGTGAGCGCTACATAAGCCTTCTCCAAGTCTCCGTATTCGCTGTTCAACTCCTCTACCCCACCATCGGCTAATACTTTCCCTCCGCCGATAATAAGTACCCGATCCGCGACCTTTTCTACCTCACTCAACAGGTGACTGGACACCACTACGCATCGCCCCATTGAGGCTAGATGGGAAAAGAGCTCGCGCATCCACATAATGCCGTCGACGTCGAGCCCGTTGATCGGCTCATCAAGGAGAAGATTCTGAGCATCGGGCATCAAAGCAGCTGCCACTGCGAGACGCTGACGCATACCCAGAGAAAACGACTCTGCCCGTTTCCCTGCTACATCCTGCAACCCTACGAGAGATAAAAGCGCATCGGCACGCGATAAGGGCATCCCACAACAGCGAGCCACCCAGCGGAGGTGCGCGCGAGCAGTACGGGCGGGGTGTACCGCGTCTCGATCAAGAACAGACGATACTGCCCGAAGTGGATTACGCGATGCTCGAAGTGAGGCGCCATCAACCAAAATCCTGCCCGAATCTACGGGAATTAAACCCGCCATCGCAGATAATAATGTCGACTTACCGGCACCATTGGGACCTAACAAGCAGGTCACTTCGCCGTCGCGAAGGCGCACACTCATCCCTCGGACAACAGATTTAGAACCGTAACTTTTTGATATTCGATGAACGTCGATCATGGGCTACCCCTTACACCGTGCGGCTCCGCCACTGGCAGCCAGATAGGTGCAGATCGTCTCACGGGAAAACTTCCAGTTGCCGTCAACTTTCCTGAATACCAATTCCTTGTCCGTCTCCGGCCAACCATTAGCAGAATTCACAAAATGAACTGTCGCTAGATCACCATCAATAGTCACCGGACCATGGAAAGACCACCGCCAATTATTAGTCCGGTTCATCTGAACAGACTTTTGTAGCAGCCGACCAGCCGGAACTGTGGCCACACCGGCATCCATGTTCGCTTTTATTCCCGCATCAGTGGTATTTGGATCTATGAGGTACTTGAACTGGGCTGCAAAATCTTCCACCGTGGGTTCCGCCATGCGTAAGACCAAAACACCATCAACCCATTCCGGGCCGGAAGCGTCCGCGGAATCATCTGATCCGCCCTGGTCATCACTGTCAGCGGGCTGGGCAGAATCTCCTCCCTCTTGAGCTTGGCCGCCACCCAATGACGATCCTCCTGAACCAGAGGATGAACCAGAGTTCCCACTGCTCTTTTCTCCACCGGCAGCAACATTTCCGCCACTGCCACCAGCAACCGCACCTTTACCAGAGGTCGTCCGCGCCGAGTTTTGGCCGGACGGGGCAGTACTAGCCGGGACCCGCTTCCCTGCTTTCACCGAGGTCCCATTGCCATCGCCTTCATCCGAGACAGCCACGACATCAGCATTATCCGATCGGTGCGTCACATAATGCACCGACGCACCCGCCATGACCAGAGCAGAAATGCCCACCATCACGGCACCAGCACCTATCGCTCTACCGAGGCCCCGAGAGAATAGGGGTCTTTCTTCAGCTGGGGGCTCTGGAATTTGCTCGGGAGTGTTCTCAGGAGAATCCTGCTGGCCTTTCGGGACCGGTCGGCGAAATTCTTCGGTCCGCGAGTCCTCATGTAGCGCTGAAAAATCAACGTTCTGCGAACCATTGTTATCGTAGTTTCCACTCATCATTTTTCCTTTCGACTTGGGTAGCCTGACTAGTGGCCACCACTAACTTGATGAAGCCAATTGCTTCCATCCGAACCACGTCATAACCGGTGAGAGAAAGCACTTTTTCGGCCTCACCAGGACGAAATATCTTTTGGCCCATTTTTCGCATCACCGCGACGTCTACTCGCTGGTTATGCTGCGAAGGTTCCTCCAGGGTTTGGATACACAGTCGTCCACCGAGAGCGAGCAACCCTCGAATCCGACGAAGCATGTCCTCAGGCTCTTGGAGTTGATGCAGACAACCGCATAGCCACACCTCACTGGCGAGTTCATGGTCCTGGCACCCTAAATCCGCTAAAGCAAGCTTGGGTGTTTCCATATCCTCGACAACGAAGCTCAACCTCTCCGAGGAAATACCGACCTGCTTCTGCAGTTTTTTCGCACGGTCAATAGCGTGTTCAGACTGGTCGACACCAATAACGACGGGGCCTGCCGGGCCATGGTGTTCGACAAGTCGCCGCGAGAACCAGCCCGTCCCACATCCAAGGTCAAGAATGGGGCCTGCCTCAGCAGGCAGCTTCGTAGAACTACTCAGCACACCCCAAACGTCCTCTTGGCTCAGTTTCCGGCCACCGTATTTACGGAGAAAGCGAGGGTAGATCAGATTCTCATAGACGGCTAAGTACACCTTCGCCCCACCAATACATTGAGCAAAAGAACTCATGCTCCAACCACCCCTCGCTGCCGCCGTCGTGATAGTGCCACCAGCCCGGCTAAGCAAACGACGAAGATTCCTCCGCACCAGAAAATGATGGGAAGTATGGCACTGCCCGACAGAGCCTGTGATGCGGCCGTGATGGGTGCGTTACGGGCGATAGCGGCTAACCCGGGTCGATACATTGATGCAGGTAGAAGCGCTGTATTGATGAACATCATCACCATAATCAATGGCATAAAGACCACCGATCCTTGCGAAGAAGTAATTGAAAAACCCACGTAGGTCCCAAACGCTCCCGCAGCCAAGAACACCAGTACGAAAACAAAGACTGCTTTTAGTGGTGCGTCGGTTAAGACCGACGATGACGTACACAAGTCAGCAACGGCGGTCACGACAATGCACATAACGAAAATCCGGAGGAATTCGCCGATGGCACGAGCTAGCAATACAACCACGTATCGAGACGGCATTGTTTGCAAGCGATCATGAAAACCATGGAGCCGCTCTTCATAAACCTGACCTGTTCCAGTGACAGCCAGAATGAACGTCCACGAAAAAACCACGAGAATTACTCCGGCATTGGCGTCGAAGTGGCCAGTTAATGACTCTGCTAAGGCGCCGAACAGCTTCACCATGATGAATAAGTAGGCCAGTGGGGCAATAATCACCATGATCAAGCTCGAGGGTTCGCGGGACCAGATCCGCAAGAGACGAGTGACATGGACTCCCAGAGAACGGACAAATAACGAAGGACCGGAGTTAGCGCAGGATTAGTGCTGGCGATCATGCCTTTCTCCTTCCGGCAAGTCGTAGCGCGATAACGACGCTGCCCAGGGCCGCTGCGACGATAATCCACAAGGCCGCTTCCCACACCCCAGTCGTTGATCCATCCGAGAGGTTGGGATCGCGAAACATTTCAATGATTGGAGAAAACGGCATATGCGCGACCACGTTCTTCAGGTGGGAAGTTAAAGCCCACTGGGGAATGAATGCGGTCGAGAACATCAACAACAGCATTTCTAAAGACTGAATACTCCCCGCCGCTTCAATTGGGTTTTTACTAGCAAGGACGAGCTCATTCGCAAAGAGAGTCAAAGCGATAGTCGTGACAAGAAGCCAAAGGCTTAGCCATCCCAAGGGCAGGGCCCACGGATCCGCACCCAAAAGAGCGGCAACAAGCAAAAGCGTGATGGTCGATCCAGCCATGCGCACGACGTCCGTTACCGCTCGCCCGACGATGAACCCCAGCGTCGATCCAGGCAGGATACGAATGCGATCAATAAAACCCTCTGAAGCGTCATGTGCCACCACCATCGATGAGGCTGCAGCGGTAAACATCGCGGCTTGGAACAAACAGCCAGCTAAAGCGAAGGTGACGTAATCGAAATCCATCGAACTATGCTCTGCCGCATAGCCAAATACAGCCCACAAGCAGACCAAGAACAACGGCGGGACAACAAACATTGAGATAAGCGACGCCGTGTTGCGTCGGAGGAGGATTAGATCCCGGCCAACAAATGAAGCGACGGTCTGCGATAACCGACTCATTGTTCTCCCCCCAGGGCGACTTGTACCCAACCGGAAGAAGACATCATCGAGCGTCGGCGGAGCGACAGAGATCGACGTGGCAGTTAAATCTGCATCTGCCAAAGCCTTACTGATACGGACGAGTACCTGGGATGTGTCCTCAACGAGCAGCTGCACCATCCGCCCCGACACATTTGCTTTATCAGACAACGTCGAGGCGAAGCGTGACGCTTCATCTTCGCTACTAAACTCGACGACTGCAGTTTCGCCGCCTATGCTCCGTCGCATCTCGGTGGGAGAACCACTAGCGACGATCTGGTGCTGGTGGAGCAAATATATGGTGTCGGCAAGTTCTTCGGCTTCTTCCAAATACTGCGTTGTCAAAACAACTGTCATTCCGTTGTCCCGCAACGTATGAATCAATTGCCATAATTGCTTGCGACTAACCGGATCCAGCCCCGTGGTGGGCTCATCGAGGAAGAGAAGCTGCGGAACCACGACCAGGGATATGGCAATGTCCAGGCGTCGGCGCATGCCGCCCGAGTAAGTGGACACCGTTCGCCCACCCGCATCAGTCAGATCAAATTGGTCCAGGAGCTCGGTAGCTCGCTGAGTAGCAGACTTCTTATTCAAACCTCGTAGTCGTCCGAAGAAAACGAGGTTCTCTTTTCCGGTCAGATGCTCATCAACCGCAGCATACTGACCAGTTGTCGCAATACACTGCCGAACGGCGTCAATATCTTTCTCGACATCATTACCGAAAACCGTGACTGTGCCGGAATCCTTGGTAATGAGCGTCGATAAGATTCGAACCAACGTAGTTTTGCCGGCACCATTGTGCCCGAGGAAAGCCACGATTGATCCGGAGGGCACTGTAAAGCTCACGCCATCAAGGACACGAACCTCGTCGTCCACTTTTTTGCCCTTAGCGAAAGATTTATGAAGGTCCACCACGTCGATCGCCGTCTTGAAACCTATTTTTTCACTAGCCATGTTGTCATCTTTCTCGATCGACATTGAAGCTCCTCACCGCTTCACCGGCGAGGACTCGCGCTAAGACGCGATCGGTAAATTCGGGATCAGTCACCGGATCGATCACCCCGGGGGGAAAATCTCGAGACATCGCTTCTGCAACTGCAGTTGCAGCAAATGCTGCGGTTAAGGCATACGACCCTTGGCCTACTAATCGCGCCACCAACTTCTGGTCCTCCCCATAAAAAGTGGTGGTCAATTCGGCCGAGCTATCCTCTTGGGCATCAGCTTCGGCTTTACGGGCTTTCTTAGAAGCCATCCGGGCGAAGAAGGAAGCCAGCCGCTCTTCCCAACGCTGGGAGGTGAATATTCGACGCTTACTTAACGTGCGGATATCGCTGGCTGTCAGTGCAGCAAACCGAACGCGATATTCATAGCTCCGGATCGTCTTAAGTACTAAAGGAATGTAATGAACGTCCGGCGTTTCATAAGCAATGTAACCATCGTCGGAGGGACGAGGACGCGACATCTCAACCAAGTTTCCTTCTCGCACTGCAGTATGCGGCGAACGCAACGTTCGGAACATCGACCTCACAGCCGCAGCACCACTTTCTTGCCCACGCCCGATGGATAGGTCCGTGGTCACGTCTGTATCGTCGATGGAAACGGGCCACTGCTTGGCAAGGCGAAGCACAACAGCTGTACTTATCCCTGGGCTCAGTCCCCAACCGGTCAGTACACGGACTTCCTTACCTTCAGCCTGACTTTGTTCCCGCCCCAGCTGAATTGCCAGTTCGCGATAGTCATTAACGTCAACGATGTTCATGCCAGCCGAAAGACATGCCTGATGGAAATTATCTTCAACAGTCTCAAAGGGGCCTACGCATATAACGGCCCAGGTGAAACGGCTTAGCAATCGAACGGCTTCCGAAAAACCTGAATCACTGTCGTTCAATTCGAGCGCATGGTGCTCGGCTTCAGGCCCACCTTTACGCGAGGTGTAATGCGATTCAATGCCGTATCGCTTAAGAATTCTCCTCACCATACGGCCAGTGACTCCGGTGCCACCGATAACAATAACCGGTAGACGCTCCTGGGATTTTGGTTTGTTAGGGGATGGCATTTACATTCCCCTCCCTTCAATATAAGAAGCAATTATTTGGGCCGTTGCCGACCCTTGCTGCTCCATCACAAATGAATAGTGGTTTCCAATAACTTCGGCACTGCGCACGCTTTTGACGCCGTACTTGGACCAATTCCTGCTGTTTTCTGCCTCTCCATCATCGGGGAGGACGAGCAAGGCCTCGTCATATCGGTAACTACGAGGCTGATAAGCGTTACGCGCAGCTACCAAAGTGCGTAGGGTGTTCAGGTCTGTTAGGGTGACCCGATCTCCACTCATACCGAGATCTTCAAGAAGTGTCGGAGAGAGTGAGCGGGCTAATTCCCGTATGGCTCCCGAATTGTGGGCACTCTCAATGGCGCACTGAGCTTCGATCCATAGTCCTTCAACACCATCAGAGATAGATTTTTCTGCCGAGATTCCGAATCCCGGTATGCTTTCGAGAAGCTTTCGCTCAGAATGCTCGGTGAAATCACCGACATCAACTATGGGGCCTGGGGCAAGGCTGTCGAGTAAAACAAGCGCCTGGCACCGATCACCCAGCTGATGGGCAAGTTCAACGGCCAAGGTTCCACCAACGCTCCAGCCCGCCACGGCAATACTCGAATCTGGACTGATTCTACCCCGAATAGCTGCCACGTAATCCGCCGCTAATTCTTCAATGGACAGGTATTGGGGATAGACCATGAAATGTTCGGCAAAACTTAGTCCCCATATTTCGTAATTTCCGGGCATCGACCGGGCTAGCTGCTGGTAAATATCCACGGTTCCAAAGCCACCGTGAACAAACAGAAGTACTTTGGTCGGGTCGCCCTTCCGTAAGAGACTGAGGCACCGTCGGTGGGGCTGCAGAAGATCGGTTTCATGAACTAGAGCAGCTAAACCACGCTGCGTCGGGGTCTCTAGGGCATCGGCAAGTGCAATATCGTGTCCAGCGATTTCTTCAATACGCTGCACGAGGGAGACAAAACTCAAGGAATCTATCCCGTGCTCAAACAGGTTGTCATCGATACTGTCGCAACTTATACCGAAGCTTTGTAGTGCCTCACTGACCCGTCGAAGAGCAGTGGCAGAAGGTTGCCCGGCAACTGGGTCCTTATTCGAAGCACCCGACGTGTTTGATGCCGAACCAGAAAGAAGGCACCGCAGTCGGCTTGCTTGCTTTTTTTCAAGTCTCGCTACGTCGGGCTGACCCGTGATACAGCTATCAATAGTGCGGCAGTAGACATCAAAAACGTCCTCTACGAGCTGTCTATCGAGAGCTCCGGAACGGTAGTCCCATGCCAAGGAGATCTCGTTGCCTACTGCAATGACTTGGTTATCGATAAGTACTTGCGGTGTTTGGGATACGACCCATTCCACAGTTCCCAACACGTTACGATCCGACTCGATCCGTCGATCTGCACTAAATCCACCGCTAGAAGTACTCTTTACAATGCTCTCTGAGCTGTGGGGTAAAGCTGAACTGACATCTGAGTCAAACAGCAGCGATGTAAACACGAACGGAGCGACCGCACTCCCGAAGGACTTCTTCTGACGGGCTATTTCTGCGAGCACCTGCGTACCCGGGTAATGCGCTGTGAGATGGGTCAGGAGAGCGTTTTGCGCTTCCCGTGCGGTATCAGCCAAGTCAGCGATATCAGCATTCTCGAACGGAAGTAACACAACACCGGTGAAATCCCCGATGACATTGTGGTGAGCCCCGATCTCAGGATCACGATTGTATGTGGTAATGTTCAGCCCGACTCTGTTCCCTCGGCTAAAACTCGTCAATGCTGCAGCGTAAGCGGCTAGGAAGAGCGCTGACAGAGAGCATCCCAGCTGTGCTGCAGTAACCTGCAATCGATGTACTTCAGAAGCATTAAAACGGCGACTTAACCGCTCCATCGCCGGGTCCTCGTCAACCGGCTCGGAGAGCACAAGCGTAGACCCCGCAGGGAACGTCGATATCACCTTGTTATATTCTTCAGACCCTAATAACTGCTGTGGAGTAGTCGCCAGATTTCTCTTTTGTAACTCTATTGCATATTCCTGGAAAGTTCCGTTTTGTTCAACAAGAGGTTCTCCTCGGTATGCACGACCGAGATCTTCGATAAAGATTTGTTGACTTGCACCGTCGCCGATCATTAAATCAATGGAGAAAAAGAGACGTACGTGCTCGTCCGGTAACAGCAGCGCTTCGAGTCGGAAAAGGGGCCATTGTTCAGGATCGAACACTTCGTGGCTTAACCGCGCGCGATGTCGGCTAATTTGTTCCTCAATTTCATCTTCTGTCGCGTGCCGAAGATCCATCACCGGGATGTTGTAGTAGTCAACATCTGCGAGAACACGTTGCTGGTCATCTCCCACAATTACCGCGCGGAGCATAGGATGAGCGCGAATTACCTTGTTAAGGGCAGCTTCGAGACGTACAAGGTCAACGTCGGTAACGCTTTCTAGATAGTAGTGCTCGCCCATTCCGCTGTATTGGAACCCAGCACGGCGTCCGATGAGGTAGGCCTGCTGCATTTCCGTGAGCGGAAACGGATCATTCGGACCTATTTCATTCAAATCCTCACGGTGTTCGTCAATCCGCTGATTCGGTAATTTGATCCCTTTGACCACTACTTTTGCAAGAGTAGGCAGAGTAGGATCGACGATGATGTCTCGGAAACGAGGACGAATTCCGGTTCTTTCCTCTACTTTCCTCAGCATTCGTTGGAAGCCTAGGGAATCGCCGCCAGCTTCAAAAAAGCCCAAAGATTCAGATTCTGTTACTCCTCCGAGTGAGTCAGTCCAAATTTCACGAAGAATCTCAGGAATCGGTTCATCATGGTTGGATGTCGCGCCGAGCACGACATCTCTGTTACTGACTTGGCCTTCTTTAACCTGCTGTTCAAGCCGTCGGTAATCTACTTTGCCGTTGCTAGTTACGGGAAGTTCTGTACGTACTTCAATAACCGTAGGCACCATGTATGTTGGCAAACTCTGACGGAGACGATTACGTACAGCATCCGCAAGCGTCTCGCCATTTCCCGTCGCGCTTTGAACTACCACACAATAAAGCGCCCGGGTGTCTTGACGAGTGGAAAATACACCGGCCACAGCCCGAGTAACTCCAGCGACCTGCGTCGCTGTGGCCTCAATTTCTCCCAATTCGATCCGGTGACCGGCTACCTTGACTTGACGATCCCTCCGGCCAAGGAACTCGATATAACCGTTATCCCCCATCACACCCCGGTCACCTGTATCGTAACTACGACCGATATTCGGTAGTTCTACAAATGCCGCGGCAGTCCGCTTAGGATCGCCGATGTATCCTCGGGCTATTCCATTTCCGGAAATCCATATATCTCCCGGAACTCCTAAAGGACAAGGGCGCCGATCAGGACCAAGGACGTGAACACGTTGTCCTCTGAGAGGATATCCGTAAGGGATTGCTCCGTCGAAGCTATTCTCGTCTACCTCTATACAGATGGACCAAATGCTTGCTTCTGTGGCGCCACCTAGGCTGATGATTCTAGCGTTCGGGAATACGTCCCGTGTCCGAGCCACTAAAGTAGCGGGAATCCGATCACCACTAAGCATCACTACTCTCATATCGGGGAAAACGGTGTTTTCCGCAATTCTCAAGAAGAGAAGCTCCAATAAAGCTGGTGCCGTGTTCCATATGGTTGTTTCATCGTTGCGGAGAACTTCGATGATTTCGTCAGCGTCTCTTTCATCACGCACCAAAAACACCGAAGCGCCCGTAGCGAAGGCTCCGAATATGTCATATACCGACAAGTCGAACCCATAAGACGATAAAGCGATTAACCTATCTTTCTGATTCACCTCAAAACGTTCGGAAATATCTCCAATAGTTCCCACAACACCACGGTGGGTAATTTCTACTCCCTTGGGCTCTCCTGTTGTCCCGGAAGTGAATATGACGTAGGCGAGGTCATCTGGATCGAGGACTACTTCTTTCGGATTTTCGGGAAAAGATTGCCAAATTTCTTCAACCGACGAGCGTAAAACTGTTACCGCATTACTTCGACGAAGAATAGTTTCCTTGCGACGGTCAGGTAACTGGCTATCAATAGGTACCCACGCGGCCCCAGCACGCAGCACTCCCACCATTGCTACGATATCGGCAGAACGACGAGAGTACTCGACTGCTACAAGGTCTCCCTTTGAGCAGCCTTCTCGTTGGAGATAAGTAGCTACTTTGCCGGCATTATCCCATAGCTGCTGGTAGGACATTGTCTCGTCGATATCTCGAATTGCAAGGGCATCTGGATGCGCTTCCCTATTCTCTCGAACGAGATCAATCAAGGTCCTTCCTTCCCATGGAGAAGGGCCTGTGTTGTTAAAGTCCTGAATTTTCTTATTCGTTTGTTCATCTACTACAGGCCAGGTTTCATCACCATTGCGCGACGTTGCAAAATGGCGTTCCAACTCTTCAAAATTAAAG
>NZ_QFRA01000003.1 GCF_003243515.1 Corynebacterium kroppenstedtii
GAGAGCGTAGTCGCGCTGAGTATTCTCGGCGCTTATCAATGTGCTACGACGCTTAACGGTGGTCTCTAGCCTGCACCGGCACGCTTCCCCTGGCTTGAAAAACGGAGTCGAAACCACAATCGGCCCCTGATCACACGTTTGCGGGTGCGCATGCGAAACAAACGTGGAGACTAGAGGTTACTCCGTGTTCCCAGATGAGTCAAGAGACTGGGAACCCGGCCCATCCCTTTCGACGGCAACGTCTGCTTCCTCAGATGTGTTGGCCGAAGACCTAGTGCCAGGTTGATCGGCTGCGAGGTTGTGTTGCGTCTTCTTCGCGCGCTCTGATTTCCTATGATTCCGCCACGCGGTCACACCCACGACGAGCCCGGTGACGATGGGAACCCACATCCTCGGATGGTCAATGAGGAAAACAAGCCAATCCGGCAGAGAGATATGCGGAAGAGGGAGCGAGGGTAAATTCCACTGCGGCCAGGGAATGCGAGGCCATGAAATATGTGGCAACGATATCGAAAGCCAGGGAATATGCGGCAACGGTATGGAAGGCCACGGAATATTGAAGTCAGGCAATAGACCAAGAAGCCAATCCATTATTCGGCCGAGGAGCGGAAGAACAATGAAGACAAAGATCGCCCATCCAGCCTTTGATGTGCCCGCGATCATGGGATAAAGAAATCCCTTCCAGGGCGATTCTTGCGTCTCCGTAAACCGGCGTGCTGACTGGGAATCTTCAGGCGGTTCTAGGGCTAAAACAGTGTCTTTGTCCTCCTTGTAGAAGGCTGACATGATCTCCCCCAACGGGTTCACATCAACCTGAACACGCTGTTTATCTCGGGGGGAGCGACTATTGGTGTATTCACCGTGCTTGAGGGGCTTCTCGGCGGGCAATACATATTTCGAAAGCTTCTCTAATCGGGCATAGGGTTCGTCGTCAATCTCGAGAAGTAATCCCTTAGATGGCGACGCTTCCCATCGTTCAAGGAAGCTTCCTGCTTTGCGCCCGAGTCTCCCCCACTTCGTGACCCATTTGATTCGCCGCGCCATCGAAGTCTTAAACTCGCGGTCGAATTTCGCGACCGCTTGGGCAGTTTTTACTTGATCCCGCCGCTTCTCTTCTTCCTTATCCTTTGGGGCGTTTTTGTCTTGTTCGACGCCCTCGTCGGCACCCTTGTCGACGCACCTCGAGCCACCCTTATCCTTGTCGCGGTCTTTCCCGTCCTCGTCTTTGTCGTCGGTGATAATCTCCGGCCAACCCGCATCGATAGTGCGCAAATGCTCAGGGGTAGCGATGGTTAACTTGATGGCACCACGGGTCGGATGCTGGGCGGTCCAGACTTCAGAAACAACTTCATCTGATTCCCCCATCATCTCTCCTCTCTTGATCAAGCCAGTACAGCTAAGCAGCTTCCAGCTCGATCACATCTAAACCCGCAATACTATCCCGTAATGCCCTTCACACGCCTACCGAGGACACGAGTTGCTTCCCGCTCCTCTGTCCGGCGCTTGATATCTTGACGGCGGTCATAATCCTGCTTACCACGGCCCAAGGCTAATTCCACCTTCAATTTCCCATCGGAAAAATACAGACTCAACGGAATCAACGTGTTATTGCCGTCGCGCACTTTACCCATCACGGAATCAATCTCGTTGCGGTGGAGCAGCAGTTTTCGAGTCCGCCGGGGCGAATGGTTCGTCCAGTGCCCCTTCGAATACTCCGGAATGTGGAGGTGCCGCAACCACACTTCGCCGTCGTCAATCGTCGCGAAGGAATCAATTAACGACGCTTTCCCCTCGCGGAGGGACTTCACCTCGGTGCCGACGAGCTGAATCCCGGCTTCCCACGTATCGAGGATGGTGTAATCGTGACGCGCCCGCCGGTTAGTAGCAACAACCAACCGCTTGTTCGCGTTCTTCTTCGACGCCTTCGACTCGGCCTTCTTTTTACCTTTAGCCGCCCCGTGGTCAACTAATGTCGCTTTTTTCGCCACGTCGAACTCCTCACAACTACATTCCCATCATCGACACAATGCGCACCAAATACGATGCGTACAGCGCGCTAATCTCTCACATACCAGCGCAATGTTGCTTGCGCAGTCATGGCCGCAAACACCACACCAACAATAATGACGATGGGCGCCACCATTCCAATATCAGCCAACGTCAGCCGCGCAATCAAACGGGAATCATACAAGCTCTTGAGCGTCTTATCGAGGACAAATTCCTTGCCCAAGATAAGACCACCGATCGCCACCAGCGACCCCACAAACGACGCCAACACCGCTTCCAGAACGAACGGAGCTTGGGTAAACCACCGAGTTGCGCCCACCATCCGCATAATCGTTGTTTCTTGTCGCCGGGAATAAGCGGCAATTTGAACCATGTTCACAATCAAGAACACAGCAGCAATCGCCTGCACAAACGCCACCACGAAAGTCGCGTTTCTAATGGCATTGAGATTGTTCGTGGCACCACGGAGGTCATCAACCTGATCAACGACCTCGGAGACCTGCGACATATCTTTCACGCCATCAAGAGGCTTCGTATTCAGCGGATCTTTTAACCGCACATGCAAAGCAGCCGGCAGGGCATCGGGACTCGTATCCGCTACAAGACGAGGATCAGAGTCCTGAAACAGCTCCTTGAAATGCTCATAAGATTGCTCACGGCTACGGAATGTGACCGATTCCACACCGTCATCGGACTTCAGCTTGTCCTGAACTTCCTTACATTCCGTGCTGGAACAGTTTTTGTCATTGGCCGAAATGTGGTCATCAAGCTGCACCATGACCTCAACACGATCCAGGTAGATATCCTTGGTTTTTGCCGTCACAGAGGTCACCAAAAACCCGGTCGCCAGCAAAGCCAACGAGATCGCCGTCGTGATAATCATGGCGATGGTCATCGTCATGTTACGGCTCAACCCAGAAAATGCCTCACGAAAAACGAATCTAGTCTTCATTGAGCCCTCCCCTACTTTCCGACGCCGTACAGCCCGCGGGCATCATCACGAACGAGTTTTCCAGAATGGAGCTCAAGCACACGCTGGCGCATTGCATTCACAGCACCTGCGTCATGGGTCGACATAATCACCGTCGTCCCCATCTGGTTAATGCGGTTGAGCAATGTCAATATGTCAGCACTGGTATCCGGGTCAAGGTTGCCGGTGGGCTCGTCGGCAAGAAGGACTAAGGGACGGTTGACTGAGGCTCGGGCTATAGCGACGCGCTGTTGCTCTCCCCCCGACAACTCATTCGGCATGCGGTTACGCTTGCTGCCCAAACCCACAAGGTCAAGTACTTCCTTGACTCGCTTATCAATTGCTGACCGTCGTGTCCCAATCACTTCCAGGGCGAAAGCGACATTGTCATAGACGTTCTTCTTCGGAAGGAGCCGAAAATCCTGGAATACGTAGCCCACCCTTTGGCGTAGCTGGGGCACCTTCTTTTTGGGCAATTTATTGACATGGAAATCCTCAACCCACAAGTCCCCGCTACTGATATTCTGTTCCTTCAACATCAGCTGAAGGAAAGTGGATTTGCCAGATCCCGACGGTCCGATCAGGAAGACAAATTCACCCTTGTCAATGGTCACAGAGACGGCATCCAGGGCCGGGCGGGTGGACGTCCGGTACATCTTGGTCACCGCGTCATACTTAATCACGCAGCCAGACTAACGCACTACTAGGACAATTGGTAACCCTGAGACAAAAGTGAACCGTGTGGCGAAACTATTTATCGCCTTCTCCACGCTGTTGAGCCATCCGCCACCGGATACCTGCCTCCAGGAAGCCATCAAGGTCTCCGTCCAGCACCTTCGCCGGGTCATTGACCTCAAAATTCGTGCGCAAATCCCTCACCATCTGGTAGGGGTGCAGCACATACGAGCGCATCTGATTCCCCCATGAATTGGAGCCATCCCCCTTGAGTGCATTCATCTCGGCCTGTTCTTCTTCACGCTTCCGCTCTAAAAGCTTCGCAGCTAGCACTCGCATAGCCGACGCCCTGTTTTGGATCTGGGATTTTTCGTTCTGACACGTCACAACAATGCCCGTGGGAATGTGTGTCAACCGCACGGCCGAATCAGTCGTATTCACAGACTGCCCACCTGGACCCGATGATCGATATACGTCAACCCGGACGTCATTATCATCAATATCTATATGGTCGGTTTTGTCCACCACCGGCAAAATTTCGACCTCAGCAAATGATGTTTGCCGGCGCCCCTGGTTATCGAAAGGGCTTATTCGGACTAGGCGATGAGTTCCCTGTTCAACGGATAGCTGGCCATACATGTATTCGCCATGCACAATGAATGTAGCAGATTTGATGCCAGCCTCTTCGGCATACGAAATGTCGAACACGTCGATCTTATGCCCATGCTGTTCCGCCCACCGCGTGTACATGCGCATCAACATCTCCGCCCAGTCCGCAGCATCCACACCACCTGCAGCTGACCGAATATTGACGACGGCCTCGCGTTCATCATATTCCCCCGACAACATCGTCTGAACCTCGAGGGACTCGATCTCGTGACGCAAGGTTTCGCGCTCGCTATCAGCCATTTCTCGGGCTTCGTCGGCAGCGGCGATATCCCCTGCCTCGGTGGCGTCGTCGGCAAGCTCATACATCACGGGCATATCGTCGACGCGCTGGCGTAGTGCCGTGATTTTTTTGATCTGTGCCTGCACGTGGCTCAGTTTCGACGTCACCTGTTGAGCATGATCAGGGTCCTCCCACAAGGAGGGATCGGACGCCTGTACTTCAAGTTCGCGTACCTGATCCTTGAGGTCATCGACGTTCACCACTTTTTCAATGGTCGTCAGGGTGGAATTGAGGTCTTCGAGATCTTGAGAAACGTCCGGATTCACATGGGTAATCCTAACAGTCTGTCACAGGGGTAGTGCACAATAAGAGTATGGAATCTTCGGAGGAGCAGGTACCGCACACCATGACGGAGATGGTCAGCGCGCTGGCTAAAACCTTCGCCATCACACGCGAGGGGGTGGATGACCAACGGCTCGCACGCGACATCGTGTACAACGCTGGGCGCTTAGCGTGGCGTTTGCGTGAAGGGAAGCAGGCGCGCGGCGGGTTGGTCACCGAGTACAAAACGTCGGTGTCTGACGTTGTGACCGAGGCCGACCGCGCGGCGGAGCAATTTGTTGCTGAGGTGCTGGAACTATTGCGTCCCGACGATGGTGTCGTCGGTGAAGAAGGAGCGTCACGGCCCTCAAAGTCTGGGCGCGTGTGGGTGATCGATCCCGTCGATGGGACCTACAACTTCACTCGCGGTTCTGATTACTGGTGTTCTGCGATTGCGCTGGTAGAAGGTAGCGACGGTAGCCCGGAGGCCGTTACTGAGAATCCCGACCGGCTAATTTTGGGGGCCGTCCACCGCCCGGCGATGGGATATACATGGATCGGCGGGCCCTCTATCCCCACCACGCTGGACGACAAGCCACTGCCCCGGCTTGATGCCACGGCTCACTCGGCAGATCACGAGTGCTTGGGGACGTATTTGCACCCGACTTTTATGAAGCAGCCAGAGATCAGGTCGGCGTGGATGGCCGTCGTGGAAGAGTTCGCCAGTGTGCGGATGTTGGGGTCGGGATCGGTCGATCTAGCGTCGGTGGCACATGGTGAACTGGGTGCGTGGATCCAGCACTCGGTGAAATCGTGGGATTGGCTTCCGGGGAAAGCGCTGGTCGAAGGTGTTGGGGGGACCGCCCGCCGTGTTGACGCCCGGGGAGTGACCTGGTCGATCGCTGGGCCCGAGAAGGTCGTTGACACGATTGAGCAGGTGCTTCGTGCGAGTGGAGCTAGTTCGTCTACTTCGACCCCGTTGCCGTGGGCAAGCAGCACATATGGCGATGATGTTGACCGCGCTCTTCGGCTGGCAGATGCGGCCGACGCGATCACGATGAAGCGATTCCTCTCCTCCGAACTGCAAGTCAGCGCTAAACCCGATATGACCCCTGTGTCCGACGCGGACTTGGACACCGAGCGGACCCTCCGGGGGCTATTGAGCACAGAATGCCCTGATGACGAGGTCCTTGGGGAGGAGTTCGGTGGCGAGCCGGTATTGTCGGGCCGCCAGTGGGTGATTGACCCCATCGATGGGACGAAGAACTATGTCCGCGGGGTTCCCGTGTGGGCGACGCTCATTTCGCTGATGGTGGACGGCTACCCGCAGGTTGGTGTCGTGTCTGCCCCGGCGCTCGGCCGCAGATGGATCGGCATCACGGGTGAAGCCGCGTGGGCTCTTGGCAACGGCACCACGTCGAGTGGCGCACTGCGGAAACTGTCGGTGTCCACGGTGAGCAATGTGGACGATAGCTCGATCTCAATGTCATCGCTTGAGGGGTGGAGAAATCGGGGCTTGCGTGATGCATTCGTGTCTCTTACCGACGACGCCTGGCGCTTGCGAGGATTCGGCGATTTTTACTCGTATTGCCTGGTGGCGGAGGGCGCCGTCGACATCGCCGCGGAGCCGGAAGTGTCGCTGTGGGATTTAGCTGCGCTGGTGCCCGTCGTTGAGGGTGCTGGCGGAACGTTTACGTCCCTTGCCTGTGAACCTGGCCCGCATGGTGGCGATGCTCTGGCCACGAATGGGCTTCTCCACGAGACCGTCCGTCGTCGGTTAACGGACGAGGATTAACCCCGGCGCGATCGATCGCGGATCGCGCTAGAGCAAGCGGACGGTGCTACCCCAGGCGGAATCCGTTTCCGGGACCAGCCGTTGCGTTGAGGGAATCCAACACGGCCTGCATATCAATAACATTGGTCGGCGAAAAGAGAGAACCCTGCACTGGGAAACGGCAGGAGATCGGTCCCGGGCTACCTTCAACAAGTCCAACAATTCTGCTTCCCAGCAGAACTGGGGCACCAGAATCGCCGTGCGTTGCACACACTTGCGTGAGATAGTGCGAATCTGCGGGGGCCTCCCACGCCTGTCCACAGGTCCAGCCGGTGGAAATACCGTTCTTGCACAATTGGACGCCCGGCACGACACCGCCACCACCGATGCCGTCGGCAGTAACTTGTCCATAGGACGACGTCACTCGGGCATTGTCTTTGAGCTCAATGACGGAGTACTTAGGGTTCTCGCTGGTGCGGACGACGGTGCCTGATACTCCGACATCCTGTGAGTCCATCGAGGTCACCGGGCTTCCGACCGGTCCGCAGTGCCCAGCGGTAATGACCATAGCCCGCCCATTAGAGTCATGGCCGGCTGCAGTGACTGTACAAATCGCGTTGCCCACAAACACCGGGGTTCCCGGGCCGTAGAGGGAAATTCCCTGCTTAGCGAGCTCTACCGCCTCAACGGGTGCCGGTGGAGAGGGGAAATAAACGCCTTGGATTCGGTGCTGGCCAGCCATTCCGGTCTGGGCGACGATGTCGTCGAAAACGCCGTACTCCGTGGAAGACTCTGTCGAAGGTGCAACATCAGATGTCGTAGCTGCAGCGTCGGACTCAGTGTCGTTAATTATCGGTGACTCGGAAGCGGCCGGATTATCTGCCGGGGTATCCGTCGGCGCGTCTGATGCATGAGCTACCTCACCAACACCGACACACAATGCTGCCGAGGCGAGCACCGTTAAACCAGCACGACTTACTGAGTTAACCAAAGACATAACAACACCCTTGCCGTACATGTCCGTTTATAGCGGACCGAAAAACCACTGGAATAAGTCCAGAAAACATGGCTACACGGGGAATACACCATGCTGCGACAAGCTCAGTATATCCCTCTGTTCACAGCGTTCCCCTACCTTCTATGCAACAAATTAATAACATTGTGAAAACGCCATATTGAAGATGCACGAGGCTGCTTCTGCAGGGACTACGATCAAATCGGTCTCCCGCTCCGACTGGGTCATATGCGGCAACATTGACCCTATCGGCGCGTATGTGGTCAGCGGCCAAAGTGCGTTAAACTTTGCACTCTGCCATCTCACTCACGAGCTAAACGAAACCTAGAATGCGTCTTCCAAAACTCTCACCTGCAGGTTTGGGCAAAGCCACCCGCCGAGCGGCACAAGCGGTGCAATCCGCTGCTCAACAGGGAGGATCCTTGTTGAGGTCTGCCTCCACCATCGGTAACTCACCGAGACCTAGCCCGTCCGCAACGGCTCAGCAGTCCGATTCTGAGCCAGGTCAGTCCGGTTCTTCCGCTTCCTCCGCGAGCGCTTCATCCGGTGCCCCTGCGACGGGATCGTCCAAGACTGGATCGTCCAAGGCTGGGTCGTCCGCGAACGGCCCCTCTACGGCCAGCTCCCCGACGACACGCTCGTCCGGTTCGGCAAAAAGTGGTTCATCGGCCACATCACAACAATCGACGACGCCTGACGAGGGGGCTGCTGACGAAACCGGACGCGCAGGTAACAACGGCGAGCGGCAAGGCCGTGGTGAGGTTCAACAACGTGACAGCCGTCGCGATGATCACGCCGGTGCAGAGACGCATTTTCCTGTTTCCCGCACGTCAACGCCCGTGAGTGCGCGACGTCGTACCTCGGCGTCGCAGAGCTCACTCCGTGAAAGCGATACACCGTCTTTTGGGCACGTCGGCCGTGCTCCGGCCGGTGCTCGTCGTTTAGCTGACGCGCGGACTACTCCTTCGGGAACGTCCGGGATCACGGGCGCAGGTTCCGTCGGGAAGAAAAATGCTGGCCGCAGCCGTGCTGCAGGATCAGCCCTGTCACGATCACACAGATCGTCTGAGGTTAGTGGTGCTCCGCGGCCTTCATTACGACGTCCGAAACCGCAGGTCTCGGGGTCCAGACCAGACGCATCAGGCTCCGCTGAGCCACGTGATACTCGGCCTAAGAGTTCGCCGGATAAAAGATCGGCACACCCGAACCGTGCTAAGAAAGCCAGCAGCGCCCCGGTAAAGAGAAAAACGGACGCCGCACAAGACAAAGCGGACGCAACACAAACGCATCCTGCCGATGACGACGCGAGGGCTTCGCAAGAAAATGCGACGGCCCCACATGAAGATACAAAGGCTTCAGGACAAGAAAAAGCATCTGAGGGAACTACTCCCGAGGCAGGCCGAAAGTCGTCCACTCCCCCTAGACCGTTCGGAGCGGAATATATCCCCGTAGAAGTCCCACGCTCCACCGGGATATCGCGCTTTACACAGGGAACCGCGCTTCCACAGCGAATCGAACCGCGGTCGGAGCGCAAATCAGGCAAGGGACGCCGAAAGAAATCATCGCGCGCAGAGTCATCGCGGGCGGGGGTGTCCGCCTCCCCGTCGAGAGCTGGATCGCAAGGCGTTAGGTCTTCCACGGGAACACCGTCGGCAAGAACTCAAACCGCGGTCGCACCACAGCCCAGCCCGGCAAAAGGCAAAGCCTCCACAGGAAAAACATCGGGCAAGGACAATCCGACAGGGATTAGACATGTCCCCGGGATCGATGGGCTCCGTGGGCTCGCCGTCATTTCAGTGGTGATTTACCACCTTTTCGGCAACGTACTGCCCGGCGGTTATCTGGGCGTCGACGTGTTCTTCGTGCTCAGTGGGTTCCTCATCACGTCCCTGCTGCTTCGGGAATTCGTTTATTCCCGCACGATTAGCCTGAAGAACTTCTGGATACGCCGTGTGAGACGTATTGCCCCCGCAGCCATCAGCACGCTTGTCATTTGTGCAGCTATTGCGGGAGTAATCGGTGGCGACGTCAATGTGAACCTGGGCAGACAGTTCTGGTCGTCGGCACTCTTTGTGAACAACTGGGTTCAGATCGCCCACTCGCAAAGCTATTTCGCGCAGTCTGAACTGCCAATTTTCGCTCACTACTGGTCCCTCTCAGTTGAGGAACAATTCTACATTATTTGGCCGCTTATCGTTTCGCTGCTGCTCGTGATTCTCCGCAAAACACCGCGGCTGGTCGGGAAACTAGCGCTTGCTGGCGCCGTCATCTCTGCAGGAGCGATGGCCATCATCGTCAACCCCGGGCACGACGCAACCCGCGTGTACTACGGCACCGACACCCACGCATTCGGGCTGCTCATCGGCGCGGCTTTGGCGTCGATCACCGTTTCGTCGTCAACCGAAAAACGTGGAGACACTTGGGGATACCGCGAGGGACTCTTGCAATATGGGCGGATCTTAAGTTTCTTAGCTATACCCGCGCTCGCAGTGCAGGTCTTCTACTTCTTTTGGTTGGGTGACCAAGACGCCTTCACGTACCGAGGCGGCCTCATCAGCAGTTCCTTGATTGCCGCCATTATTATTGCATCCACCGTCCGCAACAATGGCCCGGTAGCGTCAATTTTCCAGAACAAGGTTCTGCGCCACCTCGGTTTCATTTCATTCTCACTATATTTGTGGCACGTCCCCGCCAATCTTTTCGTCGTATCGCTAGTCCAGGATTACGAATGGGGACGGACGACATGGATAACGGGGCTCATTGCTAGTGCTATTTCATTACTGGCGGCTGAGCTGAGTTATCGTTTCATCGAGACACCAATACGCCGATACGGGTTTATCAAAAGTACACGCAGGCTTAGCTACGCGATTTTTGGAGAACGTTCTACCATCCAGCAACGGTTCGGCGGCGCGATGATACCTGCGGCCATGATCCTGTGCTGTGTCTTCGCAGGCCTTGCAATTCACAACACCAACCACGGGACCGCACTGGAATCCGAATTAGAGCGCTTACAAGCGCAAAGCCAGGCAGAGCGAGGCCCCGTTACGCCGGCACCCAAAGTTGTGACACATGACATGCCCAAAGACGGAACAAATATCAACGCGATTGGGGATTCCGTCATGCTAGCCTCCCAGGCCCAACTGAAAGAGCGCTTCCCCGGCATAGACATCAACGCTGAAATCTCTCGTCACTACCAAGTGGCTCCAGAGATCATCGCTGATCTCAAAGCTCAGGACGCACTACGGCAATTCGTATTCCTGGGATTTGGTACCAATGGGCAAGCGTTCCCTGGTCAGCTAGACGACATCATCAAGTCGATCGGACGTAAACACACCATCATTATCGCAATGCCTTATGGCGACCGCGGATACATGCAGAACGCCCAACAACAAGTTGTCGACGCCGCCAAGAAATACCCGAATGTGTACGCAGCTAATTGGTGTGATTACGCCGAGAACCACGTAAGTGAACTAGCGAGTGATGGAATTCACCCGCGTGGTAACGCCACCCTGGGATACACCAATGCTTTCGTGGCCGCACTTAAACAGTGGGCAAGTGGAAAGAAAGAGGTACCCCCTGTCTGCCCTCCAGCAGGGTAGAGAAACGACAAATCCGAAATCTGCTGTTTCGGGGGGGTAACGGAAAGTCGTTATGTCCATAATGTAGGTGATGACGAACTTGCGGTGAGGGAATAGATACTCAAGCCGGGCGGAGGAGAAGCGTTTCACAGCTGTGGGATTATTACTTCCCGAAGAATCCCGACCAGTGTGCACAGTGAGTTTCGGGGTCAAGGATGAGATTCTTGACCGCGCCGGTGTGGTGTTTGAGAGGGTTAATAATCCGTCGGTGAATACCATGGAAATTAACCCCACACCTCGGCTTTGATGTGAGGTGTGGGGCTACATGGCGATCTCATAGCCTGCCTAGCTCCGGGCTTGTGTGATCGACCTGGGGTGAAATAATCAGTTTATCCTTCGATTGCACCGTCCACGCGCAGCTCAGAGTACCGGCTTTCCGGGATAGATGCGTCGAACGGAGAACCTACTTTGTGCCAGACCAAATCTTCTCCGCACTTCACATTCTGGTTCGTGGTATCCAGGATGAGGAACCCCCAAACGAGCCGACCTTGTTTGCCAGCGGGAAGATCATACGGCCCCACGACCTGTGTCAGGCCCCAGTGCTCCGTGTATACGTAGCTGAAACCAAAGGTATCGTTCATTAACTGCACCAGGTCGCCTTTTCCTTTTACCTGGGCACTGGTTTCAAGCGTCTGCGTACGAACATCCTTGATCTGCTGCTGCACAGGAACAGGATGATCGTTATGGTTGGCTACGCTGGCGGCATCGGTCTGCTTAAACCAGCGGCGTTTAGCGATCGGATAGATCCCGTTCATGTTCGGTGTAGAACAAGACGTACCTGGTTTGAAGTCATCGTTCAAGCGCTGCGGCAGGTCAAAATCCTCGGCGGATGTTCCGGGTGAGGATTCCTCTGCAGTGGCGGCGATGTCGGGCGCTGTCAAACCGATAACGAATGTGCACAGTGCTGCAGCAATCTTTCGACGGCGACGCATGGGCTAACCCTCGATCTTCCCGTTGTCCCGGGTGCTGATGGCCACGTGACGTTCCTTCGGCAAGCTAGCTGTGAAGGTTCCACCATTTGCCTTCCAGGTATGATCTGCACCGCAAACAGTCTTCTGTCCCTCGAAGTCAGAGACAATCCAGCCAGCACGAAGGACGGCCGTCTTACCGGGAGCGATATTGTAGGGCCCCACGGTCTCACCAACTTCGTAGCTTTGTGTGTCCGTGTAGCTGGTAGAGAAAGTGATGTGAATCAGATCCAAGATAGGGAAGTCAACGCCCGCAGAGACATTCCAGGTTTTGGTCTTGGTTTCTTTGATCGAGCGTGTGACGGGCAGCGGTTCATCGTTGTAGTTGGACACAGTCCAGGTCCCAGCAGACCCATCAAAATAGGTGCGCTTGATAGCGATGGTCTGCCCGGTATCGCCCGGGTTCACGCAGTGTTCTCCGATGGTCGTCGGATTTGCAGTGCCGTGATCACGGGGTGGCAGTGCATGAGCTGCTGGCGCAACAAGAAGTGAAGCTACTGCTGCGGTTCCTGCTGCCACTGTTGTCATAGTGCGGAGGATGTTCTTCATGGTGTCTCCTGTCGTAGGTATGGCTAGTTAGACGATTGGGTGGGCACAGGCAATGTACGCCACTTATCTGGCGTAATATCTTCCGTTCGGGTCGACCCATCCTTGGAGGTGATTTTTGCTTTCGCCCAGAATCCACTGGGGGCTGAGGCCTGAGGATAGTCGGAGAGCAAGGAATATTTTCCATCTCTTCCGCAATGGATTTCCTGATAATTCACACGCGTCATGGTGGTTCCATATTCCACGCGAACTTTTTCACCAGGAGCCAGACGCACGGGTTTTAGATGAGTACCTACTGGCATGTATGCGCGCTGAACCACTCCGATAGATTCCAACCAGCCTTCGGGCAGGTGGTTTCGGGCGTTTTTCCAGTTAGAGTAGCCGTTGTATTCTGCACCCACCACGTAGTCTGTTTGTGGCTTGTACGTGTACTCAGAATCAGACCAATTCAGGAAGTCGGTTGAATAACCTGGCTTTTCAAACTCTGGTTTCGTTGCCGTGATGTGGTACGGGTACCAGGCTTTGTCCTTGTCATCGCATGTCTGGCCTAACGTCGGCCAAGACGGATCATGCCGTGGCTCCCGGGCAGGTTCGACAATTTCATCGCGCTTGGGATCTGCAACTTTTTCCAAGCTCGGCCCAGAGACGCTGGTGTAGGTATCTCCGCTGGGCTTACTGTTTGCCCCGGGGTTACGAGTCGGAATGTCCATCGCAAGATCAGAGACGGTGCCATCAGCTTTGATGATGTACGCGTAGGCGTAGCGTTCGGCGGGGCCAGTGCCGCGAATAACGTCGGCACCTTGGCCATTTTTCAGAACACCGTTTTGGCAGGTGACGAACATAGAGATGAAGTCTTTTTCGACGACACCGTATTCAATGCGGACGGATTCTCCCGGTCCTAACTTGATAGGGCCGAAGGTTTCGTTGTCCAGCCACCCATTGGATTCTTTTAATCCAATGTCGGATTTAGCAGTAGTGTTCCATCCGGAAGGAAGTTCGGCGGCGGAATTCGCTTCGATCTTGTGGTTAGTTCCTGTTTCGACCGAAGCAGTGTAAGGGACAGTTTTGTCGGTCTTGTTGGTGAATTGGATGTTTCCATCATTAACGTACCGACGACCGGTTTCCCCATAGTGCCACTCAGGATAGTGTCCAGTGTGTGCTGATGTCGGGGTGCAACTCTTGTACAGGTTTGTTATCGGGTACCCCTGAGGCATGTCCGGGATGGCCTGTGCGGCGGGTGTGCCGACTGTAGCCAAGGGGCCCGCGATGAGTAGTGCAGCTCCCAGCGTCCGGGCAGTCATGGTGAAGATAGTTCCCTGCTCGTTCATTTGTGATGGGTACGCTCCTCTACACGGAGCACAATGGGATCAGAATACGACGATACTTGCTCGATCCGATGTAATGATATAGCAATCCTTTACTATTGCAACCGAAGCATTCTCATCATATCAACTATGGTTCACAGTGCTGGTCACGGTGTTTTTACAGTGTTCCACGTTTCAGTTCACAATTCCCTGTGGAAGCTACTACGTGACCTGACGCAGTGCAGGCACGTGCGGGTGAGAATCGTGCGCACGTCTGGCAGGAGTCGAATAGTTATCGCTGCTTGTCCTTCACGTCGACGATGTACGACACGTGTCTCATGCGATTCCCGACCATAAGAGTCTCGCTGCCCTTGGGAGCGCATTCGGCGTGTCGAAACGTGATGATGACATCTCGTTCGAAGACGTGACTGTGTCGGATTCCGGGCCAGTAACGAGCTTTCGTAAGCTGACAAAGACTCCCACCAGGATCCTCCTGGTGGGAGTCTACATTTTGTAGCGGGGGACGGATTCGAACCATCAACCTCTGGGCTATATACAAGAATTTAAACCAATCAGCAGTTATTCCCTATTGACCTGCACATAGTTATTGATACTCATACCTAGACATACTGGGTCATCACCCTTCTTGCGTAGACTTTTCTTTAACCTCGCCAGCCAAGATTCTTCGCATCGACCCGACATCTTGTAGATCTGTGTAGGCCGATCTATTGACCGATTGGTCATGGCCAAAGAACGCAGCTCGAATGTCCGAGCTCACCCCTTGTGCAATAGCGCGATTATTCAAAGTGGTTCGCCAAGAATGAGAGCGCATATTTGATACCACCGGTTCTTTCAACGTTTTACCGACGTCTTTATATAGAGCGGCGCAAGCCTTCACCGCATTATCGGTGCGCCAGCGTGCTCCCTTGTCCCCAGGTGCCGAGATGAGAGGATCTGACTGTCTAATATCGACAAGTTTTCCCCTCCAATAGTCCTCAATTCGCTCATCGAGAAAAGGGACAGTTCTGGCGACACGTACTCACGATCACTTCGCGCAGCGGTGAAACAGATGGTCGTCGATCGGGACGTAGCTAAACAAACATTCGGAAAAGGAAGTCTAGCCGAGCTTCTCATCAAGGTTGCCACCAATTCTTGCTATGGCAAGCTCGCCCAGGACGTGGCCGAGCAGAACGGCTGGGATGCCTGGCGAGAGGAAATGGAAGCCGTCGGCGGTTCGGCCGTGACCTCTCCCCACCAAGCCAACATGATTACCTCGCTCGTCCGGTCTTCGCTTCTGGCCGTAGCAAACTCCGTGGACATCCTCAGCGTCACAACTGATGGGTTCATCTCGACCGTCCTCGATATCGAATCCCTCCCCTGTTACGGCGTCGCGGAGATCTTTCGCGACTCACGTGAGGCGATCACTGGTGACAAAACCGTCTGGGAGGTCAAGCACAAGCAATCAGATCTTCTGAGCCTCTCAACACGCGGAAATGTCAGCCTAGATCCCGGCGGTGTACTGGCGAAAGCCGGTCTGAAGACCCCCCAATGGCATCGAGAAGGGCAGCTTTGAAGAGCGTCAGTGGTTTCGAAAAACTGCCCTTTCTCGTGAAGGAAAGATTCCGAACGAGTACACCAGCTTCCAGAGTTTTAAAGAACTGTCCCGCTCCGTGGATCGTGTGGACTTCGCGCCTGTACACCGACGGCCTTTGGTATCGACCATTGACTTCGACCTTAAGCGAAAACCTGTGTACGAAACCTTACGGCCAGCGATGGTGGATGGATACGAAATCGCATGCTTCAAAACCGAGCCCTAGGATTCTGTGGGTGAATATGAACGTGGGAAATTAATTGGTGCCCACATTCAGTCATTCCGCCCCGACACTTCCGGGGATGACAGGCCTACTGGGTGCCTTCGGACAAGCAGCGACGGGAGACCTGGTTCGTCAGGTTCAACGCCCATGAGCGACGAATCCGCACAGCTGACAGCGCTTTGTTAGCGGATATCGTCACCGCCCATAAAGCTGGTCTGCTCACTGTGCCGGTTCTTGGTGACAAAAAGCTCCGCCTCAACCAGAAGCTGGACTGGTTAAACCGCCTCGGTTTGGGCACCTTTTCGCGCTCTCAATGGGACAACTTCTCAAAGCACGATCGTTTCAACAGGGCTACTGATGGACTCGACGTGAAGCGCGTTAAAGACTTCATCGACTCCCTCGATGCTGACGTAGCAAAGGCATCAGCATGACGGTCTTTACAACGTCTCCCCGCGCTCCCCCAGGAGCAACTTCATCAGCCACAGAATTCAAAAACTTTCAATCATGAGAAAGGTAGTAACTTTATGAAATTCAATACAGAACGCGACCTAAACGCCCGCGAAGCCTTTCGCGAAGCGCTCAACGCTTACACTGACGCCGATCTCTTCGAAATTCCCAACGCCCCTTGGTATTTGTTGGACGCCCAAACCGATGTCCTTAATCACTTCGGAGTAGAAGCTTGGCAACACTGCGAGTTTGTCGAAGTCGATGAGGAAAGCATCATTGACTACCCCGTCACGGTTCGGTGCACCAAAAACGGTTAAACCCCGACAACACAGTTATAAACGCAATTCTCCGTCGGGCAGGTGTTTAGCTGTGACTCTCACACCACATCCCGCCGGAGCATTTGGCGGCATCGACTGGGACGAAATTTCATCCCAGACCGAGAAATCCCGTGAAGCGCTCGACACACCGTCCGAGACCGGATGTCCCACGCAATACTCTGTCTCGCTGACCGATCTTCGGCGATCGACTCAGCGCCTGGACGCTGCCCGCAAAGCACGGCGTAGCCGAAAGCGTCAGGCAAAGCCGAAACCGACATACTCGGCACCGGCCTTCGACGAACCAGAGCTCGACACCGAAGAAGAATTGGAGTTGTAAATCATGACTACCACCAAGCAAATTTCCACTGTCCTAGCCCGCGTCGAACAGCTTAAGGCGAAGCAGGCTGAGCTCGAACAACAAGCACGCGAAGCGGACGCAGCGCTGACCGAGCTGCTCGGCTCCAGCGTCCGCGAAGCCGTAGAAAACCCGCGCTCCCGGTGGGCTGCATACGCTGACCGCACAGTCGAGGACTTCTACCACGCGATTGTGATCGGGGAACCCACCGCAAGTGAGAGTCCTCAGGCGTCAGAAATCTGCGATTTCTAGACGCAACCTTGGGGTTCGAAGGGGCGCTAGCGCCCTTTCGCCACCCACTCAAGCCGCGAAGCGGCTGCCGGTGGTGATGCTGGCCACTGCTTCTGTACGAAGTATTCCGACACGCCAGCGCTTCACGACCTCAGCCTCAGCTGATTGGGAAGACGGCGACCGTAGGTGTTCTTCGTACAGGAGCAGTCCCCTACCCCAAGCTTCCGCCGAAGAGGCGGAAGCTTGGGGTACATCAATGACTTTTATGAAAGCGAAAATTAGGAGATAGATATGGGAATGACGACGAAGCTCGTCACCGTCAGACTTGACGCTGACCGCTCGGACTTGCTGGCTGAACTCAGCCAGCGGTTGGGCGTCGGCGAAGCCGAGGTTCTGCGCATCGCCCTGGACGCGTTAACAGACAGAATCCCGCCGGGATTCTTCACGCCACCACGTGAATTCGACGATGAGACAAAAGCGGTCATCGCCCACTACATGAGAAGCCTCTCTGCGGTCGGAAACAACCTTAATCAACTTGTCCGATCAACGCATCTGCATGACTGGCCTGAATCGTTAATCGGATCTGTAGACGAAGTGATTAACGACGTCCATGAAGCCGTCGCAGAAGCTAGAGAGGGGGTATTCGAGCAATGTCGATGAACAAAGTACAAAGAACTAAGAACATTACAGCTTCGGCAATTTACGCTGTTTATGGAACACACAAGAACATGAAGGCTGGCAACGTTCGGGCTGCGCTAACCACCATCGAAGCCCGTGGAGCTGAAAGCGTCATGGGCTTCTCAATGCAGGCAGTTCGCGATGTCAAAAGTGGGAGGACGAAACGTTCAAACGAGGCGCTTGTTCTCGTCCAATCCTGGCACCCCGACGTTCTGAATAAAGACAATCCCGAAGATGTTGAACTCGCCCACGTGGCGGGCGTGGAACTTGCCCGTGAATTGATTAGTAGCTCCGACTTCCTCGTCGCTACACATTTAGACGGAAAGTCAGGGCATGTTCACAATCACATTGTGATCGCTAATCACAACTTTGGTACAGGAAAAACACCGAAAGACGCAGGCAAATGGCACCGTTTGAAACTGCTGAACGACAAGGTCTCCAAACAGCTCGGCCTAGCCAAGCGCGAGCAAGACATCCTGGGCTATGAAGTCGGACGCGAAGAGGTCAGCTTTTCTCAGGCCGAGCGCATGGGTTTGGCGCAAGGCCGATCAATCGACTCAACAGGCTTACCCATCGACCAGCTCACCGGCGATACCTGACGGGACTACTTGAGAAACAAAATCGAAGATTTGCTCGCAGATCCCGCCATCGCCGACGCACCCACGGTAGACGCTGGCATCGAAGCAATGAAAGCACGAGCACCCGCCTACAACCTCGTCTTCTCAGACCAAGGCAGCGGTCACTTGAGCCGCAAAAACCTCGCTAAAAAGCAGTCTGACGTGAGCTACTTCCAACTTGTTGACGACAACGGAGAAATCGTCAGATACAAGACCACCAAGCGTGAAAGAAAAGCCCAAACTTCAGGCAAGAAACTTGGTTCTGACTATTCAATCGATGGGCTTCGGAACGCATCGCCGACCAGCAACGTCAGCGCCAGCACTTGATCCGATTCAACCAAATACGACACCATCAGGAAGGATCCTTCGACAATGCCGCAGAGTCTAAGGAAACAACAAGCCGAAGCCGAGCAGTTCAACACACGCTTGGACGATATCGACCAGACGATGGGGGACGTCTATTCGAAGTTGAAGATGTTCAAGACCTAACTGGATCAGACGCCGACGAAGGACTTCGAACCAGCTGTGAAGAGCTTGACCGAGAGGTTGAAAAAGCTCGCAATCTCACACGCAAAGCTGAAGCAAACAACTGTGGGAACCAAGGAACACCAACAGGCAATGGATTCGATGGTCGCAGCGGTAAACAGCGTGGTGGAGATCGCAGCAACGCTGCCCCAGGGTTTCGACAAGCACTACCAGAACTTACAACAGACGGTACACGGGATTCTCACGCGATCAACACCGCTTACACGCAGCTAGCCGACAAGCCCGTCGAACAATTCCAGCCCGCTTGGTGGAATGCCCTGATCGACCACGCGATAGTTGGCACCCGTAAGATCCGGTTCGTGTTCAGAACTGGTATCGAAATCAGAGTGCCACTGGGCTAGCAACCAGTGAGTTTCTTCCACTTGCGGATCTTGGTGCGAAACGTAGTAAACGGCGCAACGGTGTTGATATGCACCCACTTCCACACCGGCCACGCCGAGGGCGTGGACGAGGCCCAGGCGCGTTGGCCAGGCTCAAACAACTCCGCGTCGGTCAGGTTATTGACAAATTGGACAACTTCGCCGAGTAGAGCCTCGAATTGCTCAATCAACTCTGCCGCCTGGGTCTGCTCCCAGCGATGGTAGAACGAGTCGTATAAGCCGCCGAGCTGGTTCCACTTATATCCCGACGCAGGAGTCACCGCCTCGCGACCAGCCTGTTCGTCTTGTTCCCAACCGAGAAGTAGTTCCATCCAGCCAAGCTGATAGGCGATCATTTGCCGGGGCGTGCGATCCACGCCGTCAACTAGCCGATCCCAACCGTCATCGGGAATAGCTGTGAACTCGTCAATAAACAGGCCGCCACGTTTTGTAATCTCTGCGGCAAGCTCGCTGCCAGACTCATACGATTTCATTTGATAAGCATACAGTGAAGCGACCATTACCTGCTATCCGTTAACGAGCTCAACCATGAAACCATGTTTGACTAGGGCAAACGCCTCATGGCTATTTTTCCTTGCGTCGGTACACAAACACCACCTATAAGCCTCTTCAGAGCGGTTGAAAGTATCTGATGGTAGAAACACACCTCAGAACCTATAAAAAGCCGTGAGAAAGCCATATAGAGACACACGAAGACCACTCCACCTCTTTTTTTCCTTGTCGCCTGCGCCCCGCGCAGTAGTCCATCGCTTGTGCAGTACGTGGTCGTGAATTGTGGTCTCTAGTGCAACCGGCCCCGTTTTCGCCCTAAAATGAAGAAACCTCCTACCAGCGTTTCCACTGGTAGGAGGTTTATTTTGTAGCGGGGGACGGATTCGAACCATCGACCTCTGGGTTATGAGCCCAGCGAGCTACCGAGCTGCTCCACCCCGCGCCAGTCGCATGGAGAACATGTCTCCGCGAGCGACAAGAGATAACTTAACGCATCGAGGACCAAATGTGAAATCGCCAGCGCACTGCCTAGGAACCACCAGCCAATAGCTGCGACTCCCTCAGCGACTCTCAGCTGCGTCGACCCCCAGAGCCAGCGTCACCCTGGTATTTTTCCAAGGCCTGTTGGAGCTCGTCCAAGGCTTTACCGTAGTCCTCAAACGACCCACTATTTTTGGCATCGCGAACCTTCTGAACGGCATCATCAAGTTCCTTGACATCGTTGTTCGAAGGGCTTCCGGGGGAAGCGCTTGAGTCGTTCTTATCGGACTCATCCTTACCGGTGCCAGAATTGTCATCAGAACTAGATGCGGAATCCGAATCATTGTGATCAGATTTACCCTTATCGGATCCGTCTACTTCCTTCGTCGTTGTTGTTTCCTTCGGGTCTATGCCGACCTGGCTCAGCGCCTCACCAATCGTCGGCGCGTATCCAACCTGACCGTTATAGAAGACAAGCACACGCAACAGCTTCGGGAACGCAGATTCCTGCTCCTTACGCTTCGAATAGACCGGCTCTACATAAATGATTCCACCGTTGCCCACAGGCAGGGTCAGCAAATTGCCATTGATCAACGTGCTGGATCCCTCTAACAATGTGCGCTCGCGCGAAATCTGATCAGACGACATCATCGTGTCCTGAGCCTGCTTCGGCCCCTGCGTCTGGGTATCCGTCGGCAAGACACGAACAGTGATCTTCCCGTATGTCTTCGGGTCCGACGACACCGCCATGTGAGCAGAGAGGAACTCGCGCTTCAAACCGCGCAACGGCGTAATCAGTTGGAAACTGGGATCCCCTGTCTTCGGATCCGACGCGACGACGTAGTACGGCGGCTGGTTCTTATCCCTCAACCCCTGTTCAGAGGCGGTCGGGTCCAGAGGCACAGACCAGAACGAGTCGTTCGTGAAGAACACGCCCGGATCCGACACATGGTACCGCGTCAGCAACTCACGCTGAATCTTGAACAGGTCCTCCGGGTAGCGCAGATGCTTCATCAGCTCGTCAGAAATATCCGACTTCGGCTTTACCGTCCCCGGGAAACTGCGCCGCCACGACTTCAAAATCGGGTCGGATTCGTCGAATGCGTAAAGGTCAACGGTCCCGTCATAGGCATCCACCGTCGCCTTCACGGAGTTACGGATGTAGCTCACACTATTGCCGACGGTGTTCTGCTCCGTTCCGTCAGGGTTGAGAGAATCCTCCGTCGCACCCGAAATCTGAGTGTGCTCCGAGTACGGCAAGTTATTCACGGACGTATAGCCGTCGACAATCCACTTGATACGGCCATCGATAACAGCCGGGTACGTCTTTGAATCCGTCGTCAACCAGGGGGCAACCTTATGGACGCGGTCGCGAGGGTCGCGGTCGTACACAATCTTGGAATCTTTGCCCACGGCGTCCGAGAGCAACAAGTTCATCGACTGATACTTCAGGGAATACATGACGCGGGAAACGATATTTCCGATCCCGACGCCACCTTTGCCCCTGTAGGTGTAGTTCGATCCATCAGTGTCGTACTCGCGCGGCTTTCCGGACCCGTCGCCACCGACGATGGCGTAATCCTGGTCGGTATCAGCTACCACGGGGCCATAGTAAATACGTGGCTGGTCAACCTTGATCTTCAGCGTATCCGGATCGTCGGACTTGGTGCGGTCCTTCGACTGCAGGTCAGCCACGGTATAGATCGGGTACCCACCACGGGACGATCCAACATCGCGGGCCACCTCGTCGACTTTGTTCGCCGGCGCAGCGATAAACCCGTTACCGTGCGTGTACACCGTATGCTTATTGATCCAGTCCTGCTGGTTACCGGACAGCGACTTGGGGTCCAGCTCGCGGGCCGCAACCACATAATCCTGCATCTCACCGTTGTGCTCATAACGATCAATGCTCAGGTCACTCGGGAACCCGTAGAAGTTCTTCAACTGCTGCTGCTGGGTAAACGTGGCCGAAATCGCTTCGGGGTCCAGCAGGCGGATGTTCGAAATGGTCGCCGAATCATTCGCTACCGACTCATTCTGATCCGATTTCGATTTCTCGTCGGCACCCCAATTGCGGTCATATGTGACGTGCTCGTCGGTCAAGCCATAGTTGTACCGCGTCGACTTGATGTTCCGCTCAATGTAGTCACGTTCTTTCGCAGCACGGTTCGGGGACACGTTGAACTGCTCCACCACCAGGGGCCACGAGACACCAATAATTCCTGCCGACGCGACCATCAGCACCGCTGCCATCGCGGGAATCCTGAGGTCCCGGAGGAAAATAGCCGCGAAGAACGCCGCTGCCACCACAATGGAGACGACGAGCAAGACAATCTTCGCGGGCAACACCGCGTTGATGTCGGTGAAGGAACCACCGGTGAACGTCGAATGGTCCTTGGACAGCAGGCGGTAGCGGTCGAACCAGTAATCAACGGCCTTCACGACCATGAAAATTCCGGCGATCGACGCCATCTGGACGCGAGCTTGGCTCATCACCGTCGCCCGCTTCCCGACGCGGGGATCCCCCGTCCGGATACCACCCAACAGCCAGTTCATCACGAGGTTTACGACGAACGCCACAACTGTCAGGGTCAAGAGGACCGAGAGTAGCCAGGACCAGAATGGAACGCTAAAGGCGTAGAAACCATAGTCGTGGTGGAACTGCGGATCCGATTCGCCGAAGCTTTCACGGTGCATAAACATCAAGATCATGCGCCACTCGGACTGTGCAGCTAATCCTGCAAAAAGCCCCACCAACAGCGGCAGCCCCAGCAAAACAGCGCGTGAGGATCGAACAATAACCTGCCGATAGGCCTCGAGCGGACTGTGGGGATCTGCGTCTTCGGGGACAAGAGGGCGATAATTAATGGCTACCCACGCGGCTGCCCATATCGACGCGGCGGCAAGCAGCCCGACCACGATGAACAGCACGATCCGGGTGACGAGTTCGGTGACATATACCCGGCCGAAGTTCATGGAATTAAACCATGCAACATCAGTGAAAACAGCTACTGCAACAGGCAACAGCATGACGATAATGGCCAGTATCACCGCAACAACGGCCCACCGGCGGGGAGCCTTTCGCTTAACCGACTTGGGCACCTTTTCGCTTCTCCTAATCAGAGGGTCATTGCTGTTCACTGTACTTGAACCTGGGCCGGCGTCGATAACCTAGGAGCTCCGCGTGCAACCGAACCCCGCGGGCGTGTTTCTTGCGAGCCCACCAGCGCGGCATGAATACTTTCTGTATGTCCGAACACGGTTCTTCTACCTCTTCAACAGGCTCGTCTTCAGCACACAATCCATCGCCGACTCCTGACGCGCCCACCGATCGGCAACGCCTCGAGCGGGCAATGCGCGAAGCCGCCGACTTCATTCACGCCGAGGGATGGGATCAGCCTCCGACACTGTTCGGCTTGGTTCCCGCGTCGGTTATTGCGCGGGAAACGGGGTCCATTGTCGACGATGAGCAGGACAATCTGACGCTCGTCGTCCAAGAGCTGCCGGACATGGGTTCAGGCGATGAGCTCCAGGATTACATCGCGCGAACCGCGTGGCCGCGAACCGTGGCCGGGGCGATCCTGGCCCAAGAGATTATGTTCCAGAATTCTGCCGAACCGGGCTCCGGGCCCCGGAAAGCGCGTTTGTTCAGCGAAATTATTGACGACGGTCCGTATCTGACTCTGCTTCAACTGCGTCCGACGGAGGAAGAACTCTCGGCAGCTGGCGTTTTCGGCCAGGACAATATCGAACTCCTCGGAGGGCCCGACGTCGCTCCCGGTGTGATCACACTTCTGCGCTCCACGTTTGAAGCGGTGGAGGATGCTGAGGATTCCTACGACGGGGATCCGTGGGGCTGAACCGTCGGACTAATCCGTCGGAATGGCGAGGGTTCACCCCGTCAACCGAGTATTAGATGTCGATCGCGGGGTGAAGCCGCTCCACCGTCCACTTGCGGTCCCTGTGGGCGCAAAGTGCCGTGATGCTGACACAAATCACTCCAACGAGGACCAGCGCCAGAATTGCTTGTGGGAGCCGCTCGTCGATATTGCCGTACATCAATTGTCGGAACCCATTAACTGTGTAGGTCCACGGGTTCACAGGGTGGAGCCATTGGAAGATCTTGGGCTCAGTCTCCACGGGATATAGTCCATTCGACGCGAGAATCTGCAGCATGAGCAGCGCCATCGCAGCAACTTTGCCTGGTCCTGCGCCCAGTGCAACATTCAGCATTTGGTTAATAGCTGCGAAGACTATGGATACTCCCATGGAGAAGATCCACAATGCCCACGGGTGGGCAACATTCATACCGACGAGGGTGAGTGTGACCACAATAATCGCGGTGGCCTGCAGCATGGCGATGAGCGTGGCCGGCCACAATCCGTCCAGGGCTGCGCGAAGTGGGGCAACACCGGAGGCAACAGCACGGTTTTGGATCGGCCGCAACAAAAGGAACGTGACCAGCCCGCCGATAAACATGGCGAGAGAAAAGAAGAATGGTGCGAGGCCCGAACCAAATACCTGGTTGCCAGATAAGTCCTTGGCCGAGAGCTTCGCAGGATCCGACATAACCCGGGCCGAGGCTTCTCGTTGTGGAGTCGTCCACGAGGGAACCTTCTTCGCTCCGTCACCAAGTTTGTCCTTCAGTTCGCCCAGTCCAGTGGAAATCTTGCCCGAACCTGCTTTCAGCTTCCTTGCACCATCGGATAGTTGCTGGGCTCCTTGCTGCAGTCGCGTTGTACCACTAGATAGTTGAGTGGCTCCGTCCTTCAACTGCGTTGTGCCTGAGGCTAGCTGCTTGCCTCCATCAGCAAGTGTGGCAGAACCTTGAACTGCCTGCGGCATCCCTGCTTTGAGCTTCTGGGCGCCTTCGTCCAGCTGTCCTAGTCCCGAACTCAGCTGACCCGATGCGGCAACGAGCGGTGTCGTCCCCTCTTGACGCAGTTGTTGCGAACCCGATGCCACCGTATTCGCACCATTACTTAATTGGTCGAGCCCGTTGGTCAGCTCATTGATTTTGCTCTGGATCGGCCCAGCGCCCTGTGCTAGTTGGTTGATTCCGCCACGGAACTCTGCTGACGGATCATTGAGCTGGTACGCCAGCGCCGATGTTCCCTGTGACAGCTGATTCACCTTGGCCAAGCCTTCGGAATTCTTCCCCAAGCCCTGTGAATCAATTTGAGAGGCAAGACCATCCAGCTGATTGGCGACGTTTTGTGCCGTTGGATCCGACAGGCCTCGTAACTGGACGGCAATCGCACGGATTTTATCCGACTGTCTCGCTTGCGCCTTCGATGCCTGCTTCGCGATCCCGTTAATCTGTTGAATACCGCCATTAACCTGCGCCGCTACAGTGCCGAGCTTGTCGAGCCCACCGGTTAACTGGCCCATTTTTGAATCAATATCTGCAAGGGGTGCGGTACTTTGCTCCACTTGCTCCTTCATCTGGTTAGCGCCGGCAGCTAACTTCGCTGACCCAGCGGACACCTCGCCGAGCTTGCTGTCGACCTGCCCAATGCCATCGTGGATCTTGTCCGAGCCGGCGTTGGCCTCACCCATTTTCTCGGAGAGAGTGTTAACACCGGTGTTCGCCTCGGCCAGCTTGTCATGCAACGTCGTCGCACCTTGGGAGAGGTCTGTGGCTCCCTTGTTGAGCTTGGTTGCTCCCGCTGCTAATTGAGTAGCTCCATTATGTGCTGTCCCCAGACCAGAATCTAGCTCGTCAGCCCCATTCTTGAGGTCTCCTAGCTTGTCGCCGATCTCATTGGAACCAGCCTGCAACTTGTCGGAAGCGTCCGCAGCTTGGGCAATCCCCGCTCCGGCTTCCTGCATACTGACCAGAACTTTCCCTATGACCTGGTCACCCAGTGTAGACGAGATTATGGGAACCATCTCACGCATCGTGTTCTGGCCAATCAATGTGGCTAAATAGCCATTCGTCGAATTGTAGTTTGTTTGAATAACGGCTTGTTCAGCTTTAGTTCCACTCGGGGAAGCAACCGCCTTCGAAAAATCCGGTGTCAGACGAACCATGAAATAGTAGTCGCCATCTTCGACGCCCCTGGTGGCTTTGTCATTACTGACGAAGTCGAAGTCGACCTCTTTATTATCCTTAATTTTATCAACGATCTGATCGCCCGCCCGGAGTGGTTTGCCTTCCACCGTGGTGCCTTTATCGTCATTAACAAAAGCGACGGGGAGCTTTTCTACGTGCCCAAATGGATTCCAAAACGCCCATAGATACAGGCACGAATAGAGCAACGGAATCAAAATGATGGCAGCAACCGCCAGCCGCCCTAATGTAGAGCGCCGGAAACGACGAAGTTCCGAACCCAGATTTAAGCCAGAAATCATTACTTTGTCTCCTCATTGGATCCGGCGGCTGGCGCGCTGGTGGTTATCTCGTTATCTGTTGTTTCAATTTTCGTCATTAGTTGTGTTTCATCGCTGGCGCACGACGAATCCCCCGTGGATCCACCGGCAGCGCGATGCTCCCCCGTGGTCCGAGTCCCCGGAGGCAGCTCCTCAGCGATCGGGCCGGGATCGTCGTTAATGGTGTTGAACAGCTCAATGAGCGTGTAATCGGGCATGAGCTCGTCGGGAATCGGGTTCACCGTGTTCACAATGACGGGCATACGCTGAGCCAGGCGCGAGAGAACGTCGATAAGAATGAGGCGGAGATCGTACTCACGGACTTGCTCAAGATCATCCATCACAAGCATCTTGACCTCGTGCGAATTGGCCGGGGCCAGCGCGAGAGAAATGCGGATCAGGATGTTATCCAAACTGTTGAGCTCGGCGACATAGGAATCGAGCGGTGGGAGCTCGCGGTCGCCGAAGACCTCGCCACACAGGAATTCGTAGTAACTCTGATCGGAGCGCTTCGTCCATTTAATCCACGGGTTTGACCAGCTCTTATGCTCCGTCAACACAGTTTTGAGCCGAACATCGCCGTCGAGACCATCAATTTGCTCGACCCCCGCAATGGCGACCATCTTGTTGATCTTGTTGGGGTTAGTTTCCCCCAACACCGTCAAGGAGCCAGCGTCCAACTCCATCCGGCCGGAGATACTCAGAGCCAAGGACGTCCGGCCCGAGCCGCCACGCCCGGACAAAACGGTCAATCCACTACCGGGAACGGTAAAACTCAGGTGGCCGAAGACACGGCCCTCCGCGGCGGACAGGGCGATATCGTCAGCAATGACAGCTGGGGCGACGTCGTTATCGCTGTGAGATGTTCGCTGTGTCCGAGCCACCGTAGCAGCTGACTTACCGGCGCCTTTAATAGGTTGGCTTCCGTCAGATGGATGTTCTCGCACGTTGACTCCTTTGGTGGTTCACCGAGCACCCCGGCCTAGTCTGACACGCGGGTTCTGCACAGGTCCAGTGTGCAGGTTCCACCAGGGGACCCGGCACACGTCGGACTAGACCGATTTAGCTATGGCGATATAAGTGTACTCATTGAGGACTCAAAGACGAACACGCATGACGTCCACCATGATATGACCATGATGCTACGTCCACTACCCCGCTCAAGAACACATCTATTTAGGAACAGGTCGTCGGCTTCTTGCCCACTTTGACGTCTTTCAACGCGGTCACTGCGTCGGAAAGATTATTGACCTTCGCCAAAACGACGCCATCATGGTCGCCCGACATTGCTTCCGCACAGTTGTCGGATGGAGTCATAAACATCATCGCCCCCGCTTTCTTCGCGGCGTCGATCTTGTGAGAGATGCCACCAATCGGTCCGACGTCCCCATCAGCGTCGATCGTTCCCGTCCCGGCGATGAATTTCCCGTCGGTCAGGTCCTCGGGAGTCAGCTTGTCGACGACCGCCAACGTAAACATCAGTCCCGCTGAGGGACCACCAATGTCGTCGAGGTGGTAGTCGATCGTGGTCCCGTCGGCAGGCTCTTGTTTGATGGTGATGCCCAAAATAGGAGCGTCATCGGACTCACCTTGCCGCACGGGAACGGAGACATCCTCGGATTTGCCGTCGCGCTGCACCTGAAGAGTGACCCGATCCCCCACCTTATGACTGCGCACGGCCTTCACCAGGTCCTGCGGCTGCGCAATCTTCTGACCATCGATTCCCTCAATGATGTCGCCCTTGCGGATCTCGTCGGACCCTTCCGGCTGGGACATCACCGTGACTGCCATCGGCCGATGAAGGTACTTCATCGCCGCGGACGTCGCATTATTTTCCGACGACGCAAACGCGGCCTGGTTTTCCTTATTCACTTCCTCCGGCGACTGATTGGCGGGGAAAATCTGCTCAATCGGAACCAGCGTGTCATTCGTCGTTGCCCACCGCGTAATCGCCTGCGGCAGCGATATCCCATGACGAACCGACACCGTCGTCATATTCAAATGGCCCGACGTCGGATAGGTCTTTGTTCCCGAAATGTCGACGACATTCTTACCGCCCGTTGTGCCCAGCGTATTAAACGTCGGGCCGGGACCTTCTGCAGCATAGGGCACAGAAAGATCAACCGAGGTGCCGGGAATTTCCGTCAAACTCAGTGCAACAGCAGACGCAACCACGGGAATTGCACCGAGAATAATTGTCTTGTTGCGCAGACTCACAACGATCAAGCGTACCGGATGCCGCACCAGCACCGACGAGCGCCGTTCGCTAATAGCATGTGGAGAGATGCTTTCCAGAGCCGGTACCGTAGAGGGTATGAGTAACCACGGCTTCGGTTTTTCTTCGAACAACGACGATAATAACGACCGTAACGACAGAAACGACGACCAGAACAACAATAGCCAGAACGGTGATAGTGGCCAGGGCAATTCCTCGAGCGGAAACAATGGCCGCGGGGATAGTGGCCGCGGCGATAGTGGCAACGACGGCGGCTCCCCTGGTGGCAGCGACAACCCCTTTGAGGCTTTCTTCAATATGGGTGGCGGATCGGGTGGCGATATACCTGGTTTTAGCGCCTTCCCCGGCGGTTTCACCGTCAGCGGATCCTCTGGTCAGAGCGGTTTAGGTGACATTCTTAGCCAGTTCGGGACGATGCTGTCGGGGATGGGATCGTCGATGAACTCTCCCGATGCCAAGGGGCCCATCAATTTCGCGATGGCCGATAAGATTGCCCGCCAGACCATTAAGCAATCCAACCCGACGCCTGTCCGACAGTCTGATAAGAAGGCTGTCGAGGACTCCACCAACCTCGTCGAATTGTGGCTGAGCAATGCGACGATTCTGCCGAGCAACGGGAAAGTCCCTGAGGTGTGGGATCCGTCGGAGTGGTTGTCCCGGACGCTTCCCACGTGGAAACGCTTTATTAGTCCGGTGGCAGAGAGCCTGAATGAGGCGCAGAAGGACGCTCTACCTGAAGAGGCGAAGCAGATGGCTGGTTCGCTGCTCGGCATGTTAGCCCAGGTCGGCGGCATGAATATGGGGATGCAGCTGGGGCGCATCCTGGGCAATATTGCCACTTCTGTTACGAGTGTGTCCGAGTGGGGATTCTCCCTGGACGAGAAGCACGGCAGCGCACTACTCACCGGCCAGCTGGACACTCTTGCCGAGGAATTTAACAAGCCCGAGCGTGAGGTGCTTATTTACCTGTGCGCCCGCGAACTAGCCCACCAGCGGCTCTTTGCGTACGTTCCGTGGCTCGAGGAGCGGCTGCTTCTGGCCGTCGAAACGTATTCGCGGGGGCTGTCGCTGGATACGTCGGCCATGGAAGAAGCCTCCCGGTCCATTGATCCCGAGGCGCTTTCGGACCCGGCGCGGATGCAGGACATGTTCCAGCAGATTCAGAATATGGATCTTTCGCCGCAGATTGTTGCGTCGAATGAGCACGCGGGTATCCAGTTGGACACCATGCTGTCCCTCGTCGAGGGCTGGGTGGACAATGTTCTTGCCGACGCACTCTTCGACCGCATTCCGGTGATGGAGCCAATTCAAAAGTCCTGGTCAGCCCGACGCGCGATGAAGCCTGGGCTGGAGAATATGGCGGGGAACACTGGACTGGACTTCTCTGCTAGCCACGCCGACGAAGCTGCCGAACTGTGGCGGCGGCTCACTGTTGCGGTGGGTATGGATCGACGTGACCACGTGTGGGACCACCCCGACTTCCTGCCCACGGCTGACGATATCGCCCACCCGGCCGAGTTTATCGACGGCATCCTGGGCGAATCGGGCGACGACGAGTTCAACCCCATTAGCGAAATTGAAAAACTAGAGCGTGAACTCAATGAGCAGGCTGGTAACGCACCTGGTGGGGATGCACGCGAGGATGGGTCCGGCAGCGGTTCTAGCGACGACGCGGACGATCACGGGACCGACACCGACGGGTCCGGCGACGAGAAATAGACACTCTCACTAGATATACGCACTGATTATTCGCACTAGACATTCACAGTGGAAGACACGCAGCACATGAATACGGACCGTCGATGAGAACGCCCAACCCCCGTCATTGGCGATACAACCTCAGCCGCCGAGCGCGCTGAACAACCAGACGGATAGGTGTTGCCAGACGACGTGCGTGCTGCACTGGACCGCGTGATCGGAGCCCGGCGCGATATACGCCGCTACCGCCCCGAACCGGTGCCTGAGCATCTTGTGCGAACTGTCATCGACGCTGGTTACGCGGCACCTAGCGTCGGCCATAGCCAGCCGTGGCGATTCATCATCGTCGATGATCCAGCTCTGCGGGATAAAGCAGCCGTGCTGGCCGACGTCGAAAAGCTCAAACAAGCTGAGCTGCTGACACCCGATAGGAAACAGCGGCTGCTTGACCTGCAACTCGACGGGATTAAGGAAGCGCCGCTGGGAATTGTGGTTGCTTGTTATCGGCGGACCCCTGCGTCCGGGGTGTTGGGGCGTAACACTTTTGTTGATACCGACCTGTGGAGTTGCGCGGCGGCCATCGAGAACATGTGGCTGACGGCGCGAGCCTATGGGCTTGGCATGGGTTGGGTGACGTTATTCCGGCCGGATGACCTGGCCGAATTGCTGCATCTGCCCGATGGCGTTGAGACCCTGGGGTGGATGTGCTTGGGGTGGCCGGACGAGCGCCCGCCTTCACCTGGGCTCGAGCGGCGTGCGTGGTCCAAGAAACTTCCCGTTGAAAACCTCATTATGCGGAATGGATGGCGTGAGGGAGCTGCGTCGCCGGCGAACGCGATCGCGACGCCCGGTGACGGCCATATGCCGGATCAAGCGCATGTTGTTGCAGCTCACGACTCTTCCGACCAGCTGCTGACACCTCCCGGTTCGCTGGGAATCTTGGATACAACTATGGATAAAGTTGCCGCGGTTGGTGATATCCATAACGCCCAGCACATTCTTATCGGGGCCGACCATCCCGTGGCAAAACATGGTGTGTCATCGTTTTCGCCGTCCGTCACGCGGGAAATTATGGATACGTCAGTGGTCGATGAGAGCCTGGGCGTGACGACGGCAGCTGGGGCTGGAATACCGTCACTTCTTATCGACGCGGGGGTCGACGGTGATGTGGGGCGTGGGGACCACGGGGATCGTGAGGCTCGCAAAGACCGCGACGATTCTGCCCACGCTATTCGCTATGTCCACGCTCATGATGAGCGCGGGGATATCGCTACGACTCCGGCCCTATCCGCTGCGGACACACGCACGTTGATTGACTATGGGCGGAAACTCGCCGGCGAATTCACTGAGCCCACGTTGTTTGCCGTCGGTGAGGTCGGGATCGGCAACACCACTCCCGCCTCTATTTTGGCGGCGCATTTCACCGGGCTTGATGTCGACGATGCCGTCGGTATTGGTGCCCACTCCGATACCGCCATGATGGAGCGAAAACGTGAGGTCGCCGGGCAGGCCCTGTCGCGGGTTCACCCCTCTTCCCCCATTGATGCTCTTGCCGAGTTCGGTGGGCCCGAGTTCGCGGTCACAACGGGATTGTGTTTGGGCGCGCTAGATAATCATCATGTCGTCGTCCTCGATGGGCTCGCTATTTCTGTGGCCGCATTGGCTGCGGTGCAGATTAATCCCGCGGTTCAATCACACCTGGTCGCGGGACACGTGAGCCGGGAAATCGCGCATCACACCGTCATTACGCACTTGGGGTTGGAGCCTCTGCTCGCTCTCCGGTTCCGATGCGGTGAAGGGGTCAGCGCCGTTCTGGCGACACAAATGATCATGACGGGACTTAGTGCCCGACGCCACACCGGGCGCACAGCTTAGGACGACTTTCAACCGGGCGCGGATAACTCAGCGCGGATCGTCGTCGATAATAATAGGACCGATTACGACGAATGACCGCCTCCACGTCCCCACCGCTGGTAAGCCTCCAAGTACCCGTCGGCACGCTCCCAATAATCAACGCGATGCGCCCACGCGTAGAACTCCGCCGAATGGTTCGGAATGAACGTGTGCACTAGCTCGTGGACAATAACCTGGTCAAGGACGTAATCCGGAACGTCCTTCAGATAATGACTAATCCGGATCCGCCCCGTATCCGTGGAGCATGACGCCCAGCGGCGCTCCATATTGGTCACCCACCGGATATCCGTCCACTCCGCGCGGTTCTCCAAATACTTCGCATTCAGACGACGGGCCCGCCGGTGCAGATCCTCATCCGACTTATCCGCGACGGACGACTTCTTCTCCACCCGGCGAACAAGGGACTCCACAGAATCACGCAACGATGCAGCCGACATCCGCGCCGGTGCCATGACGACGATCCGGCCGGACTCACGGCGGGCGGACAGGGTTTTCTTCCTCCGCGACGACAGGCGAATTTCCACCTCTGGCGCAAAGTCCTCCACGACCGCAGCGACATCTTGTTTGACTCTGTGGGGCATAGTTTCACTCTACAGTGTGGTCGGAGGGCTGCCGATACACTACACATAGCGCTGTGCTGGGTAGCACGGCACCGAAGCGCGCTCTGCCGCAAAGTACTGTGCCTCAGAGCGCAGCCGGGGGAATTCACACGAATGAATAGTTCACAAGCCGAGGGGGAGCACCGTGCGGTGGCCACACACTATCTGTTTATCATCCGGAACCCGCGTGTTTGTTCGCCCCGACGGGTGGCTACGCATCGGTGCGGACACCTATACCGCGGTGGTGATTCCCATGGCCGACCGCCCCACCGCTCAGCGCGTTGCCCGAGCACTCCTCGCTTGCTCATCCCCACAGCCAACGTCGGCAATAATCAGCAGAATCGAGCAGGCGGTATCTCGATCTTTCGCGCTCACCCTTATCGACGAACTTTTGCGCACTCCCCTGCTGATCGCTGGGAATGTCCGGCCCGGGCAAAGCAGAACGAGCCTCGCTCCTCCGCACAGGATTATTGCCGTGGAGCCGTTGTCGCGCGTGCTTGGCGATATATTTCCTGGTCAGCCCGTGCTTTCACCCAGCATTGTCGAAACGACCGAAGGAGCACTGGCGTCCCACATGGGCTTGCCTGAGCTGCCTGAGTCGGATGAGCCGTTTGAGCCACGGAGTCCGGAACGCACCGTTCCTCGGGCAAGCATCGTTGCGGTGGCAACGCCGTCTCCTGGCCTGCTCGCAGCCGTCAATGAGCCATATTTATTCGTGACCGTTCGCGATGGTGCGCTCAGGATCGGCCCTACTATGACCGGAACTACGGCACGTCCAGCAGGCGAGGCCACCGGATGTCCACTGTGTATGCATATGGCGACGGTTTCCCCTGATCTTGTCGACGAGGCGATCTCTGGCCGCCGTACTGACACGCTGACGCTCACGCATGAAATGGACACTATCGCCCGCGGGATCATCGCAGCGCAGTGGTCAGCGTTTAATGACTGGCTTGATGTTCCGTCGCTTCCGGCCCCACCGACGGTGGGTGCGTCGGTAAGTATAAATCCGCGGACATTGGAGGTTGTGAGGTCGCCGATTGCCAGGGACCCGCATTGCCCTGTGTGTGGCATTATCGGTCCGCGATGGCAGTAGCAGTGCGGTGAAACCGGCATCACGACCGGCTGGTTACGCCAATCCTCCGCCTTAATCCGCAGCCTGATGTTGATTCAGCAACGATGCGGAGAATATCGTCCCCGTAGAGTTCCAGTTTCGCGGGGCCAATACCGCTGATGTCCAGGAGTTCTTCCGCGGTGGATGGTTGCCGCTCGGCAATGGCCATCATGGTGGCATTGCTAAACACCGTGTAACTGGGCGTTCCCTGCTGATGCGCCCGCCGCGATCTCCAGCGCTGCAGAGCGTCAACCAGCTCGGCATCAACGTCACCGCCACAATTGGCGCAATGCCCCATCACCTTCTCGGCCGGGGTTTGTAGCGTGGCCCCACACTCCGAGCACAGACGCGAACTACGCTTCCCCTTCGGCGAGTGGTCAGCCGAACTCTTCGACGTCGGCGCGATGCCGTCGAGGAACCGCGTGCGTTTCCGAGACGCCCGACCCCCGGACTCGCGTGCCAGCGACCAGCTCAGTTGCAGATGCTCACGCGCACGGGTCACCGCCACATACAGCAACCGCCGTTCTTCTTCGATCGCCGACGAACTCAGCGCGATAGCTTGCCGAATGGGCAGTGTTCCCTCCACAAGGCCAACGACAAACACGGCGTCCCACTCCAGGCCTTTTGCAGCGTGGATCGTCGCCAAAGTGACGCCTTCTACCCCAGCTGGGGGCCGGTTCGATTGGGCACGCTCGCGGAGGATGCTCATCACAGCGGGCATATCCGCGCCGGGCGAGGCGTGAACGATATCCACAATGAGGTGGTAGAGGGAGGACAGCGATTCCCATCTCTCGCGTGCCCTTTCACCGGCGGGGGCTCGGGTGGACAACCCTTGCCGAGCCAAAACGGCCTTAATGTCAGAAATAAGCTCGTCGCCGGTGTGGATGGTCCCCGACTCCATATGGGCACTGGCCAGACGCTCTAATGCCGCCAGCGAACCGGTGATCTCGGCGCGGTCAAAGAAGCTCTTTCCCCCGCGGACATGGTGCGGAATGTTGGCTTCGTCCAGGGCGTGCTCAAACTTTTCCGACTGCGCATTGAGGCGGAACAGTATCGCTATTTCCGACGGAGGAACACCGGAATCGATGAGCCGCCGAATTCTGCGCGCCACGACGGCGGCTTCTAGAGATTCGTCGTCGAATTCTTCAAATACCGGTTCCGGGCCGGCGGGGCGTTGTCCTTCGAGTGTGAAATCAGCTGTTAACACCTCGTCGCGTGACTGAGAAATGACTTTGTTAGCCAGGCCGACGACTTGCGGCGTGGAGCGGTAATCGCGCTGCAACCGCACGACGGTGGCGTTCTCGAAGCGCCGGGGGAAGCGAAGGAGGAACGACGGATCCGCGCCGGTAAACGAGTAGATAGTCTGGTTTGCATCTCCGACGACGGTGATATCATCGCGGTCTCCTAACCACCCGTCCAATACTCGTTGTTGCAGGGGCGTGACGTCCTGGAACTCGTCGACCACGAAGCTTCGGTATCTCGCGCGGAATTCTTCTGCGACTTCCGGGAGGTTTTCCATCGCGCCGGCAACGTAGAGCAGGAGGTCGTCGAAGTCGAGAAAGAAGCCTTCGGGTGTCGCTTTAATGTCTTCGTAGACGCGGTATGCGTCGGCAACTTTGTCTGCCGAAATGGGGGGTTCGCGGTGGAGTTGTTCGACGCGTTTTTCGTAGTCGGCGACGGAGATCAACCTGGCTTTGGACCATTCGATTTCGCCGATGACGTCGCGGATGATGTCTTTCCCGGCTTTAATTCCGGTGTGGCGGAGTGCCCTGGACACCATACGGAATTTGTCGTCGAGGATTCTCCACGGCAGGTCGCCGGCTATTCGTGGCCAGAAGTAGGAAAGCTGTTTGCGGGCTGCGGCGTGGAATGTTCGTGCTTGGACTGCGCCTGCCCCCATGATGCGGAGGCGCTCTCTCATTTCTTCGGCGGCTTTGGTGGTAAAGGTGACGGCGTGGACCTGTTGTGGAGTAACAAATCCTTGATTGATCAGGTAGGCAATGCGATGGGTAATCGTGCGCGTTTTACCCGTCCCTGCTCCGGCGACGATGGCGAGGGGGCCTCGTGGGGCTGTTGCCGCTTCGTATTGGTCGGAATCGAGTTCCTCGAGTGAGAGGTTAAGGCGATTCTCTGCCCCACCGCGGGGGCCACGAAAAGAGGCCATCCTTCTCCTTCCCATGGTTAGCCATCGTCATAGGATCCTGTTATCTCTTTTCCGCCCCGGACTTGCACGGTTTCACGTTTTTCGCACTCGGATTGCGCGGGGTATTTCCCTGCCCATCGCTGCCTTCGGCGGAGTACACGCGCCGCACGTAGAGCAGCCGATCGCCCTGTTCGACGACGTTGGCTTCGGGGGAATCGATGCGGTACAGCTCACCGGACCGCACCACGCCGAGCACGATGTCGGAGAGGTTTCTGGGGTGGCCGCCGACTTCGTCGTCTCGTACGACGCGCTCTGCGATGGAGAATCCTTCATCGGGGCTGAGGAGGTCTTCCATCATTTCCACAACGGAGGGTGTCATGGTGGCCAAGCCCAACATTCGGCCTGCAGTTTCGGAGGAAATGACAACTGAGTCTGCACCCGATTGCCGCACCAAGTGGACGTTTTCTGATTCTCGGACACTGGCCACGATGGTGGCGGAGGGGGCAATTTTGCGGACCGATAGCGTGACGAGGACGGCGGTGTCGTCCATGTTGGGTGCGACAACCACGGACCGGGCTCGTGACACACCCGCTAGACGAAGGACGTCGGCTTTGGTGGCGGATCCGTTGACCGTCACAAGGCCTCTGTTTTCGGCGGCAGCCAGGGAGTCTTTGTCTGTATCGACGACGACGATCTGGTTCGGAGGGACCCCGTCCTCAACGAGGGCAGAGACGGCGGATCGGCCTTTAGTGCCGTAGCCGACGACGACGGTATGGTTGCGCAATTGTCTCCTCCACCTTTGGATTTGTAATGCTCGACGGGATGCTTCGGTCAAGACGGACAGCGTCGTACCGACCAATAAGACCAGGAATACGATGCGCATTGGTGTGATGACCAGGATGTTGACAATGCGCGCGTTTTCTGTGACGGGTGTGATGTCGCCGTACCCTGTTGTCGTCAACGAAACAGTGGAATAGTACAGCGCATCGATGAACGTCAGGTGCTCTGAGTACCCGTCTTTGTCCAACCAACAAATGACCGACGCCACAAGGAGCAGGACCAGAGCGTAGAAGAATCGACGAACGATCAGCCACCACGGGCTCAGCGGTGCTTGCGAGGGAATTCGGACGATGTTGACCAGCGCATGCACGGGCAAATTGTTGAGGGGTGCCTGGTCCCCGCGCACTTTGAAGCGCTCACGCATTATGCATCACCCGCATGGCGTTTCGTTCTCCTTACTCGCTGGTGGTCGTTGTGCTGGTTTGGAACGTGGCTAATTTCAGGGGCAGGTGCAAACTATCCTCCCCCATTACGTCGCACGTTCACACGGTTACTCACTGCATACTATCGCCAGACTGTTCATTATCTGAGTTGTCCAGTGTAGAAAGGACATTCTGAGCAAGTTCGTCCGGGGATGGTAAGTCAGTGGGTTCGTAGGTCTCGTTGAGCCTGACGTAGTGAAAAGCTGCCCTGATAGTGGCCTTCGGTATGCCTGTGTCAGCTAACTGTCGGCGCAGGGCTTCTTTATACATCGCAAGTTGGATCTCTGCTCTTTTCATATCTTGACCAGTAGGTTTCTTACCGGTCTTCCAGTCGACGATGAACCATTCTGGTGTGCCATTCTTCTCGCTCTTGAAGATGGCATCCATGCGGCCACGGATGAAGTAGCCTCCCAGGTTCAGAGTGAATGGGCGTTCAACGTCCCACGCTGTTTTCCCAGCCCATGGTGACTTCATAAATGCTTTTTTGAGGCGATCGAGTTCGGGCTGAGAGATAGGAATATCGTCGTCGCTATCCTCCATTGCTCCTAGCAATTCATCATCGTCGATGAGCGCAGAGGCACCGCCCAGCTCTGCCTCCAACCAGTTATGAAATGCCGTGCCTCTCTTGGCGTATGGGTTGGGTTTGAAGGGCACTGGCCGAGCACGACGACGCGCAAATGCTTCGGGGTCAGCTGACGCTAGCATCATTTCCGAGGTCGTCAACTCCAACCCGAGAGGAACATCGGTGTGGCTCGTGTAGGCGGCTCGTGCTTCTTCAATCAGTGCTGTGGTCTCATTTTCCCACGTGGCGGCCAAAGTACCGGGGTCCACCTGTGACGTGTAGCCCGTACCGGGGTCAGCACACTCAGCCTTGAGATCTTCCATAGCTGCCCGTACTAACTCAGCTGCTTTGTCGACGGATTCACGACGCTCTCCTAGCGGATCGGATGGCCATATAGGAGCTTCACTCTGAGGTTCATCACTCACGGTCTCTAAAGGCGGTTCCGTGAGGTCGAGGTTCCACGTTGGGTGATCTCCACCGGAATGTGCTGTGATCCGAAGTGGCTCCTCTGCATGAGTTGCTTGGAGTTCTTCGAAACGCGCATTGACATCAATGCCCAATTCGCCTGCGACGATGTTCTGGACCTGAAGGAAGCGGTGTGACTTCTGAAGGTAGTTTTTGCTAGCCGGGTTAACGCTGTGCCCGGAAACAAGCAGTCGGCGCGCACTCCTAGTGATGGCTACGTAAAAGAGGAAATCAGAATCCCTTATGTCAACGCTCTCAATCTCTTTTTTATATTCTTTTTCTGCCGACTGAATGTCCTTCCATGTCGCCAGCTCGGTGTCCTTGAATACAGGGAAGCCTAGTGGGTTAGCGGGTGAACGGGGGTCGCCTCGGAGCGCGGAGGGCAGGGTTTTCGAGCTTCGCAACCACGTCCCGGTCCAGTTTCCTTTTTTCTTCCCCTTCTTCTGCTTCGAACCTGAACTTAGATCTGGACTGTTATACGTGGAGTCATCACAAAACGGAACAGCAACGACATCCCATTCCAATCCCTTCGCACTGTGAACAGTGAGAATTTGAACCTGATCCGAATGAACAGAGACTTCTCCGGCTTCTATAGTCGTTCCCGGTGCCTCATCCGCCGCTCTTAGGTACTCGAGAAATTCCTGTGCACTTCCCCCACGTGCTGTGAAGTCTTCGGCAACATCACGTAGTCGATCAAGGTGAATGGTTCCCGCAGCCCCGTCCTCGGACGGATCTTGGCGAGCAAGCACCTCAGTTCTGATGCTTAAGGTGCTCTCAATCTGGGCAAGAAGGTCCGGAAGCGGCACCGTCATACTCTGCCGACGCAGCCACCGCAGTTCAGCTGATAATGCCTGTAACCGCATGCGCCCTTCATCGCTGAACGCCGATTCATTTCCCTGGTCTGATGATATTCCAAGATCCGCAATTGCATCAGCCAGACTAACTTCCGTTCCATCTCCCGGAAGTTCAAGCTCGTTAGCTTTTTCTTCAAATACTTCGATGGAATCAATTTCTTTGTGTTTCGATTTCCTCGTCCCGGATTGATTGTCGGATCCTCGAGCAAGGTCCTTGGCCCTGTTACTGAGGGTTTTGATATCCCGGGTTCCCATCCGCCATCGCGGGCTACTGAGCACTTCGAGCGTAGCTTCATCATCACTTGGATCAACCACTACTCGCAGTACAGACAAGACCTCCCTGACTTCGGGGATATCATAGAGTGAGTCTGGCGACATACCAACGGGAATGCCCCGCTTCATAAGAGCTTCAGCAAATGGGGTTATGTGGTCGTTTTTTCGCACAAGGATCGCGCCTGTAAATGGCTTAGTTGGCTCACCTTGTGACTTATTCTGCATCGCAGATCGGTATTCTTGTTCAAAAACGTCGGCAACCCACTCGACTTCATCGCGCTCATCTAGAGCCCATTTCACAGAGACGACCCCAGCGCTACCTTTTTTACCGCTACTCAACGTCGGTACAAGTGCCGAAGAGTCAGCGTCAACAGCATCAAAGCCACGGCCTTCCCCACCAGACAAGGCATCGTGCGATACAGCATTGGCTAGTTCGAGTACTTCATCTGGGTTGCGAAATGATTGAGAGAGAGCCCTCTTTTCACAGGGGACAAGAACACCACCCTGATACCGGGGAAAATCATCCAGGAATTGATACAAGTTGCCGGGGCTTGCACCACGGAAACCGTAGATACTTTGCATGGGGTCCCCCACCGCTGTCACCCCAACAGGTTTATCGACTGAACCCGTGGCCTCTAAGTCAGGCTGAGAACCAAAAAGACTACTTAAAAAAGCATGCTGTGCGTAGTTGGTGTCCTGATATTCGTCGAGGAAAATAGCATGGTACCGCGTACGCAATTCCTGTCCTATCTCAGGATACTTTCGTACTAGCTGCGTAGCTTTTGCAGTAATCTGTCCATACGTCATCAACAGTTTGTCAGAGAGTCTCTTGTAGAACTCTTGCTGATATTTAAGAAGCATCAAGCGATCTTGATGAGGTGTACAGAGTTTATTTACATCGCTTTTCAGCCTGTCACGGTTTGCACCGTGTGTGAAGGTAACGCCTTCTGCGTTCACGACGTTGTCAATAAATGCCTGGGATTCGTCAATCACTTGTTGAGGAGTCGCCAGGTGGTTGTCCATCGCTTCAGACAGCGCGAGCATATATTGTCTGGCCGTCGATTTTGCCTGTGAAAAGCTACAGTCATCGGACTCATCCTCGTATCCGAGATCGCTGATGACGCGGTTAGCGGTTAACCATTGTTCCGGGCCATCAGCTACTTGAGCAGCTGGTTCGATAGGCAAGAGGAGACCGAATTCGTGAACGACCTTCTGCATAAAAGAGTCATAGGTGACCACCGTTTGCTGGATGTCCTGAATGTTTTTCCGGCGTGGGTCATTCGGAGGAAGGGATTGGATGAGGTCGCTCGCAGCCAGTTGAGTAAGACGATGGCGAATACGAGCATTAAGTTCACCCGCAGCTTTCCGGGTGAATGTTAAGCCCAGTATTTGATCCGTGGATACCCATCCATTAGCGACGAGAAAGACCGCACGCGCTGCCATCGTCTCAGTCTTTCCAGCACCCGCGCCTGCGACAACGAGCTGTGGCTCTAAATCTGCCTCAATGACAGCAGCTTGCTCGCGTGTAGGTACAGGGCGGTGTAACGCCTCAGCAATGTCTTTCGCGTGAAAATCAATCCCATCGGGAATGTGGGGCATGGTAATATCATCCAATCTCTTTAACAACGGTGTTCATAAATATGGTTGATGGAAAATGGTGCTAGGCATCGAAAACGTAGACCTCGGAATCGAGCTAATCCGCGTCTTCGATATTCGACGGGGTGAAACTCGGCGCCAATGCGGATTTTCCGACCAGTACACGGCTAAGGGAACGAGCGCGAGAGTTCTGATCTGATTGAGAATCAGAACTACCAGCGAAGTGCGGGCCCGCCATAACAAGTGCAAGATCAACGAGCTGCCTAGCCCATGCGTCAACATCGTCGTTTGTCAACGGATCCTGGACAGTAGGCTTCCGCGGATTTTTATGAGGGTAAATAAGTTCAGCGCCTGCCATACAATTGTCCGCTGAGCATTCCTCCGACATACGAGAAGAAGACGGAGAGGACACAGAGCTGGGGGGGGTATTCTGCGGATCTATCGATTTGGCCACCGCGGTCTGATAAGTCTTGAGTTGTGGATTATCAGGTATATCCTTCGCTACCTGATTGCCTGTTTTGAAATCGATGATGTAGTACTTTCCCTCATCACTAACTTCCAGACGATCAATTTTCCCCCTGACATAGACATCGTCGCCTGAGCTTGTCTGGCCGATGCGGGACTCAATTACTTGTTCAATGTCTGCGTGGCCGGTTACAGCCGCATATCGAAGATGTAGCTTTTCCACCAGACGGTCGAACATGTCCGTCCACTTATCGATTTGATCGTGCTTTTTCCACGTGAGAGTCCCTAAAAGACGAGGTACTGTCACTAAAAAGACATCGCGAACGTCCCCCTCATCAACCCCGCGCTCCATAGCCTCAGCTGCCATGTGGGTTAATGTGCCTAGCAGAGTTGCGCTAGTATCACGCCCTGCGGTTTCGACACTCTGCAGAAAAGCCTCAAGCGGGCATTCGAGGTATCTTTCCACCTGAGATGGACTAATAAAGTACGCAGTCTCGGGGTCATGCAGACTCTCAGTCGTCGATAACCCCTGAACACCCCACCAATGATCAGGGTTGGCTGCTGTGATCACCGATTCCCTAGAGGGTGCATCACCCGCAGCTAAAGCCAGACGGGCTAGTTGCCGAGCAGCATGGTATCGCTCATGGCTAAGCGAGTCCTCAGACTCAACTACACGCCTAAGTTCGGCGATGAGGGAATCCGGTGATAGAATTCGTGGAAATTCGCACTCTGGAAGTACTGACAGCGGAGACTGAGTGTGCGGTCCACCACTGTTCTGGAAAGCTCTCAAATCCGCACTGTCGGAGGACTCAGCATCGGCCTCAATGTGCGAACTCGCTAAAACTTGATCGCCAGCAATCTCCTCCAAGAACCGAGAGCGTGTATCTGCATCGCTATGAACTGTTCCATCATCCGAAACATGAGGCCCTACAGCTGTTACCAACAAAGATCGACGTGCGCGTGTCACTGCCACCAAGAATAGGCGGCGCTCTTCAGCCAAACGATCGTCATACCGACCACGCCTATTCTCGGGGCGGCCTGGTTCAACACCACGATCTAGGAAATCAACAAATTCTTCTTGCCGAAAAATAGTTCCCGTCTCGGACAGCGACGGCCATACATCTTCCTGTAATCCAGCAACGACGACGGTATCCCACTCTTTTCCTACGGTGGCGTGGGCCGGAGACACGTCGACCGCTTCTCGAACCGGACCACGCCTATCACGAGCCCCCGTCGGTAATTCTTGTTCCACGATAAATCGAACAAACGAGGTTATCGTGCTGTGTGGATGTCGTTCAACATAATCCCCAGCGGCATCAAATAAAGACATGACAGCGTCCAAATGCTGATCGGCCATCGATCCCACAGCACCGCCCCGTAGCGATTGATTAGCCAAAGCTTCCGACAAACCAGCTGCATCCCATACCGCCCACAAGATTGCCTCAACACTCTCACCGTCATGGAAAGATTTCTGACCAGCTTGAATGACACTGCGCACCCGCATGATCAGATCTTTTTCCCGGGCAGTGAGGTTCTCTGTGAGATCAATAAGTTCACCGCCTAAGAGAATGAACCGCAGGGCATCAATCGCGCGAAAAACCGAGCGGCCGTAATCTTCCTCGTCGGTCGTAATCATGGCCGTCAGCTCAGCCGATCTTACGGGATTATCAAACTCAACTTTCATGAACCCACGACGAAGACCGCGCAAAATACGGCGGAAGGTAATTGGGTCCCCGCCACCGATGGGGCTGAGGGCCAGTCGTTCTAGCTCGTCGTTTGTAAGGTCTTCACCAACCGCGCACCTGACTGCTTGCAGAATTGCCCGAACCATCGGTTGTTCAAACAAAACGATCTCCGTAGGATCATCAGCTACTGGCACCCCCGCCGCCAATAGCCCCCGCCTCATCGGTGCAGCTTGACTCTTTGAACGAACAATAACGGCAATCTCTTTCCACGGAACATTATCGACGATATGGGCGCGCCGAACGCGATCCACCACCGCAGCGACCTCCGCAGATGGAGAAACAAGAACCCGCACATTGGCCTCACCGAATTCGGCACTATGGTCGGATAACCGCTCGGCGTCCTGATGTCGAATTTCTTTCGCCCACCTTAAGCTTTCGGGGTGGCGCGTCGCGTCGGCTACGCGGGCAGCCAGTTCGGCTACCGGAGGAGCCAGTCGCTTAGTCCCCGGCAAACGGATAGTATTTTCTGTTTTCGCCAGCTTGTCCGCGTACGTCGTGCTGCCACCACGAAATCGAAACACTGATTCCGATTGCTCGCTAGCAACTAGCGTTAGTCGCGCACGAGATCGGAAACGTTCCACCAGCTCTGACGACAGGGGATCGAAGAACTGGGAATCGTCGATAAGAATGACATCGAAGTTTAACGACTCTGCTAATTCTTCATCACTGTCCAGGGCATCAACTGCAGCACGGACGAGCTCTGAGGCGTTAAGAGCATTCGACCCCATGAGGCGAGCCGTGGCCCGATACTCATCGTAAAAGTCAGCGGCAGCACTCCATTCATCTCGAGAACAGTCCTGGCCATACTGCCGAAGTTCCTTCGATGTGCACCCCCACTCAGCCACACGTAGCAAAAAGTCGCGGAGCTGACGGGCAAAACCAAGAGTTGTCAGAGCAGGCCGCAACCGCTCTGGCCATATATCCGCCCCTCTTTCGCTGTGCTCACGGAGCATGTCACGAACCAGAGAGTCATGTTCTGCACCTGTTAATAAGCGCGGAGCAAGCGCTCCCGGTGTATGCGCCGCTTGATGGCGTAATACAGCAAAAGCAAACGAGTGCACCGACCGGGCGATCGACTCAGAAAACACTCTTTCCGCCACAATATCGTTATTGAACTCTTGTTCGATTGCGCTTAAAAGCCACCTATTAGTGCGCGCAGCAGCCTCTTTCGACGCAGTGAGAAATAAGATCGAATCCGGATTTGTGCCGGCCATAATCTCTGCCCGGGCAACATCCCGTAAAAACGACGAGCGCCCGGAACCAGGTCCGCCTTTTACTACAAACGTCCCTGATGAGGAGCCCGCTGAGTCAATAACGTCCGATGCCGTCCCCCGCCAATGGAAGTCAGCGTGAGCAGCAGTTTCTTTAGTCGGATGGATGTGGAGCGGACTCCGTGTAGGCGTCGATGTCAACATGGTGCTGATTATTGCACATGGTTAGGACACGCTAGATCATCTTTCGTTCACGTCACCTAGAAACGCTCGACGCAACCGCTGCCCTACGACGTACGCGCCCCAGAACCACAAAGCGCACGGACGACCTCCACCATGCGTCCCAACCCCACGAGTGAGCCTTCCTTAGCATCGGGATGCAGCGCGTGGATGAACAACCGATAGAGCACCGCGCGGACCATCATTTCGTCGAAGTCCGGCAGGTGTGACCACCGCGATGCCAAACCGTCGTCGGCATTGCCCCAGGCCATGCCGTCGACGACGGTCAAGGCAACTGGCCATGCATGTGGATGGAACACCGGCGGAATCTCGGTCACGACAGCCGGGGAGGAACCATCAAACACCGTCGTCCCCACCATGTCGGAGGACACCACACGGTTAGGCGCCCGCACTTCGTCGCGCAATGCCGCCACCGAGGACGCCAACTCCAAGGCTTGAGCAACGGTGGAACTTGCTACGGCAGAAACGTCGAGACCCGGCGCGATCACCTGCGATGGATCCTCGGAGAACGCCGCCAGATCGGCTGCGGCGAATAGATGCTGCGTCGTCCAGGGGCGTTCATTCAGGTCAATCTGCGGAAGTGGGTTCTCGCTGAAACGGTCGTTTCCACCCACACCCATAGCCTGGTCAATGGATTCCGACAGCAGAAGCGATGCAGCGGCGATTTCATCAAACCGCGGAGCGGGATGCCCCTGTACCCACGTGTCCGCGTGCCACCCTCCGAGGATGTAGCGCCCATCAGAGGAGCTCAGTGGGCGGACAACGCCGATACCTGATGGCTTTAATTTGTGGCGTATCTTCGCTGACCAAATTGCCGTATCGGCATGATGCGCGCGCCGGAGCACAGCGGATTGAACTTTCCACCCGTACCCCCATTCACGGCCTAAGAGTTCGGGGGTTCCGCGGTCTGCTCGGAAGCCCATCAGGATGGGGTCCGACGGTGGGGCCATGTCATGAATTGGTGTCGGCTCCGCTGAAGTCATGGGTTTCCATCCTTAAACGCACTACGATTTCGACGCTTGCGGGTACGGCCATGCGTTGTATTTACAGACTTTATTGTCCTCGGGGTACACCTGGGCGGATTCTTTATCCAGCTTATGCAATGGGTTATTGGCCAACCCCAGTGTCTGCTGCATCATGATAGGCGCTAATCCGCCATCGTCTTCACATGCTTTGTGGTGAGCGTAGCCAATTCCGTGTCCGACCTCGTGGTTGATCATGTACTCGCGATACGACCCAAGATCACCATTAAAGGCCCCCGAGCCACGAACCCACCGGGCCTCATTGAGAACAACACGATTACCCGCGGCAGTAAAACAGCTGGTTTCAATTTTGATGCTATCCCCACAGGCCTGGCGGGCGGTTTCCGGACTGGAAATCTGGATGCGCAAATCGGGCGTCTGGGTGGGGTCATCGATATCGATGTGCTCAAACGCGATGTTCTTGTCGTGTGTCCAGCTCCGCGGATCAGAAAGAGTGCTATCAATCATCGTCGAGACCGCATCGTCCCCACCGTAGCTATTGGTATCAAGCCCATTTTCAGCCTCAATAACAAATTTCACACGTTTAGTTTTGCCCTCGCCGACCTTCATCCCAGGCTTACCAATCGCGCGATAGGTCCCCTCACCAGCTTCGGTGTACGGGCCACCCTTGGGCAAATCCTTCTGCAGGCCTTTTTCCATCTCCGGCGACGATGGAACCGGATTATCGCCCAGCCCATGCGGGCCATCGCCTTGTGCGCCGTCACCATCACCCTGGCTAAAGGGAGAATCTTGCACTGTCGACGCCCGAAACGGGTTCCCCACTCCTGTCGTGGCAGCAACAACCAGCCACAAGACAAGTACCGCGACGACGGGGATAACCAGCGCGCCCCAACCCCATCGACGGGCAAGCGTCACCGGCGTCGATTCCGCAGGGGTGGCGTCCCCCGGCCGAAGTTTCTTCCTCAACGGGGTACGGGTCATCGGCACAGGGCCGTCGGGGTCGATAGCAGAGTTATTGGCGTGGCCGGCATTGGCACGGTCACGGTTCACGTCGTTGTTGTGGCTCATTCGATAATGACTCTTCGGTGATACCTCGTGGGGAAAGGCGAAGGCGGGGGCGATATTAAAGCACGAATACTAAACGGGCGAATACTACAACACGATTGCTACAACAGCTGGCGCGTGATTTACGCGAAGCCGACAGGGCGAGCCGACTCAGAGCCAATTTCCACGTAGGCAATGGCAGCACGGCGAATCAAATGGGTGTGCCCTTTGGCATCGTCGATGCTCAACACAGCACTGGTATCCGTCGGCTTGGACAAAGCGTCGTTAATTGTGGTGGTGATTTCTTCTTTCTGCCCCTTGGCATTAATGACCAGCTCACGGGGGTTATCTGTAAAACCAATCTTGATTTCCATCATCAATCCTTATCATCAACGTCGGGTTGTCTCTATGCCGCCTATGGCCTCACCATGACGGCTATTTTCGGCAGATGCGAACACGCCTCACCAGCCCAGCACCGGCCATTGTAGGCACCACGATAGGATAACCACCATGACGGACAAGCGGCGTTCGCAGCAAACACGTACATCATCGCGACGGCGGAGAGCTGTCCGGCGTTCATCACGCTCGGCAGCGCCTCAGGCGACATCGCCTAATCAGGGGACGAACACTACCACTCCCGAGGCCACCTTCGCTCCCGAAGACGCGACTGCCTCCACAAACGCACCCGCCAACGATCATGCGACCGCTTCCGACAGGGCGTCACAGCCCGCCGACTCCGCGCAATCCGAAACCCCGACGTTTGAGGAGCTCGGCGTCGCAGCAGAAATCGTCGACGCGCTGGCCGAAAACGGTATCACGCACACATTCGCCATCCAGGAGCTCACCCTACCGCTGGCTCTCGACGGTAAAGACCTCATCGGCCAAGCCCGAACGGGCATGGGGAAAACGCTGGCATACGGGGTGCCGCTCCTTGACCGCATTTTTGACGACGCTGCTATCCCCGAGCTCGACGGAACGCCCAGGGCGCTAGTCGTCGCCCCCACCCGCGAGCTGGCCTACCAGGTCTCCGATGACCTCACCTTGGCCGCGAAACACCTGGCCAATTTCAACGATGAGCATCGTTCGCTACGCGTGACGACGATTTGCGGCGGCCATCCCTTCGAGAAACAGATCGCTCAGCTCCGCGAGGGAACCGACTGCATCGTCGGCACGCCCGGCCGGCTGCTGGACTTGTGCAAGAACCGTGAGCTCGACCTCTCCCACGTCGCCGTCCTGGTGCTCGACGAAGCCGACGAAATGCTGGACCTCGGGTTCCTCCCCGATATCAAGAAAATCCTCCAGCAGGTGCCTGAGAAGCGCCAAACGATGCTGTTCTCGGCGACGATGCCGGCGCCGATTATGGCGTTGGCCAGGATGTTTATGAACAAACCCGTTCATATCCACGCTGAGGGTACCGATGATTCGACGACGCACGCCACCACAAAACAAGTGGCGTTCAAGAATCACAAGCTCAACAAGCTCGCCACTTTGTCCGCCATTTTGCAAGCGCACAATCGCGGCCGGACCATCATTTTCACGCGCACTAAGCGCTCCGCCGCCGATGTGGCCGACGACCTCGCCCAGCGCGGTTTCCTCGTCGGCGCGGTCCATGGAGATATGGCGCAACCCGCGCGGGAAAAGTCCCTAGAAGCGTTCCGCAGCAAGAAGATCGAAGTTCTCGTCGCGACGGATGTTGCCGCCCGTGGTATCGACGTGGACGACGTCACCCACGTCATTAACTATCAAGTACCGGACGACGCCATGACCTACGTGCACCGCATCGGCAGAACCAGCCGCGCCGGACGCACCGGCACCGCGGTGACCCTCGTCGGATGGGATGAGGTCACCAAGTGGAAAGTCATCGACGACGAACTCGACCTCAACATCGGCGAACTCGATGAGTGGTTTTCGACGTCACCTGAGTTGCGTGAGGCGCTAAATATCCCCGATGACGTGGACGAACGTGTCGGAGAATCCCGCCCGGTCTATGGTGGCGCCAAGGTGCTCAGCCCGCAGAGGAAGAGCGCGAAGAGAGCCTCGCGCCCGCGTCGTGATGACCGGCGTCAAGGCGATCCCCACCGACGGTCGGAGTCGCGGGCGCGTCGTTCACGGTCCGGATCGCGTTCGCATTCCCGCTCGCGGTCCCAGCGTCGTAAGTAACGATCCCGGCGTCGGATCCCAACGTCGTAAGCAACAGTGAAGCCCAATGAGGGCGGCGCTGACAACACACGTAAGGTCACAGTGATGAAGAGATTCAGGCCCCGGGTTCCTGCGGAACGTTCCACGCGCACTGACCGGATTGCAGTAGCTGTTATCGCGCTCATTGTGGTCGTGTGGATTTTCGGCGTGTGGGTGACATCTGAGGCGCGCCATTCTCACCTTTCCACCGCAGATGGCACGCCTCAGGCTGAAGATCAGCTCACGAGTGTGCCCGCTCACCTGCAGCAAACGTGGACTCACGAGATTTCCGGCCCTGCCCCCGAAGGCCCTGTTGTCAGTGGCCCGACGGTTCTGGCGACGGGGGAGAAAAAAGTGGAAGGCCTGGACCCCGCCACAGGGGAGGCCCGGTGGTCATACACCCGTAACCAGGACCTGTGCGGAGTAACGGCGTCATTTTCCCAATTCATTCCCGTCTTCAAAGGCCCTGCGGGCTGCGGTGAAGTCAGCTCTCTCGACGACGCGACCGGCGAATACTCGCACAGCCGCGAGTCGGCCAACTCGAGCCCCGTGTCGATGGTCCGCTCCAACGACAACGTCGGCGTCGTCACACCTACCCGGATGGAATTGTGGCGTAATGATCTTGTGCGCACGGTTGAATTCGGCGATGTCGAAGACCACGCCGAACCTGACATGCAGCCCTTTCCCCACTGCACAATTCGTTCCGCGTTGACCCGGTCCGATTTGCTCGCCGTCGTCGAAAATTGCCCCGACGACAAAGACAGCGAGGGCCATGCCATGCTTCGGCTCATGAAAGCTGTGCCGGACGATTCTCGCAAGCCAGAAATGATTAAGTCGTACAACTTGGGTGCCGACACCGCGCAAATCGTTGCCATCAGCGACAACAAGGTTGCCGTGTATGTGGCTGCGAGTGAACCCCGGATTGACGTCGTGGATAAGAAAGGCCACGTCACGTCATCGCAGCGAGTGAAACCGTCACCTCTTATCGACGCCCATACGCGCGCCAATGCGGACGCGGCTGAGAAGGGTGAACCTCAGAATACGTTCGAGCCTGCCATTAACGATGGCCCGCACAACATGTTCTGGTGGGATGGGGAACGGCTCTACGCTTTCGATCCCGAGAACCTTTCCGTGCAGTTCGTTGTGGCCGATGCGCTGGGGACCGGGGATGTCGTCGGCGATAATCACCTTCTCGTGCCTGTTAAGGGAGGCATTAGCGTCGTCGATACTAAGAAAGGCGAGGCGGGTAAAACTATCCCCGTCGAGAGAGCTTCCCGCGGTGATGCCGTGTCTACCGGTGGGGATGATTCCACAGCCATTGCCGACGCCGTGAGCTTGCGCGTTGCGGGCAAAACCATTGTGGAACGGCAGGGAAATAACCTGGTGGGATATCGCTCCTAGGGCGCGGGTTAATGCAGACTGGTGCGGGCTAGTGGCCGTACCGTGATGCCGCCCAGGACACCGCGGCGGGGTTAAAGATCAGTCCGAGGCCGACCAAGGACACAAGAAGCGTTGGAATGCCCAGGTCCGGCCGGGATGAGGAGAACATGTACCAGGCCACCGGCAGCAGAAGCATATTCAGCATTGCCACCGGAGCGCGTCCCCACCGTTTACCACGCGTCAATGCCCATCCGGCTGCGGCAACAGCGCCGAAGATGATGACAAACCATAATGCCGTTCCGTAGCCACTTCCCCAGCTGGCCACCACTCCCTCAACCTTCGCGTCACCATCGCCGCGTCCCCGGGCCGTCTGAATGACCATTACGATCGCAACAATCAGTCCCACAGCGCCTTCAATCAGGCCGACGTAGCCCGCCCACTTTACGGTCGACGGGAGCGTTAATTCTGCCTCTCGGGCATTGTTCTGATGGTCGTGCGCTGCCTGTACATCCTCGCGGGGCTGTTCTGGCGACAGCCGCTGATCAGACTTCCGCTGCACACCACGATTGACCGAACGCTTCTTACGGGAACTAGACACACGCTCACTGTAGCAACCCCGGCACCGACCACGCCCCACGCGCGGGTCCGTCGTCGGCAATGAAACCGTAACCAGGCTGATTGCCGTACTGCAACCACATCAGGCGCAACATCGGGCTGAAAGATGGGCATATACGGCCCCGCCACCCCCATAGCTACCCTGTGTTTACCTTGAATTTCCGTGATATTCACCTGAATATCCAGCGCTTTTAAGGTGACACTCTGTCGCTTTTTAGGCTTAAGGAAGCTATCGCAAACAATCCAAATAATGGTAGAGGTTGACGGCTGGCTGTCAAAAACAGTTCCTGTGACGTTGGACATATTTTACCCCCGAACCCTAGAAATGCTGGCCCAGCCGTGCCATAGTTTCCAAGTACGCCCATCAGCGAGACAAACGTTTCTGCTGACGAGGGTGCTGTTTCGAGGACTAGTTTCCGGATTTCCCCGGTCACCCTCACCTAATCCACTTTCGACGCCATGGCCATGGCTGCTTTTGGCGTGCCTGCCGGCCGGAGCATCGGTCGAGTTAGCGATAACCCGGACACAGCACCCGCCCCCCACCGCACGTAACAAGGAGAATTTCATGGATTGGCGCCACAAAGCCGTTTGTCGTGACGAAGACCCCGAACTGTTCTTCCCCGTCGGAAACTCCGGCCCCGCACTGGCACAGATCGCCCGTGCAAAAGTTGTCTGCAACCGCTGCCCAGTGACCTCGCAGTGCCTCGCCTGGGCCATCGAGACCGGCCAGGACGCCGGTGTCTGGGGCGGCATGAGCGAAGACGAACGACGCACTCTGAAGCGCCGCAGCAACCGCAACAATTCGCGTCGTCGCGCTACGGTCTAAGGCTCGTTAGCTCACTGACGACGGCACAGCGCGCGTGAGCTCATCAGGCGATCCGTGGTACATAACTGAAACCCGGGATCAGACCGCGTTAGCTATCACAATGACCATTCGATAAAATCACCTTCCTATGGCGTCGTGACCGCCCGCGCGTGGCCCGGCCCTATAAAAAGACTGGACGTGCACTGCACGTCCACTGCCCCCAATCAAGTAAAGGAGAGCCGCGATGAGCAAACGTGGACGCAAGCGCAAGGACCGCCGCAAGAAGAAGGCTAACCACGGCAAGCGGCCCAGCGCGTAAAACACCTCGCGTGAAACATCTGGTGCAGCTGCCGAATAGCTGACACAATTCATAGCAAAAAGGGTGAACCCATCATGAGGTTCACCCTTTTCTCGTCTATAAATATCGTCGACACTCCCCGTGACGGACGAGCAGCACAACCCGCTCACTCGAAGCGAATTTGCTCCGTGATCGCCACGTGAATCCGGGCACGCAACTCGCGCGACGCAGGCTCTGAACAACTACGACGGAGGAGGCTCCGAACGGTTTGCTCAATCCCGTAGGCCTCAAAATATTCCGGGCAGCTATTCACTCTCTCCATTAACGCCTGACGGCGCTCCGGATTACACGGTTCGTCCAGAAGATCATTCAACTCGTCGATAATGTCGTGACAACAACTATCGAGTGCATACCCACCGGCAGATGCTGAGGAGTCTGACGCGCCAGGCTCCTCATCCTTGGGTTCATTCCCGCAGTGATGAGTCATGGGGTCGTTCCTTTCATACATGTGACGGTACTTATTCTTGACGGTACTTTTCGGATTTATTTATGTGTTTCAGCCGATCCAGCAGTTTGGACGCCGCCTATGCCACGTTCCGAGGCCACTTCCTTTAACGCTTTCCGCAGCTTTTTTCTTCCGCGGTGAAGGCGACTCATCACCGTTCCCACCGGGGTACCCATCACATGAGCGATCTCCTTATACGGCATCCCGTCAACGTCGGCATAGTAAACAACCATCCGATTGTCCTCGGGAAGATCCATGAGAGCATCACGGATACGCTCGTCGGGAATTTTCTTTAGAGCTTCAGCCTCGGTCGACTCCAGCCCCGTCGAGTCATGCTCCGCGTTGGCGGCCAATTGCCAATCGGTGATCTCATCAGTCGGCGATTCCGTCGGCCGGCGCTGGGCCTTGCGGTAATCATTGATGTACGCATTCGTCATAATGCGGTACATCCAGGCCTTCAAATTCGTGCCTTCTTTAAAGGACCCGAAATTGCGATACGCCTTCATATACGTTTCTTGAACAAGGTCTTCCGCGTCCGGTGGATTCCGTGTCATCCGCAGCGCACCCGCATAGAGCTGGTCCAACAGCGGCATTGCTTGCTCTTCAAAATCGGCTTGATTAGCCACAGAGAACCTCCTCACGACGTGTACCTTGAAGACTCTCTTCTGTGCTTAGACTCACGAACGAGCCGCGTCGGCACGCATCCTGGTTGCCAGCGGGACGGCGCGATTGGTTATTCCCAATCACCAGCCAAGTTCCCGACATCGATCGACACAGAACAGTCGCAACATTCGCAGTCATCGTTCCTTATCGTAACCGACATGATCGTAATCGACATGCCCCCACCGTGTATTTACTTTCGGTGGCGGTGTACAAATAGCAGCCATGAGTGGCAAGAAGGGGCACGGGAAAGCAGCGTCAGGGAAGAAAACAGGCCGAGCCGCGACGCCCACATTACAAGTGTGCGCAGATGCCGGCATCGACCACGAGGTTCGGGAATTCGACCATCACACCACCAATTACGGCGAAGAAGCCGCCGAGATGCTGGCGAGTGAAGGAATCGAAGCCGACCAGATTTTCAAAACCCTGCTCATCGGCCTCGCTGCCGGGAAAGAACCCAAACCTGAACTGGCGGTAGCGGTTGTCCCCGTCACGGGGAGGCTGTCCCTCAAACACACCGCCGTCACTTTGAAGGAACGCGGATACGGGCACGGGAAAGCCAGCATGGCCAAGCCCAAGGATGCAGAGCGCAGCAGCGGATATATCACGGGCGGGATCTCTCCGCTCGGCCAAAAGCATCGCCTTCCTACCGTTATCGACGAAACCGCCCTCCTTTGCGACACCATGTACGTCTCTGGGGGCAAGCGCGGCCTCGATATCGGCCTATCCCCGCAAGACCTTATTTCACTCACCGACGCCACCACCGCCGACATACTCGAAGGCCACTAGGTGCGCTGCTGGGGTCCGCGCCTTTTTCGGCCCCACGCGGAACCAACTCCCGCCATGACGCACTTCTATGCAGTGCCCCGCCGATAATGCAACAATGACAACCGTGAAAGCGCAGTCACCCGACATCCCACTGTGGGAGGCCCCCACTCCCCGACACCCTGTCACCGCCACCGTGACCATCCCCGGTTCAAAATCCATGACCAACCGGGCGCTCATTCTCGCGGCACTGGCGTCGGGCCCCTCCACCATCACAGGTGCGCTGCGCAGCCGGGACACGGACCTCATGATCGCCGCATTGCGAGCCATGGGGGTCACTATCGAGGAGAGCGATTCGTCGGCAGACTCATCGTCCGACTCTTCGGCAACAGACAATAATTGCCGACGAACACCACCGGCATCTCTTTCCCTCCTCGTCACGCCGACGCCTCAACTGCACGGAGCAACTGTCGACTGCGGACTTGCCGGGACGGTTATGCGTTTCCTGCCTCCCGTCGCGGCTCTTGCCGACGGGCCAGTTCTTATCGACGGCGACCCGCACGCGCGTAAACGCCCGCTACGAACCATGGCCGACGCGCTGCGTCAATTGGGCGTCACCGTCGAGGGCGACTCGCTTCCGCTGCGGATTGAGGGGGCGTCGGCATCGTCGGATGCGCACTCGTCGCCCGAGAATCCGTACGCGTCACACGTCGGCACTACTGAGGGACCGCGCGGGGGAGCTATCCGTATTGATGCGTCGTCAAGCTCGCAATTTATTTCGGGGCTGCTGCTCTCGGCGGCGCGCTTCACTCATGGGATTACGGTGACGCATACGGGGGCTACGCTCCCCTCGCAGCCGCACATCGAGATGACTATAGACATGCTGCGGGACGTGGGTATTGACGTCACGATGCCGGAACCTCACACGTGGCAGGTTGCGCCTGGTGAGATTCAACCGAACCGGTGGGTCATTGAGCCCGACCTGTCCAACGCCACCCCTTTTATGGCCGCCGCAGCAGTCACGGGCGGGCGCGTCGCCATCCCGAACTGGCCGACCAAGACAACGCAGCCGGGAGACCAATTCCGCACCATCTTGGACGAGATGGGAGCCCACTGCGACCTCGTCGACCACGATCTCGTCGTCACCGGTCCTGATGCGCCCACAGACGGTCGAGCATCCGGCACCGGCCTGACCGGAATCACGATGGACCTCCACGACATCGGTGAGCTCACTCCCACCATCGCGGCGCTCGCGGCGCTCGCGGACACCCCCTCCCACCTGTACGGAATCGCTCACCTTCGCGGACACGAAACCGACCGGCTTCACGCCCTGGCCACCAACATCAACGCACTCGGCGGCCAGGTCGAGGAAACCGACGACGGCCTCATCATCACCCCGTCCCCACTTCACGGCGGCATCTGGCCCACCTACGACGATCACCGCATGGCCACAGCCGGGGCCGTCATCGGTTTGGCCGTGCCCGGGGTTCGCGTCGAAAATATTGGGACTACTTCGAAAACGTTCCCCGACTTTGCACGAACGTGGCTGACAGCCACGAATTCTGCAGAAGGCGGCCCTGAATGAGCGCACGACGACGCCCCTCACGCGACTGGGATGAAAGCGATGTCCACATTCGCCCAGGTAAAGGCTCCCGGCCACGCACGAAAGACCGCCCCTCCCACAAGAATGCGCAGTGGGGCATGGTCATCACCAAAGATCGCGGACGGTGGGGAGTTGTCCTGGACGACAAACCCGACGACGCACGCGCCATCGTGTGCATGCGTGCCCGTGAACTCGGCCGAACCGCCATCGTCGTCGGCGACCGTGTGGGCGTGGTCGGCGACACCTCGGGAAACCCAGGGACGCTCGCGCGGATCGTGAAACTGGCCGACCGGCGCTCCATCCTCCGACGCACCGCGGATGATAACGACCCCTACGAACGCATCGTCGTCGCTAATGCCGATCAGCTGCTCATTGTCTCGTCCGTCGAGAATCCGCCGCCCCGGGCGGGGTTCGTGGAGCGTGCCCTCGTGGCCGCTTTCGCGGGTGGTATCTCCCCCATCCTGTGCCTCACCAAGAGCGACCTCACCGATCCCGCACCCTTTGCGCACGAATTCAAAGATCTCGACATCCGCATCGTCATCGCCGGACAAGAGGACGACATTACCGACGTCCGACGCCTGACGCGCGGGCATGTCACGGCACTCATCGGGCACTCGGGCGTCGGCAAATCGACCCTGGTCAACCGCCTCGTGCCGGACGCGGACCGGGCTACCGGGGAAGTCTCCGGCGTCGGCAAGGGAAAACACACATCGACGCAATCGGTGGCCCTCCGCTTGCCCGCGAGTACTGCGCTCGCGGAGAACACTTCGCCGGAGACCTCGGACGACGAACCAGCCGACCCCGGATGGATCATTGACACCCCGGGAATTCGCTCCTTCGGCCTGGCCCACGTCGATCCCGATACGGTCATCGCCGCGTTCGAAGACCTCACCGAGCTCATCACCGAGTGCCCCCGAGGATGCACCCACATGGGGCCGCCCGCCGACCCCGAGTGCGCGCTCGATACCGTCACCGGCGCCACCGCCCGGCGCGTCCACGCGATCCGGTCCGTCCTGGAAACTCTGCGGTCAAATGACGAGTGGGACCTCAATCGGGATGACTCGTAGTCGCCGCCTCGCCGTCCTCAGTCTGTGCGTTGCCGGAGTGGCTGCGCTCACCGGAGTATCCGCAGCATTCCTCACCATCCTTTTCCTGGCCGTCGAGAAGCTCTCTTTCGGTGCCGACGAATCCACCGCTCCCATTCCCACCGACGCCGCCTCCCCCGTCCGAATTCTGACCGTGTACATCGCGTCGGGCGTCGTCGGGAGTATGTTGTGGTGGGCCCTTCAACGCTGGGGGCGCCCGCAACCATCGGTGTTGCAGTCGCTCGATGGACAACCATCCCCGGTCCCCGAGACCAGCGCAAATGTCGCCATACAAGTGGCGCAGGTGGGTACCGGCGCATCCGTGGGGCGGGAGAACGCGCCGCGGGTCGCTGGTGCGCTATGGGCCGACCGCGTTGCTGAATGGGCGCGCATGTCTCCCGAACTTCGTCGACTGCTTATTGCGTCGGCCGCGGGCGCGGGACTTGCCTCCGCCTATCATGTTCCCCTGGCCGGTATCGCGTTCGCCATCGAGCTGTGCGGGGTAGGCATCCGTCTTCACAAAATCATCGTCGTGAGCGCGACCTGCGTTATCGCGACTGTCATATCCGCTTTTATCGAGCCCACCGGCTTGCAATACAGCGCACCACACGTGGCCTGTTCATGGATAACCCTGCTCTTCGCCATCGTGGTTGGCGTGATCATCGGCCCTTTGGGCAGCGCCTTCCGTCACCTTGCTCGGTGGTGCCAACACTGGGCTGCTCACGACGCCCGCGTCCTGTATCGCATGCCCATCGGGTTCGCCCTGGTCGGCATCGCAGCAATGAGCCTGCCCGCTCTCGCTGGCAACGGAAAATACGCGGCTGTCTCCGCGTTTGATGCCTCGATGGGGTGGAAAGCTCTTGCGTTGTTGTGTGCACTCAACATCCTCGTCACGCTCATCAGTCTCACCAGCGGAGCATTCGGCGGGATCCTGACCCCGAGCTTCTCTATCGGCGTGATGGCGGGGGCATTAGCGGGCGTCGCTCTCGCAGCCGCCATGGGCACCGTCGGAAGTGCAATAAGCACGCCCGACATTCTCACTGAAAATGTCCACGGGACACCGATCCTCGCCTGCGCTGTCCTCGGCGGGGCAGCCTTCCTCGCCACGGCACAACGCGCTCCCCTCTTCGCACTCCTCGTCACCGTGGAATTCACGGGACAAGGACTCGCCAGCATCCCTGCCATCGCGCTCGCGGTGATCGTCGCAAGTCTGCCGCTCATCTACCCCACATTGAGTAAAAAATGTCGCACAGCAAGCACCTTTTCTTTCTTGACACGCCAGTGAACCCTTAACCTATTTTCATGTGGTGGCGCAGGGTGGTGAACAACTGGCAACAGAGAAACATGCATGCCACCGACTCGTCGTGCAAACACCCACTTCGTACCCGCTTGCGGTCGTACTCCATCGCGTCCGCCGGCGATGATGATATTTCGCAATTCCCGCCCGTGCCCACCTCCAGCGTCTCACGGTCCCCCATCGGACTCGTCGCCGTCTACGCCACGATCATCGGGATTATCGTGGGAGCGTTCATCGCCGGGGTGGCCCAACTGATCTTGTTCACCGAGCGGTTGGTGTACGGCTCCGACCATCAACACGAGATATCTCCCCTCGATTCGCTCGGCCCCACCATCAATCTGCTCATTCACCTCGTGGCCGTCGGATTCATCTCCGGGGTCGGGTGGGCCGTGCTGCATTGGCGATCCACCCGGCGCGTCTCTATCCCCCAGGCCATGCATGGCAGCGTCGTTCCACCTACCCTTGGCCGGTGCGTTGTTCACCATCGAGCTGCTCCTGGTGTCCGCCTCCGTGCGAGCAGTCGTGACGACGATGACCTGTTCGGTGGTCGCGACGACGGTCTCGGGCCTCCTGGGCGCACCGCGAGTCACCTATAACGCGGCACAGTTAAACGAAAGCGCGCTGACCTTGCTCTGCGCTGTTGTCGTCGGCTCGATAGCCGGCCTGGCCGGCGACTATTTCGCGCACCTGGCTCATCGGGCATCCGCGCGGCCGGTGTCGGCACGCTGGCAATGGCTGGCCACGACAGGCGTGATGACCATCGTCGGGGTTCTGTCCCTCTTTTTCCTGGGATCCAGCGGTAATGGTGCGTACTCCGCCAACCTTGCGCTCACCGCGCGGGTGACACTCGGCGGGGCCATCGCGGTCGTCGTCATCCGCCTGGCGGTGACCTGCGCGAGCTTCTGGGCGGGCACAGTCGGAGGGATCCTGACGCCCTCCTTCGCCTTGGGCGCGTTACTCGGATGCGTGTTGGGCTACGCGGGACAATGGATGTTCCCCAGCGTCGACCCGCGTGCGTGCACACTGTTGGGAGCGGCCGCATTCCTCTCGACGACGATGGCCGCACCGTTATTTGGGCTGGTCGCAGCCGTCGAGTTCACCAATCAGGGTGCCGACGGTTACCTCGCCATGTTCGTCGCCGTCATTGCTGCAGCACTCGCTGTCCGCGCCACCCAGAAGGGCCAGAATTGGCTATTCCGGCGCACGGTCACACCCAATAAGGCTGGCGTCGCTACTGCTCAGCACGGGCCCTTTGCCGACGATATGCGGTCGCAAAAGGCTGCTCGACCGTCACGAAGCACCCACACCACAGAGCCAGGGTGGCATCGGGTTGAAAAGGTGACGGAGGACAGCGCCCAGGATCAGGGCACGCACTCTCCGTCGGCAGGATCTACAAAAGCTGAACCACCATCGGCAGCTCCTGAGGGTCGTACCACGCGAGATCATGATCCTCGCAGTTAGCCAGGAGATGCTCCGCATCGTCGTCGCCCAGGTCGGCTTCATCAATGACGCGTAACGCCTGCGCTGTATCCTCTTCAGCCTGTTTGACATCGATATGAATGGACGCAAGATCGTCGGCAGATAATGTCGGTGGGTCCAAACGGACCGTTGATTCACCCGCCGTCGGGTCCGGAGTCACTGTGGACTCATCTACCTCGAAAGTGAGGATGACACGGCGGTGAGGAAAGCGGTCCTCGTCCCCCACCGAGAGCAGCCGCAAGGAGGCCCGGCCTGCATCTAAATACGCCTGGTAGCCGAGCTCTTCGTCGTCACCCGAGGTGAAGTACTCGCGCAGTGCCGGGGTAACGGCAAAAGCTACGCCGCTACGTACCGGCATAGATTTGTTCTCCGCCAGCTCCTGCAACGTACTGAACGTGGCCGGCACGTAAATCCGCATTGTTGCCAACCTAGAAGTCACCATCCAGACCGAACAAGCCCGTCACCTGCACAACCGTCCGGTCAAACTGCTGGTACAGCACCCCGACCATGCCGGATTCGACAGCACCCTTGACGTTTTCAATCGAATCGTCCACCAGAACACAATCATTCAGGGGAAGTTCGATGGCGTCGGCGGCTGCCTGGAAAACTTCCTCCGACGGCTTATCCGCCCCGACTTCGCCAGAAAGGACGACGGCATCGACAGTGCCGGAGCGTTCCCACTCGCGAATGGGATCTGCTTGGGGTCCGCCGGGATCATTCGACAAAATAGCGGTGGCCACGCCATTTGCTTTCGCTGCTTGGAGCAGGGCGCGCCACCGGTCCGCGTCCTCCTCGGACACGTCTAAAACGCCACAATAATCCACAATCAAACCTCTCATGTCGCACTATCGTAACCGAACTTCGGGTTCGATGCCCTGTCTCAGTGTGGGCGTGGCATATATCGCGCCGGATGGAACCATGAGCGCATTTTTACGTCAAACCAAGTATGAACACCGCAACCACCATGAACTCAGCAGTTGAAGAAGCGATAGCGACCGGGGCGAGTGCCGTAGTCCCCTCTCAGGCCCAACATGTCACTGAACCGGGCTGGTTAGTGCCCATCCCCGGGTTCACCTTGTTGCATCACGTCACCAGCCGCGTGGCTATGGATGCCACGGAATACGCCAATGATCACGCGGACACCAGCGGGTACATGGACACCGTCAAATACGTAAGTAATCCCCCAGCACAGCCTGCTCTACTCGACCCGACGCCATCCGAAACCAGTTACTCACCGATTCCTCTGGCAACCCCCACGGCCGTGATCCGAAGACTCGTCACCATCGCGCTAGAGACCGCAAGCGGTCACCGGCCACCATCCAAATTATCCCCCGACGATTTCGCCCCCGTGGTTCGGCAATCACTCACCACGCTATCCCGACTAAGCACCAGCCCCCACGCACCCATCGTGGCAGGACGGCTCATCATGGTTCACTGCTCGACGAATGAGGCGGAAGGAGAGCGCCCCCGCTTTGTCGAATTCTGCGGAACGTGGCAAGCACGACTCCCGCGGTCGCACCAGCCAGGACGGGTGCGAATACTGGCTGGTAAAGCGGCCAAAACCCGGACGTCCTACCGAATAACAACACTCCGGTTCATGTGAACGTCCGGGCCCTCCACGCGGGAGGGCAATCAGTTACCGGGCGTGACGTCCGCTCTTGCGCTGAGCCCGAGCAGCCGCACGACGTTCACGGCGGTTCTTCGGTTGAGCCTCCGCGTCACCCTCGTTCACTGCCGACGCAGAACCGGTCTCATCCGGCCCGGAGTAGCTCATCTGCACTTCCTGGCGCTCGCCCGCGAAGTCCGTCGCATCGACTTCGCCGTCACCATTAACGTCGGCATGTTGCTGCATCTTGTTGGCTTCGATCTGCTGGCGAACCATGAACAGCTGCCGGACGGCCTCTTCCTTGATGCCGTCCTCCATCTTGCGGAACATGTCGCCACCCTCGCGCTGATACTCCACAAGGGGATCACGCTGGGCCATCGCGCGCAAACCGATACCTTCTTTGAGGTAATCCATCTCGTAGAGGTGTTCGCGCCACTTCTGATCCACGACGTTCAATAGGGTGTAACGCTCCAGGTTACGCATCTGCTCGTCGCCACCGATGGCCTCGACGACCTTCTCAAGGTCCTCGTACTGGTCCAACGCGTCGTCAATCAATGCCCGACGCAGATCTTCGACAGGAAGCTCTCCGGCCGGACCGTATTCCGACGAATCGATGAGGGACTGCCAGCTCATTGTCGGCCCATAGAGGCTTTCCAGGGCGTTCCACAATGCACCCAGGTCCCAATCCTCGACGTATCCGTCGGCTGTCTCCGCATAGACGTACGCGGAGATGGTGTCGTCGATCATGGCGCGAACCTGGTCGCGCAAATCCAGGCCCTCGAGAATCTGACGACGCTCGGCGTAGATGACTTTACGCTGGAAGTTCATGACCTCGTCGTACTTCAAGACGTTCTTGCGCATCTCGAAGTTCTGGCTTTCGACCTGCGTCTGTGCGCTCTTGATGGCGTTGGTTACCATCTTCGCCTCAATCGGGACGTCGTCCGGCACGTTGAGGCGATTCATCATGGCTTCCATGGACGGCCCGACGAAGCGCGTCATCAATTCGTCGCGCATCGACAGGTAGAACCGCGTTTCGCCAGGGTCACCCTGACGTGCACAACGACCACGCAACTGGTTATCAATGCGGCGAGACTCGTGACGTTCCGTGCCCAACACGTATAGGCCGCCGGCTTCGCAGACCTCTTTCGCTTCCTTCTTCGAGGCGTCGCGCACGCGGGCGATCTCTTCATCCCACGCCTGCTCGTACTCTTCGGGGGTCTCTACCGGGTCAAGCCCGCGCTGGCGCAGATTAATATCCGCGATGATGTCCGGGTTACCGCCGAGCACGATGTCGGTACCACGACCAGCCATATTGGTGGCGACGGTGACCGCACCCAAACGGCCGGCCTGCGCAACAACCTGCGCTTCTTCCTCGTGGTGCTTCGCGTTCAGCACACTGTGCCGCACGCCTTTCGACTGCAGCAAGTGTGACAAGTACTCGGAGCGCTCGACAGAGGTCGTACCGACCAATACCGGCTGCCCTTTCTGCACGCGCTCTTCGATATCGTCGGCCACGGCGCGGAATTTCGCTTCCTGCGTCTTGTAGACCAGGTCGCTCTTGTCGATGCGCTGGTTGGACCGGTTGGTCGGAATCTGGTTCACGTCGAGCTTGTAGATCTGGTGCAGCTCGGACGCCTCCGTCTCAGCGGTACCGGTCATGCCGGCGAGGTTGTCGTACAGGCGGAAGTAATTCTGAAGCGTAATCGTCGCCAAGGTCTGGTTCTCGGCCTGGATCTCTACGCCTTCTTTGGCCTCGATGGCCTGGTGCATGCCCTCGTTGTAGCGGCGGCCCGACAGCACACGGCCGGTGAACTCGTCGACAATAAGGACCTCGCCATTGCGGACGATGTAGTCCTTATCGCGAACAAAGAGTTCCTTCGCCTTAATGGCGTTGTTCAAATATCCCACTAACTGGGAATTCTGCGGCGCGTACAGGTTGTCGATACCCAGCTGGTCCTCGACCAGCTCGACACCTTCCTCACGAATGCCGACGGTGCGCTTGCGCTCATCCACTTCGTAGTGAATATCACGAGTCATTCGGGGCACAATCCGCGCGAACGCCATGTACCACTCCGACGTTCCCTCGGCGGGACCGGAGATAATCAGCGGCGTACGTGCTTCGTCGATAAGAATGGAGTCAACCTCATCGACGATGGCATAATGGTGACCACGCTGCACCAACTCGTCCAGGGAGTGGGCCATATTGTCGCGCAGGTAGTCGAAGCCGAACTCGTTGTTCGTGCCGTAGGTGATGTCCGCGTTGTAGGCCTGCCGGCGTTCCTCCGGGGTCATGCCGGAGAGAATGACATCAACTTTCAGGCCCAAGAAACGGTGAACACGGCCCATCCACTCCGAGTCACGTTTAGCCAGATAGTCATTCACCGTCACGACGTGCGCGCCTTTGCCCTCCAGGGCATTGAGGTATGCGGGAAGCACACAGGTCAAGGTCTTACCTTCACCGGTTTTCATCTCGGCGACGGAACCGAAGTGTAAGGACGCCGCGCCCATCACCTGCACGGGGAAGTGCTTTTGTCCCAGAACTCGCCACGACGCTTCACGAGCGGTGGCGAAGGCCTCCAAGAGCAGGTCGTTGACCGTTTCGCCATCCTTCAGGCGCTGTTTGAATTCATCGGTCTTCGCGGCCAACTCCGCGTTACTCAACGCTGCATAATCATCTTCAAGGGCGATGACGCGGTCTGAGATGTTCTTCAGCCTTTTGACGGCGCGTCCTTCACCAACACGGAGGATCGAGGAGAGTCCAAGCACAGGGAATGGTCCTTTAACAACTGTCGATTAATTGGGTGGATAATGCTACCAGCGAGTGTATGCCCCACCAGGTGCGCATAGATAACACGGGCAGTCTACTCGGTTGGCAGTATACGGTGTTGACCACTAACGGGTGAACCACGCCAACTTATCTGGCTGCTTATCTGTGGCTAGACATGAGAAAGCCGGCCCCACGAGGGAGCCGGACTGGTCTCTGAACGACAACGCTACGCAGCAGGCTGTACAGCAATAATGCTACCGCCGTGCAGCGTCGGTGCTAAGCAGACGTTACTTGCCTGCGTCGGCAGATTCTGCTGCAGCCTCTTCCTCAGAGCTGAGGGTAATCAGGCCGTAGTCAAAAGCGTGACGCCGGTACACAACGGACGGCTTGTTGTTCTCTTCATTCACGAAGAGGAAGAAGTCGTGCCCAACCAATTCCATCTCGCTGAGGGCTTCGTCGACACTAATCGGTGTCGACGAGTGAGTCTTACGACGAACAATTTTGCCCGGCTCGAACTCCGCTGCGTACGGATCAACATCATACTTGCCAGGCTGCTCCGTCTTCTGCTCATCCTTGGCGTCTTGCACCAGTTGAGCCGTCGCCTCGCCCACAGAAATCGGTGTGCGATGACCGGAACGACTGATCTGCCGGCGCACTTTCACCTTCCGGAGACTACGTTCCATGCGGCCAATTGCGCTTTCCAATGCCGCATAGAAGCTATCTTCCTTTGCTTCCGCCCGAGCAATATGCCCTTTACCGGACGCCGTGATCTGAATGCGATCAGCACGGTCAGCGCGGCGCGGATTAGGTTCATGCAGCAGCTCGACGTGGAAGGAGGTCAACGTAGGATCCAGGCGTTCAATTTTGGCCAATTTCGCGTTGACCCTATTGGCGAAGTGATCGGGAATGTCAACGTTACGGCCAGTGAGGTGTACCTGGGCTTGCGGTGTGACAGCCTCATCTTTCTCAACAGGTGTGGTCACGAGCTCTACCTCCAACACTAGGGGCGCCAGTGTCGCACGGAGCGAATCGTAATAGCCTCGTATGGCTTCTATCCAGCTCTTTTACTGCGGCACTGTGTATGGCGCCGGTTCCACGGCAACCCGACAGTTGCCTTCAAGGACATTTTCAAGACTACCTGGATGAGCTCAATCTCGCGGATGGGGGTACCCAAATCATGGCTCTTAGAAGCACTAAACGGACATTATCAAGGAGGTTTAGTGAGCTACGCGCTACACAGCGCTACCCCCATCGCCGGATGCCACCCGTGCGCGCGAAGAACGAGCACCGATTCAGCGCATGTCGATCCCGTCGTGACCACATCATCCACGATGATCACTTGTGGATGATGAACACCGGTCATCCCCGTGCTTGCCCATCCGCTCCTGATGTACCGCTCCCATTCGCGGGTATCGACGGCTACTGCGCCCGAGAGATTCTCCCTCCGCGCGGTGGCGGGGAGTCCGACCTGGTCTCGCTTGGTTCCTCTGCTTCGCAACACAGGGGCGACGCTGATATCGCCAGATATTCCCTGGGCGATGTCCTGGCACCATCGCGTCACCAAGTCACCTCCCCTTTGGCGCGACGCACGACGTGTGGTCGGCGCAGGCACGAGCACCCACGGCACCACCCGAGGATCAGGCAGGTACCCGTTAGCCCACAGCCATCGGAATGTGCCCACCATCAGCGCGCCGCACACATCCCTGGCATCACGTCGGCCACGTTCCTTCGCACCCAAGAGCACCTGGCGGTGCACGCCTCCGTACGATCCGCTCACCACGATGGGAATACCGGGGTCCAGGCGTGGCGTCGTGAATAAAGGAGGATCCTGCTGGCACAGACGCTCGCACCGAATACACAACCCCGACGGTTCTCCCGGCACCGTGGGGTGCCCGCATCCCGGACAATCCGCAGGGAGGAGGAGATCCATTGTTGCCCTCGCGACCGAGCCAATCGTCCACCTCACTGGCATTATCCCCCCGCCGCTTTGTTGCCTGCGTTTCCCCCGCGTCTGCTCCAGCCGCGCTACCAGGAGACGATCGGCTGCGCGCGAATGCCTTGCAGTCCCGGCACTTCACGCCAGTTCTGCGTTGCCGTATCCGACGAATTATTACGTTCCAGCTGGAGCACCGACCGCGAATCGGTGATGTAGAGCTCGTTGCGTGTGGACGCCACGGCCGACACCGGCGCCTGCACGTTGTTCGAGATCAGCCTAGTTGCGTCAGAGCCGTCGGGCTGAACACTCCATATCGGCGCGTCCTGCGACTGCGTGCCAATCAAGAGCGAACCATCGGGTTGCCAATCCAAGCTCGTCGCGGTATCGCCCACAAAAACCTCACCCAGCTCGCGAGGAGACATGATGCGGCTCTTACCGCCTTCGCCCGGCGCGATGATCGCGGTGAACACGCGGCCACCGATGATCATGGCCGCCCGCACACCGTCGTTGGCGACGCGGAATTCACTGATTTTGTGGTCGTTATTCTCGTCGTCTCCGTCGTCGTCGCTGCGGAGTTGGGCTCGGAGAGCGTCGTTATCCACGATGTATTCATTCTTGACGCTCCCGGACCCGGATTTGCTGTCCGTCCCGGTTTGGTATTCAACGCGGTGGATTTCTTTGCCATCGGCCACGGTCCAGGCCACTGTGCCGTCTTCTGACCACGACGGCCGGGTGAGCGTTCGACCACGCACAATGGGTTGCGCCGCCCCATCGGCTTCCTCCACGTTGTCCCGGGTGTCGGCGTCGGTATCCATCACGTGCCCGATGCGCAAAACACTACTGCCGCTGCCTGACTGGGCACGTCCTTCGTCATCATCCCCGATGTTGTCGCGTTCCACGACTGCAGCTAGACCGCCATTCGGCGTAATCCCGGCAGAGAGGATCTTGCCGTCACGCCCGAATGGGCCAGGATCACGAGTGGCGCCCGAAGCCGAGATCGTCTCGAGACTTCCGTCCGCAACGGCGTGAAGGGTGTTCATCTCTGGCGGTTCGGGGTTGAGGTCAGAGACGTCGGACGCACTCAGCGACTTGTGCGCCTGGTCCAGAAGGGGTGCCCCGTCCGCCATGAGGGTGAACGGTCCGCGCACATCGGAGTGAATGAGCGTCCACACTACTTGCCCGGCGATCTTTTGGCGGTCGTCGCTACTGACTTGGGACAGCCCCTTGATATCGACGGTAGACCCGCCGGCTTTGTCGCTCTTCGCGGTGATCGATGTTCCCGCAGGCAGAGCGGTGCCAATGCCGGGAGCGAGTTCCTGGCGCGGCCCACTGGCCAGGAGCGACATGAGGCTTGATTCAATCGTGTCCTGCTGGGAATAGATCCATCGTCGGTCGGAGACTAAGTACCGGCCGGTGTGGTCCAAGAAGTACACCGAGTAGGCTCGATAGGTCTGTTCGAAGTCGACGCTCTGCAGGATGATCCCCTCGGGTACCGACGAGATCCTCCATTCCCCGTTCACTTTCTTTAGTTTGAATTGTGAACGGTAGGAGCCGCTCCGTGGGGTGAACGTTCCCCCATCGCCCAGGACGCCAATTGTGGAGCCCGACACATCGAATGTCGCTTCATCATCCATCGGTTGACCTGACGAATTAATGTTGAGCTGCTGGACGATGAACGCGTCATTGCCGTCTTTCCATGCATCTGACGACTTGCTGGTCAGGAACGCGCGAGCAGCCTTGTGACTATGCGACGGGTGAGCTGAGGCCGAGAAGAACCCGCGGAGCACTTCGTCGGGGGCGTCTCCTTTTTGGGGCCCGGGAACGGTTGTGCCCGATTCCCCCGGCGCGTAGGAATGGATAGCTTTCGGATCACTATGACTGGGCAAAGTGGCACACCCTGACAATGACGACGCCACCCCGATGCAGAATGCAGTGCTGACGGCGACCACACGGCCGCGTCGCGACGAGGGCCACGGTTTGTTCATTATTGGTCCTCCTCAGAATGGGTGTGAGCGTCAGTTTCGGCGGGCGTATCGACGGGCAGCGATCCAGACGGTTCGGGGTCGAAGTCGTCAATTTCAGCGGCCGCGCGGAGTTCTTCTTCGCTGATTTCCTCTAACTCCGTGCCGTAATAATCATCCTCAGCAGGATAATCATTCCCACGGGCTTCGGCAGCTGCACTACCGACGGCTTTCTCACTGGTGGCAGCGCTGTTTTCGACGTCATGACCGGTGGCTGAGTCGGCAGCGGATCCGGAATGTACCGTCGGCCACTCTTCGCTCGGGGCGATTTCGCCTGGTATGACTTCGTCTGCAGTTACGGTTGGTTGCGCAGATTCGGCTGATGGTGCGCTCTCGGCTGTCGAAGCACTGACCTGACTCGGCTGATATATATCCGAGTTTTCTGTATGAGCATTCTGTGTGGATCCGCTCAAAGAAGGTTCCGCCGACGGGACGAATAACGCCTGTTGGCCATCCGAAGCCGCTCCGCGTTCATCGGCCACACCAGCGTCAGCCGCACCAGCTCCAACCGCGCTAGCATCACTCAACTCGCCACCAACGTAAGCATCGCTGACAGCTCGTATACCATCACCAGCTGGGGCGTTATCACCAGTACTCGTCTCGTCACTGTCGGTTGCTTCACTGACAGCGTGGTCCACAGCGCCATACGTCTTCACGACCAGCTCCGGATACGACGCTAATGCTGCGTCGGCCTTCCCCCCCACTGCGAGGTCCAGAGCAGCATCATTCGCCGTGACAGGAATGTCGGGATCGATCGGGAGTGTCAGGCGGAAACAAGAGCCGACCTTAATTTCACCAATCGCGTCAAGTTTGCCACCATGCAACGCGGCGTTCTCGCGGGCAATGGCCAGGCCCAACCCGGTGCCCCCACGGTGGCGCACGCGGGACGGATCGGCACGCCAAAAGCGGTTAAAAACAAGATCCTCTTCGCCCGCTTTCAGCCCGACACCGTGGTCCAACACGATGATCGATACCGCCCGATCATTGCGTCGAACAGCGATATCGACGGGCTTACCTTCGGCATGGTCCAGCGCGTTCTCAATGAGATTGCGGAAAATACGTTGCACCCGTCGGGTATCAATGGGCATAAACAGCGGCTCGCTGGGTACATGGAAACGCACAAGCACGTTGAGTTTCTTCGCCAGTTGGACGTTCAACAGCCACGCATCATGCAACGCACCCAGCAAATCGACCTGCTCGAGCGACAACTCCTCAACGCCGGAATCGTGGCGGGAAATATCCAAAAGGTCACTGAGCAGCCCCTCGAAACGCCCCAATTCTTTGTTCATCAACGACGAGGCACGGCGCATCACGGGGTCAAGGTTGTCAGCGTTATCTTCGATAATGTCCGCAGCCATCCGAACCGTCGTCAAGGGTGATCTCAGTTCGTGAGACACATCCGAGGTGAACTGTTTTTGCAGGTCACCATACTCTTCGAGCTGTTTAATCTGCTTGGATAACGAGTCCGCCATGGAGTTAAAACTCGTGGCCAAGCGCGCCATCTCGTCGCGGCCATTCACCGCCATGCGCTCACTCAGGTGCCCTTGAGAAAACCTTTCAGCAGTCCGGCTGGCCGTGCGAACAGGGGTCGTGACCTGCTGCGCGAATGTCCACACAATGCCGACCAGCACGACGAGCAGGATGATCCCGCCACTGGAAATCAGCCCACGCATCAGCGCCAAGGTGGATTCATCATTATCCATCGGCAAGATCAGATACAGCTCCAGGCCCTGCACATCGGAGGACACCGGAGAACCAATGATCAGGGCTTTATATCGACTACCGTCGGGGCGTCGCAACGTATCGAACTGATACGCCACCTGATTGTCGTGAATAAAATTCCTGAGGCTTTTCGGAATCTGGGCGTTATCGGGAGAAACGACGTCCTCGCCATTGATATCCGGCGCAATCAGAACCGGCTCATAAGCTGAGTTGACCGGGCCTGATGACGAATCCGATGCGTCGGATCCCCCACCGCGCTCGGTCAGGGCAGTTCTGGCCGCGTTGATACGAACCTGGATCGAGTTCGAGGTATCCGACGCGTCAATCTGCTGTTCCACAGCGCGCCAGGCCCTATCGATACCGTCTTGAGCGGCCTCCACCTTCGCTTGGGTGAGTCGCGTCGCCATGGAAGAAATGAGTGTGAAACACAGAACGAACAGAACGATCGCCGACGCAATAAACATCCGCCCCACGGTCTTCACCTGGGCGGATGTCTGCCATTTGTCGATGATTCGACGCCACAAACGCCGGATGCTCAGTGGCCAGCGGCTGTGGCCGTCTGAGTCGTTATCGCGCAGCGAAGGGCGGACAAGTACACTAAGCCCCTCTTGATTCTTCGGATCAAAGAGGGGGTGTCGTAATCGTCCCGGTCGGGACTCTGGGTTTCCGCTACTCACCGATCTTGTAACCCACTCCTCGGACGGCCTGGATCAGCTTCGGATTCTTGTGATCCTTCTCGACCTTGATCCGCAAGCGGTTGATATGAACATTCAACACACGGGTGTCCGTGGGCTGCTTATATCCCCACACTTCCCGTAGCAGTTCCTTACGCGTGAGTACTTGCTTCGGCCGGCTAGCCAACTGGGTTAGCAGGTCGAATTCGATAGGGGTAAGTGGAATTTCCTTCCCATCGCGCTTCACGATGTGCCCCGGAACGTCGATAACTAAATCACCGACGTGGATGGTATCCCCCGTGGCCTGCTCGCGACGCCGCAACTGCGCACGAACGCGCGCCACCAGTTCTTTCGGCTTGAACGGCTTATTGATGTAATCATCCGCGCCAGACTCCAACCCCAGGACAACGTCGACAGTGTCGGTCCGAGCACTCAACATCACGATGGGCACCCCTGACGTCTTCCGGATAGCCCGGCACACGTCGACACCGTTCATGCTGGGCAGCATGACGTCGAGCAAAATAAGATCCGGTTCCTCGTTGGATGCTGCGGTCACGGCCTCTGCACCATCACCCACCACGACCGTGTCGAACCCTTCACCTTGAAGGACGATCATGAGCATTTCCGCAATGGCCGGGTCATCGTCGACAACGAGGATTTTTGTCTTCATATTTCTATATTCTGGCATATGGCTGGGACACAGTCGCAGCAACTTACGATAGCTCCGGGTATTACCCTTCATCAGATCCTGATAAAAGGAGTGTACGGTGCGGTTTAGCATCAAAATGCGGGCGAGCGCGCGGGTCTCGTCATCGCCCAGCACCAGCGACGGTGCATCCTGTGATCACTCTGAATCACGCGATCACTCTGATCGGCATATTTCTGGCGCGGAACGCATCGTGTCGGCGTCGGACATCATGCGGACAATGACCGAATTGGAGCATCGGGCCTGGACGCACTCGAATGGGCGACCCGATGATGTTGTTGTCAGTGTCCACCGTGTTGATGAGGATGAAATCACACATATTCCTGCTCTCACCCGGGAAACGCGCCATACACAAACTGTCGACGACGCCCACCGCGCGATCACGGAGATTCTTCGCGACGCAGGAATTCCGACCGCGGAGCACGCGCTTAACGTTCTGACACGTATCCGGGGGATGCGTGGCGCAATGCTTCTTGACGCCGATACCGGCGAGCGTAGGGATACGAAAGATATCCGCGGAGTTCGTGTAACGGCCCTGGAGAATGACATGCCGACGGGGGCCGACGCTGCCGAAGAAATGTCGTCCTCGGCGGCAGCGAAACCGTATTACTGCGAGGCACTGACGCTGGCGTCGAAAGTGCAGTACCACCCCGCCGTGTGCGCGGAGCTGTGCATTTCTGATGACCCCGATTACACGACCGGATATGTGAGCACACCGGGGCGCTACGTGCGGATTGAGAACATCAAACCCGCGGACAGCCCACAGGGCGGGCGCGTCTTCCTTGTACGTGGAACCGACGACGAGATTGCTGACTGCATCGATTACCTCGAGAACACTGCGGTGATTGTGCATGGAATTCCGTGGCCGCCACAGGACAATCGCTCGGCACACCGCGATGAACCCGACGCATTCGGCGCCACTCCTACAACCGATCTCCCAACTGACCTCACAACGTTCGCCGAACACTCGCTCGCCGCGTGGGAAAACAAGGGTTTGCGGCGCTACCCGCTGGAGTTCTCGTCGGCACCCACACCACACACAACAGTGTCCGGGTCCGACGCAGTGCTCTTCTCGTCCAGCAATTATCTGGGGCTCAGTGAACATCCCGATGTGATCGCAGCCGCGACCGAGGCACTCAAACACTATGGTGCCGGAACTGGAGGCAGCCGCCTGACCACGGGAAACTTCACCATCCACACCAGTACGGAACGAACCCTGGCTGAGTTCACCGGGTACGACGACGCAGTGCTGTTCGGTACCGGGTATCAAGCAAACGGCGCTATTCTGGCCACCCTGGCTACGGACATTCCCGAGGCCCCCAGCACCGCCCCCGCGAACACTCCCGGAATGACCATTTTCTCCGACGCGCTCAACCACGCGAGTCTGATCGATGGCGTCCGGATGGCGACGCGGGGAAACGCGGCGGTACACATTTACCCGCACAAGGACATGGAGCACCTCGAGAACGTACTCGCCCAGTGCGCAAGCCCACGGACACTCATCGTGTCGGACGGCGTGTTTTCCATGAACGGCGATATTGCCCCACTCCCCAGCATTATGCGGCTGGCGCGAGCACATGGTTCGTGGGTTCTTATCGACGATGCGCATGGCACGGGAACGCTGGGTCGGACTGGTCACGGCATCATCGAGTATTGGAGCGACGCTCGACGCCAGGATGGTGGCGCGGAATTGTCGCATGACTCTGACTTGCGGCCGGACCTGCTCGTCATTACCGCGTCCAAGGCCCTCGGATCAGAAGGCGCGGCCGTGTGCTGTTCCACCCCTATGGCTGAGTTCTTGCGAAACCGTGCGCGCGGCTATGTGTTTTCCACCTCCTCAGCGCCGGCCTCAGTGGCGGCGACACAAGCCGCCGTCAGGACAATTCTGCGCGAGCCCGAGCGCGTCCACCGACTGCAGGAAAACTCCCTTTACCTGCGCAATCAGCTGCGAGAACACGGTATCCCGCTGGTCGATGGGACAAGCGACAGCACCCCCATCATCCCGATTTTTATTGGCGACGAAGCCGATGCCGTCCGCATTTCCCATGGGCTATGCGAGCGTGGATTCCACGTCCCCGGGATTCGGTATCCCACGGTCGCTCGTGGGCAGGCGATTCTCCGCGTGACGACGATGGCGACGCACACGCGGGACGATCTTGACCGTTTGGTCGACGCTTTACGGGATCTGATGCCTCACCCGGCGTGACGTTCCACTCGGCGTGACGTTTTTATAGCGCAATGCCCGTCGACGCAGATGGTGGCCAGCTCTCACGCATGTCGCAAGATGGCCTCGACAACCTCCGTGGCCTGCCGGGTGACTTCGCCAGGCTCGACAGCAACCCATGGAGACTGCCACTGATCGCGTGCTAATGCTTCATACACTGCAGCCGTCCGCTGCTGCAGATCGCTATCCTTCTCAAACGCGTCGCGAGCGCGGGACGCATCCTCGCCCTCGCGGGCCACGGCTCGCTCAGAAGCCAGGCGCGGTGGCGTCGATAAGAAAATGTGGAGATCCGGAACCGGAATACCTAGCCGCTCGAACTCGAGCTCAGCAATCCACGACACCGTGGGATTGTCCTGCGACGGCGATTGCCCATCCCACCCCGACCGCGCTGCGGTGTATGCAGCATTGGATGCGACGAAACGGTCGATGAGCACGAAATATCCGTCCTCCGACAGCTCGGCGATGTCATCTGCGATCTCCGCGCGATCAAGGGCGAACAAGGTGGCCATGCCGCATGCCGAATCGACGAGATCCCCCATCCCCCCATACAGCGCGGACCGGGCCAACTGGGCATGAACGGAATCGTTATAGCGGGGAAAAGACACCAGCGCGACGGGCTTTTCCCTCTCCACCAGCTCTTTTTCTATGGCGGTGACCAAGGTGTTCTTGCCCGCGCCGTCGATGCCCTCACACGCAACAATCATGCACCGAGCCTACCGCGTGGCTAGGACATGGCCGGCAATGAGGCCGATGCCGACCTACACCCGACCAAGAATGTCGAGTGCAGCATTTGCCGCCTGGACCGAGGAATTATCAACCTCATCAAGGTGCACGGACGTCTCAGACTCCCCAATGACGTCGGTCACGGACCGCACTGAGATAAACGGCGTCTCATGAAGAACCGCCGTCTGCGCAAGAGCCGAAGATTCCATATCGACGACGGACGCGTCCGGGAAAACTTCGCGGATCGCGGCAGCCTCGGGGATGCCGACGAAGCGATCCACGCTGACGAAGCCGAGCGCTTTGGCTTCCATGGCATCTGCAGCTGCTAGCAGATCGCGGTCACCCGGGTAACCCGCGGTAAGGCCCGGCACCTGACCGCGCTCGTAGCCGAATGCCGTGAGATCGAAGTCGCCCGGGACAACTTTCTCGCTTACCACGACGTCACCAATTGAGGCACGACCAGGTACAACACCGGCTGTGCCGATGGACATCACGCAGCCGATCTCGCCGGGCTCGGCGGATTGGCTCGCTGCGCCATTCGCGGATCCGTCGTTACTAGTTCCGTCGCTCACAACGGACGGCCCTAAACACAACCCAACAGTGGCCGCGTGCGCCGCGTTCACCAGCCCAATACCGCTGAGAAGCAGCAGGATGGTCTTGCCACCATGACGGCCCACTACAGCGTCGTGAATACCGGGAAGGTGGACGCTGTGAGCGTCGTCCAAGCGCGCTTTCAGCGGGTCGAATTCCTCCGGCATTGCCGCAATGAGCAGGGCTACGGATGAATCAGATTCGCCATAGGTACGCCCCGGGCGTGGAACGTCGGACATGACCGATGGTTCGTCACCGCTCACGCGAAAACCTGATTCCACTCATCGCTGCGGGCATCAAAGTCCGCCAGCTCTTTCTTGGCGCCGTCGAGGTCGTGGTGCTCCGCCCAACCGCACGACTTAATTCCCGCGCCGGGCACGGAATCCCACTTCTCGATATCCGCGATGGCCTTCTTGACAGCGTCGGCAACCTCATCCCAGGTGGGGCCGTCGGCAGTCGTGTCTACGGTCAAGTAAAAACCGGTCTGGCACCCCATTGGGCCGAAGTCAATGACTCCCTTTAAGTGGTCGCGGAGCGCCTCGGCCATGCTGTGCTCGATCGCGTGCATCGTTGACATCTCGACGTGCGACTTGTTCGGCTGGCGGAACCGTAGGTCGTACTTGACGATCGTGTGGCCATCAGCGATCTCGTAATCGGATGCGCGCCGGATGTAAGGCGCAGCCACCTTCGTGTGGTCTAATTCAAAGCTTTCAACGTTCTTTGGCACAGTGTTCACTCCTAACGTGGTGGGTAGATATCGAGTTGCCGTTGTGTTTCGGGACACCTATTGAAGTGATTTTCATCACATTATAGATCATGTGATGTCCCATTTATGGCTCTCTACCCCCGCTGCAATCCAGGCTATCACTGCTTTGCCCTGACCTTCGTGGCCTGATGGTGCAATAACGCGGCCTGCCGATGCTACCCACATAAACCAGCACGTCCGTAGCTATTTTGTAACTCTTTTGTTATTCTCTTCCACAGTTATTGATGCGAGTACCAATTCCCGCGGAAACAAGGGATGACGGCCGTCACTCAAGGGAGGCCACGGATTGACCAACAACAATCCAACCACGGGGAATAATTCCGAGTCCGAGCGAACGGACGACTCACTACGCACGAATTCCTCGTCACAATCGACGCCGTCATCACGCTCTGCATCATCGGCATCATCTTCATCTGCCGACGGTTCCTCGCTGTCTGGTTCCAGTGACGCATCTCAGACAGTGTCGTCGGAACGCGTTGTATATAACGGCGCTCCACCGTCACGCGGCCGCCTTCCCATTTACACGTTCGTCGGGACTGGCTTGGTCTTCGCGTGCGCTATCGGAGTAGGTGTTTGGAAGCTCTCCTCACCCGAGACGGCCTCGTCGACCATGAAACACCCCACCACCGTCGAGACAGAATCGGTATCTTCAAATGACAAGACTAACGACGTTGAAGCCGCTGGCTCACAGGGGTCGAACGGTGGTGGCACGTCCAACTCTGGTCAGGGGAATAGAAACTCCGGGAACGCTCAGAGCAATGGTTACACGCAGTCAGGTAACCAGTCCGGCAACGGTGTTACCAGCGGCGATAAGAATAACCGCGGCTCGAGCGGAAACAGCTCGACCGGAAACGGCTCAAGCGGAAATAGCTCGCAGGGAAACAATTCGCAATCCCACGAGCAGTCGAACGCCAACACTCAATGGGACGAGGACCCCATCTTGCCTCCCGGTACCAAGCGGGGCGAGACACACCTCGGTGCGCTCGGTATCCCGCGCGACAGCGGCAACACCGCAATGAGGCAGCACAGTGGCACATCTGATGCCGGCGAGTCCACGGACGACTCGGATAACGCGCGGGGGATTGGGCTGTGGTTTACCAAGACGCTAGAGAGCCTGCAACGCGTCCTGAGCAGTAGTCAGTTGCACCAAGCTCGGGAAATTATCGACGATTCGGTCGCGCAGGCACAGTCCGAAGCTGTCCCCATGCATCGAAACAAAGATGGAGTGTGGGTAGCCGACGACAACGACGAGAAACCCACCCCGAGCAGAGGGACCGCCAACCCCTCGGAGCCGCACAGCGTCCACCCGTCTAGTGATGCGAAGCCCACCGACTCTGCGGATTCCCCGGGACCATCGCAAGCGCCGGCGCCATCCGAACCATCTGCTTAGCCGCCGCAAGAACCCACTCCGACGGATACACAGAATGGCACGAATTCTCGAGGTGGAGCTGCCCAACCGACAACGACCCACCCGAGTGCGATACATGCGCCATCTGGTCAGGGCAACCAGGGTGGAGCGCCGACGCAGGAGCCCACTGCCACCGTTCCGCACACTACCGCCGTTACCGGGGCGAACAGAGCCGACGACGGTTCTAGCGAGTAGTAGCCGGGGACGGCGCTTCTCACGGGCGGCCCGGCGAGTAGTCGCTCCGACTAACCTGCGACCGTCGCAACGAAAATTTCAGCGAGTTCATCGCTGTTATTCGTCACGAGGGTGCTCTCTGCATCGTCGGGGATCCACGCAGCCTTACTAGGCATGAGATCCAGCGGTCCAAAGCCATCGCCACGAATGTGGTCATCCCCCTCCGACGCTGGTGCGTCATCAACTGAGGGTTGCGAAACATGAACAGTGCCGCGCGTACACAGAACAATCGCAGGCCCAACCAATGCCTCCGACAATGACTTCCCATCGCTGGCCACACTCGATACTGCAACCGATTGACCCGAATTCAACTCCCAGCGCTGCAGACGGAACTCAGGCGCCGGCGTCGGATAATAAACACCCTGCGCAGAGAACTGCGAGCCTGCGGACTCACCCGAGGCCGAGCCGCCCGTCGTTAATTGATTCGGAGTAATCACAGGATCCGGCAGAGGATCGAACGAGAGCACGCGAACCAACTCGGGAACATCAATATGCTTCGAGGTCAACCCACCGCGCAGCACATTATCCGAGTTCGCCATGATCTCCACACCGAACCCGTGAACGTAGGCGTGCAGCTGGCCCGCGTTGAGGTAAATCCCCTCCCCCGGCTCAAGACGAATGTGGTTCAGCAACAACGCGCAAAGGACGCCAGGGTCGGACGGGTAGCGGTCGGCCAGCTCGATCAGATGGTCGGCAACCATCGCGAACTCCGTCTTACCGCTGTCACGGTAGGCCCGAGCCCCCTCCACAACGGCAGCGATCAACGTTTTGCGCTGGTCAGAGGGAAGAGTAATCCACGTCGTGACCAGGCTGCGCAACCCTTCAGAGGGAAGAATCCCGGAGATCAGCACACGATAGCGCTCTAATTCCGGGACGGACAACGCGTCGAAAAGCTTAAGAGTCTGCTCAACCGGGCGGAAACCGCACATCGCGTCGAACTGAGTGAGCGCCACGATCAATTCGGGTTTGTGATTATCATCGCGGTAATTCCGCTCCAACGCGTCACGCGCGATACCCAGGGTGTCCTCCCGGGCACACCCCTCTTCCGCCTGTTCCTTCGTCGGATGAGCCTGCAAACTCAACGGTTTATCCGCCGCAAGCAACTTGATCAAGAACGGCAACCGGCCCTCGTAGGCTCGGGACATGCCAGCACCCAGGGCACTGACGGAATCCGACGCGATGAGAACATCCAGGGGTTCGCCATCCACTGTTGCCGGGGCACCTGGGTGGGCACCAAACCACATTTCCGCCTCCGGGTGATCCGACGGCGTTGGCCGGCCAGCCATCTGCGCTATCGCCGTGCGCGACCCCCACGGATACGTACGAATTGCCCCAGTGAGCGGCTGAACCATCTAAACCTCCATTAAAAATATCTATCGTGCAGCGTGACGTGCTGCCCAAAACAATGTGCTGGCCACAAAACTTATGCAGACAAGCTACCTACACCGCCATCACTCCTGAGCAACAACATAGGCAGCAGCGGCCGCGCACCGCGCAGCCAAAACACAGATATACGCGACCGCGGAATGAAGATCCGACGCCGTCAGATCCACCACCGTCACCGGCCGCGCATCAAAATACCTCTCGAGTCTACTGAGCTCCTGCTCGGAAGGATATGCCCGCGACACCCCCGCATCAGGCTCCTCATTCCTCCCCCGGACCGAATATCCCCCGAGACCCGGCACCACCACAGCAGCCAACGGCTGAACCGCGGGAGCATCCAAGAACGGATCATAAAAAATTGACTTATCGACGTCACTACTGACGCTGCCCGACCCGGTACCCGTTTCTCCCGACGAGTCGATGGCCGTATCCATCGACGTCCCCCGGTGAAGGTCCGAATAAAACCGAGCAAGCTCAGCGGTATCGGCGGTAGCAGCGACAATCCCAAGATGAAGAAGCCGCATCGCGGCGAACGAAGCAACATGCCGAGTAGCACCATCGCCTGCAATGACCACTCGATGATCCTTCATACGCAATCCCAGTTGACGCGCAGGATTCACGGACTCATCGCGCTCGGGACCACTAGCTTCCATCTCACGGTCAACAGCATCTGCCGCATAATCCAACACGCCTTGAATCGGCAGCTGGCCGACGAGACCACATCCGCCCGTCACGGTGGCAATATACCGACCCCATGATTCTTCCGTGACACCCGGAATGTCCGGGACAACAAGGCCATACCCTGCGCCTGCCTCCGCAACAGGTCCCGACGTCGGTGCAGCCACCATAACCATCGCCCCGACCTGCCGGCACCGCACCACAGCTTCCTCCGCTTCACGGTCCGCAGGATCCGGCGTCAGGACAATCACGCAGTCCATTGCTCCCACGTACCGAGGCAGACGGTCCACCACCACAATGGGGACCGACGGATCCGGAATCAGCGAGACCGCGACACGGGCAGCGTGAACTGCGGTATCCGAACACGCCACGATCACGACGCCGCAGGCAACGTCGGGAATACTTTTCGCGAAGGAACGGAGATCCTCAGAGGAATCGTCGGTCGTGTCGTCGGCAATACCGAAAAAGTCGGAACGCAGGCTTTCTGCGCTGGGGCCGTCGGGCGTGCTCTCTATCGTCAGGAGGTCAAGGACTGACATCACGTCAGATAGTGACCGGGCGACGGCGCGGATGCGCGCGCCTTCTTGAGCTACCGTTACAAGCGTTTCGCGGGGGTACACAACGGCCTATTCTAGGCGCGAATAACCGCTAAAACATCCGAGGTGAGGGCATCGACGGCCTCACGGGTCTTAGCCTCTGCATTCAACCTGAGGAGCGGTTCCGTGTTCGAGGCACGCACATTGAACCACTCACCGTTCCTGAGTTCGACGGTGAGGCCGTCGAGTTCATCCATGCTCTCGGCGCAGTCGGCGTACGCTGCGCGCACGGCCTCAACCCGCTCCCGCTGAGCCTCGGCGGAATCCAGACGCGAGTTGATTTCGCCGGAAGCCTCGTACCGCGAGTAGTGGTCCATCAGCTCCGACAGGGGCTTGTCCTGCGAGCCCAGCGCGGCGAGCACGTGGAGGGCCGCCAACATTCCGGAGTCTGCGTTGAAGAATTCGGTGAAGTAATAGTGAGCGGAGTGCTCGCCACCAAAAATGGCGCCCGTCTTTGCCATCGTCGCCTTGATGAAGGAATGGCCGACGCGGGTACGCACTGGTTTCCCACCGTTCTCCGTGATCATTTCGGGGACGGTGTGGGAGGTGATCAGGTTGTGAATGATGGTCGCGCCGGGCTTCTGGCTCAGGTAGCGCTCGGCGATGAGTGCGCAGATCGCGGACGGAGTGACAGGGTTGCCTTTTTCGTCGACCACGAAGCACCGATCGGCGTCGCCATCGAAAGCCAGTCCGATGTCGGCCTTCTGGTCAACCACGAATTTCTGGAGGTCCACAAGATTCTTCGGCTCCAGGGGGTTGGCCACGTGGTTCGGGAATGTTCCGTCGAGCTCGAAGTAGAGCGTGCGAATATCCAGAGGAAGGCCACCCAGAACGGCGGGGACGGTGTACCCGCCCATTCCGTTGCCGGCATCGACTGCAACAACGAGGGGACGTGAGGAGGTCAGGTCGACGAGGCTATTGAGGAACTTCGCGTAGCCGGGCAATACATCTTTGTCCGTCGCTTCACCCCGGTCGCCGTCATACGCCGGAACACCGCGCACGAGGTCATCCTTGATCTCAGCCAATCCGGTCTGCTCCCCCACCGGCCGAGCTCCCGCGCGGCACATCTTAATGCCATTGTACTGGGACGGGTTGTGGGAGGCCGTGAACATTGCCCCCGCGCACTTCATGCTCCCGGAGGCGTAGTACAGCTCGTCGGTGGAGCACAGATGGACCTTGACGACGTCGAGCCCCTGGTTCATGACGCCCTCGGCGAAAGCATCGGACAGCGATGGTGAGCTTTCCCGCATATCGTGCCCGACGGCGACAGTGGATTCCCCCTCCGACCGGAGCAGACGAGCAAACGCGGCGCCGACCTCTTTCACAAAAGCTTCATCGATGTGCTCCCCGACGACCCCCCGGACGTCGTAAGCCTTGATAACGGAGTCAACAAATGAGCGATCACGCGCAGGCACGGGAATCCTTTCGTCTGAATAATGTTCGCAGTTATCTTACACGGGCTTGACTTATCGATGTCACCTATCGCCATCCGGATCCGGGTCCGGAACGGCGTGAAGATGGCCGCGCTTACGCCCCGGAATGTTATGCAGCGACGGGTGCCGAACCTCCGACGAGTCCTGTGTCCGCGACCAGCCCTGCGCGAGCTCGTGTGGTTCTGAGTGGTTCGACGCTCCCCCTCGCATCGTCCTTGTCGACGGTTCCTCCTCGGTCTCGGCGCGGTGGGGTTCAACCCGGTTATGGGGTGCGACGTGCGACGCGTGGTGATTGTCCGGCCTGTGGTGACGGCTCGTTTGGCCCGTCGTGATGACAGACCTTCCATAGGAGGACTCCACGGTGGGTTCTTCCCCGCGGCCACGCCACAGGCGACGACGACGCTCACGTTCTTTTGCCGCTTGAAGGAGAGGGGATTCGCTCTCCCACTCGGCGTCATCGTCGGAGTCGGTACCGGGGTCATTGTTGTAGCCGTCGTTGTTATAGGCGTCGGCTGCGTAGCCGTCGGCACCGTGACGGTCGGCTTGCGACCTCATAGTCGAGGGTCCCGTCGAGAATGTTCTCTTCTCATTGCGGTGGCATGCGGCCTCACCGCGGTGTCCGTTTAAGCGCGAGATGGTGTCTTGGATATCAGCAACTGCACCCTGGGTTGCGTCGGCATGACGAGCGCCAGAACCCGCACCAAACCGAGCACCGGGACCAGCAACGGAACCGGCGTCGACACGGTGGTTGCCGCCCTGAGGATCATTGACGCTATCTAAGAGCGCTGTCATGTCGTCAACGTCGTCAACGTTGGGTTCGTCGCGAATAACTGTCCACCCCTCGGGCGGGCGGAACTGCGCGGAATGGCGCGCACACAAATCCCAACTGTGGGGATTGTCGTCTAAGGAGAGGGGGCCTCCGCGTGCGAATACACCAAGGTCGCAGCTGCGGGTCGGCCACAACCGGGGCGGCAGCACAGTCGCTTCTTATTCACGCGCTTTTCGTTCACGTCGCATTAGTCTAGCTGCCCATGTCCTCAATACCGACGGCGTGGATGATTCATCCTGTCGGCGGCGCCCATTAGTGTTGGTGGCATGGATTATTCCCGCCGAGCTGAGCGCCACGGTCGTGGCATACGTGGGCCGATCTTACCCCCCGAAGTTCCACGGTGGACCAGCCGCCCGGCAGAATTCGACCAAGCCGTTTTAGACGCCTACGCCCCGATCCACGAGCAATGGTCGGAAGAATTAGAACACCTGGACATCGCGCTAGACACTGTGCCACGCATGCGCTCCCGCCAATTGACAACGGTGTGGCCCGACGAAGTGGTGGCCGACGGCGCAGTCCCTCTGGGCCGGCTGATACCTGCCGGCGTCGACGATGATGGCCGTCCGACGCGCCCCCGGATTGTTGTTTTCCGACGCCCCATTGAAATGCGCACACAGAACATGACTGAGCGGTCGGAATTGCTTCACTACATTATCGGGAAGTTGGTGGCAACGTATTTAAACGTCGAGCCACGCATGATCGATCCAGATCTGGAATGAGTCAGGCGTTTTACCCGGCCGTTTTAGCCGATCTGTCGCTTCAGACGACGACGCTCACGTTCGGATAACCCACCCCAAATACCGAAGCGTTCGTCGTGCTCGAGGGCGTATTCAAGGCACTCGTCACGAACCGCGCAGGCTTTACAAATACGTTTTGCCTCGCGGGTTGAACCACCCTTTTCAGGAAAGAAAGCCTCAGGGTCTGTTTCTGCGCAGAGAGCTTGTTCTTGCCACTCTTGCTCCACAGAATCGAAAAGGATATCAAAGTCCTCGGCAAGGTCGGACGAGTAGGAGGCATCGCCAGGCTGGTCCGGCTGTGTAACTTCCTCCCCCATGAGCGCATGGAGGGTAGCGCGAGGGAAGTGCGCGGATGAATCAGCCATGCCTCTCCTTTTTGGTTAAACGACGTGGTCGCGCCGGGGTGGATGGCTACTGGCACGCGTCGCGGTATTCACATCAAGGGTCATTCATGCGGTCAACGGGCCGACAAGCTGGCACTACATCTTGTGGGGTCTTATGTTGTGCAGGCCGGCACGCTTCTCGCACACTTTCCGCCTGGTATGCACCATTCGCCCTGATCGAGAATCATATACGCCCGGAAAAACCGGGCATTACCACTCTTGCAAGGACAAACCAAGCACATTTTCCGTGTCGGCGGAAAGTCTTTCTACAGAACGATTACACACGTGTAATTCGAATACGTCAAGCCCCGTAACCTGCACAAACACGCCACATAAACCCCTTTAGTCACATCCGTCACACAGGTTACATCGGGACATTGACCTTTTTTCGGAGAAAACACGACATACCCTCATACTTAACCCACAGACCACTAGATATTGTGGCCTACCGGTTCCGCATGATCAATATACGTTTCCTTATCGATTTTTCATCAATGGGTGGGATAGAGCCTTCCCGCAGAAGCTAAACGTCGGTAGAAAACCTAATTCCGCTATCGGGGATATTCACCCCGGGCCACACGCGGACACCATCGATCAGTTCACACCGAGCACCGATCACGGCCCCCTCGCCAATCACCGCGTCGCGGAGAACAGCCCGGGCACCAATCCGGGCACCGGCGGCAACGATGCACCGCTCCAAGGTTGCGCCCGCCTCCACTTCGACACCGTCGAAAAGGACCGTCGTATCTAAGCGGGAACCGCCGCCGACTTCACAGCCGCGCCCCACGTAGGTGCCGCCGAGCAAGAGCGCACCTCCGCCGATCTGCGCCGACGAATCCACCAGCGCTTCCCCGGTCTTACCCACCAAAGTCGGCGAATACGCGATACCACGCACCAGGTCCGAACTACCGCGGACAAAATCAGCCGGCGTACCCATATCGCGCCAATAGGCCTGGTCGACGTGGCCATACACGCGTAGGCCGTCGTCAAGGAGTTTCGGGAACACCTCCCGCTCAACAGACACAACACGGTTCTCTGGGATGCGGCCAATAATCTCGCGCTTGAAGACGTAGCAGCCGGCGTTGATCTGGTCCGTCGGCGGATCCATCGTCTTCTCTAAAAACGCCGTCACCCGGCCGTCCTCATTCGTCGGCACGCAACCGAAAGCACGTGGATCAGGAACGCGCACCAGGTGCATGGTGACATCTGCATCCTTCGTCGCGTGAGTTCCTAACACCGCGCGAAGGTCCGTGCCGCCCAACACGTCGCCATTAAAAACGAGGGCGTTATCGTGCCGGAGCGACGGCAGCACGTTACGGATACCGCCGCCCGTGCCGAGGGCCTCTTCCTCCACGACATACTCGATCTCGAGGCCCAGGTCCGAGCCATCACCAAAGTGCTCCTGGAACACTTCTGCTTTAAACGACGTTCCCAGCACGACGTGGGTCATCCCGGCCGCTTTGATCCGGCCCAGCAGATGCTGCAGGAAAGGCACCCCCGCCGTCGGCATCATTGGCTTCGGTACAGAATTCGTCAGAGGACGCAGGCGCGTCCCTTTACCCCCCACAAGAATGACGGCATCCGTGTTCTCTGCGAGATGCGCACCGACTTCTAGCTGCTGTTGATCTGCAGAATCCTGTGCCCATCCTTGGGCACCCCTGAAATCAACGACCATTTTTTCATGCCTTTCTAGACGTGCGTGACTCCAAGCCAGATCAACGGCCTGTGTCACCGCTATCAATGGACGCGCGAAAAGTGGCCGACGCGCGTGCGTACAACGATTCGCGATTAAACTACCACTCCCCTAGGACAAAACTGTGCTCCCGCGCCTAGGGGCGACGACGTGCCCCGCACTTCCGTCGAGTCCCCCGCTCGTTTATGAAGCTTTAACTCTGATGCCCTTTGGTATGACTATCCAGCCCAGCCAAGGCGACAAAAATTCCCGTTCGCGCTTTCAATCCACACCACAGCGCGACACGCAACGGCAACCATCGGAGCCCAGGGTGCCGATCCGCCTGGAACCGGTAGGCGCTGTCATGATGGGCTGGAAGCATCGTTGACTTGTGCTTATTCGCGGAGTGGCCCTGCGCGTGAGTCACCGTCGCCTCTGGGGTGAAGATGTTTTGCCACCCCGCGTGGGTCATCCGATCGCCCAGGTCAACATCTTCCATATACATGAAGTACCGCTCGTCGAACCCGCCGATGGATTCAAACGCATCCCACCGCACGAGCAAGCAGGAACCAGACACCCATCCTGCTTCACGTTCGCGGTCAAGGTCAGCGCCACGTCGGTACTTCTTTGACCAGGGATTATCCTTCCAGATCGTCCCCAGTAGCGCGTGACCGATACCACTAATAACTTCCGGCACTTCCCGGGCGGACGGATACACACTGCCGTCGGGCTCCACAATTTTCGGGCCCACCGCTCCGGCCCGTGGGTGGCGATGGGCAGCCTCAATCATGCGGTCAATCGATCCCGGCGAGAACTCCACATCGGGGTTCACAATCACAAAGAATTCGCTATCCACCGCGTTGTCGTGGCCCCGCCGTCGGACCAACAGACGAGCCGCAATGTTCACCGCGGTTCCGTACCCCACATTTCCGCCCGTGCGAAGCAGCTCCACATTGGGCGCCACAGCCGCTTCCGGGGCGCCGTCGGTCGATCCATTATCAGCCATCACGACGACGAACTCCCGGCTGGTCGCGTCGGCAAGAGAATCGAGGAAACGACGGAGATGATCCCCTGGCGAATAGGTCACGGTCACGATGGCTAGCGGAGCTCGATCCTCCTTGAGCTGGTGTTCTGCTGGTGACTCTGCCTGTTTATCGCTCACAGGTTCCATACTGTACTCGATCCCGCGGTGAATCAGCACACACCGGTGACAGCGCGATGGACACCATCCTCCCAGGCCGGCAGCGGTGTCAACCCCAGCGCGAGCCACGACGAATTGTCAAGAACAGACCAATGAGGGCGCGCCGCAGCCGTCGGATAATCCTCACTCGAAATCGGGATAACACGATCTGGATCTGCCCCGACTTCTGCGAATACTCGACGCGCCACGTCCCACCACGTGCACGCGCCCGCTCCCGTGCAATGCACGACGCTCCCGGGGGCAAGGATCGTGGGAAAGTTGATCGTCGCCGACGACGCGCCCGAGAGCTCCCACAGACCGCGGGCAAGGTCGAAAACGTTGGTGGGGCTTCCCCACTGATCATTAACGACGCGGACGTGGGGGCTATCGTCGCCGCGGGACTGCTGCTCCAGGCGCAGCATGGTGGAGACAAAATCGTGGTGGTCCGGCAAGGCCGAGCCGGAATAGACCCACGCGGTTCGGACAATGACGCAGGGGACGTCGGTGTTCTCAAATGCCTTCTGAACGGCGCGGTCGCCGGCTAACTTGGTACGACCATAGACCGACTGCGGGTGGGTAGGGGTGTCGACGCGTAGCGGTGCGTGCCCGCCGACGAAGGGCTCCGATGCTTCCGCCTGATTGGCTGACTCGTCGCCCCCATCCGGTTCGACGGCGTCGCTCTGGCCGTAGACATAATCCGTCGAGATGTGGATGAACGGTATTTCTGCCTGCGCGGCCGCCTGCGCCAAATACGCGGCACCATCCGTGTTGACGGCACGTGCGGCGTCCTGGTGAGCAGGGTCTTCGGCGCGATCCACGGCGGTGTAGGCCGCGGCGTTAATGATCAAGTCGGGCTGTTCCGAATCCAGAACATCATGAATAACGTCCTGCTGGGTTATGTCCAAGTCCGCCCGCCCCAAACATGAGATGCGCCCCCTACGTACCGATGCCGGAGCAGTCATTGCTAACGCGGTTCCTAGTTGGCCTCGCCCTCCGGCGATGAGGATATTCACGGTCTTTACTCTCCTTGTGCCTGTGTACACGGGGCCGGGTCGCACCACCGTCGTTCGCTACCCATATGTACTCCCATGTGTGCTCCGTCATAACGATCATGACGTTCGACATGCCAAACGGTTATCGCGTCTCGCATAAACTACAGCGTAAGCTGTATATTCTCGAAAAGCTTCACGGTCATGCCGCCTTAATGTGTAGGCATAGCTATCGACCAAAGGAATTTTTTGTATGGGTAGGACTGACGATTCTCGAGGCCAGGGCCCGAAGGGGCACTACTGGCGCGGTGACGACTCACATGGACACTCGTCGCACGAACGTAGCCGCGACGCATCACGGCGGAGTTCCTATCGCCACGAGTCGCCATCCGGAGCCGGGACCAACGACGCCACCAGCGAACAGCCTGGCGCCGGGCGTCGCGGCTACAACGGATCTACCCGCTATTCCGCCTCACGTCACACCCCTGATGACCACTCAGGTCACGAGAATCTGCGCGACCGCGCCCCTCGCGAGCGCGGCAATCACCGCCACCGGTCCACCGACGCGTACCGACGCAGGAACACCTACGCGGAATCATCACGTCCATCGCACGAGAGAAACCGCCCTGCGAATCGCGCCGCCGGAGCCCGCGTCATTCAGGCACCACCGAACGCACGTCCCAGCCACAAACAGGTCGGGTCGCGGGCGGTCAAGTCTCTTCTAGTGGTCATGGCGTTGGTCTGCGTCATACTGCCCGCCGTCGGCTATAAAGCAATCGGCGGGTTGGGCAATGAGATGGCCTCCGCCGGGAACCTCAAGCTCGGCGAAAAGGGCAAAGCGAAGGACGGCGCCACCGATATCCTCCTCGTCGGCGCGGATTCACGCACCGATGCCAAGGGCAACCCCCTCACGGAGGAAGAGGCGAAAATGCTTCGCGCCGGGGATGACGTCGCAACCCTGAATACCGACACGATCGTCCTCATCCGTGTGCCCAACGATGGGTCGTCGGCAACAGCCATTTCCATTCCCCGCGATTCCTATATCCATACAAAAGGCTTGGGTAACACGAAGATCAACGCGGTGTTCGGGTCAACCAAGTTTGAGAAGGAAAAGGAGCTCCAGGAGGAGGGGAAGGACAAGGACGACATAGATAAGGAGTCCACAGAAGCTGGGCGGTCCGCCTTGATCGATGCCGTGGCGAACCTCACGGGAATCACGGTCGATCACTACGCCGAGATCGGGCTTCTGGGGTTTGTACTGCTCACCAACGCTGTCGGTGGCGTGGAGGTCTGTCTGAACAACGACGTTGACGACGACTTCTCCGGGGCGTACTTCAAGAAGGGCAAGCAGACTCTCGACGGAGCGGACGCCCTATCCTTCGTCCGCCAGCGCCACGGCCTTCCTCGTGGCGACCTTGACCGCATCGCGCGCCAGCAGGCGTTCATGGCGTCATTGGCTCACAAGATTCTCTCGACCGACACACTGACGAGCACGTCGAAAATCTCGAAACTCTCCGAGGCTGTTGAGCGGTCGGTTGTGTTGGACAACGACTGGGATGTCATGAGCTTTGCGACGCAGATGCAGGATGTTGCCGGCGGGCATGTGTCATTCCAAACCATTCCGACAACCAGCCTGGATGGAACGGGCGACAATGGCGAATCGATCGTCACAGTCGATCCCGACACTGTGAAGGCGTTCGTCGCGAAGACCGTCGGCGAGGAGCCACCGAAGAAGAGCGAGGACAACCACAAGGATTCGAGCGAATCGCCGTCCGAGAGCTCAACTGAGGAAGAACCGGTCGAACGGGACTTCATGGCGTCGCAATACACGGTGACGGTGACGAATGGTTCGTCCGTCACTGGCCTGGCCAGCAGGGTCTCGAAGATCGCGACTAGCGAGGGCTACGCGGAAGGGACCACAGCGAATGACACCGAGGGCAGCTCGCAGACCAGCGTCGTGAAGGCTGCCGATCCGGATTCGCACCCCGCGAAGTTCCTGGCCCAGAAGCTGCATCTCAAGGTGGAGCAGGACTCGTCGCTCTCGGATAACGAGATCAATGTGTACTTGACTAATGACTACAACGGGCCGGGCAAGACCGAGGATTCTCTGCAGAAATACCTTGATGGAGAAGAATCCGACGACAGCAGCAACGCGGATGCGAACGCTGGGGCTGGAAGTGCTGGCGATGCCGGACCTGGTGAGAAGGGCGAGACCAATACTCAGCCTGGCGAGTCGCCGAAGTTTGATGCTGGTGACAGCCCCAAGTGCGTGAATTAGCGGGTGTGTGCCGGCGGGGCAACCCGCCTCCGCCCCGCAAACGGCGCGCAACCCAATAACGACGCAACCCTAGAAATGGAGCACCGATGGACCTGCTGAGAGCTGCGCTGAAACACGACCCCAGTGCGCCACGCCTGACTGTCTACGTGGATTCCCTCGACCCGCGGAAATCGTCCCACATGGAGTTCAGCACCATCACCCTGGACAATTGGGCGTCCAAGCTCGGGAATTATTTTCTCGATGAAGCCATGATGGAGCCCGGCGACTCTGTGGCCGTGGCTATGCCAGCCCGGTGGCAGACCGCCGCGGTCATCCTCGGAGCGGTTCGAGCTGGCATCACACTTATCGACGACGAGAGCGACGCTGATGCCGAAACCGGTGGCCTTGTTGCGTTTGTTGAATCTCTGCTTGCGTCCTCGGGCGCGGGCGCAGATGGCGCGGAGGCTTCAGGGGATGCCGGCGCTCGGACCGGAAACCCGTTCTTGCGCTATACCGACAGCGTAACGGCATATTCTGACGCTCCGGTTTATCTCTGCACCGACGACCCCTTTGGACGCTCGGTCGAAGACACTGGGGTTGACCTGGACGAACTCGACGTCGAGGAACCGGTGGATCTCTTTGGCGAGGCCCGCCTGTGCCCGGACGCTTTTATGGGCGACGACTCCGCAGTGGACGATCCCGACCACATCGTTCTCCGCGGCCACAACGGCTTTCTGACAGTCAGCGAACTCTATGACGCCGGTCAACGCTGGTATGAGGCGCAACTTCATGACAATGATGCGGTGGCGGACGACAGCGAGAACACACCTCAGCCACGCCGTACGCTTCTGAGCGCCTGGCCAACCATCCGTGACTTCTTGATCGTCGCCGTCGGGACCTGGGCGAATAATGGGTCGCTTGTCATTTATTCCGATGAAGCCAACCGGAATGACGGCCGATACAGCGATATTGCGGCGACAGAAAAAGCTGCTATCAGCGGTTACCCACAATAACGCGCAATAAGGGCGCTATCTGGCGCACCTTCCAGCCCCGGCACCGACACCGGCCCCAACATCATCACTGCATGACAAAAGCGGATGCCTCGTCGGCACCCGCTTCATCTAAAAATTACCAAGCAGAATTTACTTGGAGTGGCACTTCGAGTGGCACTTGGTCAGGAAAGCTAGCTTCCCGCCGGTGCGGCCAACTTTCTGCAAGCCACTGCTCTTTGCTGATTCGATCTTGGCCTTACGCTCTGCACGTGCAGCTTTCTTCTCTGCCTTGCGTGCGCGGCGGGATTCCTTCTTGGAAACTTCCTTGTGCTTCGTGCGCGGAGCGGCTGCAATGTTCAGCAAACCACCGACGATAGCGGTGTTCAGCGCGAAGCTCAGAACCTGGGTGTTCTTCTTCTCTGGTTCACTTTCCTCCCAGAAGCGGTGGCCGGCGTAGGTCGTCGGCACGAGGGAGCCCACCAAGCCAAGTGCTGCAAGGCGCGGGAAAATGCCAAGGCCCAAGGCGGTTCCCAAGCCCATCATCGAAACACCATTTGCTTGAACAAGAAGGTTGGAGGAAACCGGGAGTTCCTTAATTCCCAGCTTGTCAGCGGCCTGCTCAACAACTCCGGACAGCTGTTCGGAGTTGTCCAAGGCGTTCTTTCCGCCGACGATAAAAACAGGGGCGATGGCCGCGCGGCCCATGAAACGCAGAAGCTTAGACATAAATGTTCACCTCATAAGTCGGATTGGTTCAGTAATGATTCTGGTGAAGGTCAGTTGTCGATTGTAGGCGCATTCAGGACATTAATCACCATCCACGCGCCTGTAGTGAGGTTTTCTTCACAAACGTGGCCGCCCTGCAAAAGACCCACACTATTAACGGAACAAATTCTTCGCGTAGTGCATTCCTACCGCGGCATATTCCCTCAACAAGCTATGGTTCTGCACGCTGCGGGGATTCGTCGCCCCCACAACTTCAACATCGCATTCACGAAAGAGCCCGGTGCGACGCAACCGCTCCACGATCATGTCAATGCGTATGCAGTGGAAATCCGTACTCACCACCACGAGCGATTGCGGTTCCCTCCCCAACCGCTCCGTCATAATCACGTGAGCATGCCGAAGGTTTTCCTCTGTCGTCGTCGAGGTGTCTTCAACCACAATCTGCTGCGGCTGCATGCCTTGTTCGCACGCGTACTCCGCCATCGCTTCCGCCTCGGGACGTGGCTCATCATTTCCCCGGCCACCGCAGAGAACCAAAACTGGCTCGCGCTCGGGCCCCTCATCGCAGGAGCTTTCCGACGGATGTGCGCGCTCTGTGTCACGCCAGACTTCTATCCCCTTGTCGACACGATACGCCAAGACGCGAGACACCCGACCTTGAATGAGCCCGGCGCCGCAGACGATAATTCCCTCCGGAACGCCTGCATGATGCTGACCAGGACTGTCATACTGGCCCGAACGATGCGACCAAGGCGTTGAGCGATGACGCCGCACGGCACGCACAAAGCACACGAAGCCGCCACCCAGCGCGACGAACACCAGCGAATACCCGCCAGTGATAACCCTGACGAATGGCTGCACATCCGTCGGCATCAGCGCAATCCATGCGACCGGGATGACGGTAGACGTCCACCACGCTGTCGCCGTCACCGCAACCAGGTGGATAGGCCCTCGGCCGTCGGGCGTGCGAAGGGCTCGGCCCATCTTCCGCGCTGTCCACGCCCCCACTGCGCCGGTCACAGCGAGCCCCGCGGGAAGTAAGCGCCACGTTCCCGCGTCGATAAGAAAAGAGAGTGACCAACCGATCACCCCAGCTCCGGTCAGGGCAATCGCGGCTGCAGGAGTGCGCGCGGTCTTCTTCACTGGCAGCTCACTTTCTGGCAGCTCACTCCGCACCAGACATGAGCTTCTTGCGGAGCGCAAGGTCCTTCTTCAGGACGCTGGTCTCCATATCTTCCTGGTACTTCACCATTTTCGTGATTAACGACGGATCCCCTGCCGACAGAATCCGCACGGCCAGGAGGCCCGCATTTTTAGCGCCGCCGACACTAACCGTGGCGACGGGAACGCCGCTGGGCATCTGGACGATGGAGAGGAGTGAATCAATGCCTTCCAGATTGTCCAGTGGACGGGGAACTCCGATGACTGGGAGCGGCGTCGCTGCCGCCACCATGCCGGGCAAATGTGCTGCTCCGCCGGCGCCAGCGATGATGCACGAGATGCCCCGCTTGTGGGCCTGACTTGCGTAATCGAGCATACGCTGTGGGGTTCGGTGTGCTGAAACCACGCCTACTTCGAAGGGGATCCCGAACTCCTGAAGAATATCGGCGGCCGGCTTCATCGTTGGCCAGTCTGAGTCCGACCCCATAATGAGGCCTACCTTGGGGCCGTTGGGCTGCGAATCAGTGCTGGCTGTCTGTCCACTGTTGTCACTCATGTCAATTGTCCTCTCTCGCCCGGAACTTTTATTGCCTAGTTGCGCCGAACCTACTCGGCAGTCTCCGGCCAGCGTCCATGAACCAAGAAATAGGCAGCTTCCTGGGCCTTCTCCCGTACATCATCAGGAGACAAAGCATTCGAGTGCTCACCGGAGGAGCTAGCTGAATCTGTCCCGGACTCCGACACCAACGATGCCGAGATGTTCACATGCCCTATCTTCCGCCCAGGCCGGAACCCCTTGCCATAGAAGTGGATTTTTGCTTCGGGGAACCGCTCCCACACATGAACCATGCGCTCTGACCAGGCCATATCGGGATCCTCATCCCCACCCAGCACATTGGCCATCACCGTGCGGTCAGCGGTCATCTCGGTGCTACCGAGCGGCATATCCGCCACCGCCCGCACGTGCTGCTCAAACTGGCTGGTCACGCACCCATCTTGCGTCCAGTGGCCGGTGTTGTGCGGCCGCATCGCCAACTCGTTAACCACGACGGCCGGATCGCCATCCACATCCGTCGTCTCGAAAAGCTCGACAGCCATCACGCCGGTCACGCCGAGTTCCGTCGCAATGCGTGTGGCAATCCGCTGGGCTTCGTCGCGAAGAGAAGGCTCCAGTCCCGGCGCCGGAGCAATAACCAACCAGCAGATTCCGTCTTTTTGCACCGATTCAACGACGGGCCACAGCGCAGTTTCGCCCGATGGCGTGCGCGCAATCATCGCGGAGAGTTCGCGGACCAGGTGAACTTTGCGCTCAGCCATCGCGGGAGTGCCGTCGTCAATGAGGGTAGCGACGAGGTCCGCACACTCATCTTCGGATTCGGGGAACCAGACGCCATGGCCGTCGTACCCGCCGCGGCACGCTTTGATGCATACTTCCCCGTCCATGACGTGCCAAAACTGGCGCGCGTCGTCGACCGACTCCATCGCCATGAAGGGCGGCACGGGGAGGCCCATCTCGCGAAGCTTCTTACGCTGGGCCAGCTTGTCCTGGGCGTAAAGCAGCGCGTCGGGGCCGGGCTCCACGTTTACCCCTTCGGATTGCAATGTTCGCAAATGCTCCGGGGGTACGTGCTCGTGATCAAAAGTGACAGCGGTCGCCCCCGAAGCCACGCGACGCAGGTTGTCAAGGTTGGTGTAATCACCAATGACCGCGTCGGGAATGATCTGTGCAGCAGACGCGGAGGTATCTGAGGCGAGCAACCGCAAGGACTGCCCCAATTCCGCCGCGGCAGGTTGAATCATGCGGGCCAGCTGTCCGTCGCCGACGACAGCGATGGTGGGCTGGCCTTCGATATGCGAGTCCGACGCGACCCGATCTGCCTTATCTTGATCTGCCTTGTCTACGGTATCTTCCGATCTAGCACTCACCCGGTTAAGTATAGGGGCCACTACCAGCAGTGGCGCAGACGTCTGGTGGTCACGCGTTTTACCCTGCGTACTTTTGCCACATTAGGGACCATCAAAGGGGGCATGCGATAAACGTCGAAAATTAAGGTTGATCGCCGACGATGCAGCCCGGTGACCTGGTCCAATGGGATATCGACAACATCGTCTTGAGCGAACCTAGCGACGACGCGATAGTTCGTGACGACTAACCGTTTGCGCCACCACTTCGTCACCGGGCGGGCGAAAAACCACGCTATGGCGATGATCCAGGCTATGAGAAGGAACTGACGTAGTCCGCCGAAGCCACCGTCGACGAAGGGGCCGGCGGCGCCATCGATCATGCCGATGATTCCCCACATGATTCCACTGATGAGGATTGTCTCTAAAACCGGGAAGACGAGTGTGCTCCGTTTGGAATGGACGTCAACGAGTACTCTTTCGTCATCCGCGATGCGATAGTCAGGGAAGCCGCCGTTGAATGGTGAGAGGGCACCCAGCGAATCATCGTCGAGGGGCTCGACACCATCATCGTGGCCCCACAGGTCGGAGCCTCCGTAACCTCTGCGGCCATCGCGTTCGTCGAGGTCATCCGTCGGTCGGTACACATGGCTTCGGATGGCCACAATAGGGCACCTCCCTTCTCGGCGTGGACAGTGTTGTCTGCTGCAACATCATAGTGGGCGACGGGACACAGCCTCATAAATAACGCAAATGCGTGATATCACCGGCAGCCACCGTATGAGTCTTCCTACTAGCATCGCGAATCAACAATTCGCCCACGTCGCTGATACCCACCGCTGTGCCGGTCAATTGTCCACCACTGGGCAACCTAGCGCTGACCGACTCGTTGAGAGTTGCGGACACCGCTGTGTAATCGTCGATAAACGACGATATCGATCCCCCAGCAGTCCGCCATTGCCTCTGCCTCTCGAGCAGCGAGCCCAGAACAGCGATGGTTACCTCTGTTCTGTCGACATGTTTCCCTTCCAGGGCAAACGAGGTTGCGTTATCAATGGGCAGCTCCGCCTTGGTCAGATCAATATTGAGTCCGAACCCGACGACCACCGTGGGGTTATCAGACATACTGACCGCTTCGGCGAGGATTCCGCACATCTTGTCTCCCCGCACCACAATGTCATTAGGCCACTTCACGCGGGCGTCAATGCCATACGAGCGAACCGTATCGGCCACCGCCACCCCAGTGACAAGTGGGAGCAATCCGAGTTTCATTGGCGGTACCTCCGGCCGGAGTAAAACACTCACCGTGACTTGGCTGTGCCGGGGCGCACTCCACACTCTTCCCATACGGCCCCGACCGGACACCTGTTCTTCAGCAATGAGCACAGAGAGATCCGGCAGTGTACTGGCCGCCGCACGAAGATCGGTGTTGGTCGATCCCGTCGACTCAACAATCGCAACATTGTTCCACCCTTGTTCGCGAAGAGCCTTCACCACACGCTCATGATCCAACGGCGGCCTTATCTGCACGTTCTGCGCATTTCGCCGCTCGTCGCCTGAGTCCTCGTTAGCCCTGTGGTTATCGTCGTGAGTCATGTTTCTTATTCTTCACCATAAGGATTGAGAACCATAAGGAGTGACGACGCCGTGACAAGCGCCACACTCACCGCGGATACAACCGCACAAGACCTCTACACCACTGCCGGCAAGTTGGCTAATCTACGGTCGTGTCCCGCAGAGACACAGGATAATGGGGGACGCTTCGACGAGACGTTCACGACTACGCTGACATCGAATGCCCAGAACGTCCCGAATCTGAGGGTCTACTAGGGCCGCTGACCTCACGCTCCCTCGTGTTTTAATGGGATCATGATCATTCTGGCGTCCTCCTCCCCCTCGCGGTTATCCGTCCTTCGCTCTGCTGGCGTCGAACCAGTCACCGAGCCGCCCGAGGTCAACGAGGAGGATATTTTGGGCACTGTGCGCGATCAATCCCCCGAAGATCAAGTCTGCGCTCTCGCTCACGCAAAAGCCACGGCTATCGCGTCCCGACATCTCACCTCGGTCCACCCTGGAGGTGATAGCCCCTCGCCACGCGTAGTTATCGGTGCGGATTCGATGCTCTATCTCGATGGTGAACTTCAAGGCAAACCCCACACCGTCGAGGAAACAATTCGTCGCTGGACCAACCAGCGTGGGAAAACCGCGCGACTCATTACTGGGCACTGCATTATCAACCTTGATACCACGGCGACAGATGACGACACCTTCGTCCGTGCCGTATCCACCACTGTGCATTATGCACACGCGTCTGACGCTGATATCCGCGCGTATGCGAATTCCGGCGAGCCCTTGAACTGCGCTGGAGCGTTCACGCTTGAGGCTATGGGCGGATGGTTTATCGACCGCATCGAGGGGGATCCGTCGTCCGTCATCGGCCTCTCACTCCCTCTTGTGAGGGAGGCACTATACAGCTTCGGCTACGAGGTTTCTGACTTCTGGAACCGCCCTGAGCACGCGAAATAAGCCTGCCGTCGTGTGAAGAACGCCCGCCATCGCGTCGCCGCGGCGGGTACGGTACTTCAAACAAGCCCGTATTGACGCCCCAGTCGACTTACTCTATATTTATTAATTAATTTAATTTTTCATAATGTAGTTAGGGCTAACACGTGTGGAAGCAATCACGCAGGGGTATACATGCAGATCCTCGAACCCTCGCTCTCTTCGTGATTGTCTGCAACCTCGTTGTGATGGGTAGCTCATCGTTACCACTCATCATCCTCACCCTCATCATTATCGGAGTATTTCTCGCTGCAAACACTCCACTCACCTTCTCTATGGGGTGGGTGCTGTTCGTCGTCGGCTGGGCTAGCTGTTTTTACGTCCTTCCCCACCTATGGCACTCGCGGGTGTCGGTGTTCCTCACTTTTGTCGCGTACTGGATGTTCCGATTTGCAGGGATCGTTGGTGCAACAGTTGCCGCCGCGTACGCTATCCGGATCGACGAGATCGGCGCAGTCCTTACCCGCATGCACGCTCCACGTGCGTTATTCGTCCCCATCATGGTCATCGTCCGGTTTTTTCCCATGGTCGTTACCGAAATCCAGGCGATCCGTCGGGCCTTAGCGCTGCGAAAGATCAACACCTTAAACCCTCTTCGCACCGTCGAATATGTCATTATCCCCTTGCTTGCAGCCGGTGCTCGGCTAGCCGACGAACTCTCTGCAGCCTCCATCATCAAAGGGCTCGGATCAGGCCCCCGAACGACGGTGAGTTGCCTCCGGTTTTCCTCTACTGACCTCTGTATGCTCATTGCCCTCGGCGTGGTGATGGCTTTCCGCGGCTACGAAATCGCGAACGGATGGGGGTTGATCGCATAATGGACTCCCCCAAAGCCCCCATTACCCTCAGCAACGTCAGCTATACGTACCCCTCTGGCTTTTCGCCCGCCTGCGGGCTATCGGATATCACTCTGAACCTTGCACCTGGGTCGGTCACGCTCATCGTTGGCAAATCTGGCTGCGGGAAGTCCACACTTCTTCGAACCATGAATGGCCTGGTTCCACACTTCTATGGCGAGGACCTCGATGGCGAAGTCTTTGCCGGGTGCGACGTGGGCACGACTCAGCTGCACGATATTGGGCGATATTCCTCCTCCATTTTCCAGAATCCCCGCACACAGTTCTTCACCTCCCATGTGAACACCGAGCTGGCGTTTTGTCTCGAGAACTATGGGGTGTCCCCCGCGGTGATTAAGGAAAAGGTCGACGAAGCCGCCCGACAAACCCACATCACCCAGTTCCTCACCAGGCGCATCGATTCACTCTCCGGCGGCGAGCTGCAACGCGTCGCATGCGCATGCGCCCTGGTCGCCGGGGTTGATTTGTATTTCTTCGACGAGCCCACCTCGAACCTCTCGCCCGAGGCCATCGCAGATTTCCGCGAGATTATCAGCAGCCTCAAACGTGCCGGAAAAACGCTCGTCATCGCCGAACATCGCCTCCACTTGTTCCGCAATCTTGTCGACGACGTCTACCGCATGGACCATGGCCGCATCGTCGAGCATATGACAGGTGCCGAACTGTTCTCCCTCGATCACGAAGAACGCACCGCTCGGGGGCTGAGGGGACTATCTTTTACCGATGTCGAGGTTCCCCCGCCTTCCCCGTCGGACACTGGTTTAGTGCTACGGGATCTCCAATTTTCCTACACCCGGGGCCACCCGGTGTTGTCCTACCCGGTGCTATCTTTTCCGTCGGGAATGATAACAGCCATTACAGGGCACAACGGAGTCGGAAAGTCCACCCTGGCCCACGCCATCTGCGGCCTCAACAAAGCGCAAGGCTCATTCGAATACGAGGGGCGTCCGCTATCCCGCCGCCGCAGACGACAGCACTGTGCCCTCGTGTTACAAGACGTTCGGCGTCAATTATTCAGCGACACCGTGACCGAAGAAATCGCCCTCGGCTGCTCCGCCGACACCGACACGGATCATCTGCTCGAGGAACTAGGACTCACCGACGTCGCCGACCGTCATCCCCCTGTCCTTATCGGGCGGCCAAGCCCAACGATTAGCAATCGCCACGGCTATTGCCGCCGACAAAAGAATTGTCATTTTCGACGAACCCACGTCAGGCGTCGATGCCCACCACCTACTCGGAATTGCCTCACTGCTCCGGCAGCTCGCGATTGACGGGCGAGTGGTCATCGTCATTACCCACGACTCAGAGCTTATTAGCCTCTGTGCAGATCACGAATTACACCTGGAAGGATGCTTATGAATATTTCGCTTTCAACGCGCGATCTTATCAATATCGCTATCTTTGCTGTCATCGACTTCGTCTTCTTCTATATCTGCGGAATGATCGGTTTCGTTGGGCCGGCCTTCATGTTCGTCGGATGGGCGGTAGGAATTATCGGCGGCGGGGTGATCATCGCTTTGCTGGTCTCGCGCGTTCCCAAACTCGGCGCATTAACACTCACCGGGTTCATCATCGGTCTAGGCATGGCCCCGGGCCACACCATATGGATTATCCCGGCCGGTCTCGTCATCTGGTTTATCGCTGATCTCATCGCCACTCAAGCCGGCCGTGCCACCCGTGTCCGCCCCACTAATTTCATCGTCGCCTATGCCGCAACACAGATCTGGATGATTGTTCCCCTGCTGCCCATGGTCTTTAACAGCGACAGCTATTACGAGCAGGTCAGTGAACAAATGGGCGATTCCTACGCCGATGATATGCAAGCACTATTCTCTGTGCCGGTCCTCGTCGGGTGGGGATTCACTGTTGTCCTCCTCGGCATTATCGGAGGGTGGTTCGGTGTCCGCATGAGCCGTAAGCATTTCGAGCGAGCCGGCCTTACGCGGTAATCCGTCACCGAGGAGGAACCAATGACCTCAGTTTCTGCTAACACATCCGCCACATCCGCACCATCAACACCGACGGCTGCGTCCGAAAACTACTCGAACAAACGGAAGGCCAGCCAAGCCGCACTCAAACAGCTCATCAAGCCCGTTCAGGGCCGGCTGCTAGTGTGCAGGATCCTGGCTTTCGCGTCGTGCATCATCGCTGTCGCCCCCTATGTCGCACTCACCCACATCGGGGATCTTCTTCTTAACAACGGTAGCCACGACGACATCAAACGCAGCGCAGTCATTCTTGTCTACGCCTTCTTGACACAAGCGTTTTTATACACTCTTGCGCTGGCTATTTCGCACTTCGCAGATCTGCGTCTACGCAACATCATCCAAAGCGACATGGTGAAAACCCTTGCGCGGGCACCATTATCGTGGTTCAGCGATACGTCGACCGGCAAAGTGCGCAAAGCAATCAACGATGATGTCAAACAAGTTCATACACTCATCGCCCACGCCCCCGTGGAACAAACTGCGGCGGTCACCGGGCCACTCGTTCTCCTGGTATACGCATTCATCGTCGACTGGAGGCTCGGTCTCCTCTCTATCGCCACTTTCCCCATATACGGAGCACTGCAAGCACTCACTATGAGAGGCATGGGCACCAAAACTGCCGAAATGGACGACAAGCTTGGCGATATCTCTTCCGCAGCGGTCGAACTGACCGAAGGCATCTACGTCGTAAAGAATTTTGGACGAACCGGGGTGACACACGCCCGCTTTACTCAGGCATGCAAAGACTTCGCCGCCTTCTACTGGGAATGGTGTGGACCGCTTATCCGCGCCTCAGCTCTATCGCTCTCATTCATTTCGGTGTCGACGCTCATGGCCATCAACGTGGGGTGTGGGTTGCTTATGGCCATCGCCGGGTGGGTGACGATCCCCGAGGTTCTCACCTGCTCCCTGATCGCGCTCATTCTCCCGCGGGCGATTGAAGTTCTGGGATCGACCGCATGGGCGTATCAACAGGCGGGCAACGCCGCGCTACGCCTCAAAGGGGTACTGGATACCGAACAAATTCACTATCCCGAGGAGCACAATGCTTCAGCCAGCGCGGGTATTCACAGTAGTGACCAGGGCAGCAGCGAGAACAGCAATCACGACATTGTTTTCTCTCACGTTTCATTTGCCTACTCCACTGCCGACGGAAAAGTCGATGCATTGCGCGATATCAATCTCCGGCTGCGCCCCAACACGGTGACAGCCCTCGTCGGCCCATCGGGTTCCGGTAAATCCACTCTTGCAACAATGCTCGCCCGCTTCCGTGATCCCGATTCCGGAACGATCACCATCGGCGGCAAGCCGTTAACCGAGTTAACCGAACGGGAGCTCTATTCCACAGTGTCATTTGTCCTTCAAAACCCCTACTTGCAGGACTTGCCACTGCGCGACATCATCTCCCTACCCCGCCCCAACGCGTCCGAGGAAGCCATACGCGAGGCCGCACGTCAGGCAAACATTCTCGACGACATCGAAGCGCTCCCCCACGGTTTTGATACCACGCTCGGCGGACACACGGACTTCTCCGGCGGCCAAAAGCAGCGGCTAGCCATCGCTCGCGCTCTCCTCGCCGACGCCCCCGTCCTCGTGCTCGATGAAGCCACTACCGCCACTGACCCGGATTGTGAGGCAGAGATCCAACGTGCGCTCGCCCGCCTTGCGCGTGGTCGAACAGTCCTCGCGATCGGTCACCATGCCGAATCCGTCGCGGGCGCTGACCATATTTGCGTCATGGAGCACGGCCGCATCGTTGCCCAAGGCACCGCCGATGAACTGGCTGAGCAGCCCTTCTGGAAACACCTCACACAAGGAGTCGCACAATGAGCTCGGAATCTCAATCCACCCTTGCGTGGGCACGCAACCTCCTCCTTATCAAGGACTTTCGGCACATTCTCACCACCGAAGGCTATAAGAGGTTCATCCGCAGCCTGTGGTTCGCCGTCGTCCTCGGCATCATCGAAGGTCTAGGCATCTTCGCGGTGATCCCCGCCATCACCGCCTATAGCAATGGCGATACCTCCATGGGGCTCACATGGCCGCATTGGATCCTAGTACTCATTGTTCTCGCCATCGCCGGGGCCATCATGACCTACGCCCACCAAACAACCGGGTATATGGCGGCCATGGACCTGCTGCGCAATTGCACTATTAACGTCGGCAATAAAGTAGCCCGGCTTCCCCTAGGATGGTTCGACCGCACGGTGTCATCGCGATTATCCATCCTCCTCACCCAATCCCTCATGCAGGTTGGTGAGGGCGCGGCGCACTTCCTCGGACCACTCGTTCGTGGCTTAACCACCATGATTGTGATGACCGTCCTGGCCTGGTTCTGGGCATGGCAACTCGGGCTCGTCTTCTTGATCGCTATTCCGGTCATACTTTTATTAACGACAGCAACCCGCGCTCTTAAACGGGCCGGCGAACGGATGACTGTTCCGACCGAAATCGACTTCGCCAGCCGAGTGACGGAATTCGCACACACGCAGCCGTCGCTTCGAGCCTCCGGGCGGGCACAGTCGTATGAGCCACTCGACCACGCGCGATCTGAGAACTACCGCAGCCACAATAAAGACCTGTGGGTGAGCCTGGCGGGAAATGTAATTTCAGGCATCGGCGCGCAAGCCATCACCGTGGCGCTCATTATCGTGGCCGTGGTGTTGGGCACAAGCGGCACGTTGACACCCATTGCAACAGTGGCATTCATCGGTGTGTCGCTCCGGTTCTCCAAGATCCTTGAGGAGATCGTCGGCAATACGCTGGCCATTGAAGTTGCACGTCAACCCATTGGGCAGGTCCAAGAGATTATGTCCGCACCCGAATTACCGACGCCCAACGAACGCGTGTCTCTCCCCGAGCCAGCCACAGTGACGATGAAGTCAGCAACATTCGGATATCAAAGCGGCAATCCCGTCATTCATGACGTCTCCTTCACTGCACCTCAACATGGTCTTACTGCGATCGTCGGCCCGTCGGGAAGCGGAAAGACAACGCTCTTCCGTCTCATAGCCCGCTTCTGGGATGTCGACTCGGGCAGCGTGAGCGTCGGTGGCGTCGATGTCAAAGACCAGCCCACTGAGCAGCTGATGGAACAGATCGCGATGGTGTTCCAGGATGTGTATCTCTACGACACCACCCTGTACGACAACATCAAAGTCGGAAACGACAATGCCACTGACGACGACGTGTACCACGCCGGAGCCCTGGCCGGGGTTCATGAGATTGCCGAACGGCTCCCCGGCGGGTGGCACTCCACCGTGGGCGAAGGCGGAAACCGGCTCTCTGGTGGCGAGCGTCAACGGGTTTCCATCGCGCGGGCTTTGCTCAAACGGGCACCAATTGTGTTGTTCGATGAGGCGACGTCGGCGTTGGATCCTGATAATGAGACGCACATCGAGCAGGCCATCAGTGATCTTCGAGATCGCTCGACGGTACTGGTTATTGCGCATAAGCTCAACACGATCCGCAATGCGGACACGATCGTTGTGCTCGATGAGGATGGTAAGGTCGTGCAAGTTGGCACCCACGATGAACTCATCGCATCGAGTGGAATGTATCAACACCTATGGAGTGCCCGCGAAGCAGCACAAGGGTGGTCTTTAATTTGAGCCCCGGGCCCGGTCGCAAACCCGTCTTCGACAAGGAACAAGCCATACAAGCCGCACTTGAGGAAGGCGTCGCTAGTTTTAGTCTCCGGAGTGTTGCCGACAAACTAGGAATTAAACCGCCGGCACTGTACAGGATGTTCAACTCGCGAGATGAGCTACAAGCAGCGGCGATGCACAAGCTTGCCGAGCACATTAATACCCCAGCCGTGGCCACGACGTGGCAGGACGCGCTGAGGCTTTTTAGCTCCCGGTCGTGGGACTTGTTCTCCCGTTACCCCGAGGCGCCCACGGTCATTATGACCAAACCCGAGGCCATCATCGATGCTCTCGCTCGGTTTCGGGGGCTCATTGATCGGCTGGTTCGCCTCGATATTCCGGGTGGGTTCCCGTGCGCATCATTCGCCGTGGACTTTATTGGTGATATCACCATCACCACGTTTATTCAGATGCGGTCGTTCACAACAATCAACGACGCCGGACAAACTCCGCTTGACCGGTACACCACATCGGCTGATGACAACGATGATGTCTTCGGCATGAAGGACATGTCGGGAACAGGATTTCTAGAAAGCAAAGTTGAATTCATCATCGCCGGTATTGAAAACGGAATTGGCCCAGGCAATAGCACCGCTAGCGCCAACTAGCCGACAACGGTAGCCAACGCAACACTGAAGGCAGGCAATCTAGTTCCTAGCATTGTGATGTGGGCGCATTTACACTGAGCCTATGAGTGAGCACCGTGATTTCCTAGCCCCCGCACCCATCGAACTACCCGCCGATCCCGCGAAAACGCTGATTGACGAGGGAAAGAACCTCAACGACGTCATCGTCGCTGTGCCCACAAGCTCACTCGCCTGGGCAGAGCTTGCCGAGGATGCATTACGTTCCGTAGATGTAACAGCTGCTCAGAGTTCCACGAATAATCTCCACGACGATCATCTCCACGCGGTCGTTGCGGCCTACGCGTATGCCCGGACTGGTTATCACCGTGGTCTTGACGCCTTGCGAACGAACGGGTGGAAAGGATGGGGCTCGGTTCCGTGGTCACATGAGCCTAACCGCGGGGTACTCCGAGCCATTGCCGCTCTGGCCCGTGCAGCCCGAGCTATCGGGGAAGCCAACGAATACGACCGCTGTCGGACACTCCTCGAGGACTCTGACCCATCATGCGTGTCACCGCTGATCGATGATCAGCCCGGCGCACAGTAGTCGGCACAGGGAGTGACAGCCGGTGTCAGTTGTACTAGGTCTCCTATTTCTCCTCGGGCTTCCGCTGATGGTGTGGTACATCATCATCCGCTCGACGTACCGGATTGAAGCAGCAGGCCAAACGGCACGCCAACGCGGAGCGCCGAATGCCCAAGCCGGCACCCAGGCAGCAGATGGCGTATCACGCGGACGAACAGAACACGACGAGGCAGATCGATCCCCGGGTGGTAGCGGCACCCCCGCAACGCGTGAGTTCACCATTTTCTTGTGGTCAACCGTAGCGGCCCTCGTGTCGGCCGCTGTATGTTTAACCTGGTCACCAACGACGATGCCGACCTGGCCGCCCCCGACGAACACCTCGCCGTACCAAATAGTTGCCGTCATGGTTCTGATGGTGGGATCGGCGTCGGCGCTGTCCTGCCTAACTCCTCGTATCTACACGGGGGCCTATGCAGCCGCCGCAGGAATTTACGCCGGGTTTGCCATCCCGTTCATCTACCTCGCGTACCAAGATCCAACTGGCCAAAGTGGCATCGGTGTCGTCATCCTCGACCTCTTTGGCAACATCGGCCTCGTCATTGTCCTGTCTATTTTCGGCGCCATCCGCGTGTGGTGGTTACGCCGCAAAGGTCGCCGCGCATCAACTCAGCGCTAACGCCACAATGACGCTGCCCGCGCACCAAGTGCCCCTACCGGTAACGCATCGATGGGGGCAGATTGTTATAACAACCAGTCAGAGCTGTTAGGCGTTGGCTTCCTCAACACGACGGATCGCCTCCTCGGCAACCATGTCCTGGATGCCCATGTCCAGCTCAGAGGTGAATCCCACGCATGAACAGTTGATCTCGCCCAGGACGTAGGTGCCCTCGCCGTCCTCATCGTCGTCAAGCATAAAGTCAGCGGTCCAGATCAGCGGCACGTTACCGTCGCCACCCAACTTGTCGGCAATGACAGGGCGGACAGCGGCGAATTCGTCGATGAGGTCCTGCCGCTCTTCCGGCTTGTCGTAGGTGTACTGCGCGCCAGAGAACAGGGTGGCCGAGAAATTTTCACCACCAGCGGCTGGCTTCTTGTGAACGACGAAAACGGGCTTGTCGCCGACGAGGAGGATGCGGATTTCGCCCTCCACGATGCGGGGCATGAAGCGCATGTCCACGAGCATGCCGTTATCGCCAACGATGTACTGGTCACAGAAGTCCATGAACTCGCCGAGCTTTTTGTGCTCCGTGTGGTTATCGACGGCTTCCGTGCAGACCAGCATGGTGTCGAGCGGAAGAGCGGTGCCCGGCTCAACAGAGTCGGCTAGTTCCTTGTCCTCAATACGAACACGCCAGATGCCGGAGCCCGTGGATCCGCGGTTCTGCTTGAGCACACGCTCGCCGTACGAGAGCGACTTCGGGAAGGTCTCGTGGAAGCTCTCGACGTCGTAGTACGCTGCCGTGTCCGAGGGCACGAGCGACGTGCCATTAAGCTTCACCAGCGCATCTTTCGCACCATAGTCCATCATCTTTTCAGGGCTTGACATGCCAACGAGGCCAGCGTCGCTCAAACGCGTGAGCAACTCGAAGTAGCCCTTTTCACCACCGGGAATGTTGCCGGGGTTCACGCGAGAAATATAGCCACCTGAGGATGTGGATACTTTTTCGAAGATCTCGTCGGCCTTGGTGTTGTCGTAGTAGATGACCTCTGAATCCCAGCCGTCGTGAGCTTTAATTGCGTTAACGATGGGCATCGTGTCTTTGCGGTGACCATCGGGTCCCTTATCGTTTCCGCCTTCAACTTCGAACACAACGATGTTCTTCTGCACTGGCTATTCTCCTCGGTATTGCCGTCGGTTGGTGGTATCGACGTAAACCCGGCTCTCCGCTGTGGGATACAGAGTGAGCGCTATCTACGTCTCGCACCCCCATGTGGTGTGGGTGCAGGTCACTACCATCTTCAGAGTCCTCTAATCCCTACTGCACAAGCCCTGAATTAATGGATGTACCAGCTAAAACACTAATAGACCTCCCCTGGTCACGCTGGATATTGAGTTGTGGGAAATGACACCACCCGTTTTCACCCCCGAGTGCGGTTATATTGCGCCGCTGTTACTTGCGCAGAAGGGATTGCTACCCACTGTCCCCTTCCCCTACCCCATGTTTCTTATAGGATTGGGAACCATGGCCGCGCCACTTGACCCCCACCCCTTACTTCAGGACTACGCTCACCCGCAAAAAGTTGTTACCTCACAATGGTTGGGGGCAAAACTGGGCACCCCCGACGTTCGCGTCGTCGAATCGGACGAAGACAGTTTGCTCTACGATCTCGGCCACATCCCCACGGCCATTCGCATTGATTGGCGACGGGACCTCTCCGATCCGATCACCAGAAACGTCATCTCCCCCGAAGCATTCGCACAGTTGATGCGCGAGAAGGGGATCCGTCGTGAAGACACCGTCGTTATCTATGGCGACCATTCCAACTGGTGGGCGGCCTTCGCGTTCTGGGTTTTCACACTCTACGGGCACCCGGATGTCCGCCTGCTCAACGGCGGCCGCGATGCGTGGACCAGGGCCGAGCGGGAAACGACATTTGCCGTCCCGGAGAATCCGGAGTCCACCTACCCCGTGCCCGACGTGTGTACGACGGGACTGATCTCTGTTGGCGACTTACTCGAATCCTACGAATCATCCCAGCTTATCGACGTCCGTACGCCCGAGGAATACCGTGGCGGGACCTCCGATGACGCCTCCTCCTCGACGGTGAAGTCGACACTGCGGACGGGCCACATCCCCGGCGCAGTGAACATTCCGTGGGACTCAACAGTCTATCCAAATAGCAATTTCCGCAGCATGGATGAATTGTGTGAGATTTTCGGTGCGCTGGATTCGTCAAACCCGACGGTGACCTATTGTTTGACGGGTGAACGCAGTGCCCATACATGGTTCGTGTTGCGTTATTTGTTGGGTTGGGATGACGTGAAGAGCTATTACGGCTCATGGGCCGAGTGGGGAAATATGGTCGGGATGCCGATTACGCGTGGCGGCCGCCCGCTCTGAATTAGCCCGTGGTGACGCTCCTGCGGTCTATTTCATATTTAGCCCTCTATTAAGGGCCATCAGCTCGCTACAGTTCACGGGTCTTAGCCACCGCTGCGCCACAATGGAACCTGTCCATTGAATGTGGCTATTCTGGGCACGATTACAGCGAGTTCGTCCTGGCATGGCCAGGGTGGAGTGCCCTTGATCTCTGGTGGAACACACGTAGGTGCTGAACGTCGGTAGGCGGTGGACCTTGGCAGGTGGTGCATGACTAAACTAAGTGTTTGTGAGCTCCCCTGCTAAGACCACATCACACTCGAGCCCTAACCACTTCCCCAACTCCTCAGGCCAGGCGATCGCCGTCGACGCCTGGCCCGGCACAGTTAAAGCGCTCATTCTCGGTTTCCAGCACGTACTAGCAGCCTACGCGGGCGCGGTGGCTGTGCCTCTTTTTGTTGGCTACGCGTTAGTTGACGCTGGCCGGATGTCGTCGTCGGACATTCCGCATCTAATTGCCGCCGACCTTTTAGTCGCTGGTATCGCGACGATCGTGCAGTCTGTGGGTCTGTGGCGGTTCGGTGTACGCCTGCCTCTAATCCAAGGGTGTACGTTCTCTGCGGCAATCCCCATGGTGAGTATCGGGTCGCACTACGGTGTGCCCGCCATTTACGGGTCGGTCATTGCTTCCGGCCTGTTCATGGTCATTTTCGCGCCGCTGTTCTCTAGCCTGTTGCGACTTTTCCCGCCGCTGGTCACGGGCACTGTGTTGCTCATTATTGGGTCAACTCTCATGCCCGTGGCCGCCGAGTGGGTTGGTGGCGGCTCCGAGGCAAAAGGCACCCACGAGTTCGGCACGGGCAAGAACCTGCTGATCGCGTCGTTCGTCTTGGTGCTGATCCTCGTCATTGAACGCTGGGGCCCGACGTGGCTCGCGCGCATTTCCGTGCTGGTCGGAATGCTCTCAGGCCTGGTGGCGTGCATCCCTCAAGGCATGGTGGACTGGCATTCAACCGCCTCATCACACTGGTTCGGCGCCACACAACCGTTCTACTTCGGCACGCCGGAGTTTATCCCGTCGGCAATCGGTGCCATGTGCATCGTGTCCCTGGTCACCATGGTTGAGGCCACCGGTGACATCGTCGCCATCGGGGAGATCACCGAATCCCGCATCGATGACAAGAGAATTGCCGACGGTCTGCGTGCCGACGGAGCTGCCACGGTGCTTGGTGGTGTCTTCAACACGTTCCAGTACACGGCGTTTGCGCAGAATATCGGCGTGCTGTCGATTACCAGCGTGCGCTCGCGGTGGGTGACGTCGGTCGCCGGCGGGATGCTGATTGTGCTCGGTTTGATCCCGAAGACCGCGTCGGTCGTGGCCGCGATTCCGGCACCGGTGCTGGGTGGCGCTGGGATTGCGCTGTTCGGGATGGTGGCGGCGTCGGGAGTAAGGACGCTCTCCCCGATGCGGTTCAACTCGTCGAACATTTTGGTCGTGGCCATTCCGCTGGCCTTGGCGCTGCTGCCGGCGACCTCGCCGACGCTGTTTGCCCAGATGCCGTCGTGGGCGCAGACGTTCCTGGGGTCCGGGATCTGCATCGGGTCGGTTGCCGCGATTGTGCTGAACCTGATGTTTAACACCGGCACGCGGGCGCCCGCGTCGCACAAAGATGGTACGACGGCTCATGACACGCCCCGCGGGTCGTCATATGGTCTTGCCGACGATGACCATGACGGCTTCGGCGACAATCCCACTGCGCTATCCTGAGGAATAAAGGGATGTCCGGCGCGTGAGCTCGGGTTTCCCCAGTGACGCCGATGACACCAAGGAACGCTTCGGATGCCTACCAACACGGGGCCTTTCCCTTCAGACACCTACCGACTAAGCGATGACGATCGCCAGCATGCGATCGAGTTATTGGGCATCCACTTCTCACAGGGGCGCTTAACCATTGACGAGTACGACCAAAGGGTGTCGGTGGCCTCGGCCGCGCAGAATAATAATGACCTCAACGCCCTGTTCACGGACTTGCCGGAGCTTCCGTCTGCCACCATTTCGAGGGGCTCTCCATCGCTGGTGACGATGGCCGATGGCACTGTTCTTCCTCCAGCGTCGTATGGGCGGAATATCCGGTTAGGGTTGCTGCTGGGTTCATCAACTCTGCTGGCTATGTCCATCGCGATTAATGCTGCGCTCGCACCCATTTTGTTCTTGATCCCCCTGATTTTCATCCTGCTCTACATCATGAAGGTCGGGCCGAAATCGTGGCACACCGCGTCACGGATCCGCCAAGCGAAGCGTCTGCAGCGCGATCAGCTGAGGATGGACAAGGAAATGCTGGAGTTGGAGCGGCGGAAGCTACAGCTGGAGCAGAAGCAACGGCGGCGGGAAATCCAGCAAGAAGCGATGGGCTCCGCCATGGATTTTGCGCACACCGTAGTGGATTCTGCGAAGGGGATTTCTGCCCGCCGGCGTCGGTAGGGGTCGCTGGGTTGTAGCGCGCGCTCAATCTCACTCGGCGACGCTACGCTGGCGTTCCCTCGGCCTCCTAAAATTGATTCTCATGGAACCCATGCAATTGAACGGCGGCCGCTTTTATCTTCGTCCTTTGTCCGCCGATGACCGCATTAACGACGTCCCCGCCCTGACGTTAGCCGCCGACTGGGCGGAGCATTCCAGTGATAAGTCGGCACACAGTGCCGGTTCCGGCAGCACGATTGATGAGAGCTTCATCGAACTTCGCCGCAATCAATGGTTGACGGGGACGGCTCTATCCTGGGCCGTGTGTGAACAGACACAGGTTGAGATGCTCGCAGAGGCCATCCTCTTTTCCGACGACGGCGTCATCGTGGATCCGTCCGCGGACAACGAAGCCTCAAGCAATGATGCGCAGAGTGCCCCCAAGGCCACGCATGCAACTCTCTCCATCCGCCCCGCGGGTGACCCGACTCGCGTCGTTCCTAATGAACCGGACGCAGAGAAGAAAACCGTCGGCGATGCCGTTGAGGAAGCCGAGAGAACAATCAAACGATGGGCCGAGGGCTATCTCGGACTCACCCTTACCCTCATCTAACAGGGCTTTATGTGGCGTGGGCTCGCCGAACGCAGACCCTTTTTAGGCGGCTCTCTAAAATCGGGAGCCTGCCCACAGCCACTGGGCAAAGCCCCCTTAGCACCGTCGTTAATCCAAGTCGTCGTGAGCGACCAAGTGACGGGCAGCCTCTGTCACCGAACCAGAGAGCGACGGGTACACAGAGAACGTCCGGCTCAGGTCCTCCACGGTCAATCGGTTCGTCACCGCAATAGCGATCGGCAAAATCAGCTCAGACGCTGACGGGGCGACCGCCACACCACCAATGACGATGCCGGAATTCTTGCGGCAGAAAACCTTGACAAAACCGTGGTTAAGGGACCGCATCTTGGCACGCGGATTGCCCTTCAGCGAATAGGTCTCAATACGGGCGGACACCTCTCCAGATTCAATTTGCTTCTGGGATACACCCACGGTTGCCAGCTCCGGGCGAGTAAACACTGCCGACGCCACCGTCCGCAACCGGATCGGTGTAACGCCTTCACCCAAAGCGTGATACATAGCAATACGTCCCTGCATCGCGGCAACGGACGCCAGCGGGAACAAATCAGTACAGTCCCCCGCCGCATAAATGCCGGGGACCGACGTCCTGGATACGCGGTCAACCTTAATGTGGCCCGAACGTGTCAGATCAACCCCCGCCTTGTCGAGCCCCAGGTCACGCGTATTCGGCACAGAACCCACGGTCATCAACGCGTGAGAACCCTCCACCTCACGTCCGTCGTTAAGAATGACTTTGATCCCGTTATCGGTGTACTCCACAGCTTTACACCGGCCACGCTTGACCAGGTGAACTCCCCGCTCGTCCAGCACATTCTCCAGCACGCGTGCAGCGTCGGAATCCTCATGCGGAAGGATTTGATCCCCCGAGGCCACCATCGTGACCTCTACCCCCAACTCAGTGAACGCCGACACGAACTCCGCGCCCGTCACACCGGACCCGACAACAATGAGGTGCTCCGGAACCTCCTCCAGGTCATAAATCTGACGCCACGTCAGGATGCGGTTCCCGTCCGGCTTCGCGCCGGGAAGGATACGAGGCGTGGCCCCCGTCGCTAAGAGAACAAGGTCACATTCAATTGTTTCTTCTGAACCATCGGCTTGTTCCACCAAAACGCGGTGAATGGTGCGGCCCGGCTCATAATCGTTCAATCTGGCGGTGCCCGGAATCAGGCGAATTTCCGACGCGATCATTTGCCGCTGCACATCGTCCGACTGCGTCTGAGCCAGGTGCTTGACGCGCTTGTTCACTTCCGCGTACGGCAGCCGTTTGCCGTCGTAACCTGCGTGGAAGCCCATCGCATCCGCCCGGCGCATGTCTGTGCGAATACCCGTCGCAGCAATAAAGCTTTTCGACGGTACGCAGTCATGCAGAACACACGATCCCCCCATGCCCTGATCCTCAACGACCGTGACCTCCGCCCCGTACTTCGCGCCTGCTAATGCGGCTTCATAGCCCGCCGGGCCTCCGCCGATAATCACGATCCGTTTAGCCACCAGTTCGCTCCTCGATGTGGTGATGTTTCAGGGGCATACTCAGCGCCCAGAGACAAGGACAGAACCCGGCACACGGTCACATGCGCGAGGCTCACTACGGCCGTCGTCAAGGCGCAGCTCGTCCCTTTCAGAATAAACTAAACCCCACACATAACCCTGGTTCGGACTAAAAGCAGATACCCCCGACGCCACAAAGAGGGGTAGGGCGTCGCGAATGAGCGTCTATATATCGCGCCTGTAGCTACAGATCGATATTTCGGGGACCATACAGACGATCGCCTGCGTCGCCTAGGCCAGGGACAATGTAGGCATCCTCATTCAACGACGGATCGATCGTCGCGGTGACCAACCGCGTGACAGGAAGGCCAGCATCCTTCAACGCCTGCACCCCCGGTTCGGCAGCCACCATGCAGATGCAGGTGATGTCGTCCGCACCCCGGCTGGCCAGCAGCCGGATCGCGTGGAGCAGCGAGCCACCCGTCGCCAACATGGGGTCGACGAGGAAGACGGGGCGGCCGGCGAGGTCATCCGGCAGCGCTTCCAAATAGGGCACAGGCTTGTGCGTCGTCTCATCACGAGCCAAGCCGATGAACCCCACTTGGGCGTCGGGAATCATGGACAATGCTGGGTCCACCATGCCAAGCCCGGCGCGAATAATCGGAACGATAATTGGGGGCTCGGTCAGGCGGAATCCATCAGCCTGGTCTACCGGGGTGGACACGGGGAAGGTATCCACTGAAAGATCCCGGCTGGCCTCGTACACCAGCATCATGCCTAAATCTGACAACACCGTGCGGAAAACATCATTTGTGCTGCGCTTATCGCGCATGATGGTCAGCCTCGACGACACCAACGGATGATCAACGACCCTAATCTCCATAAAAACCAGCTTACCTATGGGGAACCATAACGAAACTCGCGCGTCTAACCCCATCGCACGAGAAATATCACATAGCCCGGCAGGCACGCCTGACGCACCTCGCACGCCTCTGGTACGCCCGATACACAGGAGGACACCACAATGACGGAGACCGGCTCGATTACCGCCCAACCTGACGCTCTACGCACCGCTTCAGATCAACTGGCCGGCTGCGCAGACACTGTTAGCCGCCTGCGCGATGGTTATGAGGCCAATCCCCCAAGCTTTACCAAGTGTTCCCGTCACATCCCGGCACTTCAGCGCACTATCGAGTTGCTGGGACAGAACCATGACCGTCTCAGACACGAACTCGGACGGTTCAACGAATCGTTGTTATCGATCTCGCAGGGCACGCGGACCCTGGCCGATGCCGTCGATCATTCTGACACGGTGGCTGCTGTGCGTATGAACACGCTGACCAGCACGATTCCAGGTAATTCCGAGGGAGGGCAACGATAACTCATGCCTTCGTTTATTGGTTCACCTGTATCGGCTGAGGCCGCAGCGCTCATTGAAGACACTGTTCACTACATCACATCCCTGCTCCCAATCACCCCGGAGACGCCACTGCCAGATTTCACTCACCATTACCCGCTTTTCGACGCCACGCAACGCGAACTCGGCGCGATGCTCGGCGGGCCGTGAAAAGAGAGCACGTCCACTATCGATAGCGCGCTGGTCGGTGAGGCGGGGAACGCGTGGCATGACGGACTGGATCGTGCTGGCCAGGGCGCGGAATCGCTCCGGCGCTCGGCTGAGGACGCGTCGCACGCGAGCATCCACATAGCCAGCACCATTATCAAAGGCGCGCTCGATATCTCCGGTATTGCTAACCGATATCTCACGACCGCGACGTCACTGCTCACTGGAAGTATGAGCATCCCTATTCTCTTGGGCCCGATCCCTCTGAAGCCCGGGACCGGGATCATGCCGGCGTTGAAAAAAGCCTCTGCCGACGCCCGACACGAGGCCGACACCGCAGCGGACCGCATTAACACGGAACTCGAAGGCGATGTTGCAGTACTTCAGCACTTGTTGGAGGAACCGTCGCCTGCATTCCCGCAATGTGAGGTAGACATACCGCCCGATCAGTCGTCGGCAGCGGTAACGACCCCTGCTGGAGCCCCACCAGTGCTCAGCTCCGCGAATGATGTGGTGGCCGGATCACCCGGGGCGGCTGGATCATCGGGAGCGTCGGCGTCTGCTCTTACTCCCGCGCCGGGCAATCAAACACCGGTCGCCCATCCACCTGCCGTTTCGGCACCACCTGCTGCACTACCACCAGCGTCTCATGCGTCGGCCGGCGGAGCCTCACCCCAAGCACTACAAGCAGTGGAAGCTGCACGCAGCGCCATCGGAACCCCGTACCAGTGGGGAGGAAACACCCCCGGCGTCGGCCTCGACTGCTCGGGGCTCACACACTGGGCTTATGCCCAAGCAGGAGTAGACATTCCGCGGCTTGCTGAAGCGCAAACCGTCGGCACGCGGGTCACACAAGACCAGCTCCTCCCCGGTGATCTTGTGGTGTGGGACGGGCACGTCGCGATGTATGTCGGCGACGGCATGATGATAGAAGCAGGTGATCCCGTCCAAACCTCGCCACTGCGGACCACCAACATGGGGATGAACTTCCTCGGCTTCCACCGGCCCACGGGGTAACTGCCGGCACTAACGCACCCAACCTGTTAGCACTAACGATAAAGCACGCTACGATGAGGGGTCATGGCCACCGAGAGCATAATCCCAGTCCAACTGGAACTGACCAGCGGAACGTACTACACCCTATGGGCACCGTCCTGGAAAGAGAACGGTGAAGAATGGCAGGCGTTTCTCGGATCAGACGATAGCCTCTACTTCTTCACCTCACCCGCCGAACTCTTGGCGTATATCAACTCCGGCGCACCCATCGACCTCGCCGAGCACCCCAAGTGGCGCGCATTCCTACATAAGGACGCGGAATCACAGGCTGTCCCCACACCCCGCCACGTCTACGACCTGGTCGCCGTTCCCGCCATGCTGGCAGAAAAACCCAGCTACGCCTCCGTCGACAAGGTCGAGCGAAACCTAGCCATGGCACGCTCCCTCGGCCGGGTGTGCGGAATCGACCGCATCAGCGGGTTCTTCAACAGCTACTCGCTGCTCTCCAACCTCAGCCGCGGAGCTGAGCACTTTACTGGCGACGACGGCAATGGCGAATGGTCTGCCATCGGCCAAACGATCCTCTCCAACTGGGGCCCTGTCCTCGACGCCCTCGACAACGAAGCCGTGGACGACGGGGGCTTCGACGACAACGCCGGTGACGGTTTTTCCGCCACCACTGGCGCATCCGTCGATGCCGTGAACGTATCGTCTACCAGCACGAGCGTCCCCGTCGACGCACCGACCGGCGACACGACAAGCAACGCGGGCGCAATTGGAACGCACACCGCTCCCGTGTTCGTCACTCCCGCCATTCCCGGGAATAACCCCACCGATTCCATCAACAACGCCCAGCGCAGCATCGACGACGCTATTGCCGCACGCGAGGACCACGAAAAAGAGGTCGCCGCTGAGCGCGCATCCCAGGCAGAGAACGAGGAGGCCAGCCCCACGCCGGCCACCGACCCCTATGACTCCACCATTTGGGCGTCCGTCGGTATTGATCCGATCACGATCGTGATGAATGGGCGTACCCTCTACACCCTGCGATGCTACATCAACGATCGCCCCGTCTTCCTCGGCAAATTCGGCCAGATTTACACGTTCACGTCCGGGCGCGCTCTCAGCCGCTGGATCGTCGACCATAAAGACCACGACCTGGCGACCGTCTCCACCTGGGGAGAACTCGTCGACAAAGCCAACGTCGGTGAGCTCAAGGTAGAAACGCACCCCACGAACAACTACGTCTTCACCAACTTGGCGGAGTCCATCGCCAAAGGGCCGAACGCCGTCGACACCGACCAGCTCGGCCAGGCCTACGAAGTGATTGCCGACGCTTCCGACTGGGCAGAGGACGACGCCGTGAACTCCGTGCTTCTCGCCGTACCCGAGCTGCAGGGATATATCTCGTACATGCTGGGGACATCGTCGAATTACCTCCCCTCGGCGCCGTACGACACCGAGGCCGACGGATGGCGTCGCCTGGAGGAAATGCTAAGCGAACGGTTCAGCAAGTCCTAGGCACGAGCCTAAAACCCACGCGCGGGCTAGGCGCGGACCTGCCCGAGCTCGTGGGATAGGGATTCAAGCTCCTCACCGCCAGCCATTTGCGCGGTGAGCTGCTCCAACGTGATGTCCTGGCGGCCCGCATCCAACTGCATGCGGCCGTGCCCCAACAACACAAAGTGGTCCCCCACCAAATAGGCGTGATGAGGATTGTGAGTGATCAAGATAACGCCCAGTCCCCGTTCCTTCGCCTGCTGAACAAACCGCAGAACCATGCCCGACTGCTTCACGCCTAGCGCGGCCGTCGGCTCATCCAGAATGATCGCGCGCGCACCAAAGTGAACCGCTCGGGCGATCGCCACAACCTGACGCTGACCACCCGATAATGTCGAAATCGGCACGGTCACGTCGGGAAGATCAATCCCCATCGACTTTAGAGCGCTGTCGGTGGTTTTTTTCATGTGCTCCGCGTCCAAGGGAGCAACCATGCCCAGCCAATTCGGTCCGCGAACCACCTCGTGCCCGAGATAGAAATTGCGCCACACCGGCATATCCGACACCACCGCTAAATCCTGGAAGACGGTGGAAATGCCGCGGGCGATCGCGTCCTTTGGGGACTTCAGCGCAACGGTCTCGCCGTCGATAAGAACACGCCCCTCGGTGGGTTTGTGCAGGCCCGATAGCGTCTTGATGAGCGTCGACTTGCCAGCGCCATTGTCACCTAGCACGCAGGTCACCTCGCCGGCATAGACCGACAGCGTCATGTGCGAGAGCGCGACATGCGTCCCATAGGCCTTGGTGACGTCGTCAAGCGCGAGAATCGGGGTCCGTGACTCGGCCGACGGGGTTGCGGGTGGGGTCATCGCGGTATCAGTCATCGTGTGCTGTTCCTTTTCTCCATGGCCCGGTTCGACAGCACCGCCAGCAGCAGCATGGCCCCGAGGAAGAACTTAAACCAGTCGGGGTTCCAGCCCGCGTACACAATGCCCTGGTTGATCATGCCGAAAATGAACGCGCCGATAGCCGTGCCGATCGCGGTTCCCTTTCCGCCCTTCATCGACACCCCGCCGATGACCGCGCCGATAATGTACAAAAACTCATTGCCGACGCCCTGCCCCGCCTGGACGGAGTCAAAGGCGAAGAGTGTGTGCATACCGACAAACCACGCGGCGACCGACACCCCGATGAAAAGGAGCACTTTGACCCGGGTAACGGGGATTCCCTGCGCGCGGGCCGAGTCGTGGTCACCACCGACGGCAAAAATCCAGTTGCCGAAACGAGTGGAATACAAGACGTAGGTCGCGATGGCGACAAAGACGAGCCACCACAGCACCGTGATCTTCACCGACACAGAGCCAATAGTGATGGACAACGCAAACACGTCTTTGGCGCTGCCGAAGCCCTGCATGTCCGAAATCGACGGCGTCGAGACCGCGTTGGTGACCCACTTGGTGATCGCCAAGTTGAGACCCTGAAGCATGAGGAAGCTGGCCAAGGTGATGAGGAAGCTGTCCAGCCCCGTCTTCATCACCAAGACACCGTTGAACGTGCCGATCGCCACGGCGATCAGCAGTGACAGCACCACGCCGGTCCATGAATTGAGGTGCCAGTTGTAGTTCATCATCGTGGCGGCCAGCGCGCCCGTGGTGACGCCCACACCGGAGGACAGGTCGAACTCGCCGCCGATCATGAGTAAGCCGACGGCCAAGGACATGATGCCAATGGTCGACGACGCATAGAGGACCGTCGAGAATGCCGCGAAGGAGCGGAATGATGGTGCCACCGTCATGAACAGGGCGAAGACAATGACGGCACCCAAGATGGACGCTGCTTCGGGCCTCATGAGGGTTCGCTGCCATAAAGGTCGCCGCGTCGGTACGGACGATTCAGACGTCGGTGCGGATTCAGACGCTGTCGTCATCGCAGACCCTCCTTAGCCGCATCCGCAATAGAATCCACGTTGGAAGAATCGACGAAGGATGGCCCCGAGTACACAGGACGGCCGCCTCCGATCGATGTCCCGTTGCGTTTGTGCAGCCACAACGAGTCCACGGCCATGTACCCCTGCAAATACGGTTGCTGGTCCACGGCGAATTGAACGTTGCCTGATTTAATGGCGTTGACCAGTTCCGCATTGGTGTCAAAGGTAGCGATTTTGGCCTGTGAACCGGCGTCGCGAGCTGCATCCACCGCGCGGAGGGCGACCGGCGCAACCAGCCCCATCACCCAGTCAATGCTGTGATCTTGCGCCAGTTTCGATTCGATGGTGGCCTGTGCCGAGGGCAAATCTTGCCCGTTAACGTACAGAATCTCCGTATTCACCTTGTCTTTAATGCCACCGCAACGGGCTTCCTGGCTGGAATTGCCTTGCTCGTGAATGACGCACAAGGCGTGCTGGGCGCCTTGTTCTTTGAGCTTGTCGCCCACTGCTTCCCCGGCGACTTTCTCGTCCTGGCCGAAGAACCCTTTCAGCCCGTACTTCTGCCAGACGTCCATCCCGGCGTTCAACCCGACTGCCGGAATCTTCGCATCGTCTGCCTTCTTGGCGACGGAACCAATGGCCTCTGGGTTCGGCATGGTGACCGCGATCCCATCCACCTTGGAGTCGATCGCGTTCTGGACCAGGTTCGCCTGGTTCGGCGCTTGGGGATCGGAGGAATACCTGAAATCAACGTTGTCTTTTTTCGCGGCGTCCTCGGCACCTTTGCGCACGAGGTCCCAGAAAGTATCCCCGGGCGCACCGTGGGTGACCATCGCCACCGTCATACGGGGAGTATCGACGGTTCCTCCCCCGCCGGAGCTTCCGGAACTCCGGGGCGCTCCGCCGGTGGATGAACATGCCGCGCCCGCAAGAGCTACGGCGCCAACCACGAGGGCGACGGCACACCGTCGAACAGTGTAAGAGACACGGTGGTGCACAGGTACCCCGATCCTTATGAGTGTCACTGGTTAGATCCCGTTACCCGCGGCTGCGAATAACGAACATGTCTGATCAATCTCGCTATTTCACCCTCCTCAGTAGGGGTGGTCAAATCTGTTTCTGCTGGTGTTGAACGATTCAGATAATCTGAACAGGGATAGCTATGACCGGTTACCGTCACTTTTTACCCCCTTTTGCCCCCGCACCCTGTAGCTCGCCTCGGTCCAGCTATTCGCGCTTATCTGAACCGAGATCGCCTAAATCTAGTCCGTCCAGACCGGCGAGCCCGTCAATGTCATCAAGGCCTAAATCACCCAGATCGATATTCAATGTGTCCGCGCCCGAGTGGTTACGCCTGTGGGCTCCGTGGGCGTGGTCATGTGAGTGTCCCTCAGCGCCATTCTCATCAGACCCATCGTCGTGTTGGCCGGAGCTGTCGTTTCGGCTGGTGCCCCTCATATCGGGATCGCCCACAAGTTCCTCATACGCCGGAATGATCAGATCCCTGGCCAGGCGCTGCCGATCGGGCAGGGGGAGAAATGCGGCATCCATCGCATTCAAGGTCAGATGCAGCAACTCGTCGTAACCGAAATCAAAATACTCGCCGAGCAGCAACATCTCGTCGGTCATCGTCGTGCCGAAGACGGTCCGATTATCCGTGTTCACTGTGCAGGTAAAACCTAATTCATACAGAAGGGACAACGGGTGATCCTCCATCGAGTCGACCAGCCCGGTCTGGCGGTTCGACGTCGGGCACAGTTCCAAGGCGACAGCGCGATCGCGAATTCGGGCAGCCACAGGGCCCAGTTCGATCCCGTCGAGTGACGCGCCGAAATCTTCGTAAATGCGAGCACCATGTCCGATACGCGATGCGCCCAGGGCTAATGCGTCCTTCATCGATCCCACTCCGTCAGCTTCGCCGGCATGAATGGTGAAGGGGACGAGGTTCTCACGGAGCAGCTCCAATGCTTCGGCATGCTCACGGACCGAGAATTCTTCTTCCGGACCGGCCAGATCAAAGCCCACCACATATCCGGATCCATCCCCCGCATTATCGACGATGAGGCGCGCGATCTCCGTGGAGCGATTGTTATTTCTCATCGCGCACAGAATGAGCCGCGCGACGACCGGGTTGTCCTCCGCCGCGGCCCTCTGTTCGCCGGCGCGAACACCGGCGATAGCGGCGTCGACAATGTGTTGAAGATCTAGCCCCTGCTCTTGGTGCTGCTCTGGCGCGAAACGGAGTTCCGCATACACGACGCCATCGCGGGCAAGGTCTTCGACGGATTCGCGGGTCACGCGCTCGATAGCGTCGGCCGTTTGCATCACGGCGGTGGTGTGGGCGAATAATTCCAGGTACGAGGGGAGATCCCCTGATTCGGCGGACGTGCGGAACCATTTCTCTAATGTCTCAGCGCGCGCGTCCTCGGGCTGAGACATGATGCTGTCCGGCAAACCGGAATAGCCGGACTGCTGAGCAAGGTCGAGCAGCGTGGAGGGCCTCAGACCACCATCGATATGGTCATGAAGCTCCACCTTGGGTAGCTGTGCGACCGTGTCGCGATCGAGAGTTTTGTGATCCGGACTGATTGATGGGCGCGGCCCCATGCTGGCGGAATACGGTGATTTCTGCGCGTTCATTGCCATAGGGTTCAGGCTAGCCGATGGGCAGGATATGCCGTCGATGCCGCAACGTTGCCGCAACCTGACGACACCTCGAAGTGTCATATATGTTCAGGGCCTAATTTTTCCTAAGATGCTGGATTATGGCTTCCCAGCGCTTTGCTCCCCACCTTCAGCGGTCCGTGTATCAGCGACTCTACGGCGAACCATCGTGGCCAGCACCGTGGGCATCGCGCTGAGCTTTACGTCTTTTATCCCGGGGACGGCATTATCCACACCGCCTGCTGCGGCAACCCCGGCTGCTGCGTCGGCACTCTCGGTCTCGGTGTTAGCCCAGGATGAGACCACCCCGACTCGCCCGATTGATCCCAACTGGATCCCCGTCGAAGTACCCCCTGACCAGCCACTGCCCGACGACCCCACCCTCCACACCGAGTCTTGCCCCTTTCGCGAGCACACGCCCCCGGCCGTTGATGAATCCGAAACGGTCCAACCCGGCAACACCAGCCCTACCCCCATCCCGGTCAACACAGACCCCGAGGGCGGCAAAAAACTGCAGTCCTGCGGCGTCATTGTCACAGAGGGGTTTAAGGTCCCTGAGCGGCTCACTGTCGGATCATGGCTTATTTACGACGTCGACTCGGGCGATGTTATCGCCGCAAAGGACCCGCATGGGCGATACCGGCCGGCGTCCATTTTTAAAGTGTTGTTAGCACGCGAAGCCATTGATCGTTTGCCGCTCGACAAGGTTTTAACGGCCACTCAAGAGGATGCCAATATGGAGGGCTCTCGCGCTGGAATTGGTCCGGATGGGAAGTACACGGTGAAGCAAGCGTTGCAGGGGCTGCTGATGCGGTCCGGGAATGACTGTGCTCATCTACTCATGCGCACCCTGGGCGGAGAGAAAAACGTCCTGGCTGACTTGCAAAAACGCGCCGACGGACTGGGTACGCAGGACACGCGGGTGACGTCGTATTCGGGGCTCGACGCGCCGGGGTCACAAACATCCGCCTACGATTTAGCGCTGCTGTACCGCGAAGCGTTTCACAACAAGACGTTTAACGAAATAGTCAATACGAAAATCGTTGATTTGCCCGACTATCAAGATAATCCAGGTTTCCAAATCTCTAACGATAATGAGATGCTCTTCAACTATGAGGGGGCTTTTGGTGGGAAAACAGGGTTTACCGACGACGCCCGCCACACGTATTCCGGTGGCGCAGAGCGCAACGGGCGAAAACTAGCAGTCATCGAGCTGAATGCCACCAACGCTGCCGGCAAGGGCTGGGATCAGGCGACGAGGCTGCTCGACGCAGCATGGCCCGTTCACGATTCCGTGGGGTATCTCGTCGGCTCCCCTGCTGCTGAGAAAGCGGGGAAGAAAGATGGTGAGTTTGCCGGGGATACCGTGACCGAGGACCAGCCCGCATCCCATAGGGGAAACGAGCTGCGTCGACACCCAAAGGCGCTTGATATCACGGCTGGAATTGCCGTGCTCGTTATTGCTGGCGCAATCTGGAGTGTTCGGCGCGGGCGCCGTCGGAAGTAAAAATTGCTCTCATATCCGGGATTTGCAAATCTTGAACAAATCGTTATTTTTGTTCTTTTTTTCATCACAATTAGTACATAGTTAAGCATTCTGTTTACGTTGAAACGTCGCAGTGATTAAGTTGTCAGGTATGAATACGAAATCATTGTCCCTTTGTGAAACCGCCACTCCTGGTCATCACGGCGTCACTGCTCGGACGCGTCGCGTAGCGGCTTCGTCACTAGCCATTATGGCGTCCACAGCCTTGGTGTTGGGTGGCGCCAACGTGGCCATGGCGCATCCCACGTCGATGCCTGAGCACCCTGCTGACACGACACTTGCGTCGGCCATTGACGGTGTTCACCACGATGCTCACCGGCTAGTCAAGGCTGAAGCTGCTAAGGAATCTGCAGCTAACGCTGCGCAAGCCGCACGAAAAAATGATCGTATCGACGCTATTCACGGCCACGCTAAAGAGTCCGTCGGGACCGTAGTTACCCCGGTTTACGACTCTCTGACCAGCACCTATGGTACTGTGACACAGGCTAACGCTGATACCGCCACACACATTGCGTCCACAGCGAACTCGGTGCGGGAGCAGTCAGAGGCCCACCATAATCCTGTCGGCGCACGTATCGCTGACACCGTTACGCAATCCACAGCCGCCGCCTCCAACGATTTCGCTGGTGCGCAACTTGCCGTCCACAATGCTGCTGGCTCCGCCGTCGACAACGCCGTCTCTGCGGCTAACCAAACAATCGATGGTGTCACTGATGGTGCACACGCATCCGTCGATAACCGCGCTACACGAAAGCAGGCATCGATTGATGCCGAAGCAGCTCAGGCCAATGAAGTCATCCACCATGTTTCCGACGCAGCCCAGGTAGCCGGTAACCAGTTCGCAACTGCCATCGGAGCTGCCCAGAATGTTGCTCCGGGAGCCGTCAAGTTCGCCCGCCAGGCCGTCGTATCCACGGTCAATCAGTTCGACCAAGTGCTCATCAACACGGGTACGCAACTTGGTGCACCGAGCGTTGCTCACCAGGGTCCGGCACCCGCACACTAAAACACTGTGCAATAAAAACGGAGCGGTACTACATTAGGGCCATCGAGTAACTACTCTAGCCGTATCGCCCGATAATGAGTTCTGCGGGGCGCGATGGTCATAATCATCGCGCCCCGCAAAGTATATGGATTTAAAAACTCGCACCCGACGTATCCGGCCTACCCGCTCTACTACACGTCGCTCTTCTTGTTACCGCGAGCTTTGCGCATCGCCGAGCCGACGGTCAGAGCCCCAACCAGGGCACCAAAGCCCACCAAACCGGTTTTCTTCGTCGTCGATGATTCTTCATCAACCTCTGCCCCGCGGATCGAAATAACTGCAGGCGGGGGGGGTGTGAACGTCGACCACTTTTCGAGATTCTTGGGTCGTGGCGGCCCATGCCGAGCAGTAGAGCACAACGCGCCAGATCAGGTAGAAGAGGACCATGATGGCGATGACTGGCCCGAATGCAGCGGCCGCGGGATTGTTCATCGTGGCAGAAATGAATACCGCACCGAACTGCTTGATCAACTCAAACGCCACTGCCCCGATAATTGCCGCCTGAAGCACCGATTTCCACGGCACTTTTTCCCTCGGCAAGAATTTTAGCAGCCAAACAAACACAATATAGTTGGCGAGCAAACCAACAATGAATGCGATCAACCACGTCACAAAATGAATTCCCGGCACTGAATCCAGCTCAATATACTCCAGGAATTTCTTAGTCAGACTCGACGAACCAATAGCAGTCACAACAAAGGCCACCACAAAAGCAACCAACAGCCCGATCAGGCCGATAAGATCTGACAACTTCCCCTTCACGAAATTGTCCGGGGTGATCTTCACCTTCCACATCTCCGAGACGCCGAGACGAAGGTTGCCCATCCAGCCAAGGCCGGTCCATAGTGCGGTCAAGAGACCGATAACACCGATGGAACTGCGACGTTCAACGGCAGTATCTACCAGTGTTTGCAGCGTGTCTTTAAGACCGCTCGTGCCCAGATCCAAGATCTGCTGCTCAACCCTGTCCATGGCAGCGTCGTTCCCCGCCAGAACGAAACCGAAGCCTGCGAAGACGATCAACATAATGGGGATGAGGGAGAGAACGGAGAAATACGTGATCCCCGCCGCAAAGTGGTTGCCACCTTGTTCGCTATAGCGGTCTTGCATGCACATGAGGTGATCGAACCACGGGAACCGCAGCCGAGCCTTTTCCATTTTGCTCAGTTCATCGTCGTGCGAACGTTCCATGCCGGTATATTCGTCCGCGCGCCCGGTATTTTTATCTGCCGCGTTTTTCGCTGGAGCCACAATAGCCCTTCCTTTATGGTTTCAGCTTGTGATTCAGCCAAAAATGCGGCTGACTCCGCTTCGTATTGTTCTCTCGTATTGTCTCTTAGGGTTATTTGCTTTCTGGCAAAAACCCAATTTTCTTATGCACTTTACGCAAAGTTTTGTGTGCTTCATAGCGGGCACGCTCTGCGCCGTTGGCAAGAATTTTCTCCAATTGCGCCCGATCAGACATGAATTCTTCGTAGCGGGCTTTCAGCGGAGTGGTGAAGGCTTCAAGAGCTTCTGCCGTGTCCTTCTTCAATTCGCCATAGCCAACGCCGGACTCTTGGTATTTTGCCGCGAGGTCCTTGGGGTCCTTATCTGTCAGCGCACCCTGGATAACAAGGAGGTTCGATACGCCGGGCTTATTTTCGCGGTCATAGCGGATCTCGGCATCGTTATCGGTGACAGCGGAACGGATTCGCTTTGCTGACACTTTTGGATCGTCCAGCAAATTAACAATCCCTTTGGGATTCGACCCAGACTTCGACATTTTCGACGTCGGTTCCTGAAGATCGTAAATCTTCGCCGCCCCCTCCGGAATAAAACCGTCGGGAACAACAAATGTGTCACCAAAACGGGAATTGAAGCGCTCCGCCAAGTTTCGGGTGAGTTCCATGTGCTGGCGCTGGTCCTCCCCCACAGGAACCAGCTCCGGCTTGTACAGCAGAATGTCGGCAGCCATCAACATGGGGTAGGCGAACAAGCCGGCGCTCGTCCGATCAGTCCCCTGCTTAGACGACTTGTCCTTGAACTGGGTCATGCGGCTCGCCTCACCGAAGCCGGTCAGGCATGTCATGATCCATCCGAGTTGAGCGTGCTCGGGAACGTGAGACTGCACGAACAGCGTCGACCGTTCAGGGTCGATCCCCAAAGCCAGTAACTGCGCGACACCGGATAACGTGCGCTTCCGCAATTGCTGCGGATCCTGATCCACGGTGATCGCGTGAAGATCCGGGATAAAGTAAAAAGCGTCATAGTTGTCCTGCAATTTAATGAATTGCAGGACGGCCCCCAGATAATTACCTAAGTGATACGAATCTGACGTTGGTTGTAATCCCGAGACAACGCGAGCCTTATGTTCGTGTGCGCTTTGTTGTTCATTCTCACTAGCCATGGGGTTTACAGTACTTCTTACCGCCCGCGTTTCTGCAACCGGCCGTCAGACACCTCCGATATCGAACACTCGAAATACATATTCCTATTTAAAACCGACGACGACGGGCGAATGGTCCGACCAGCGAAGATCATAAGTATCAGCGATGTCGGTGCGGGCAGCGACCGCCCGCTCGGCCAGATTCCGTGTCGCCGCGTGGACGTCGATACGCCACCCGGCGCCCGTGTCGAAAGCCTGCCCGCGCCAGGTGTACCAACTGTAGGGGCCTTCTTCGTTCTCGTGGAATGAGCGCTGAACGTCGACCCACTTCGGATCCCTCGCCGGCCCCCGGAGGCTTACCGCGGACGGCTTGTAGTCCTTGGAGGCGAAGAAATCACCAATAGCGCCGGCGTTGCCCTGCCGTCGCCCATCGCTCAAAGTCATGCCACGGGGCGCCTCGGTCGCGTCATTGATCTCAGAGACCGTCGCACCGGGGCCCGGACCGAAAATGGAGTCCATAAATGCGCGCTCATCAGGCAAAAAGCCGGCCTTCTTGCGGTTGCCTTTCCAGCTCTTCAGGTCCTCGCGGCGGTGGCAAATGTTCCAATCCCCGGCGACGAGCATCTTGTCGTACTTGCCGGCCCGCTGCTCCAGCACGGGGGCAAGAGAGTCCAAAAAAGCGTATTTTTCGTCCTGCTTTTCGTTCCACCCGCCACTCGGGAGGTACAAAGACGCGAGACGCACATCGCCTAATTCCTTACCGGCATGTATCGTTCCCTCGATCCAGCGGCCTGCATCCTCAAAATCGGGAATACCGATCTCGACGTCGTCGGCGGGGTACGTCGACAAGATCCCCACCCCGGCGCGACCACGACTTGCCGCTGGCGCTACGGTAAGCGACCATCCATGGTCGAGGGCAGGTTTGAGAGCATCCTCGGCCTGCTTTTCCAACGCCCGCACCTCTTGCAAGAGCACAACGTCCACGTTTGCATTCTTCAACCACTCATGGAAACCGAGGTTCTCTTCCGACCGGTGCTTGACCGCTGCACGAATTCCATTCACGTTAATCGACGCGACAGACAGCGACGCGTCGGCAAACGATCCAGCGGACGCGGCAAACGAATTGCGGTGCCCAGGGGTGTTGTCATCATTGGGTTTTATCGGCGCACTGTGGGGAGGCATGTCGGACATGGTAGCGGATGCGCTGGACACGCCTTCATCTGGGCAGGCAGCGTCGGAGCAATAAGCCTGGTCAGTGGCCGGTGTCGGTGAGACGTCGGCAATTATTAGGCCGCTTTTATTTACCTTTGATACCCGTGTAATTCGCGGAATTAAGCCCCGGTTTAACTGGCGTTTTAGCTGGCCGGAGTCTTCACATGCTGCACCGACGCGGTTGATCGGCGACGAACCAGCGCGGTGGGTGCCCACACAATCATCGACAGCAGCGCCATGAGCGCACCGGCCAGTCCACCACTGGAGTAGCCGAACCCGGCGGACACAACCCAGCCGCCGACCATCGCTCCCCCGGCATTCGCGAGGTTCAACGCGGACTGGTTGAGGGCGGACGCGAGGGTCTGCGCCTCACCGGCCGTATCCATCAACCGTGACTGCAAGTTCGGGGTGAGCAGCGATCCTGACATTCCGATCAGCGCGAAGTTGAAGGTGCCGAGCCACGGGTTGCGGGAGGTGAAGAAGAACGCGGTCAAAATAACCATCATCACGATGAGCGAGAAGAAAATTCCACGCTCCGGGTTGTAGTCCACCAGTTTTCCGCCGAACCAGGTGCCGATAATCATGCCGACGCCATAGGACATCAACACGATCCACATGAGGCTTGCCGGCAGGCCAGCGACTTCCGTCATCGTCCACGAAATGTAGGTGTAGACGACGAACATGCCACCGAATCCGACTGTGCCCATGAGCAAGGTGAGCAAAACCTGCGGCTTAATGAGCGCGCTGAGCTCGGTCAACGGATTCGTCGTCAACATAAGCGTCATGTGCGGCAGCGCGATCCAAATAGAGACCAAGGTGGCGAGCCCGATCAGCGACACCATGGCGTACGCATAATACCAGCTCATCGCCTGGCCGATCGCCTGCGCGAGCGGCACACCTATCAACGTCGCGATCGGCAACCCCAGGTTCACAATGGCGATTGCTTGGCCCCTCTTACCGGGCTTGGACAGCGACACCGCAACCAGCGACGACACCCCGAAGAAAGCACCATGCGGGATACCGGCGATAAACCGCGCTGCTATCAGGAAGGGATAGTTCGGGGCAAAAACACTCAAACCATTGCCGACAGTGAACGCCCCCATCAGCAGGAGGAGGAGCCGGCGGCGGGGGATTTTGCCGGTCAGGGCAGTGATTAGAGGTGCTCCGACGACGACGCCCATCGCGTAGGCAGTCACGATACGTCCGGCGGCACCGTCGGAAATGCCGTAGTCAGCGCCGATGTACTTCAGCAACCCCATGGAGACGAACTCCGTGGTGCCGATGCCGAACCCGCCAATGGACAGCGCGATCAGGGCGAACAAGGCGCGTCGGGATCCCATTTCTGTTTGTCGCGGGATCGGTTTGCGCTCTGGCATGCGCTCCACGACAACCTGCTTACTGCTGTTATACGCGTGACGTGAGGCCTGGCCAGTTTTCACAGCAGCGGCGCGGGACGTGTGCGCGGTTTTCGCCGCGACGGCACGCGAGGTGTGCGCCGTCTTTGCCGCAGCAGCACGCGAGGAGTGGGCCGTTTTCGCGACGGCCTTCTTGGATGCCTGTGCACTCTTTGCGACGACCTCTTTGCGTACCTGGGCGCGGCGAGCTCGGTTATCGCGACGCTGCCGCGCTTTCACAGCCTTACGGACGGCTTTGTCCTCCGCGGTGCCGTGCTCGTCGTCAGCTGCGTCGTCAAGGGAGTATCCGTTGCCGTGGGCCTGCGGGTGGTCATCGATGTCGATACTCAGCGACTGGTGGACCAGCGTTGCGTACGGCTCTTGTGGAGCCTCCGATGCGGAGCTGAATTCACGCCCCGATTCATGCTCGCCGGACGCCTCCATGCCCTCCGGCGCATGGGCATCTCCCGTAGCAACAGGCTCGGTCAGTGCGCGTGGCGCAATGATGTAGTTGTCTGCGTCCATATAGTCGCGAAACACGTCGACGGCTCTACGGAGGCTCCCCACAGGCATCACACTTCCTCTTCTCTTGACGTCGGTGCGTCATTTACTCGCGATCGTGTATCGATGTAGTCGGTGTAAACGTGAATTTGTCGGTCTTGCGTCGGTATTAGTTCGGTCGAAATCAGGGGGTTATGTGGACGCGGAATTGACGGGCGAAGCGACACATTGTCATGTCTCCGGAGGTTTCCTTGTGGTCGCGTTTGAGTTGCCTACATTTGCACATACGTGTGCCATCATGCAATGCGAAATGGGCATTTTCCCCTGCACAATTCATTACATTCGCGTGCGGAGTGTGATTCGTTTTACTTTGTCGGCCTCAAAGATGAGGTAATTTCAGCTCTCCTGGGCGAAGTATCTCAGCTGCAGCCACGACGGCACGGTCGGCTGACTGGCCTGGTTGACTGACTCGGCTTTGTCCGGCTTTGTTCGGCGTTCTTAGGGAAGCCGTGTCCGGTTTCGTCGGAGCCGACAGGTAATCTTGACTCTGCATTTAGGCACGATATCGCGCCTTCATCACGCTGTCATCCCGACGTCCTCGCTTCTACCTCACCCCGATGCGCCCGCGTGATCCCGAGCAACCCCATCGCGCTGCGACCGTCCTTGAGCTCTTCTTCGACCTGGTCTTCGTCGTTGCCGTATCAACGGCTGGCATGCAGTTGCACTACGCTCTCACCGAAGGCCACGCGGGCAAAGGCATTGGCCTATATCTTATGGTGTTCTTCACCATTTGGTGGGCCTGGATGAACTTCACCTGGTTCGCCACCAGTTTTGATAGCGACGACTGGCTCTACCGTTTAAGCACGTTCGTGCAGATGGCGGGCGTGCTGGTCCTCACCGCGGGGATCGGCGACGTGTTTGAAGACCGTAATTTCAGCATCATGGCCATTGGCTATGTCATCATGCGCGTGGCCATGGGAGCACAGTGGCTTCGCGCTTCGCGTGCTAAGGGTCGGGAAGGCCGTTCGGCGTTGACGTACGCCATCGGTATTTTGTCGGCGCAGGTGTTGTGGGTGATCGCGGCGGTGGTCACGTCGGGGCGTATTCCCTTGTGGGTATTTTTGGTTTTGGTCATCGTGGAGCTGTCGGTTCCCCTGATTGCCGAGGTCACGGGTGGTACGCCGTGGCACCGGGAACACATTGCGGAACGGTACGGCCTATTCACCATCATTGTTTTAGGTGAGTCGCTGCTGGGTTCGGCCAATGCGATTATCGAGGCGCTCGTGGACTACGTAACCGGCTCGTCGGAGCTTTCCTATGTCGCTGTGTCGTTGACGGCGACTGTGCCGGTGGCTGTTTTCATTCTCGCGATTTGGGCGGTCGCGTACCCTGGGACTCCGCGAATTGTGCGGACCGTGATTCCGATCGGTGCGGTGGTCACGGTCGCGTCCACGTGGGTGCCGGTGCCCATCGCTGGGGTGGCCGTGGTCATTGTGGCGATGGTTGTTGTGTTGGTGTGTAACCCGGTCGACGGTGACGACGATACGGAACACGAGCACAAGGCCGACGCAAAAGAAGTTAACGAGGTCCGCAACTGAGGAGGTGTTATCGGTGGGGTTTCCGCCGGACTTGTTTTCCCATCCCGCGGACATTGTCGCGCCATACGTTTTGGGGTCGACGCTTCGCCGTGGCCCGGTCACGCTGATGATTACTGAGGTCGAGGCGTACTTGGGGAAAGCCGATCCCGCATCACATGCTTCTCGGGGGCTGACGCCACGCTGCGCGACGATGTTTGGCCCACCGCTGCACCTTTACGTTTACGCTAGCTACGGCATCCATCGTGCGGGCAATGTGGTGTGTTGCCCCGAAGGCGTGGCGTCAGGACTTTTGCTGCGGGCCGGGCGCGTGATTGATGGTTATGACGTCGTTCGATCCCGACGAGGCGACCGCCCCGAAGACGATGGGCTCGCCCGTGGGCCGGGGAATGTGGGATCCGCGCTGGGGTTAGATCTTCATCTCGACGGGATGCCCATCGTCCTGGACGATGACGGGGCACAGACCGACGTCGGCAATCCCGAAGCTTCGGAGCTGCGGCTAAGCCGTGATCGCGATGAGGACGACATTGTTCCTTATGTCACAGGCCCGCGGATCGGCATTTCGAAGAATAAAGAGGCACCGCTGCGGTTTTGGATTCCTGGCGATCGGTCAGTGACTCCGCCTCGAGGCCGTCCACGCAGACCAACCGGCTAACGCTATTCCTAGCAAAGCCCAGCAGGCCAGCACGAGTCTGTGGATCCCCCACCCGGCGCCGTCGAAAAACCCGACCGAACGCAGCGCTGAGCCGGCAGCGCCTAAGGGGAGGAATTGTCCGATGGTGCCCCATGGTGACGGCAGCCAATCGGGGCCTGTTTGCATGCCGGAGAGCGGGTTCGACAGGAACATAACGAACACAGCGCCAATGCCCAATCCCGCGTAGCCGAACTTGGACTCCATGCCGAGGACGAACATGGACACACCGACGATGGCCAGCGATAATGTGCCCACGATTTCCCAATAACTTCCGTCGACGACGTCGAAACCGAAGCGCATCACAGCGGCCAAGATGAGGCCGGCGATAATGGCGAACGCCCCGCAGGCGAGGAATCGACGAGTGCGCCCTCCGCGGACCTGGGTGGACAAGACGACCGCGGAGATCATGCCACCAAACGCCATCGGGAGTGCCAGGGTGGCGAAGGCGGTTCCGTGTACGTCGCCAGATGCCGGCGGGGCCACATCTGTGGTGGTGACAGCGCTTGGGTAACCCCATTCATGACCTGGAGATACGTAGTTCCGGCACCTGTCGCGGTAATCACCGCGGCAGTGGAAACAGGGGTGCCGTTAGGCCCTGCTGTCGGCTGCCCCAGAGCAATGCCTCCGATGGCCTCGCGGTCGTGCACGGCCTGTTTGGCGTCGTCAACATGCTTGATCTCGAAAACCCCAGGCTGGTTGTGCTCCATGTTTTGAGTGAGTTGAGTAACCGCCTGATCTGGCCCGTTGACGGCGAGCGGTAGATCTTTCGCGCCGGAATTCACTGCCGGCGCCAAGAAAGACAGCAGCATGAGTGTGACGACGGCGGCGAGGCCGAGCACAATGCCCACTACTTTTCCGCTCGACGTGTGTGCAGGCGTCTGGTCAGATGTGGTTTTCGACGCCTGATTAGTGCTGTTAGGCGCCTGGTTCGCGATGTGGTCAGCGGTGGTGTTAGTGGCCTGTGTGGTGGCCGAGGTGCTCTGGGTAGTCACCTCCGTGGAAACGCTGTTACTTGCCATAAGGTCTCCCCTTTTTTCTTCGATGTGTTTTGCCGCGCAACGCGACCGTCGTCGTTTTTCTCAATGCTGTTTGTGTGATGCGGCGGGGCCGTTGACGTGCATGAATGTGGCTAACCCGTAGATATGACCAGTAGATGCTATCTGTAGGCGTCACTCAAATAAACGGAACATTCCGCTCCGAATACAAATGGAGCATAGTACTTCGTTTATGTTGGTGCAAACGCGCCGGACGTGACAGAATGTGACCTCATCAACGGTTTCAATCGCTAAAACCACACCACTAGGAGAAACATCGTGCGTGCAGACGCGACTGCCAGCCGTGCCGCCATCATCGACGCAGCGTGGCAAGGTTTTGCCACCAATGGTCCAGATATTTCACTGCGATCCATCGCGCAAGACGCTGAGGTCGGAATTGCCACTCTCTACCGCCACTTCCCTACGCGCGAGGATCTCTTTATTGGCGTCGGTGAAGAAATGTTGGCCCGAATCACAGCGCTATGCGATCGCTACATTGACGCGCCGTCCTGGAATGAGGACCCCGCCGGCACGTGGTCAGATTTCATTGCCGACGACTACGAGTTACAAATCGGCACACTGGCAGCAAAAATGGCCGAAAGCATCGACGTATCTCCCGAGCTTCATGACCGGATCAAAGTTCTCCGCAAACAGGCATTTTCCCAGGTGGAACCCATCTTGGAGCGCGCTAAAAACGCTGGGCGGGTTCGCCCGGAGATCACCACAGCACGGTTCCAAATGGGAGTTGGCCTCTTAAGCAGACCGCTGCCGGAGATGGCAGACAAACTCGAACCGGGCTTTTCAACATGGTTACTGGACACCTTCGCGAGAGGGATTGCGCCTTAGGGCACTCCAATCCCGGCTGAGAGAGCCACGCCTCTCGCCCCCAACCCCAGCTGCGGGGACCAACCGTCACGTCCCCACCTCTCCGACGAGCGTATCGTCGCCCCGTCTGTGGGGGTGCGTCACATCATGGAGTCGCATTTGTGGCGTCGTCACGTACTCTAGAAAAGGAAGTATCCGCTATGTTGATAGCTTTGCTACCCAGGCCTTGTATAGGTGATGACGCACTGTCCGAATCCGCAGATCAGCGCTCCATATGAACACGGCATCTGCACACCGTCGGGAGTAATTTTGCCCGAACATCGGCCTCGGAACGCACAGCACACATAATCCTGAACAATATTTAGCGAGTAAGGGAGTTTTGCCCCACCATGGGAACAATTATCTACACCCGTACCGATGAAGCGCCTTTGATGGCAACGTATTCGTTGAAGCCAGTGGTGGAAGCGTTTGCGTCAACCGCCGGTGTCGACGTCGAAACCCGGGATATTTCATTGGCGGCGCGCACCTTGGCGGCGTTCAATGATGTGCTGCCGGAGAACCAGCGGGTCAACGATGCGCTGGCCGAACTGGGTGCGCTAGCTAAGACCCCGGACGCAAATATTGTGAAGCTACCGAACATTTCAGCGTCGGTACCCCAGTTGAAGGCGACGATTAAGGAGCTTCAGGCCGCTGGATACGAGCTCCCGGATTACCCCGAGGAACCGTCGACGGACGAGGAACGCGACACCCGCGCCCGCTACGACTCGGTCAAGGGCTCTGCCGTTAACCCCGTTTTGCGTGAGGGCAACTCGGACCGTCGCGCGCCGAAGGCCGTGAAGCACTTCGCCCGCAAGCACCCGCACACGATGGGCGAATGGAGCAAGGACTCCAAGACCAACGTGTCGACGATGGAGTCAGACGATTTCCGGCACAACGAGCAGTCGGTGGTCCTAGACAACGACGACGAGCTGCGGATTCAGCTGGTCGCGCCGAATGGTGAAACCACTGTTCTTAAGGACTCCCTCCCCGTTCTCAAGGGCGAGATTGTCGACGGCACCGTGCTAAGCGCGAAGGCGCTGGACACGTTCCTCCGTGCCCAGGTCAGCCGCGCGAAAGCGGAGGGCGTACTGTTCTCTGTCCACCTGAAGGCAACCATGATGAAGGTGTCGGATCCCGTGATCTTCGGTCACGTGGTTCGCGCATACTTCCACGACGTTTTCGACAAGTACGGCCAGGAACTGCTGGCCGCCGGGCTCAATGGCGAAAACGGTTTAGGCGCCATTCTTGAAGGCCTGTCGGACCTGGACAACGGGGACGATATTAAGGACGCGTTCGATCAGGCCCTGAAGGACAACGCCGCCCTGGCAATGGTGAACTCCCACAAGGGCATCACGAATCTTCACGTCCCGTCGGACGTCATTATCGACGCGTCCATGCCCGCGATGATCCGCACCTCGGGCCACATGTGGAACGCTAACAATAAAAAACAAGACACCTTGGCGGTCATTCCGGATTCGTCATATGCCGGTGTTTACCAGGCAGTTATCGACGACTGCCGCGAGAACGGCGCTTTCGATCCGACGACAATGGGCACCGTGCCGAACGTCGGACTCATGACTCAGAAGGCGGAAGAATACGGTTCACACGACAAGACATTCGTGATGCCAACCGACGGCAAAGTGCAGGTCGTCGACAAGTCTGGCACCGTGCTCATGGAGCACGACGTCGAGGCTAATGACATTTGGCGCGCCTGCCAGACGAAGGACATCCCGGTGCGCAACTGGGTCGGCCTGGCTGTTGAGCGCGCACGTCTGTCGGGAACACCGGCCGTGTTCTGGCTCGACCCGGAGCGCACACACGACAACAACGTGCGTGCCAAGGTCGAGGAATACCTGAAGGACGAGGACACCGACGGCCTCGACATCCAGATCATGGATCCCGTGGCCGCCACCAAGTACTCGATCGACCGCATTCGCAAGGGCGAGGACACCATTTCGGTCACCGGCAACGTACTGCGTGATTACCTGACCGATCTCTTCCCCATCATGGAGCTGGGCACGTCGGCAAAGATGCTGTCTGTGGTTCCGCTGATCGCTGGTGGCGGGCTCTTCGAGACCGGTGCGGGGGGATCCGCACCGAAGCACGTGCAGCAGCTGCAGGAGAAAAACCACCTGCGTTGGGACTCGCTGGGTGAGTTCCTGGCTCTGGCTGAGTCGTTCCGCTTCTTTGCCCGTAAGGAAGGGAACGATCGCGCCGGAATTCTTGCCGATGCGCTGGATAAGGCCACCGAGAGTGTGCTGGAAGAGGGGCATTCCCCGTCGCGTAAGGTCAACGAGATCGACAACCGCGGCTCGCACTTCTACCTTGCGTTGGGGTGGGCGAAGGCTTTGGCTCAGCAGACCGACGATGCCGATTTGGCTGCAGCATTCAAGCCGATTGCCGACGCTCTCGACGAGAAAAAGGATCAGATCGCGGAGGAGCTGCTCTCTGTGCAGGGTTCCGAGGTCGACTTGGGCGGCTACTACTGGCCGTCGGATGAGAAGGTGAACGCGGTGATGCGGCCGTCGAAGACGTTCAACACGATCATCGACGACCTGCACCAGTAGGGTTTTGCCTGCGTGGGGGGATGCCTGGCTGGGTCTTCCGTAACCGGCGGCCCGCGCTAGGTAACTCGGGAGTGATAGGTGCTACGGGGGGCGGCAGGCTGATCCGTGCGCCACCTTCGGCGCATCTCCAGCCTTCACGCCTTCTCAGGTTTTGGCGCACCTATCCCGAGCGGGTCGTCAGTTTTCAGCGCACCGTTAGTCTTCCCCGTCCCCGTTGTATAGCTTTCCGTGGAAGCTGGGGTTCAAGAGATTGTGATGGCTGAGGACGTCGTCAAGGGTATCTTTATCCAGCAGCCCTTTCTCCAGGACGAGGTCGCGCACGGATCGTCCCGTCCGAGCCGCTTCTTTACCAATCACATCGCCCCAGTGGTGGCCGACCAGCGGGTTCAGATACGTGATGATTCCGATCGAATTGTCGACGTAACGGCGGCAAACGTCCTCGTTCGCGGTGATTCCGATGATGCAGCGGGTACGCAGCGTCGTGCAGGCTCGCACAAGGAACCGCACCGATTCGAACGCACATTGCGCGATCACCGGTTCCATCACGTTCAACTGCAATTGTCCGGCTTCCGCAGCCATCGCGACGGTGACGTCGTTTCCAAAGACTTTGAAACAAATTTGATTGACAACTTCCGGAATGACGGGGTTAACCTTCGCCGGCATAATCGACGAGCCTGCTTGGCGTTCGGGGAGATTAATTTCGTTTAACCCGGCGCGCGGCCCCGACGACAGAAGACGCAAATCATTACAAATCTTCGATAGTTTCATTGCCAGACGTTTGACCGCCGAATGCGCGTTGACGTATGCGCCCGTGTCGCTGGTTGCCTCGATGAGGTCCCGGGCAGGCTTAACGTCCAGGCCAGACACTGTGCTTAGTGCACGAATCACCGCCGCTTGATACCCCGCGGGAGTGTTCAAGCCGGTGCCGATGGCCGTCGCGCCCATGTTCATTTCACGTAACTTGCTTTGGGCGCGTTCCAGCTGACTGCGTTCTTCCGCCAAATTATTTCCAAACGCGCGGAATTCTTGTCCTAATGACATGGGAACCGCATCTTGTAATTGTGTCCGGCCCATTTTCATGACATCGTTAAATTCGTTTCCCTTTGCCAGGAATGCGCGTTCCAGAGCGTCGACATGGTTAGCCAATTGTTCAATCGCGAAGTGTAAACCTAAACGAAAACCGGTTGGGTAAGCGTCATTCGTCGATTGGGACATATTAACATCGTCGTTCGGATTAATAACGTCGTAATTGCCCTTCGGCTCCCCCAAATATTCGAGCGCGAAATTCGCGATAACCTCATTCGTGTTCATATTCACCGACGTGCCCGCGCCGCCCTGAAACACGTCGATAGGAAACTGATCCATCCCGCGGTGTTTGTCGAGAATTTGATCGCAAGCCCAAATAATTGCCTCCGCCTTCTTGGCTGGTAGCGCGTGAACTTCGCGGTTCGCGATGGCGGCGGCTTTCTTGACCATCACCATGCCGCGAATGAGCTCCGGAACGTGATTGATGTTCGTCCGCGAAATTTGGAAATTCTCGACCGCGCGCAGCGTGTGCACACCGTAGTAGGCGTCGGCGGGGACCTGCAGAGCGCCCAGTAAGTCGGTTTCCTCACGAAAACTCTGCGCGCTCTTCGCCCGCTGAGAGTGCGTTTCCGCCGACGTAATAATGTCCGTCGAGGTCACAACAACCCCGATCCTTTCCGACGATGACCCCGGCGCGGCTACCGGAACGTCCCAAGCCTCCGAGGGGGTGCGCTGATCTGCGGATGGCGTGTGCGGGTGATCCTCTGCAGAACCTGAGGGCGACGGCGCGGCTGATGAACCGGGCGTGGAACATGTCAGAGATTCCGAAGAGGGCAAGGAGGTCAGTGTCGGAGATACTTCGTTTTGTGAATCAGTTGGTTCGTTGCCTTGCTTGCCGAAGGGACGGGATGTGGATTGCTCGGACACTGCTAAACCTCGATCTGTCATCGGTGTAACAACATGCTGCATGGGTGGGCAGCACGTTGATCTGGCTTATTCCCCTCGATGTGGAAGCTCTCCCCCGAGTGCGAACACTCCATTCGCGCAGCCTCGCATTACCGCTCTGTTGCGTGAGTGCCGTCAGTCTACCTTTGCCTCGAGCGAATGGTCACTGAAGACACGTCGAGAACGATCCACCTCAACGACGGGTTATTACCCCACCGTGTAGCGGGGTGTTTATGCAGCCTCACTGCTGGTGAGGCCGACGCCTCAGTCCCACGGGTAATGGGGCCAGCATCATCGACAAGTTCCCGCCGACACAAGGCCACTTCATCGACCCCTTCCCTAGCGAGGTACTCTATTGTTTCACTGCCTTGCCAGCGGGAACTCGCTCTGCCACCAAGAATAGTCTCTCCCCACAGCCGGCGGGAAGAGTTATCCTATTCCAAGCCCAAACGGGGGGATTTCTCCTGTCACGAATATCGAGTCTAGGATTCCCCGGGGCGCGCCTCGGCATTCGGTGCCATGTCACAAATACACCGCACCTACGGACCTCCGGTTAACCTCCGCCCCAACAGATCCCAGCAACACCCTCGGGTTCTGCAAATCCCCCGCCGTCACACGCCGAACCCACCACCCCTGATCCTGCACTACCGCCCACAAGCGGCTATCATGATCCCGCTGCCCACGCCATAAATGCTGGTTACCGTCATAAAACAACGCAATCTGTAACCGTGGATCGCCCACATTAACATACGTCACGAGCTGGCCGCCCTCATCGATCCGAATCTGCGTTACGACCGTCGGCAATACTAGCGACGCAAGTAGCCACAATGCCATTTCCGGAGGCGAATCCGCGCCCACATCCGACAATGATGCGGCCGTCCTCCAAGCCTTCCGGCGGAAACGCAGCGGGATCTCGCCGGGCAGGACCTCAGCGGGATCCACACCGAGGAAACCTCGGCAACGTCGTCGATCCGAACTGTCTCGATCGACGCAGGATCGAAGCCGCTCGATGACACCTGGAGCGGAGTCCTCGCCCGCCTGCGCTCGGTCCGAACAACAAACGTGTCCTCCTCGTCGACGAAATAGCGGCGCCCGTACATCGCGAGCGCGGACATCGACGCCACCACCCACTCCGGATGTGAGAGCCAATGGGCACGCATCCGGGTTACAGCATCATGGCGGTACACAATCTACGGCGAAGGCGGCGCCCGCCTCTACCGTACACCTCCTCGGCAACAGGGACAGTATGGTGAATGGGGTCAGAGCGCGAGAGTTCTCTGGCAGCCTGCCGACGTTGGATCGCGCGAGAATGCACAACTCGAGGAGCTCAGCCCGCTGTGTAGCCAAATGGCGCGACACACTGGGCGCGAGGTGAGAGGATGGATAGTTATCGGGCGCGAGCGGATTAACGCTGGTGAGCGTGGCATTTGCGATCCCCTTCTGTGCAGCCAGATTCGACTCCCCCTGGTCTGCATAAGGCTGAGACTGGCGTGGATACCCATTCGGTTGGGAATGTGTATAAGGCTGATGCGAAGATGCATCTCGCTTTGTCGGCGCCTCGGATAATCATGGTGGCCAAAATAAAACGCGCGTGTGGAATTGACACCACCGGCTAACTTCGTCACGGAATTGCACGTCGATCCCAGGCGTTGCGCTCCTCGCGGGACAACAGCGAACCGAGTCACCGGGTCACACAACCGGGATATCCGATCTGCAGAGAACCCATGTTTGCGCAGTTCAACTCGCATAACGGGGACCACACCTGGGAAAACGACTCTGCCCCTGACGACATGGTTTACTTCCACACTGCCCCTTCAATTACTATTCCGCTTGTTAATTCCTGGTACTCGAGACTTACGACCTTGAAGCACGAACGCAACGAGTCCGACCCGCGAGCACACCACGTCGACCCGCGCACCTCGTACAACATCTCACCCTTCCGCGCCAGATACGCATGAGAGTAGGCCGGGAACGCTCTTCCAGCTATCGCTACCAGATGTCTCACCAAATCCCCTGTGGATAAATGCCCGCCTGTGTGTAGACCATGGCTGACACTTTCATAAGCGACGGAATACACTCTTTACCTTGAGAAATACCATGGTTTCAAAGAGTTGAACGGCGGGAAACGGCGAGCAGGAAACCGCGGTAAGGGGGCATGCATAACTGCGGGGGATATGAATCCCATATAAAAGTGCGGGGGTATAGGGGCGCAAAATCGCCAAAATTGACCATATTCCCCGCATTTTCACACCTGACCCCGATATACACCCGCAGTTTTCACATCGGTGACGCGAACCCCGCACAACGTCCACACCGGAGCAGTCTGGAAGCCCACATCCCCAGCGCAAGATGCACACCCCGCCGGCGGTGGGCTATAAGAGTCAAGCAGCACAAACACTACATACCGCTTAGTCTAGATTTCCTCTCACACCTGAACTGCATATATACATAAAATAGACAGAGCGGTTTGCGATAGACCAAGCGGTCCATTAGTCTCGTTTTAGAAGTTCGAAAGAACTCATCATTGGGCAACGACCGAATCGTTTTTCACATGCGGTTACGCCAGCTCGGTCGCTCAGGAAATTCCTGAGGAAATCCCAGGGAAACACCCAGGGAATCCGACTGCAACACCAACCCAACAGCAACACAAAACCACCACAACGAATTACGAGGAAACGCCATGACAACCAAGTACGACAACAGCAACGCCGATCAATGGGGCTTCGAGACCCGCGCCATCCACGCCGGCCAGCCCGTCGATAGTGAAACAAGCTCCCGCAACCTCCCGATTTACCTCACATCCTCGTACGTCTTTGACTCCGCCGAGCACGCTAAGCAGCGCTTCAGCCTCGAAGACGAGGGTCCAATTTACTCGCGCCTAACAAATCCGACGGTGGCCGCCGTCGAAAATAGGTTGGCTTCACTTGAGGGCGGAACGCATGCGGTTCTCTTCGCGTCCGGTCAGGCAGCGGAGACCGCCGCGTTGCTGAATGTCGCGAGGTCAGGCTCGCATATCGTGTCGTCGCCACGCTTGTATGGTGGTACGGAAACACTGTTGGCGCACACGGTCCGTCGCCTGGGGATTGAGGTCACGTTCGTGGAGGACCCGGATGATCCGCAGTCGTGGGACGCGGCCGCGAAGGACAACACGGTGGCGTTTTACGGTGAGACGTTCGCCAATCCACAGGCCGATATCCTGGACATTCCCGCGATTGCGGAGATTGCTCATAAGCATTCCGTACCGCTGATCGTCGACAATACCGTGGCAACGGCGGCTGCTGTTCGTCCTTTAGAACTTGGAGCCGACGTTGTCGTGGCGTCGTTGACGAAGTTCTACACGGGCAACGGGTCCGGCCTTGGTGGTGTGTTGATCGACGGTGGCACGTTCGATTGGACGGTGAAGCGCGAGGGTAAGCCGCTATTCCCCGATTTTGTCGAGCCGGATCCTGCGTACCACGGGTTGAAGTACGCGGACCTGGGGAATGTGGCGTTTGGTTTGAAGGCTCGCGCGGGGCTACTCCGCGATACGGGTGCGACGCCCTCGCCGTTTAATGCGTGGGTCACGGCCCAAGGGTTGGATACCTTATCTCTGCGCATCACAAAGCATAACGAAAATGCGCAGAAAGTCGCTGAATATCTGGAAAGCAATCCGAGGGTCACGAAGGTGAACTTCCCTGGGCTGAAGAGTTCGCCATGGTATTCGGTCAAGGAGAAACTGGGGCTGAAGTACCCCGGCTCGGTGTTCTCATTCGACATCGACGGTGGGCGCGACACGGCGTGGAAGTTCATTGACGCCCTGAAGCTACACTCGGACCTGGCCAATGTTGGCGACGTGCGGTCGCTGGTTGTCCACCCGGCCTCGACCACACACTCCCAGTCCGATGAGCCGGCGCTACGTGCCGCGGGAATCAACGAATCGACCATCCGACTCTCTGTCGGCATCGAGGACATCGACGACATCATCAACGACCTCAAGCAGGCCTTTGAGCAGGTTTAATCTTCTAGGCTAATTTTCTTTGAGGTTAATCGTCTTGTCGACGAGGGGCTGGCTGCGCAACGATGGTCGGCCCTTTGGCCGTGTGTTGTGCGCCCTTGTGTTGTGCGGGGTGGGGCGCGCCAGACAATAGCCAAACAATAAGGAGGTGTCGGCCGTGGCCGAACAGGTAGCGCTTCCGCCCAATGGGCAGTATGTCGACGTACCTTTCTCGCCGGCCGACGACCCATGGGTGACGGAGGCTGGTGTGCCACTACCTGGTGCGTCACTCCGCATCTACGCTTTTTACACAACCCCGGGCAACGCCACACCGGCCATAACACCAGGCGACGTCGCGCCCGACACCAGCGATGCGGCCGACGCCTCCCATCTAAAACCGGACGCCACCGCTCCTCCCCCAACCCCTCTCGACCGCCCGATAATCCTCATCGAGCACGCTCTCACGGGCGATGGCAACGCCGCCGAATGGTGGCAAGGGCTCATCGGCCCAGGTCTCAGCTTCGACACAGACCGCTACCTCGTCCTTTGCGCGAATGTCCTGGGAGGCTGCGATGGCAGCACGGGCCCGTCGTCGATACGCCCTGATGGAGCACCGTGGGGGTCGCGGTTCCCAGCCCTGTCCATGCGGGACATGATCGACGCTGAACACTGCGCGCTGGAGCAACTCGGCATCCGCCGCCTTCACGCTGTCGTCGGCGCATCGATGGGCGGGGCGCGGGCCCTGGAATGGTGCGTCATGTTTCCCGACGTGGTCGCGTCGGCACTGGTTATCGCGGTTTCTGCCCGAGCGAGCGCGTGGCAAATCGGCATTCAGTCTGCGCAAATCCGGTTTATCGAGGCCGACCCCGATTGGCAGGGCGGCGACTATTACGGCACCGGGCGCGCGCCCACCCACGGGATCGGCCAGGCGCGTCGCATTGCACACCTAACTTATCGGGGTGAGCTCGAGCTCGACGAGCGATTCGGCGCCGATCCTCAGCGCGACGAGGACCCGTACGGCCCCTACCGATCCCGTGACCAGCGCTTTTCCATCGAAAGCTACCTGGATTCGCAGGCCGCGAAGCTCGCCGCTCGGTTCGACGCCGGAAGCTACGTGATCCTCACCGACGCGCTCAACCGGCACGACATCGGACGCGGGCGTGGCGGAATGAACGCCGTCCTCGGCGAATGCACCGTCCCGATTATGATTGCCGGCGTCGACTCCGACATCCTTTACCCGTTTCACCAGCAGGAACACCTGTCACGCAACCTCGGCAACTTCATTGGGCTATCAAAAATCACGACGCCGACCGGACACGATGGCTTCCTCACCGAAACCCTGCAGACCCGGCGGATCGTCGAAAAGTTCCTAAACAAGATTGCCGACGGCGGGGGCCGCGGTGAGATTCGCGATGGTGAGGACCGCTGGGAACCGTGATGTGAAGCGCGACGTCAACCGCGGGGAACGGTGATCGAGACAAGTTGGCGAGGAATGTCTAGAGGTTTCTGCGCCTGAACTCGAAAACTGCGTGGGGATATGCGGTACAAATAAAAGTGCGGGGGTATATGGGCGAAAAATCGCCAAAAATTGACCATATACCCCCACAGTTTTCACAACCGACCCCGATACACCCCCACCGTTTTCCGGCGCGCGGGCACGAACCCCGCAAACCCCGAACAAAGGCCATACACGCAGATCAGAAGCCCCCCGCGCACGGGCAACATGGGAGCTTCGCGGCAGCCAAGCGTGACCCCAGCCCCAAACGCCATCGCAAAGCAGAGTTAAAGCCCCTCAGACACAACAAACGGCGCGCCTACCACACTGGTAAGCACGCCGTTTGTCTAACTATGAAGGAGAACTAATCCTCCGAGTGCCACAAACTTATGCCCTTGAGACCTTATGGGCTCACGGACTCATAGCTCGCGGACTAATAGTTCACTTGGACTACTTCTTACCGTCCTTGGTCTCGTCCTGGAACTCGACGCGTTCCTTCTTGAGGTCCTCGGAAACCTTCTGCTTCTCGGTGACGGTCTCCTTGTTCAGGTTGACCTTCTCCACCGGCACGGTTTCCTTATCAACGTTGACCTGCTCCTCGTGGAGCACAACGTCGGCGTCTTCTTCGCCGATGCGAGTGTTGCCCAGCTTCTTAGCTTCCTCCGGCGAGATTTTCTCGCGCTCAACCTTAACTTCTTCGCGGCTGACCGGAACTTCGACGGTCTCGGTGTCTTCGACCACGTACTTGCGTAGGCGAGCACGTCCGGAAGCAACTTTCTCCTTGTTAACGTTCAGCTGCTCTTCGGAACGGATCACGGAACCGTCGTCGGAGGCACTATTCTTCTTTCCGCTCGTATCTGCGGAGGCCTTCGTCGTAGTCTCTTCACGGTGGCCTGCAGCGCCACTCTGAGCAGTGCCGGTCTGAGCAGCGTTTCCGCGATCAGTGGTCTGTGCGGAGTCCTGCGTAGTCAAGCCATAGTGCTTGTAGAGGCGCTCCTCTTCTTCAGGCTCCAGGCCCTCGTCAGTGTCAGAGATGTTCGGTGCGTCCGAGATCTCATCCTTGGTGTGGGCAACATGGAGTTCCTCGTTGTTCAGTTTGGCGTCAGCCAGGGGTACGAGGGAACTGTTACGGCCAAACAATCCGGTGTTCACAGCAACGAACGTCGGCTTACCGCTATTGCTGTCTACAAAAAGCTGGCCAACTTTGCCAACCTTATCGCCATTCTTATCAAACGCGGTGGACTCTAGAACTGCCTGAATAAACTTCTGATCAGCCATGTAAATCTCCTTTACCATAGTTACACAAAATATCGAATAACTTTTAAAACAACGCAGAGAGTACGCTACAAGGGTCGCTCTACGATGGGGAACACCCCTAGTAAAAGCTCATAATCTACGTCAGGTTGCCTGAACGCTTCCGCGTTCTGAACACACCCCACACTAGTTGGCTTATCTCAGCTTCGCTACTATATCGCAGCAAAAAGGCTCACTTTTTGCGGTCAATCTGCGATTTCTAGTCTAGTTTTTTAGGATTCTGAACTGCGATTATAAAATATAGATAACGATCAATTAAAAATTAACGGATTATCGTCTGTGAGCTAAAGATCACGTGCCGACGAGGGCTTCACCTCACCGTCTATTTCACCCTAATATCCCTAGCCGACGCTGCACTAATACTTGCTATATCAGCCCCGTTTTCGGTATCTGCGGGCGGGAGGGTTTTCGCTGCGCGACCTTTTACGCGGGCCACGCAAGCTGTGCTGGACACACTCTCCCCCTCAGGCATCAGCCGAATATTGATCATTCCGCCATAGGGACGCGGCAGCACGGCGACATTAACTCCCGGCACAACTCCCTTCGTCGCTAAGTAGCGTAAAAGACTCGAGTCGCGGTCAGCAATGCGCACAATCCGCACCACGTCGCCTTCCTGTGCCGTATCTAGCGGCAAGCCAGGATCGGTCTCAGCGACATTGCCCTCCTTGTCCGGGATGGGATCGCCATGCGGATCGCGCGTCGGATTCCCCATGAGAGCCGCGATACGCTCGACAAACGTGTCCGACACGGCATGCTCGAGGTGCTCGGCTTCTTCATGGACTTCATCCCAGCTATAGCCAACGCATTCGCAGAGGTACATCTCCAACAAGCGGTGCCGACGGACCATTTGCAAAGCAAACGGTCGCCCGGTTGAGGAGAGCTCGATAGGCTTATACACCTCATGAACGACGAGCCCCTGCTGCACCAGCCGCTTCAACGTCTCTGACACCGTCGACGCTTTCTGCCCTAGAACCTCGCCGATCCGTGTCGACGTGACCGGGCCCGCGTTCCACTCGCCCAGGTCATAAATCACCTTCAAGTAATCCTGAGTGCGGTCCGGCAAATCAGAAACGTGCATACCCTTCATCGTATTAGGTAACCAGTACATCAAGCTAGGGTCCGTCACCCTAGGAGCCCCTTGACAGTCTCAGCGGGTGGACATAGGGTTCCCTCCAGTTTGAAAATACATTGTATTGAACTTCTATAATGAACATGATGAATTTTTTATTCAGGGGGTTGGCACATCCGGGCTGCAACTCCCGCTAGATACCTCTTAAACAGGCATTTTCATCGCGTCCCCAATCCCTAAGAACCAACAACCGAAAACCAACAACCGACACCCGAACGTAAGGATTCACATGGCTCCCTCATTCGGCCCTTCCTCCCCAACGCACAATCCGCGCTCACGATTCACCGCATCCAAACAACCACGTCGACACGCAAAAATCCTGCCTGCCATCGCGACCGCGCTCGTCGTCGGGCTCACTGCCAGCGGCTGCAGCGCACTCTCCGACGATGACAACGGGAAGAAAGACGTCTTGGCAACGTTCACGGTCCTCGCCGACATCGCCCGGAACGTCGCCGGCGACCACGTCAACGTCAACTCGCTCACCAAGCCCGGCACCGAAATCCACGGCTACGACCCCACCCCGTCGGACCTCAAATCGGCAGCGAAAGCGGACCTCATCGTCTCCAACGGTCTCGGGCTCGAGCACTGGTTGGACAAGCTCACCAGCAATTCCGACGCCAAACGCGTCGTCGCCACGGACGGGATTGAGCCGCTCCCGATCACCGACGGGGAAGCCAGCGGCGAAGACAACCCCCACGCGTGGATGAGCCCCACCAACGTGAAGAAGTACGCGACCACCATCGCGAAGGCGCTCGGGGACATCGACCCTGACCACAAAGACGACTACAATGATAACGCGAAGAAATACTCCGCCAAGCTGGACACCATCGGCAACGACCTCCGCGCCGACCTCGAAACCGTCCCCAAGGATAAACGCGCGCTCGTGACCTGCGAAGGAGCGTTCTCCTACCTGACTAAAGACGCGGGGCTCACCGAGCACTACATCTGGCCCGTCAACGCGGAAACCGAAGCCACACCTCAACGCATGAAGGAGACCGAGGAGTTCGTGCGCGAGCACCAGGTCCCCGCCGTGTTCTGCGAATCCACCGTGGACTCCGGCCCCCGCGAACAAATCGTCCGCGCCACCGGAGCAAAAGACGGCGGCATCCTCTACGTCGACTCACTGTCCGACCAAGACGGCCCCGTCCCCACCTACCTGGACCTCATCCGGTACGACGCCGACACCATCAGCAAAGGACTCACCAGCTAATGCAGGCCGAAACACCGAGAAAACCCCTGGTCAGCGTCGATAATCTCGGGGTAACCTACACGCACAACTCCGGGGAACCAGTGACCGCATTGCGCGACGTGACCGCGTCGTTCTTCCCCGGGACCATGACCGCGATCATCGGGGCGAACGGCGCCGGCAAATCAACGCTATTCAACGCCATCACCGGCCAACTGCGCCCCACCACCGGCACCCTGACCGTCGACGGGCGCATCACCTACATGCCGCAAACCGAGGCCGTGAACTGGGATTTCCCCATGACCGTGCGCGACGTTGTCCTCACCGCATTCCGGCACCCCACTCCCGACGACAAAACCACTGCCGACGAGGCGCTGGCCAGCGTGGGAATGACCGCCTACGCCAACCGGTCCATCCGGCAGCTCTCCGGCGGGCAGAAGAAGCGCGTTTTCATCGCTCGCGCACTCGCCACCCAGGCACCGATCCTCATCTTGGACGAGCCCTTCGCCGGCGTTGATCAGGACACCGAAGAAGTGCTGTTCCGCGTCCTCACCGCCCGGCGTGATCGCGGCGCACTCATCCTGCTTTCGACGCACCACCTCGGCACGCTCCGCTCGATGGATCGGATCGTTGTCCTACAAAGAACAATTATTAGCGACGGGGCTCCAGACAACACGCTCTTCGCTGCTTCGTCCAGCGTTTTGTTGGGGACTGCACTGATGGAGGATATGAGGAAGGACGGCGACGCAGAATGAACCCCTTTGCGTTAACCGGCGCGTTCCCTGACGGATTCCCTGGCGCACCGATCCACGCATCACTCGCATCAGCGTTTATCGAACCATTCACCTATAGCTTCATGCAGCGCGCTGTCATCGTCACATCCGTGACGGCACTGTGCACCGGACTTCTCTCCGCCTGGATAATCCTGCTCGGATGGTCGCTCTTAGGTGACGCGATCTCGCACGCCGTCCTCCCCGGCGTCGTGATCTCCTACATCCTCGGCATCCCGTTTTCTATCGGCGCGCTGGTCGCCGCACTGCTCACCGTCGGCCTTATCGGAACCATCCGCGGAAAAACAAACCTCAAAGACGACACCGCCATCGGCATCGTCTTCACCACGTTCTTCGCGTTCGGCCTGGTACTCATCTCCATGACGCCGTCGACAACCGACCTGCACTCCATCCTTTTCGGAAATCTCCTGGGTGTGCGGCAATCCGCCCTCATCCAAGTTGTCGTCATCGCGCTACTTGCGTCGGCACTTGTACTGATTAAACGACGGGACATCACTCTCTGGAGTTTCGACGCGATCAACGCCCGGTCGCTCGGCATCAATCCCACGCTCATGCGCGGATTCATGCTGACCATGCTCGCGCTCGTCATTGTGGCCTCGATGCAGGCGGTGGGCGTGATCCTCGTTGTCGCCATGCTGATCACACCCGGCGCGATCAGTCTTCTCATCTTCGCGCGCATGCGCAGCACGCTCATCTGGACGCCGGTTATCAGCTGGGTGACGGCCATGAGCGGCCTGCTAATCAGCTACTGGACCGACGTATCCAGCGGAGGCATGATCGTCGTCGTGCAGGGCTGTACATTCATGGTCGTGTTTGCGACGAAGCGCTGGGTATCGCGTGTGCGGCACCGGGCTCAACAGGGCACGCCACAGGAGGAGAACACGACGCACGAGGAGGGCACGCAACAACAGGCCGCACAGGCCTAACGTCGGCTATCTCTTCGCCTTCGTCCCCTTCTTCCCTTTCTTAGCGGATTTAGCGGACTTACTCTTCTTCCCTTTCTTACGCTTCTCAGGCTGGTGGGCCCTGAGCTCCGCACGATCCTGCACAACAATGACTTGCCCACCATCACCGGGGTCAGGCTTCGGAATAACATCGGTCGGATCGATCAGATACACACGCTTCCGTCCAGAGTTAAACGACGCGCAACCTCCAGAATCATGCGCCGCGCGACCCCATCCAACGCGTGAACATCAGTCAAATCCAGGGCCACAGCCGGCTCTTTCATCGTCGTACTAGAGAATTCGCGCACGATCTTCTCCGCACCGGCGAAACGCAAACTCCCCTGAATCGAATAGACCTTGATCTTCTGCGGCTTCACCCCCGCGCCTTTTCGTCGTCAGTAAGGTCCTGGACCAGCACCGCCGTGTTGCGGATCACTGTCTGCACCGACGGCGGAACCTCCATGAGGTGGATCCCCATGTCGCGAGACATCCGCTCAAACAGGCGGACACCGCGCACACTATTGCCGTGTTCGTCCAGCCGTGGCGAGAACGTCGCCACCCCAATCTGACCAGGCAGCGCGCCAATCAAGCCGCCAGCGACGCCCGACTTGGCGGGAATACCAACCTGGGTCACCCAGTCACCCGCAGCATCGTACATCCCACAGGTCGTCATGACGCTCAACACCTGACGAACCACCCGGCCCGACACCACCTTCTCGCCAGTGATCGGGTTAATACCCTTGTTCGCCAAGGTCGCGGCCATGCTCGACAAGTCCCGCGTCGATACCAGAAGGGAGCAGAACCGCGTATAGCCTTCCACGATCACGCGGGGATCTTGGGGAAATATGTCATAACTACGGAGCATATGAGCGATGGACAAGTTCCGGTGAGCATGGTCCAGCTCCGAACCGCATACCCTCTCATCGACCTGCAGCCGACGGCCAGCGAAGGCCGACAAACCGTCGATGATCCGCTGCAGGCACTGCCCCTGGGTCCAATCATCGCCGCCCACCAAGGAATGTGTAGTCAGCGCGCCCGCGTTAATCATCGGATTGAGAGGACGGCCCTCTTCATCCAGGGACAACTCATTGAAAGCCTCACCGGACGGTTCGACGCTGACTCGCTTCAAAACATCGCGAAAACCACGGTCTTCCAGGGCAAGCGCATACACAAATGGCTTCGCGATCGACTGAATGGTGAACTCGGTCTCGGTATCGCCCGAGCCGTACACCTTACCGTCGATCGTCGCCAAGCTCACACCGAATTTGTCGGGATCAACATTGGCAGGTTCCGGAATATAGCTCGCGGGAGCGCCCCGATCACCTGGGCGAACGTCCTCGAGAACCTCGTCCAAATAATCAGTGACCATGGATTTCATCGAGTTTGCTCCGATCATTCAAGGGGGTAGACCATCACCGTATACGTACTACCCTCAGACTCCCTCGTCGTCACGTAACGGAAACCCAGTTTCTCATATAAAGCCTGGGCACGATCATTACCCTTCTCCACGCACAAACTCACTCCCGGGCGCCCATCATCCCGCGCCTGATCTAGCGCAGCAGTCAGTAAACGACGGCCGAGTCCCCCGCCGGTGTACCCCGGTAGCAGAGCGATGGCCACCTCCGGATACTTCTCTTCCACGAAACCGGTACCCGGATCCTCCGCGGTAAACGTGCGCAACCACGCCGCACCAATCGGCTCACCATCCTGGAGCACAATCACTCCGCCCTGATCGGGGGTCCACTTGCCGACGTAGTGGCAGTCGGATTCGGAAAAGTCCCGCTCCTGGGCAGCGTCCTCATCCCCCCACGTCTCCGTCAAGTGATTCATCCGAATAAGGAAATCCCTATCCTCCTCCTGAGCTCGCCGGAATGTCACAGTGTCATCAACTCGGGAAACTCCAACCATTCTTCTTTCAGCCTCCTCATCACTTAGGTTCCTCTACTCGAGGACCAATTCACGCCAACTGCACGCACGCTCATCGTTTTCAGGCCAAGTGTCTCATGAAAAGACGATGATGCCGACGATACATGGCACAGCACACGACACACGACAAAACGTGCGGAACACGATCCGCCGACATAGGTGGCCCGAAGGCCTGATCACAGTAAATAGCTCAGCCTACGTGGCGTGGTGGCGGCCTACCCGGCCATCGCGTCCATCGACACCGCCAAATACAACACCACCAGGCCCACCGTGAAACAAAAAACAACATCAAAGCGACGTGACCGGACGGAAAGAACCCCCAGCGTTTCCGAATCGCATGTTGCCCGGGCAATGGCCAACCACACCATGCTGGTGCCCATCACAAACGATCCCCGACGCCAGTGCTGAAAGGCCACAAAAAGCACAGCAACAGACATCCCCACCACAAATAAAGCCACCACAATACGCTGGTACACCAACGGAATGCGCGATGCGGAATCCTCATCATGCGGATTCGACAGCATCGACCTCTGGCGATCGGTCCCCCGCAGACCGTTCCCCCCCTTCATGTAAGCGTCGGGAGTGGGGGTCTTCCCAGTGCTGCTCATTAAGCTATCCCCGCCAGGCGTTCACCGCGTTCGACCACATTCGCCATCAGGAATGTGCGTGTCATTGGCCCGACACCTCCGGGATTTGGACTCACCCACGCCGCTTTATCCCACACATCTGGAGCGACATCTCCCGTCAACGTGCCGTCAACGCGAGAGACTCCCACATCCAAAACGGCGGCACCGGGTTTAATCATGTCCGCAGTCAACATGTGTGGTTGACCAGCCGCGGCAATCACGACGTCGGCCGCGCGAGTCTCCGCCGCCACATCCTCTGTGCCTGTATGACACAACGTCACCGTGCTGTTTTCGCTTCGACGGGTCAACATCAACCCTATTGGTCGGCCAACAGTAATCCCCCTGCCGATGACGACGACCTTCGCCCCATCCATCTTCACACCGAAGCGTCGCAGTAAGTGAATGCAGCCATTCGGTGTACAGGGCAGCGGGGCTGGCTCATTCAACACCAGCTTTCCCAAGTTCACCGGATGTAGACCATCCGCGTCCTTCTCTGGAGCAATACGCTCCAAAATGGCATTCTCATCCAGGTGCTTCGGCAACGGAAGTTGAACGATATAACCTGTGCATGAGTCATCGGCATTGAGCTCATCAATAACAGCAAAAAGATTTTCCTGTGAAATATCCGACGGAAGATCTTTCCGAATGGAACGGATACCAATCTGCTGGCAGTCCTTATGCTTCATCCGAACATAAGCTTGGCTGCCGGGATCATCACCAACCAATACTGTGCCTAAACCGGGCTGGTAACCAGCGTCGCGTAACGCTGCAACACGGCGAGTGAGATCCTGGATAATCTCCGATCGGTACAAACGTCCATCAAGTGAAAAAGCCATACCGACAGAGTAACTCATCATTTATAGGTGAAATCAACAGGTTGTGAATCCGTGTCTCACTACCGGGTGAACGTAATCCCCATTGAGGAAGATCGAGATGAGGTCATTTTTACGTTTACTGTACGACAGGTCTGACGACTATATTTTCCACGGCGGAATCTACGAACAATGCCCTACCATCGGCTGGCGGAGTCGCGATGGTAGGTGGAGGACGTCGTCCCGGGGCTCAACTCTAGATTTCGCGAATTCTTAGAACAGGGTCCAGGAGAAGCCAGCGGCGTATCATCTGGGCCGTTCAGTACAACGAAAAGGCCTTCGTCGAGGGTGAACTGAAACCGAGCGGCAGCACTTGCGGCTGCAGGGATGGAGTACTGACGGAGGATACTCACTTTTATTTCTGTGTCGTGGATCGGTGAGCACCCAAACATCGTCTTAGTACGCCAAAGGGCATAAGCATTTTCACAAAACTAGCTAGCTGACAAAGTCGGGAGCATCATAAGACTGCTCATCTGCCCCCGTCTTGACAGTGCTGTTACCCGACTCTTCTTGAAGGAGAGCCTGGACATCAGTCGCAGTCGGCTCAACAGGCTGGCCCTGGTCAGAAAAAGCATGCATGACGTCACCTGGGCAGCCGTGCTTGAGGCCCATTGCGTGTCCGAACTCGTGGGTGATTGTCGCCTGACGTTCGTTTGGACTCATCGAGTCAAGAAAGGCGGAATTGAGTAAAATCCGCCAAGGCTCGCGCCGGGTCCATCCGACCCAGTGGGTATCGCGGTTGACATCATAAACGCGAACAGAATGCTCGGATGGATGATCGCTAACGGTTACCCGAACCTTTCCTCCGCTAGCTCGTGTCCACGCTTCAGCTGATGCCGCAATCTCATTGCCATATTGCGAACCATCATTAAAAATGGTCAACGTATTATTATGAAGAGCTCCGTGCCCCTTGCGAAATAGACGCAGATTCGGAAGTGGTTGACCGGCTGCGACGGCCAGATGAGCCTCCGCGCATTGGGCAGGCGTGTTGTCCTGCCCGTTCTTATCAGAAGCCGATGCGGCAGGAGCTATCCCTGCAATGAAACTGCCGATAGCCAGCGACATAGCAAAAATGGGGCTAGACGTCGACGTCCGACCTAACGACGAATGGGGGACACTAGGCACTCCTTGAGGGGTTAGAGCGATAGGGTCAAAGTTTTACTCTTAGATGAGCGTGCTCCACGCTCGCGACAAACGCCAAAGAGATCATAATTAATAGCGTAAAAATTTCATAATTTCAGGTATATGAGCAGGTCGCGGTGCGTGTTGTCACCCTTGCCAGAAAATACTCCCCATTCTCAAATCATTCGCAATCTCATGCATGGATACGCTGGCTATCATTTGTCGTCGCAGACATATTTTTACAACAGCCTACTCTTTGTTTTCATCCCGTACGGAATACAACGCGTCCAGTGCTGGTTATCCAGAACGACATTATAACGAGATCGACCCCCACAACGGCAGAGTACTGGTGCCGTAGTGGGGGTGAGCAGCACTAAGCAAACAGCCTGCTGTAGTGCGTGCACTTATAGCTACCGATCTTTGTCATCAGTCTCTGTGAGAGCACGTGCCAAAGCATCGACCGTGTGGCCAACTCGTAATTGTGCCGGATCACGGAACGTCTTAGAGATCTCGATTTGCACACCGTCATGGCCACGCTCTTGCATATGACGGGTGACCGTATAGTGGCTGCTGGCATCGAACTTGCCGTCAATCACAGTGTCACCGTCAAATGCCTTGCGTACCCGTTTAGCGAGAGCACGGGTCGCATCCGAATCCTTGATAGATTTACCAATAGAAATATCGGCGCTACTGGAACCATCGTCCATACCGTGAAGATCGACAATTACTGCACGCTCCGGGAGACTATGCAGAATCCTGGTAAATTCGTCGTTTCGAGTAGACCAATCTTCACCCCAGTCAGAAACCTCACCAGTCGTTGTAAGTACGCTGGCACCAATTCGGTCAGCAACCGTTTCTGCAATACCACCGGTGAATGTGTCGGCCGCCTTCAGATGACCATCGCGGTGGTGCTTCACCGCGTGCGGTGCAACGACAACAATAGACGACGTGGCTGTACGATCGATCCAACGGACCGAATCCTTAGCACCTATACCTCGGTCGTCGTTAGCAGAATAGCCGAGATTTCGTGTTGCAACTTCAGCCGCGGTAGCAAGCTGTCCAACATCTACAAAGGATTCACTAAAATCTGACCCTATAGACGACGACTCTGCCGACGACTGAGCCTGGGCCGCAGGAGCGCCTATGCCAGCAGCTACGAGAGCTGCGATACCGACGGTTAGAATCCGCCGCCGAGTCGCACGACTCCCACGTGCTGCTCCAATCACCCGACGCGTATAGTTCATTAACTCAATTTCCTTTCGGTGGTGAAAAAGCCGCGATTATTGATCGATCCCACGGCCGTCAACCACGACAGCAACGGAGTTAGCTTCATGCTCGCCGCATACCATGGGACATGTGCATTCTAACACACAATATGCTCGATTGGTTCGGTAAAGAAATAATCTTTATTTTAGCGATGCAGAATTTTCTCCGCATTTTCTCCGGGCACCAGAGAGTGCAATACACCCCCACATGATGAACAAGAGTTTCACCCCCTCACCAATCCCATTACGTTCTTAGGTGTTCCACCTGAGGGCCCAAAGATTCATACCCTTTTGGGCTATGTTTGTTTCCGTTCCTTTCATTCGGAGGAACACACGTCGCTGGCTTCGGTATGGCTAATTCCTGTCCCTGTCTGGAAATGATCCGGGGGTGATGCCACCGAAGACAGTGACATACTCCAACTGCTGATAGGAACCTGACCACGCGAAACCACAGCGTTAAGTCTCACAGTATAGTGTGGGTGCCAGTGCACAGTGGGTCTGACCACCAGCGACGAATCGATTACTCACCATTCATCGCAAGGAGGTGACCACGATGGCATTCGACTACGTCATCAGCATGGACGTTGGTACATACTTCCACCACGCCTGTGTCCTAGACCCCCAAGGAACCCAACTCCTTCCCACACGCGTCAATCAAGACGAAACAGAACTACGCAACCTCTTCACAAGATACATCGACGGACATCACACAGTGCTGGTTGTGGACGACCAACCCAACAACATCGGCCGGCTCACAGTGCCCGTGGCCCAAAACACCGGCGCTACCGTGCGTTATCTTCCAGGCTTAGCGATGCGCCAGCTTTCACGAATACACGCTGGCAACTCCACGACGGATACCCGCGACGCCTACGTCATCGCCCATGCCGGGCCAAACCTTCCAGAATTTTTGACGCAGTGTTGATCGCGTCGAGGAAGTCTTCCTCCAACTGAAAGTCCTTAACGGTATCGACGAAGACCTCGCACGCTCCTACACCAGACTGATCAATCAAATGCGTTCTGCACTTGCTGGCACCTACCCGGGCTTCGAACGGGTAGGTGCCAGGCCAGGTTATCCATCGCACATGGATACTCCAGCTACTTGCTCAATGCGGGGGTCCGACCACGATACGGCGCATGAGTCAAGCCCAAGTATTAACATTCGCGCGCACCCACAAAGCTCGTCATCCAGAGCCAATCGTCGATACTCTCTTTACTTCCATGACTGCTCAAACAGTCACAATCCCTGGCGCGCAATTCGCCGAAATGGGTGTAGCCATGTCTGTAGCCAATGCCCTGGGCTCAACTCACCCACCGTCAACAAGTCGAATCTCAAGTCCTTGAGCTCATCAAAGACATACCTCATACCGACATACTGTGTCCATGCCCGGCATCGGCCCCCGATCTGCAGCGCAGATCCTGAAGACTGTGGGCGATATGTCAGATTTTCCAACAGCCGAAACACTTAGCGTCCTATGCAGGACTATCGCCCCGAACAAATCAGTATCACCCCTCGATGATGTCCCACTCGCTCAACAGAGCCGGGAACAGGAATTTAAACAACGCCCTACGGCAATCGTCTTTTGCATCAATCAGATTCTTTCGTAGATTCCCAGAAATTCTACGAACACAAACGCAAAGAAGCCTAGAGACATAACGCTGCCATCGTCGCACTAGCGCACAGGCATCTCAACGCCCTTGACGCGATGATGCGCAACCACGAGTGCTACTACGAGGACGAAGCAACGAACTCAGCAGCAGCCTAAGCCCCAAATACAACAAGCCAGCTGATAAACCCAGCCGGCACTTAGTCATGCTCAAAATCAACGAGCCGCGACCCTAGCTTGTGGGACAACTACCTCGAGTCGACACGCCCACCGGATTGACAACATATAGAGGAACACCTCCTAAAAAGGGGTAGGTTCTCAATTCACTTCAAGAGTTACACTCCTATTTTGCCTAATGGACTGCTAGAATGGTAGTGACAGTAGTTGCCATTAAGGGATTAATTTCCCACTTCAACCTCAGGAGGGTATGTGCAAACTACAAAGAAGGGAACGTCTCTACTCTCCCTTTTCCTGACTATCATTGTTTCGATTGGCCTAGCGCCCACAGCTACCGCGAAAGAAACCGTAGCACCTAAACCAATCTCAATCGCGCAAGAGCACTTAAAGAACAAGAAAGACTTGCAATGAGACAAGGCTTCGGTAGATAAGGTAGACGATACTAAAGCTTGGGTTACTGTCGCTCCAGTTCAGAAACAGTTCAAGGGTGGAACTCGATTTTACCGTGTTGCTGTCGATACCAAAAAGGGAGTAGCAACAGTTCAAGATTATCATGTCTCCGCCCCCGACAAAGAAACAGGCGTGGCTCACGCCCGCCTATACGCCGATGGAAATTTGTATTGGTCGGGTACTGTATCTAAAAGCGGTAACGTTGTTGCAGATAAAGGCAGCCCTAAAATAGATACCATTCAGCCTTTCGGTGTATGTGAATGGGCAATGGGATCCCTTTGTAGCACCGGTGGTGGAGCAGGTTGCTTTGCTACATGTGCAGCTCTTGGCCTTGCCACTGGCCCTGGTGGCCTAGGCTGCGCAGCTGTGTGCGGTTTGATCGCCCACCTAGGCTGCGACGCCGCGAAGAAAAAAGTCTGTGGATAGGAGAAAAGAATGCACATGTCGATCACTCTGTTCTTGGCTATCTACTCAGTAGCTGTGTCACTGATGCTCTTGAGGGAAGTAGGAAAGCCAAAGTTAACTAAATGCCCCATTTAATGGAGATCCTTACCGCAGGATTTCTACGGTAAGGGGCTTTAATTTCCCAACAACTCTCGCCACCAACCCCTTACCCACAGCCCACACAATGACACGACACACCAAAACGTACCCACACCATGGGATTCACCCTCTGCCTCAATTTACTTCTCCCCAGCTCGTTGGGGACCTAGCAACGGGGTCATTATCAGGAGTGCCGAGACACGCCTCCGCGGCTACGACTCTCAACACCTATACGCACCTGTGGCATGACGAAAAGATGGCCACTAAATAGCCCACCTTTCGGTTTATATAAGCCGTCAAAATGTGCTGTGACTGCTACTTCAAATCCTTCGAGCTCAATCCCAGCTCACGGCGAGCGACAACCAACTGCTGGATCTGCTGCGTTCCCTCAAAAATATCCAAAATCTTTGAATCACGCGCCCACTTCTCCAGCAGCTCGCGTTCTGAGTAACCCCACGGTCCAGTCAACTCCACAGCCTTGAGCGTGACATGGGTACCGACGCGGCCCGCCTTCGCCTTCGCAATCGACGCTTCCTTAGTATTGGGTTTCTTGTTATCCGCCATCCACGCCGCACGCAACGTCAACAAATACGCGGCTTCCCAATCGCTCTCCAAATCGAGATACTCCGCGACGGCAGCCGACTGAGCATACTTCGGCTTGTCGTAATCGATGACCTCACCAGCATCTTCCAGCACCTCACGGAGCCTCTCCAACGCACCGCGAGCACACCCAACGGCCATCGCCGCAACCAGCGGGCGCGTGTTATCGAACGTCGCCATCGCGCCAGCGAAGCCCTTCTTCGTACTCACCTCTGGCGAACCCAACAGGTTCTCCTTCGGAACGCGCACATTATCCAGGCGCAATACTGCGGTATCCGACGCCTTAATACCCAGCTTGTGCTCCAAACGTTCCACAGTGAAGCCGTCCGCCGACTTCGGAACGACGAACGACTTGATAGCCGCCCGGCCTTTGGACTTATCCACACTCGCCCACACGACGACGTGGTCGGAACGCTCACCGGCCGTCACGAAGATCTTTTCACCGTTAATGACGTACTCGTCGCCGTCGAGAGTTGCTGTTGTTGACACGGCAGCGGAGTCCGAACCAAAACCAGGCTCGGTGATAGCCATCGACGCCCACACCTTGCCGATGCGCTCCAACTGCTCATCCGTCGCGACGGCCGCGATGGCAGAGTTTCCGAGGCCCTGATAAGGGATGGACAACGTCAGCGCCACATCGCCCCAGCACAACTCCAATACGTTCAGCACCGCGGCCATATTTCCGCCATTGCGGATACCGCCGGATTTCTTCTTCTTATCTCCACGACCACCCGTCGCGCCTGCCAATCCGCGGCCAGCGTCGGCCATACCCTCCACCATGCTGGCCATGGTGTCTAGTTCCACCGGGCGCTCGTGCTCGGCAAGGTCGTACTTACGGGAAATGGGTCGGAAGATTTCGGCGGCCGCCTGGTGCCCAGGGTTTGCACCCTTCTTCAAGAAGCCAGGAAGTTCTAGGTTAATCATGATTGTGTCCCTCCGGGGTCACATAAAAGCGTTCAACACTGCGGTTATTCAACGCTACGGTTACTATTCGGTTGACAACATCGTTTTCGTGTGTGCGTATATCGCAAGCCAGACGCCAGCTCACGCCAGTGCTGTCTGCTGCTTTAGCTGGCCCCACTGAGCCATTTACAGAACAATCGTTCCTTCAGCAACACCGATTGCGCGCAAATCCCTATACCACCGCTCCACGGGATGCTCTTTGGTATAACCATGACCACCCAGCAACTGGACTCCGTCTGACCCGATCGCCATGCCCTTTTCGGCCGCCAAGTCACGGGCCAGAGCAGCCTCGCGGTGGAAGGACAGACCCTGGTCGGCCCGGGAACAACCACGCAACGCGACCAAACGCATGCCATCGAGCTCAATGCGGATATTCGCCACTGCGAAAGCCACCGCCTGACGGTGAGAAATGGGCTCACCAAACGCCTGACGCTCATTGACGTACGGCTTCACATAGTCCAATACCGCCGAACATGCCCCCACAGCCAACGCGGCCCACCCCAACCGGGACCGTCGAATAATACTCCGATAGTCACTTTCTCTATCCTCAGCAGAGCGATCTGCCCCACCAAGAATGTTCGACACGGGAACACGCACATCGTTCAAAAGCAACCGACCCAATCCTGCCGCGCGCAATCCCATGCTCGGATCGGGCTCCACCACGACCCCGTCGGTATCAGATTCGACAATGACCAACGTCGGAACGTCATCAAGCATGGCGGCCACGACGAACAGTTCGCAATTGCCAGCGTCGGGAACCAGGGCCTTGACGCCCTCGATCACCACGTCATCGCCCTCGCGGCGAGCAGTGGTCGACAAGGAGAAAGGATCGAAAAGCGGCTGAGGCTCGGCGACGGACACCGCGGAGATCGGAATGTCCTCGCCCGCGAACGCTGGCAAATACGTGCGCTGCTGCTCATCCGAGCCGTACGCGGTCAAGGTCGCGGCGACACCGGCCGGGGCCATCAAGGAGAGGGCAATTCCCGGGTCCACGTGGGCGAGCGCCTCGGTGACGAGGAAATTCGTCGTGAGGTTGGACCCGGTGGCGATCCCTTCGAATTCTTCCGGCACGTTCACCATGGAAATGCCCAGGCCAAGCGCCTCTTTGCGGAGGTCCTCAGAGAAAGCAGCCGCTTCATCGGCATCGTGCGCTGCCGGGCTAATGCGCTTCTCGGCGAAATCCTTAATCGTCTCGACGATCATCTCCTGGTCCTCATCGGGCATGAGGTCCCACACGATTTTCTTGGATTCCGCAGCCTTTTCCTCGGCCTCGGCATCGAGTTTGTCGTCGCCAATCTTCTTATCGGCCCCCATACCGAGGAACGGGAGGCGTATCGGGGACTGGCCGCTGGTTACCCGCTTAAATTCACGGGTCGCCGTGCCGAGAGACTTCACTCCTGTTTTCGTCGACTCATAGGCAATTCGGTCAATACGTTCATTGAGGCCATACTTGGCGGCGAAATCGGAGCCGGTTACTCGCGTCAGTAGGCGCATCGCCGTGCCCATCGCGTCCCGCTTAATGCTATTTTTCCCGACGGTTGAATCATTGCCGTCAGGGTTCTTGCCGCGGGATTTCGCAGCGTTGTCACGGGCGCCTGCCGCGGAGCCAGAGCCATTGTCACGTTCATTCGTTGAAGACATTAAAGGCCTTTCGGTCGTTCGTGTCGGCCACGCACCGGTCGACGATGCATTGCCAGGAAGCTTACATAAGCATAACGCACAATCGCGTGATCGGTGTCACAATCACCAAAGAAAATCGACAAAGCCACGATCAGGACACCATTGAAAGCAACTTCACGAGAAAAGCCCCAGGTAAGTACTCACCCAGGGCAACAGAGCGCCATCTACCGCTCCGGCTTCACCAATGGGAACAACACCGTTTCCCGAATCCCCAACCCGGTTAATGCCATCAACAACCGGTCAATCCCCATTCCGGTCCCCGCCGTCGGTGGCATGCCCTGCTCCATTGCCTGAAGGAAGTCCTCATCCAGGACCATGGCTTCGTCATCACCACCGGCCGCTAAACGGGCCTGATCCTCAAAGCGCTGCCGCTGAATCACAGGGTCGATCAGCTCCGAATACCCCGTCGCCAACTCAAAACCGCGGACATACAAATCCCACTTCTCCGTCACACCAGGCTTCGACCGGTGATCGCGCGTCAACGGGGACGTCTCGACTGGGAAGTTGCGGACGAACACCGGTCCATCCAGCTGGTCAGCGCACAGCTCCTCCCAGATTTCCTCGACGAATTTCCCGTGGCTCCATCCTGTGCCGGGTTCCACACCAATCGTGTCCGCGATCGCCTTTAAGTCATCGACCGTCGAATGAATGGTCACCTCGGGCTGGCCGGGGAACTTGCGCTGCAGAGCCTCGTTCAAACTGTCGTACATGTCCAGCTTCGACCACTCGCCGCCAAAGTCGTAGGCGGAACCGTCGGCAAGAGTGACGACCAGCGAATCCGGGTCCTGCTCCGGGTCCCAGTTGTCGTGAACCAGCTTGTTGACGGCGCGCGCACAGTGCTGGATCAGGCCCTGCGTGGAGGCGGAATTATCGTCATACGTCGCGTAGGCCTGATAGGTTTCCAACATGGCGAACTCCGGGCTGTGGGAGGAATCGATCCCCTCGTTCCGGAAATTCCTGTTGACCTCGAAAACCTTCTCAATACCGCCGACGACACAGCGCTTCAGGTACAACTCCGGCGCAATGCGCAGATAAAGATCCATATCCAGAGCGTTGGAATGCGTCACAAACGGGCGCGCGGCAGCGCCACCATGCAACGTCTGCAACATGGGAGTCTCGACCTCGAGGAAGCCCAGGCCCTGCAGGTATTCACGCACAGCGCGCACAACGGTCACGCGGGTGATCATCATGCGGCGGGCATCGTCCCGCATAATCAAATCGGTGTAGCGGTAGCGGATGCGGGTGTCCTCATTCATGTCGGCGAAGGACACGGGCAGGGGGCGCAGCGCCTTCGACGCCAATGTCCAGGTCGACGCGAAAACCGACAGCTCGCCGCGGCGCGACGACACCACGCGACCACGAATGGACACGAAGTCGCCCATATCGACGTCGGACTTCCAGCGTTTGAGGGCGTCCTCCCCTACCTCGGCGAGCGATAGCATCGCTTGGAGCTGCGTCCCGTCCCCCTCTTGCAGCGTGGCGAAACACAGCTTGCCGGTATTGCGCATGAAAATCACGCGCCCGGCCACGGCCACCTCAGTGTCCGTTTCATCGCCGATACCTAAATAACGACGAACGGTGCCGTCGGCACGTTGTTCGGTGGTCCCCGCTTTGTCTTCATCGACGACGAAGGCGTCGCGAATCTGTTTCAGCGTGTGGGTGCGCTCGACGTCGACTGGGTACGGCGCAGTTCCCTCAGAGAGCAACCGCTCCCTTTTTGCCCTGCGAACTTTAACTTGCTCTGGGACATCCTGGTTTTTCGTCGCTTTACTCACGCGATAAAGAGTAGCTGACCTTGCCTCACAGGCAACCGGTGGGCCGTCCCTAGCGGGCTTAGTGGGCGACGGTGGCGTCGGGGGTGTCGGGGCTGTCGGCGGGAAGCTCCCCCAACATGACGCCGGTGTTATCAATCAACCGCACGCCACCAACTTTCGCGGCGACAAGCAGACGTCCCTCCCCCTTCTCAGGAGCGGGCCCCAAATCTTTCCCCCGGACGACGGCGTAGAGCACATCAATGCCTTCGCCCTCCATGATCCGCCGTGCTTCCGCCTCGACAGCGCAAGCGCCATCTTTTGCTTTGTATAGCGCAGCGGTCATGGCAGCCGAAATTGCCGTCGCGGTGACGCGAGCCTCCGGATCCAGGCGAACGTTGCGCGACGAGAGCGCCAGCCCATCGTGTTCCCGCACAATCGGCACCCCATGCACCGTGACCTCCATATTGAGGTCTGTCACCAGCTGCTGGATGATCACCAGCTGCTGATAATCTTTCTCCCCCATCACGATGTCCGTGGCGTGGGACAGGTTGAGCAGCTTGGACACCACCGTGGCCACACCGACAAAGTGCCCATCGCGGTCCCCCTCGAGTCCCTCAGCGACGGAACCAGGATGGACCATCGTCCGGGTCCCGTGAGGATACATGTCCTCAGCCTTGGGCGTGAACGCGAGGGACACGCCTTCCTCACGGAGAATATCCAGATCACGCTGCAGGGTGACGGGGTATTTTTCGAAGTCATCGGAGTTATCAAACTGTGCCGGATTCACGAAGATCGACGACACCACCACAGCCCCCGGAAGCCTGTGCGCTGCACGGAGGAGGGCGCGGTGCCCCGCGTGCAGGGCGCCCATCGTGGGGACAAGAACAATACGCTTCCCCGTTTTACGCAACGCCCTCGTCGTTGCCGCAAATGTCTCAGCGGAATCATGAACACGCAGCTCGCCGGCCGCAAACCCGGGATTCGTCGGTGTAGACATGGTGGGTTATTACTTCTCGCTATTCTTCTTTAGCTGTTCAAGTAAGGATGCGACGGTAACGTTTTGGCTTGAGTCTCCGTTGTCAGCCCGACGCCGACGGCCACCCGACGATGAGCCCTGCGGCCCTTCATGACGGCCTCGTGGATCGGGGGTGTTCGACGAACTTGCCGACGAGCCATAACTCTGGCTCCCCGTGAACATGCCCTCGTGCGGAGGGCGGCCACCAGCTTGGCTACCGGATGCAGGTGTGGATCCTGAGCTGGGTGATTGCGCCCGGAAACTACCCGTGGTTGGGGCGTGGGTTCGGTCATAGGACGGTGCCGAGGAGCGGCCCGAACCGAAAGCAGCGAAGGATCCTGTGTCGGGGTCCGTGTTCCGACGAGATCCACCCGTGGTGCTGCCGCTTTGTGTGGTGCTTCGGCTCTGCGCGGAATTGGCGTTCAGGTTAGGTCTGCGATGAGAGCCAACATAGGGCGTCGATTCTGTTCGAGACGACTGTAGCTGAGACGATCCGAATGCAGGCTGGGCTGAGGATGTTGGCGACGAACCCGCGCCGAATGCAAAGAATTGCGAGTTGTCACGGTCTGCTCCGCGGTACACCGCGCTTCCCTGCGGCACGCTCGACCGTTGGTTGTTCTGGGCCGCGTGGTCAGGCTGCTGTTGAGCCGGCTGCTGTTGCTGCGGACGCGACTGCTGTGGCCGACGCTGCTGCGAAGGCTGGTACCCGGTCGACCGCTGAGCCTGCGGTTTCGACGTCTTCTCCACAGAAGGCAACACGGTGGTCTGATCCGCAGAGTATCCCGAGCCTGAGCGACGCGATGGCTGGACGGTCCATTTCACCGCATTAAACGAACCCGTGCGCAGGGAATTATCGCCCTGCTGTGTGGAGGCCGAATCGGCAACACGTGATCCAGATGAGGACTGGTTCGTGCGTCTCGGCTGAGCGGCGGACGTGTTCCCAGCACCCTGCGTTTGCCCAGCTCCACCACGGTTCCCCGATGGCGCGTGTGACGATGCCGGCACAGATGACGTCCGTGACGTCGACCCACTCGTGCGCGCTTCCGTCGTCGATGATGAATCTTTGCTGTCGCGTTCCAACTCCAGAATGCGCTGCGCCTCGGCCTTGAGGGCGGCGCGCTCGGTGTCCAGATCGGTGCCCATCATGGCGGACAGGTTTTCCCGAAGCACGGTGAGCTCCGCGCGAATATCGGCCAGCGTGTCCTGCTCTTGCTCCTGCAGTGAGTCGTAGTAGTTCTGCTCCAGGATGAGTTCTTGCTCGCGGTGGGTGGCCAGTTCCCGCTCGAGCTCCGCCTGGTGCAGACGCTCAAGGTTGTCGGTGTCTCGCTGCTGGTTATCCACCTGTTTCCGCAGCCGCGATACAGCAATACACCCGACGATGGCGGCCCAGAGGGCGCAGAGGACAGCGATTTTTGTCCATGTTTCACTGTCCGTAAAGAGCATGAGGATCGTCGCAACAACGGCAAAGACCAGCATGACGACGATAGCCGCGAAGGAAAACTTGCCGCTACCACCTGTGTTCGCAGGCGAGTAATCGTCGCGATAGTCAGGCGACTGGTCGTCATAGTGTCCCTGGTTGTTAGAGCTGTCGTAACCATCGTGGGATTGCTGTGGGCCGGTCATGAACTCCACACTACATTGCTAGACTGCGTATCTTCATCGTTTGGTGGGGGTGCCCCACAACAACGCTCCAGCCATACACCCGATGCGGCAACGAGAATGGCGGCAATAAGTCCGACGATGACGGCGGGAGTGTCCTCCCGGGCGGCGATCAGCCGACTGTAATTGATCCAGAGGTAGACGGCTATACCCGAGTACGATCCTGCACAAATGGACCCGAACCACGCTGTGGACGTTCCCATGACGAAGCATCGGGCGATGGTGAGCGGGTGTATTTGTGATCGATCTTGCCCGACTTCATTATCGGCTATCCGTTTCTTGATGATGAACCCCGCGACAGTGCAGATAACCGCGAGTACGATCAGGATGACTGGGAGGGTCAGATTGAACCCTGGGATGGAGCCATAAAAGCGCCAGATCAGCATGAACGCACCGAGCCCGACGATCAGCGCGGTGGCGACCAGGTAGGTGGGCTTGGTGGAGGTCATTGCGGTTTCACCTCTTCTACCTCGCGGGACGGCAGGCTGTCCAACAAGGACGCAATGTTTTGACGCCCTAACCGAGCGTGGGGCTCCACTTCCACCCACGGCTTGAGCACGAAGGCACGTTGGTGCGCCCACGGGTGCGGAAGGGTGAGGTCGCCGGTGTCGTAGTGTTCCTCGGACCCGTTGTTAATGCTGGTGATCAGATCGATATCGAGGGTCCGGGGCCCCCAATGGACATCGCGCGTGCGGTGCGCGTCGCGTTCGAGTTCGTGCGCGTCGTCGAGAATGTCGTGGGGTGTTTTCATGGTTTCGACGACGGCAACGGAGTTCATGAAGTCGTCCTGCTCGACGCCGCCCCAGGCTGGTGTCGCGTACAGCGAGGACGTGACGATGACGCGGTAATCCCCGCTGGTCACAAACCAGTGCATGGCACGTTCTACCCGTTGGCGTGGCGTGATCCCGCCGGCAGTGATATTGGAGCCGAAGGATAGGACCACATGGCGGAGGTCTTTTCGGCTTCGACGTGCGACGACAGCGACGTCGGCGAAGGGGTGCGGGATGGGGGCGTCGGGTTTGTGGATGGTGACTTCGACGGCGTGGATGCGATTGTTGAGGATGAGGGTATCGGCGATCTCGCTGGCGACGGTTTCGATGAGGTCGCGGCTGGGCCCGCCGACGGTGGCGTGAATGAGGTCGGCGATGCCGGCGTAGCTGATCGTGTGCGTGAGGTCGTCGGTGGCGGCGGCCTGGCGGAAGTCGGTCCACACGGTGACGTCGGTAAGAAACCGCTGACCATCGCGCTTTTCGTGCGGGAATACCCCGTGGTGCCCGTACACCTCGACGCCTGTGAGTTCTATTCGGTCAGCCACGTCGTGCTCTCCATCCTTGAGGTACGTCGGGTCCGTGGGCGGTGGCCCAGGCGTGCGCGACTTTGACGGCGTCCACGTTGGGGCGCACGTTGTGTACGCGGACGGCCCATGCCCCGTGGCTGGCGGCCAGTGTGCTGACGGCTTCGGTAGCTGCGTCGGCGTCGGCTGGAGCCGTGGGGATACCGTCGGATCCGGCGATGAGGCTGGTCAGGAAACGTTTTCGGGAAACTCCGATGAGCACAGGGTATCCGAGCTCGGTGAGTTGGTCGAGGCCGTTCAACAGCGACCAGTTGCCGAGCGCCGATTTAGCGAACCCAATTCCGGGGTCGATGATGATTTTTCCCTTATCGACCCCGTGCTCGCTGGCATATGTGGCGCGCTGGTTAAGGAAGTCGACGACGCGTTGGACGAACTGCGGTCCGTGGTCGGCTCCTTGGTTGGCGCCGGCTGCGCCGTGGGAATCAGCGTCGCCGAAGCGGTCGGTTTCCCAGTGCATGAGGCACAGGTACGCGCCGGTTTCTGCAGCAACGTGGATCATGTCCGGGTCGGCCAGTCCCCCAGATACGTCGTTGATGAGCGTCGCCCCTGCTTGGACGGCTTGTCGGGCGACGGTGGCGCGCATGGTGTCGACGGAGAGCATGACGTTGTCGTTCGCGAGGGCTTCGACGACGGGGATCACGCGCTGGAGTTCGGTCTGTTCGGTGACGCGGACGGCGCCGGGGCGGGTGGATTCGCCGCCGATGTCGATGATGGTGGCTCCGTCGCAGATCATGTCGCGAGCGTGGGTGACGGCGATGTCGGGGCGTGTGAGGTCGGTGGGAAGCCATTGGCCGCCGTCGGAGAAGGAATCGTCGGTGATGTTAAGGACACCCATCACGTGTGTGCGCGGTGCATCCATGACGTTTGTTTGGCTCCTTCCGCCTGTTGTGGTGCGTGTGCTCCGACGCTAACGACCTATCCGCGGATAAGGCTAAGTACTTCGGCGCGGCTGGCGGGGTTCGTCTGGAACCCGCCGCGGACCGTGGACGTAGTGGTTGTTGCCCCGGGTTTGCGGATGCCTCGCATTGCCATGCACAGGTGTTCACATTCGATAACGACGATGACCGCCTGCGGTTGTAGGCGCTTCACCATGGCGTCCGCGACCTGCTTGGTTAGGCGTTCTTGCACTTGTGGTCGTTTGGCGTAGAGGTCAACCAGCCGGGCCAGCTTGGAGAGCCCGGTGACTTTCCCCGATTTCCCCGGGATGTACCCGATGTGGGCTTTCCCATAGAACGGCACCAGGTGGTGTTCGCAGGTGGAGTACACAGGAATGTCCCGGACGAGCACGAGTTCGCGGTGATCTTCGTTAAAGGTCTTGGTGAGAACTTCCGACGGGTCCTGGTGAAGGCCGGCGAAGATTTCTTCGTAGGCTCGTGCGACGCGCTCGGGGGTGTCAACGAGTCCTTCCCTATCGGGGTCTTCCCCCACGGCGATTAACAGGTCGCGGACGGCTGCCCGCGCCCGTTCATGGTCGACGGCCATTAGTGGTCACCGTCTTCACAGCGGTTGCCTTGCTCGGACGAACCGTTGTGATCGGACCATTTGTAGCCAGAGGCGTCGTGGTTGTGCCCGTTGTCGCTCGAGTTCTGCTCCCCAGTGCTGTGGCGCCCATCGTCCCAGGGGTGGTCTGGGCGCTCATTCTCCGGGAATCGGAACCCGTGGAGCCCGTTATCGGCGGGTTCACTTGGTTGGCCGACGCCATAGTTCTGCATTCCAGGATGCTGGCCCGGTTGTCCTGCTGTGGTGCCTCGGTTCTCGGCAGAGTGTCGAGCACCTGCCTGATGAGCACCAGGGGCTTGGGATGCGCCTGATTCCGAGTACCGGGGGGCACGATCCGATGGTGGCCATCCTGGGGCGGTCCATCCAGCGGGCGGTGGGGTTCCACCGTAGACGGGCGTGCCGTCGTCATTGGTCGAGCCTGGTGTCGGCTGGTTCGTTGGCGTTTCGGCTGGGTAGCTACCGTAATTCGACGATCCATTATTGCGGGGTATGACCGTCGTTTGGCCTTCATATCCTGCGTTGGAATTGCCATTCGCACCAGTCGTGGCATCGTTCGACGACCAGCCACGGGTGTCGGAGCCCTGCGCGCTAGATCCTTGCTGTACCGAGCCTTGCTGGCCAGCACCCACTGCGTTATTAGTGCCCCCAGCATTTACCGACTGGGCATTCGCCTGGTTGGCAGAGGATTCACGTTCACGTCGTGCCTGCCGGGAAGCCTCCAAGAAATCGTGCCGCCTAGGTGGCTCTTCGCCACGTTCGCGTGCTAATTCCACAGGGGTTTTGACGGGGTCTTTGTCATCCTTCGGGTGGAGGACGTCTTCATTAGTGAAGATTTCTAGCCGCTCGCGCGGTTTCACATTTGTAAAGATGGCTTCGAGGTCTGGGCGGCGCAGCGTTTCTTTTTCCAACAGCTTCTGGGCCAAGAGGTCGAGAGTTTCGCGGTTTTCTTTCAGAATCGCGTACGCTTCGTCGTGGGCTTTCTCAATGAGGTAGCGCACTTGTTTGTCAATGGCCGCCGCGACATCGTCGGAGTATTCCAACTTTCCGCCACTTCCCCGCCCGGAGAATGGGTCGCCTTGTTCCTCACCGTATTTAACGGCTCCAAGGTCGGGGCTCATGCCGTATTCGGTCACCATGGCGCGGGCGATTTTCGTGGCCTGTTCGATATCTGCTGAGGCCCCCGTTGTTGGGCTGCCGAAGATAAGCTCTTCACCGGACCTGCCGCCCATCGCGAAGACTAACCGGGCGAAAAGCTCTGCTCGGTTGTACATTTCCTTGTCATCTTCGCTCGTGGTCATGGCGTGACCACCTGTACGCCCACGGGCCAGAATGGTCACCTTGTACACGCGTTCGATGTCTTTCATCGCCCACGCGGCAAGCGTGTGCCCACCTTCGTGATAGGCGGTGACTTTCTTCTCGTGCTCGGAGATGATTTTCGAGCTTCGACGCGGCCCACCGACAACGCGGTCGGTCGCTTCTTCGAGGGCGTCGGCGGTGATGATATTGCCGTTCACGCGTGCGGTAAGAAGCGCTGCTTCGTTGAGCACATTGGCCAGGTCCGCGCCAGACATACCGGCGGTTCGCTTAGCCAAGGAATTAAGGTCGACGTCCGGGCCCAAGGGCTTGTTCTTAGCGTGAACACGGAGAATCTGCTCACGGCCTGCAAGATCGGGGTTCGTCACCGGAATTTGCCGGTCAAAACGCCCCGGCCGCAATAGCGCGGGATCTAGAATGTCCGGCCGGTTCGTTGCAGCGATCAGGATGACTCCTTGGCGGTCACCGAAGCCATCCATTTCGACCAGCAACTGGTTCAGGGTCTGCTCGCGCTCATCGTGGCCTCCGCCCATTCCCGAGCCACGTTGACGCCCGACGGCGTCAATCTCGTCGATAAAGATGATGCACGGCGAGTTCTCTTTGGCCTGGGTGAAGAGGTCACGAACGCGGGATGCACCCACACCGACGAACATTTCGACGAAGTCTGAACCGGAGATGGAATAGAAGGGCACGCCGGCTTCACCTGCGACTGCGCGCGCCAACAGGGTTTTACCGGTACCGGGAGGTCCATAGAACAGAACGCCGCGCGGGATTTTCGCACCGAGGCGTTCATACCGTTCCGGCCCTTGGAGGAAGTCACGAATTTCGGTGAGTTCCTCGACGGCCTCTTCTTCACCGGCAACGTCGCCGAAGTTGGTTTTCGGCATGTCTTTGGTCAGCTCTTTGGCCTTGGATTTACCGAAGCCGAACATGCCGCCCATGCCGGATCCGCCCTGCATGCGGGAGAAGAAGAACATGATCAGCAGGAAGAAGAGGATCATGGGGCCGAGAACGGCAAACATCTGGCCCAGCCACGAATCCTGCGTGACCTTAGTTGTGTAGCTCTCAGGATTGGATTTCTGAACCGCGTCGAAAACCTGATCCGACGTCCTGGCCGGGTATTTCGCTATGACTTTGTCGACGTCCTTGTGGTCGCCCTCGTCAATTTTCTTCTTCAGGTCTAACTGGAGCTGTTGTTCCCTGTCGTTAATCTGGGCTTTTTTGACGTTGCCGTCTTTGAGCTGCTTCAGGGCGACGGAGGTATCGACATCTTGATACCCGCGCGTCGAGCTAGAGAACACCGAGAAAGCGAAAATCCCGAGCATGATGATAGCGATGACCGTCGCTATGCGCATGACTTTCTTGCGGTCCATGGAACCTCTCATTGGGAAAAATATGAATACCTGTCGTCGCAGGTACGGTGGCGATTGCTACCAGGGTAGTCGAACCCTAGGACACGTCGGCCAGACGGGCGTTCGCTGTGCGCGAACACGGCGGATTCTTCCACCACTTACCCGTTCCGACCTCAACGTCCTCCGGATTACGCGTCCTCCGGCGTTGACATCGTCGTGTTCAGTTGTCCGTGTTTGTTTGTCCTGAGTTTTTTTCGTAGACCTGGGATTTCAACGTCCCTACCCACGGGATGTCACGATAGCGCTCGGCATAATCCAACCCATATCCGACGACGAACTCGTTGGGGATATCAAAGCCGACATCGAAAAGATCAATGTCCACCTTGACGGCCTCGGGCTTGCGGAGGAGCGTCACAATCCGCAGCGAGTTAGGCTTCCGACTCTTCAAGTTCTTGATGAGCCAGTGCAACGTCAAACCGGAGTCAATGACGTCCTCAATGATGACGACGTTCCGGCCATGGATATCACGGTCGAGGTCTTTCAGAATGCGGACGACGCCCGATGAACTGGTGGCATTGCCGTAGGACGAAACGGCCATGAACTCTAGCTGCGTCGGGATGCTCATCTGCCGGGATATGTCGGTGATGAAGTACACCGCGCCTTTGAGCACACACACCAGGATGAGGTCGTCGTCCTCATCGGCGTAGGTTTCGGAAAGACGATCGGCCATCTCTGCAATGCGGTTATGGAGTTGCTCTTCGGTGATGAGGACATGGTCCACATCGTCGCCATATCCGTGTTCGGGGACGGGGACGGGGACGGGTTGATGGGATTGCATCATTAGCTCTCGATCATGTAGCGTCGTTGTCTGTGTGGTCCGTAAATATATGGTCGCTTATAGGCGCCCATCTGGCAATTTTCGCTGAAGACTAGCGGTCACGCGTCCCCTCCGCGGTCAGCCGTAGTTCATCGTGACGACGAACGATGAGCAATCGTCCAGGCGGGGCGGGCGTGCGTGCCCAGGGAATGGCGACTCCCCCCTGCCCATGCCATTGCGTGGCCAACGCATCGATCGCGGTCACGTGTGCCCTGGTCAGCGGCCCGGCGCGATGATGCAGCCACTGTTTAATAATCCTTCCGCGCAACGCTTGCGGTTGACGTAGATATGTGGCGATGTCCAGCCCGGTGCTGCCGGAGCTGCCCGGGTTATCTACAGAGGAATCGTGGCGCTCACATTCGTTGAGGGCTTCAGATGTCCGCTGTGCCAGGTAGTCGTCGTCGGTGCGATTCATGGCCGCGGTGGCAATTGCATTATCGACGGCGGCCTCCCCCAAGACGGAGCGAATCTGTGGGATGAGCTGCGTGCGGACCCGCGATCGGAGGTTATCCCCGGACGTATTGGTGGGGTCGTGCCACGGTGTGATGCCTAGTTCGGCGCAGGCTCCGATGGTGTTCTCTCGGCGAACGGAAAGGAGCGGGCGCCCGAGCGCTGTGGCTCCGGCGTCGACGGCGGGATGATGGAAGAGAATTGGTGGCATTCCAGCGATGCTTCCCAGTCCGGCGCCTCGTGCCAACCCCAGGAGTAGGGATTCTACCTGGTCATCTCCAGTGTGCGCCACAAGGACGGGGAGGCCACCACGCTCTTGTGCTACCTGACCTAAAGCGCGGTAGCGTTCTTCTCTCGCAGCGGCTTCGGTGGCCTCACATGGTTGCACCTTTATTACCTCAGAAGTCGCCCCTAGGGCCTGGCACACGTTCGCAGCTCGCGTTGCTACGTCGGCTGACCCCGCTTGGAGTCCATGATCGATAACCACGGCGTGAACTCGCCAGCCTTGCTTGATTGCGCAGGCCACTAAAGATAAGGAATCGGCCCCGCCCGAACATCCGACGAGGCACGAAAAGCCCAGTTCATCGACCTCTAATTGCTCCGTCGCTGTCAGCTGGGAACTCCAGGTTGTGTGCCACGCTTCGAGTGCATGACGGATGCGCAACACATGCGGTCCGGGTTTAGTTAAGGGTGGCTTATAGGACGGCCTGGGTGCGTCGCTGCAGCTCGGGTTCATGGCGGTATTCGTCACGGCACGTTCCCTACGACGACATCCTCAGCGCGGACGCAAGGTCATCCAAGGCAGAACGGGCAGGCTCAATATCCGAGCCATTCGACATAAACGCGAAGGTCAAGACGCGACCTTGCTGGTTCATCACGGTTCCGACCAGCGCAGACACGCCATCCAGGGTTCCTGTCTTCGCACGAACCCATCCTGCTCCCGGCCCCGACGATGATCCGGGAGTGAACCGGCCGGCCAGAGTTCCGTTACCGCCGGCCACCGGCAGACCGTCGAGAATCGGGCGGAGGTCATGGCTTTCGCTATCCGCCGAGGACGAACCGGAATTGCCCTCGTTGGTCACCGGAGATGAGGCCTTGACCATGATGCGGTCAAGGAGGCGCGGAGTAATGCGGTTATCCGGGCTCATTCCCGAATTATCTTTGAGGACCACGCTCTCGAGGGGGAAACCATGCTGGGAGAGGACCTCTTTCGTCGCGGACGTCGCGCCCTCGAACGTCAGGGGCTTGCCCTCTTTCTTCGCGATTTCCCGGCCGATGGCCTCAGCTTCCATGTTGTCGGAATTCACGAGCATGTCGTGGATCCTGATGTCTAGCGGGGCGGATTCGACAGCACCGAGTTCGCCATCCTTGGTATCCACGGATTTCTTAGACACGGAGACTCCCTGAGAGTTGTTGTCTCCTCCGCCCGAGTTGCCGGACTCATCATTGGATTCACCGAAGTCGCCGGAGTCGCCAGCATTGTCGGCACCGCTACCGTCGTCGGAACTGCTGCTAGAGAGCCCTACGGCATTAGCCAACGCTTGACCGGCAACCAACGCCGGATTGTCCGTTCGCGGAGAATCGGCGTCGCTGGGGTCCTGCCGTCCTCCATTGAGCATCACAGAGTCCACGGAGGTCACATTGCCCCCGGAAATATCCCCGCGGCTCCACGTCGAATTAAAGGTATCGCCCTGGCCAGCGCGCGAATTATCAACCACCACGCTCGTCACCGGCTGACCGCCCATGTTTTTCTTCACTTGGCTAGCCAAGTCCTGAATCATGGGGGCATTGGTATAAAACGCGTTGTCTTTCGTCGCGGCGAGCGTCACGTCACCGCCACCAACCAGCACGATCTGCCCGGGCTTCGTGCCGCGTTTCACCACCGTGCGAACTCTGCCCTTCGGGCCAAGAGTTAACAGCGCAGCCGCCGACGTCATCATTTTTGTTGACGACGCTGGAACCATCGCGGTGGACGAACTCTTCTCCCACAGCGTTTTCCCGGTGGATGCGTCGGTAACCTGGCCCGCCAACTGACCCAAAGCACCATTGGACGCCGGCCCCTGGAGGGCTTTCGTAATGTCGGGAATAGGGGCATCTGCGTTCGGCCCGGACACGGAGACGCCACTATCGGCTGGCCCCACCGGGTTGGCGGATGTGTATGCGTTGCGCTGCTGGTACATAACCACAGCCCCAACGATCACCGCCGCCACCACGATGATGGTGAGCACGGTGAGGACAGAAGAGACAGCGGAACGTCGAAAAGAGCCAGTACGAACGGCCGTCGACCCACCAGAGTTCTTCTTACCTTTTTTCACGGTGGTGAGTTTAGCGGAGACCCCGGACACAACGCGGAACACTTCGCCTTCCGGCCAGATGCGCGGCGGAGGAAAGTAGAAGGAAAGGCAGAAATGCGCCGGTTCTACAGCGTGGCACCCCCGGTTGCGCGGCGGTTCAGTACAGTAGGACTTATGAGTATTGAAGTTACGATCGAAATCCCGAAGGGTTCACGCAACAAGTACGAAGTCGATCACGAAACGGGCAAGGTCTACCTGGACCGGTACCTCTTCACCCCCATGGCTTACCCCGCCGACTATGGCTTTATTGATCACACGCTTGGCGAGGATGGCGATCCGCTCGATGCGCTGGTCATTCTTCCTGAGCCGGTATTCCCCGGCGTGATCGTTGAGGCCCGCCCGGTCGGTGTGTTTAAGATGACCGACGAAGCAGGCGGCGACGACAAACTGCTCTGCGTCATCGATGATGTCCGCTACGAGCGGTACCAAGACATCAACGACGTCGAGGATCACATTAAGGACGAGGTGGAGCACTTCTTCGTCCACTACAAGGATCTGGAGCCGAATAAGGAAGTCAGCGGCTCTGGCTGGGGCGATAAAGCAGAAGCTGAGCGCATCCTGCAGGAAGCCAAGGACCGCTACGAGGACTAATAGCGTCCTTTCGCACCGGGGGCTTCTTTGGGGGATTAGTGAACCGGGCTTCGTTGGGACCTTATTAACGTGTAGAGCCAGCGGGGGGATTAATTCGGTTGCCAGTATCTGGCTCGAAGTAGTGGGTTCGTGTTGCGCGAACAGTGATCACGGACCCGACGGTCACATCTGCAGCCGTGACCTGACCTTTGTTTTGAACGACGTCCGACGTGGCGTGGTTCCGTCCACTCCCTGCGACACTATCTCGCGGGAGGAGCACGGCGAGGGCGTCCCGGCCAGTCATCGGGTTGATCAGGACGCCACCCTGGGCCCCTCGTGAGGCCGTCGGCGTGCCATAGGCAAATGATTGCGCACCGAGCTCCTCGATGTGCGTGACAGTGAGGTCGAGCACCGGCGCATCATTCTCCACGCCCGCCCCCTGCACGTTTTCCTCCCCCGTCGTCGTTCCCGCGTTGTCCCCGGATGCCACCGATAGAACCTCCCAGTCCTCCGGGCGCACACCCATAATTGGCCCACCATCAATCGTGAAAAGGCCCATCGTCGGCGATCCAATAAACGACGCCACAAACGTGTTCGCCGGATTCTGATAAACATCGCGGGGCGAGTCAACCTGCTGTAGCACGCCGTCTTTCAGCACGGCTACGCGGTCGCCCATGGTCATCGCTTCAACCTGGTCGTGCGTCACATACACGGTGGTTGTAGGCAGCTTTTTCTGCAAAGAAAGAATCTGGGACCGCGTCGAGACCCGAAGTTTCGCATCAAGGTTGGATAGTGGTTCATCCATGCAGAACACCGCGGGGTCACGGACGATCGCCCGCCCCATCGCGACGCGTTGCCGCTGCCCGCCCGACAGCGCTGCAGGTTTGCGGTCCAGCAGATCGGTGAGCTCCAGCATCGCCGCAGCCTCGTGGACACGCCGCCGCGTTTCCTTCTTCCCCATCCCACGGTTGCGAAGAGCAAAGCTCATATTCCCCTCAACCGTCATGTTGGGGTACAGCGCGTAATTCTGAAACACCATCGCCACGTCGCGCTCGCGCGGGGGCACACCCGTCGCGTCCCTATCGCCAATAAAAATTGCCCCCTCATCAGCGGGTTCCAGGCCCGCGAGCATCCGCAAACTCGTGGATTTTCCGCAGCCGGACGGCCCCACGACAACTAAGAATTCACCATCCGCGATAACTAAATCCAGATTATCGACGGCTTTACGGTCACCATAGATCCGGGAGACATTATTAAAACGTATCGACGCCATTCTTGTGCTCTTTCTTTCTGCAGTTACGTTCTGTGAACAATTACGTGGTCAACAGCGTGATGACCGAAAACGGTGCTATGAAAACCCATCACGACGGCATTTTCGGTTTAATTTGCGTCTCATAGGCCCGGCTGATTTCCTTATCAACCTTTTTCATCGTGGACCGTATATCGGCGTTATTCGTGAGGATCGATTCGAAAGCCCCTCCGATAACCTGGTCTGCACCAGGAACGAAAACGCGCGCCGGATCTTGGATACGCGTATGCGGGAGCTGATCAATCGCGGTCTGATAGTTGGGGTGTTCGTCCAAGAATGTCTTCATTTCCAGATCGGCCGATGCGTCTTTTCGAACCGGCATATACCCCACTTCCCTCGACCAGAAGCATGTATTAGCCGTGTTCGTGATGTAGTTGATAAACGTTGCCGCGTTTTTCTTCCTTTTATCGGAAATGATGGCCGGTATAGCTAGCCCTGCCCCACCCGTCGGACATCCGCCGGTACCACGAGGATTAGGCAATGCCGCCGTCCCCACAGGGAATGAGGCATTGGATACAATCCCGTTCAAATCTCCCGTCGAGGCAATCACCGAGGCATATAATCCAGCCGAGAAATATTGGCCAACGACTGAGAAATCGCAGCGTACCCATCACTCGACACGGTACGTTTGAGCCATTCCACCGCGGCGATTGTTTCGTCGGATGTGAAAGTAAAATCCCACTCTTTTGAGTACGCTCCGCCTTTTGTCCACAAGGGCCCCTCAAAGGTCCATGACAAATAATCGACGGCGTTGCCCCACCCGTGCCCTTTCTGCCGATCTGTCTGTAGGCGCGGCCCCCATTCATCCATTTCATCCCATGATTCGGGCCCGCGGTCGGTAAGGCCTGCTCTTTTCCACGCGTCTTTGTTGTAAAAGAACAGCGGCGTCGAGCGGGCAAAGGGAAGCACGAAATGCTTACCGTTGAATGCATAGTCCTCATAAAGAGATGTCACATATGTTGACGTATCCAAACCCACTTCGGACGCCACATCTTCAATCGGCGTGATCTGCTCATTCAGCGCAAAGTTGAACCACCACACATCCGAGAGCATGACGATATCGGGAACGGTTCGTCCCGTCAGAGCGGCGTTGAATTTCTGAGCGCATTCTTCGTAATTCTTCCCCGCGTCAATGAGATTGACCGTGAGGTCCGGATGATCCTTTTCAAATCGACGGATTAATTCTTGCTCTACCGGCTTTGATTGCCCCGGGTGCGACGACCACCACGTGATCGTGTTGTCATCCTGGTGTGCCTGGCCTCCCGGGGAGAATCGTGTTCCCGCGCATCCGCTCAGCGCGGTCGCCGCCAACGCGGTGCCCGCGAGCCCCAAGAAAGAACGACGCGATATGCCCGCGCGTTGTGAATCTGGGCGCTGTGAATCCGGGTGTTGTCCCCAATCCGAAATTTTCATTAGCCTTTCACTGCCCCCGTCGTTAAGCCTTTAATCATGTATTTCTGTAGGAAAATGAAGAGGAGCAATATCGGGACCATGGTGAGCAGAGTTGCCGCCATCACTGGGCCCCAGTTCGTCACTCCATCTGAGTTTTGAAGTAAAGCTAGGCCGACGGGGAGCGGCGCCACTTTGTCGGTATCTGCCATGACATAGGGCCACAAGTATTGGTTCCATTCGTTGACCACGGTGATCATGGCGAAAGCCACCAATGTGGGGCCTGACACCGGGAGGAGTACTCGGAAGAGCAATTGCGTCGGGCCGGCACCATCCATCCGTGCCGCCTCAATTAATTCTTTTGGCAGGCTCATGAAGTGGTTACGCATTAAGAACGTTCCAAATGCGATTCCGGCGAGCGGGATAATGATGCCTTGGAAAGTGTTTCTCCACCCCAGACCGGCTACCAATGCATAGTTAGAGATCACGGTGATTTCACTAGGAACCATGAGCGCAGAAATGATGATGATAAAAATCAGGTTGCGTCCGGGGAATCGGAGAATAGCAAGTGCGTACGCACTCAGGACCCCCAGTGTAATTTTTACTGTGCACAGAATGACCGTGATAATGAGCGAGTTTCGCAGGTAATGCCAAAAAGGCACCCGCTGTGTTGCTTCGCCATAATTTTGTGGGTGCGTCTGGTGGGGATACCACGTCACCGGGTTGGTGTAGATCTCTGGATGTGTTTTCAATGATCCGCTGAGAGTCCAATATAAGGGCAGCCCGATAAGCAAGAGGATAAAAATCATTCCGGCATAGCCCACGACTTTCTTTCCCATGTCACCTCTTCCTGTCTTGTGATGGCTCTTGTTATGGCCAGATGTATGGCTTTCCTTTACAGTCACCGTCTTTATCTCCCGTTATCCATTTGCCGGTCCATATAGCGAACCTGAACAAGAGTGAGGCACAACAGGATGAGGAAAAGGATGGTGGCGACGGTGGCTCCGTACCCCGCCCGGAAATTCGTGAATGTTTCCTGGTAGACCTGGTACACCAACGTGGTCGTGCCGGTTGTTTGCGGGCCACCCCGGGTCATTACTGAAATAATGTCGAAGACTTGGACCGAGTTGAGCATCACGGTGATAGATAAGAAAAAGGTGCTCGGCCGCAACTGGGGAAGAATGACTTTCCATAATCGTGGCCACGGGCCGGCACCATCGATGGCCGCTGCTTCATCCAGCTCCTTATTCACGCCCTGCAATGCGGCGAGATAAATGACGAATGTGTATCCCAGGTTCTTCCAAATAAAGGTGAAGGTCACCATAAAAAGGGCCCATGCTGGCTCCGAGTAGAAGTTAGGCACGGGGATGTGAAAACGGCTGAGAATGTCCTGGATCAGCCCAAAGTGAGGGTCGAAAATGAACTGAAATGCGACCCCGATGGCAGCCCCGGATAATGCGAAGGGAGCAAAAGCAATAGACCGAACAGCGTTACGACCAAACAACTTTTGATCCAATATCAAAGCAAGCATAAGGCCTAAGGCCATGGAGCCGATCACGGCAAAGCCGGTAAACACAAGGGTGTTGAGAACAATGGTTCGGGTGTCATCCCGAGTGAGCCATTCCTTGTAGTTATTGAGCCCCACAAACGTCGCCGAGGGCGACGAAATATTCCACCGAAAGAATGATAAACGGATGTTGTCTATTAATGGCCGATACGTGAACACGGTTAGCAGCAGGAGATTAGGAAAAAGCAGTACTGCAGCTAGCAGCGTTTCTTTTCGTTGAGCCCGCTTGGTGTCTGGTGCATGAGTTGATTGACTATCGAGCACCCACGCAGGCTAGCTCCCCTAACGAATCGTCCCGTGACCTTAAAGTAAACCGTCGAGAACATTTAGGTGAACAAACCGAAAATACCCACGCCCTTCCGTTTAGGAGAGGCTAGGTTTAGGATTTAAGCATGTTCTCCCGTTCACGCTCCCCACTAGTACTTATTGCCAGTTCTACCGCCCTCACCGCGGCTCTCACAGTGGGTGTGCCAGCACTAACGGCACCGGCGCCCGCAACAGCGGCACCGAGCATCCCGGATAATCTCCCTGTCTTCTCTCAGATTCAGGAGAATCCATCCATCACCGTCACCTTTGACGACGGAACTCCCGCCGAAGGTGCAACCGTGCACCGTGGCGATGTCCTCCTGGTCCACGGTTCCGGGTTCTCCCCACAGGCCAACAAGGGTGGCTTCCCACTTCCGGTACCCCCGGGCACGTCCAACGGCGTATTTGTTCTCTACAGTGGGTTCCCCGATCAGTGGAAGCCCAGTGAAAACGCCGATTCCTCCACCCGCAAACACCCCCACGATCGGATGGCGTGGGTCATGCCGGAGGGGACACTGGACGCAATTCCGCAGCAGCCGATTGACATGCACCGTTCCATCGCCCGCCAGGCACAACCCATGAACGACGACGGTACCTTCACCGCTCGTATCGTCGTCGATCCCCCTGAGCAAACACCCGGCACCAACTTCGGCATGTACACGTACGCCGGCGGCGGATCCGTCAACCCTGCCGAGGAGCTCTACGTTCCCATTAACTACTCCCCCGAGCCTGGTCCGAACACGCCGCCAACACCGACGGAGGACCTCGTCGTTAAGGCGAACGAGCTTTTCACGGCGACGAAGCTGGCTCACGGTGGCGTCAACCCCAAGGACGGGGCGGCCAAGCAAGACGATGCTCAGACAGTGTCGTTTAGCCGCGATCGTGCCGCCGAAGAAGCTGCAAACGATGGCATCCGTCGTTACAAAGGTTCCGTCACAGGATCCGCACGGTTCAATGTTGTCGAGCTGACCGTCGCTAATCCGTGGATCATTACGCTGCCCAATGGCACCGAGATCCTGACTGCGGAGACATCGGACGGTAACGTGGGGCCAGACTCGTTGACTCGGCGCCCCATCGGCATCTTGTCGCCCGCCAATGAGAATGGTGCCAAGACCTACGGCATCGGGCCACTGCAGTACGGCGAGTTGACCGAGCAACAGTAAAACGGGCAACAGTAAGATCGCGCCGGTGGTTGCACATCGGCAGCAGGTACACCGAGTACGCCGAGATCGAACGCCATATACCCAATAAGGAGCAGATTTATGGAAAGTGTGACAGTCCACGACATTCCCGACGGCGCGCAGTTCGTCGACGTCCGCGAGGCAGATGAATATGCCGACGGCCATGCCGCGGGTGCTATCAACATTCCGCTCAGCGAATTAATGGGTCGCTACCAAGAACTGGACTTCGATCAACCGGCGTACATTATCTGTCTCTCCGGAGGACGGTCTACCCGGGCCTGCCAATTCCTGGAGCAAAATGGCCTCGACGTCATCAACGTGAAGGACGGCACCTTGGCCTGGCGCGAAGCTAATCTCCCCATGGAAACGGGAGCCGGCGACTAAGCTTCGGCGACGACTAGGCCCGCACCAGGTTCCGGCAACTCTCGTAAACCTCGGTTGAGCACGACAAACTCAGTGGAGTTGCGCGCGCCGCCGGGGTTTTTCGTCGTCAATAATCGCCATTGAATAACTACGCTACCGTAACCAATACGCAATGGTCGAAGACGATAACGACATCATTTTTGTGGGAAATATCAATTGTTTTTAATGCCCCACTTTCGGCTAAGATCAGCAATATGGCGAAGTCGAGCAAGAAAAAGAAATCTGGTCATAAGCCAGATAAATCAAATAAGGATGAGAATAAGGCTGCCCAAGGTGCAACCGATGGCACCGAAACCGCGCCAGCTACCCTCACCTCGGAAGTCGAGGACTCGCTTTTTTACCAGGTGTACCAACTGAACAAGATGTTCAGAGAGGTTGCCGATAACACCCTCAATGAATTCGAACTCTCTCAACGCGCGTACTGGCTTCTCGAATGTGTCCGACGCGACAAGGGCTATTCCCAAAGTGAGCTCGGAGAACTCCTCGGCGTTGACCGTTCCGACATGGTCCGCCTCATCGACTCATTAGAGGAAGACAACCTGCTCCAGCGGGTACGCTCTACAGAAGACCGTCGAAAACAACTTATTACGATTACGCCAGATGGTATTACTGTTCGACACAAGATTCGTCACGCGCTGACCGACGCCGAAAATGATCTGCTCGACGAACTCAACGACAAGCAGAGCAACCGCTTACGGAAATACACCAGCAAGCTAACCACGGGAGTGTCATTGTGAATTCGCGGAGAGTGTTGGGAAACCATTCGCTCGCTTCACAACCCCACACTCTCACGCGGATTTTTGCTGATCAGGCCGACGCCACCCCTGACGCCCTCGCCATCGACACGGGCACTCAAACCATCACATACGCTCGCCTCTCGCAGCGGTACCACGAGATTGCCGACGAACTACGCGCTGTTGCTGGACGCGGCGACCGCGTCGGCATCGCCATTGCCGACCCTATCGAGTACTACGCCGCCCTCCTTGCGACCATGTCTATCGGTGCAGCGTATGTTCCTGTTTCGGCGGGTTCGGCAGACGGCCAGGGACGCCAGGACGCCGGCCAACCCATCACGGAATCATCTGCGGACCACACCGCCCACGATTCACTGAACTCGCGGGACTCGAGCACCCGCCGCTCAGACGCTGGGAATAATGGAACGCAGCAATCTCCGGGACGCTCTGGAAAGGCATGCGGCGGAACGGTCCCCTACTCAGCGTTGACCTCACGTCCGCGCGCCATCCCTCGGTCACCTGAACCAGCCTCCGGATATTCACTCGCTGAGGTGAGCGCCGGGCTCCGCCTGACCGCCGCTGTAACAGACTCGGACGTCCAATCCCTGCGGCCGGCAACACGCAAGGCCCACAAGCCATCACCCTCCGACGCCGCCGCCGTGTTCTTCGGCCGTCGATCATTGGTGCTCCCCCATCGTTGCGCCACCGCCGGAATCAGCGCGGAAACACACCTCTTTGTTCCCGACGACCCCATCGGCGCAGGCGACCGCGTCGGCACGATAGCGTCACACACGGATCCACGCAGCGTCGAGGAAGTGTGGCTGGCATGGTCCACGGGCGCGTGCCTCGTGCCCTACACGAATGACGCTGCACACGGGTCCGCCCCGACGACCATTGATCGGTGGATCGCAGACCGCAGTATCTCTGTCATTTCGACGACGCCGAGCGACGTGTTGTCCTGGCACACCAACCCCACCGCGCTCCGCCTCCTCATCCTGGGCGGCGAACCCTGCCCGGCCGACATCACGCACGTCATGGCCGGGCGCGAAGTGTGGAATACGTACCGCACTGAAGCGACCGGAGTCACGTCGGCAGCCAAAATAACCCCGGAGACTCCCCTGTCGCTCATGGGACAGCCGCTGGCCGGGTGGGAAGCGACCGTCATCGACGAAGTGGGGCACCCCGTCGAGCCCGGACGGGCCGGCGAACTTGTCATCAGCGGCGTGGGGCTCGTCCAATACTTCGACCTCATCCACGATGCGGAGACCTTCGCGCCCGTCTCGCAATTCGGGTGGAACCGCGCGTACAGGACCGGTGACCTCGTCACCGTTGGCGATGATGGGTTGCACTTCGTGCGGCACATCGACGAGCAGGCTCGCATCAGTGGGCACCGCGTGGATCTCATCCATGTCGACGCTGTTCTCCACGATCTTCCGGGTGCCGATGACACCACCGCGGCGCTCACTACGTCGACGCACGGGCCGAAGCTGCTGGGTTACGTCCAGAGCAAGAGCCTGACGGAAAAATCGGCGCAAACGTATCTTGCCCGGCGGGTTCCGCGCGCGTTGATCCCATCTATTCACGTCGTGAATGCGCTACCCCACCAGCCGGAGACCTCTCATCAGCCGACGTCATCTGGGCAAACGCCTTCTGAGCATGAGTCGCAGAACTCCAACCAGAGGGCCGCCGATACGGCGACGCCAACTCCGTCGACACGCGATACATCGACACCCGCACCCACGCCTCCACAGCAAAGCTCCACTACTGCTATTGTGCCGGCTACACGAAGCTCGTCGTCGCAACGAAAAATGAGCTTCCGCGGTAGATGGCGGAAGCTCATGGCAACGATCGGTCGCTGGTTCAGAGGGAACTAATCAACAGAAACTCATCACCGGGGACTAATCACCGATTTGGTCGCGGCCGCGCTTGGCAATCTTCGGATCGGGCTGGCCGACAATATCGTAGTCCTTATCCGTGTACTCAAACTTCGAGAGCACATAGCGCATCGCGTTAATACGTGCGCGCTTCTTGTCATTGGATTTAATCGTGATCCACGGGGACTCGTTGGTGTCCGTGTAGCGGAACTGCTCTTCCTTGGCCCGCGTGTAATCATCCCACTTATCCAGGGATGCCAAGTCCATTGGTGAGAGCTTCCACTGCCGCACAGGGTCGACCTGGCGGATAGCAAAGCGCGTTCGCTGCTCTTTCTGCGTCACCGAAAACCACAGCTTGGTCAAGCTAATTCCGGACCCCATAATCATGTTTTCCAGCATAGGGACCTCGCGCAGGAACTCCGCATGCTGCGATTCAGTACAGAATCCCATCACGCGCTCGACACCGGACCTGTTGTACCAGGAGCGGTCGAAGAACACGATTTCGCCGGCTGCGGGATAGTGCTCGATGTAGCGCTGGAAATACCAGGACGTGGATTCACGCGGCGAAGGTTTTTCCAAAGCGACGGTCCGCGCACCACGGGGATTCAAGTGCTCATTGAATCGCTTGATCGTGCCGCCCTTACCTGCGGCGTCACGCCCCTCGAAAAGAATGATGTGCTTTTGGCCCGTATCTTTCGTCCAGTTCTGCCATTTCAGCAGCTCGATCTGAAGGGCACGCTTAATATGCTCGTATTCCTTACGAGTCATGCGCTCGTCGTAGGGGTAGTTTTCACGCCATGTATCTACACGATGCCCATCGGGGGTAATGAGTACTGGGTCATCTTCATCGGAGTCATCGACGATATAGCCTTCGGTATCGGCAAGGTCGATGACGGGGAACTCCTCATCGTTTGAGGTTTTTCCCTCCTTGGACCCCGCCTTGGCGCTAATGGTGTCCTTTTTCCGATCGTCTTCATCAGCCATATTCAAAAGTCTAGGACGAACGGGCGTTGAACCGGACATCAACTAAGCAGGTCGGGGGTTAATGTGGGGGTTATTTCCCCCCACTCCACCGTGATCCGGCAAGAATCACCACAGGAAAACGACCCGAAACCCGGGGGTGAAGGAGCAAAAAGAAAACAGACCGTTCCACTGTCGGAACGGTCTGTCAGTGCTTATCATGCCTCACAGCATTGGTCGCACGGTCATTAGCATCACGGTAGAAAACCAGGGGCCAATAACCCAGATTTTTATCTGGTTCTGATTAGAACCCGCCCATGCCAGCCATGTCATCGGCACCCGGTGCAGCCGGAGCAGCAGGCTCAGGCTTATCCGCGACGACGGCCTCCGTCGTCAAGAATAGGGATGCGATGGAGGATGCGTTCTGCAGTGCGGAACGTGTGACCTTCACCGGATCGTTGATTCCGGCGTCCATCAGGTTGACGTACTCGCCTGTGGCTGCGTTCAGGCCGAAGCCTTCGTCGAGGTTAGCAACCTTGTCTGCAACCACACCGGGCTCGAAACCAGCGTTGAGAGCGATCTGCTTCAACGGAGCTTCCAAGGCAGCACGGAGGATGCGAACACCGATGGCCTCGTCGCCAGTGAATCCAAGGTCATCATCCAAGACGGAGGATGCCTGCAGCAGTGCAGATCCACCACCAGCAACAATGCCTTCCTCGGCAGCAGCCTTAGCGTTACGCACAGCGTCCTCGATGCGGTGCTTACGCTCCTTCAGCTCAACCTCGGTTGCGGCACCAACTTTCAGTACAGCAACGCCGCCGGCCAACTTGGCCAAACGCTCCTGGAGTTTCTCGCGGTCATAGTCCGAGTCGGAGTTCTCGATCTCTGCACGGATCTGCTTGACGCGGCCTTCGATCTGATCGGAGGAGCCAGCCCCCTCAACGATCGTGGTCTCATCCTTCGTGACGACAACCTTGCGGGCACGGCCCAGCATCGAGAGCTCGGCATTCTCCAAGGTGAGGCCAACTTCTTCGGAAATAACCTGGCCACCGGTCAGAATGGCGATATCCTGCAGCTGAGCCTTGCGGCGGTCACCGAAGCCCGGAGCCTTAACGGCAACAGATTTGAACGTTCCACGAATCTTGTTAACAACAAGGGTGGAGAGAGCCTCGCCCTCAACGTCTTCAGCGACGATCAGCAACGGCTTGCCGGACTGCATGACTTTTTCAAGCAACGGGAGAAGGTCTTTCACATTCCCGATCTTGGAGGACACGAGCAGGATGTAGGGATCCTCAAGAACGGCTTCCTGGCGCTCCATGTCGGTAGCGAAGTAGCCGGAAATGTAGCCCTTGTCGAAGCGCATACCTTCGGTAACTTCGAGGTCAACACCAAAGGTGTTGGACTCTTCAACGGTAATAACGCCGTCTTTGTTGAGTTTGCCGTCGCCCACCTTATACATGGCTTTGGCGATCAGCTCACCAATGGTCTGGTCGGCGGCAGAAATGCCAGCAGTTGCGGCGATTTCTTCCTCAGTTTCGATATCCTTAGCGGAATCCAGCAGCTGCTTGGCCACAGCCTTGGTAGCAGCCTGGATACCGCGCTTAATGCCCATCGGGTTGGAACCCGCAGCGACGTTGCGCAGCCCCTCACGGACTAGCGACTGTGCCAGAACAGTGGCTGTCGTAGTGCCGTCGCCGGCGACGTCGTCGGTCTTCTTCGCAACCTCTTTAACGAGCTCCGCACCGATCTTTTCGTACGGATCCTCAAGCTCGATTTCGCGGGCGATCGTCACACCATCGTTGGTGATCGTGGGAGCGCCCCACTTCTTCTCTAGGACGACGTTGCGGCCCTTTGGCCCTAACGTCACCTTAACTGCATCAGCAAGGGAGTTGAGTCCCTTTTCCAATCCGCGGCGAGCTTCCTCGTCGAAAGCAATGATCTTGGCCATGAGGCTTTCCGATCCTCCGTTTATGTTGACGACACACGATCCAGCAGTGGCGCCCGCGACGGCACGAGAAATAGGTGTCTTCTATTTCTCTCACCACAGCCGGTGAACATTTGTTGTAACTCACTAGCACTCACGGTCCCGGAGTGCTAACTCTTGTTTAGCAGTCTCGAGCTTAGAGTGCAAGGTTTCTGGTTGAAGTGATTGAAATGGTGCGCCACGCTTCACGCCGACGCTAACTGCACCGCAGTCTGACGCTCCCCCTCCCCTCGAGGGCGCTACCCTAGGGAGCATGACTCACGACGCTACAGACAGCAAAGACACACACTCGACGGATACGACGAGCATCTACTCCCCCGAGGAAGCCACCCGCTACGTCACCTCACGAATGGACGACGTTCGCTCGTGGTTAACCGAGCTCGTGGGCTATGCCTCTGTCCACGACTTCGCCGGCCTCGAGGAGGAAACAACCCGCGCCGCTAACTGGGTAGTCGACGCGTTTACGGCGGCCGGCATCCCCGTCGAAAAGCACAAGACTGCCGACGGTTCCACTGCCGTGATTGGCTTACGCCAGCCCAGCGACGGTATGCCCACCGTCATGCTGTACTCGCATTATGACGTCCAGCCGGCCACGGATACCGACGCGTGGGATTCCGACCCATGGACGCTCACCGAGCGCAATGGGCGGTGGTACGGGCGCGGCACCGCGGATTGCAAGGGCAATGTTGTGATGCACCTCGCCGCGCTACACGGACTCAAGGCGTGGGAAGAATTGCACCCGGAGGCGCCGAAGCTCGGCATCCGCGTTGTCGTCGAAGGCTCCGAAGAGCGCGGCGGCGCCGGATTAGACGCACTATTAGAGGAGCGCCCCGAACTTTTCTCTGCCGACGACATCTTGATCGCCGATTCCGGTTCCGATCGTGTTGGCGAACCCGCGCTGTGCACGTCGTTACGCGGCAGCGCAGGGGTAAAAGTTACCTTGCAAACGCTGGAAGGGCCTGTTCACTCGGGGCAATTCGGCGGAGCTGCGCCCGATGCCCTTCTGGCGATGATCCATCTTCTCGGCACGCTGCACGATGAGAATGGCCTGCTCACCGTCGGCGGTTTGGATACTTCAGGCCATTGGGACGGTAACCAATCCGACCCAGAGAATTTCCGTAAAGATGCGTCTGTACTGGAGGGTGTCGAGCTGTATGGGGCCGCCGGCACCACGCATGGCGACGGCCCCAGCGTGACAGACCTCACCGTCGCGCAGCCAGCCATTACAGTTACGGCTTTGGACGCGGTTCCCACTAAGGACGTCATCAACGCTGTGCCGGCCACCTGTGCTGCTGTGTTGAACCTGCGTGTGCCCTCGACCATGGATCCCGTTGAGGCGCAAGACAAACTCGTCAAACACTTGGAAAACCACGTCCCGTGGGGCACGCATATCACCATCGAGCGCGAGTCGATCGGCGAGCCTTTCCGCGCCGACACTTCGGGGCCACTTCACGCCACTCTCGGCCAAGCCATGACCGACGCATTCCAGACGGATGTCGTGTACAACGCCTCTGGCGGATCGATCCCGCTCTGCGCGGGTCTACTCAAGGCGAATCCCAACGCTGAGCTCGCACTCTTCGGCGTTGAGGAACCCGAAGCACGCATTCACAGCGCTAACGAGTCGGTCGATCCGTCCGAAATCAAGCACTTCGCCATCGCGGAACTGCTCTTCCTAGCGCGATTCGGAAGGAATTAACCGGTTCGGGAGGAACTAGCCCCCACCCCTTCCTATACCCCCACTATAACCCCCTCAAGCAGATGTTCCACATTCCGAGAATCAGCATGTTCAGGGGGTATTTTTAAGCTCTATTTCTTCAGCCACAGCTCAAGCGGCGCATCATTTTACCCCCCCCGACCTACAACCGTGTATCCGAACCATGTTGCGTGGGTCACACGACGTCGATACAGTTGCCACCATGCTTAAGGCGAACCTTAAGGGACTTCGCAACCTCAAGCACTCGGCTCCGTCCACCTCGAACACCCTCGAGGTCACCGCACTACGAGTACTTAAGGCTAGCGACCTCGACGGCGAGCAGGACTGACCTCGTCCGCCCAGGATTGAGCCCAGAACCCCAGGCCCCGTCAGTCCACCCGCCCGTGATGGCCACCGCGCTATCACCCCGGATACAACTGACGATGGCACCGTCCGATCACAACGGATCCGCTCAATCCTGATGGCCCAACTACACGGCCCTGATCACGGAGCGGCCCAACACGACGACTGGCCAAGAATCTTCCAGCGTCATCACAGCACCATCGCGGTCCCGTCGACACAGAACAAAGCTGTAACCAGGGTGAAGCGCCAAAGAAATAAGGATTCTGCCCCCGTGTTTATCTATTCCCCCAGCCGACGACGCACACACTCATTCACCCGGGACACCACCAGAGCTTTCTCCACACTTAACCAGGGCACGAACTTCGAAACGCGGCCTACACGCCGCACCTTTGCCGACGACCCCTTCCGCGCCCGATTCGGCCACCGCCTGCCCCGCGGTTTGCAGGAACAAGCCCATGGGATGGCGTGGCGGACGTTCACAGAAACATTCTGCGCTCCCGGTGGTGCGCTGAGCTTACAATCATTGACCCACGAGCAGCTGCGCGCCGGACGTCGTCGCTACACCATCACTCTGGTTGACAGCACGCAGCCCTCGTCCCAGCGGGCCTCCACCCACACCATCACATCGATGGGGGCTATCAGCGCCATGACCCACATCCTGGCTGACGGTGGGCGTCGCGTCGAGATCCTGGAATTTTACCAGTTCACGATCTTCGAAGCAACCGTCACCATGATCTATGCGACCCATGGTCGTCGGAAAGTCTGGACCGTCGGTTTCGGTTCTAATCCCGACATTTCTGCCGCCAATTCCCTGGTCAATGCGGCTAATCGCCTATACCCGACGGTTAACAGCCCCCATAGGCCAGGGGTCATCTCTCCGCGGCGAAGTTCTCTTTCAGTTCTTTAATCGACGCGCGCACGGCAGCTTTCCATGCGTCCGGTGTCGCAAAACCGTCCAGAGCCCCGGCTTCACCTGCCAAACGTACGCCGGGTTCGCGGGCTGCGCCTGCCGCGCGGGCTATCCGCCGTTGACGCTCATACGATGCCCCTTCTTTCACAATCGTCAGGACATCCTCTAACTCTCGTCGGCACGATAAATCGTCGGCGACTGGCCGGAGCCGCTCAACCCACTCGCGAATGTCGTCGCGCACATCTTTTTCATTGGTGTCTCGGTCCACAATGACGATCGCATCCAGGCCGTACCGCGCCGCACGCCACTTATTTTCTACGATGTGCCACTGCTGCAGGCTCGGCAAATCCTCACCGCGGTCGTAGGCACGATCGAAATACACCACCGCGCAATGAACAAAAGCAACGATCGCGCTGAGATCACGCATGTTGGTGGTGGCGTCGGCGAAACGGACCTCAATGGTTCCCCATTTACCGGCCGGTCGGATATCCAAATGCATGGCGTCGGGCTTATCGATCACCCCGCTACACAGCTGGTCGCGGGTGAATTCCTCCCACTCGCCCCAGGTTGTCATGGGATACGGGAGCCCCGCCGTCGGCAATTGTTGGTACAGGAGCGTCCTATTGCTAGCGTATCCGGTGTCCATCCCCTCCCAGGCTGGCGAGGAGGCAGACATTGCCAAAATGTGCGGATATAAGGTCAGCATGGCGTTGATGATCGGCCATACCCGTTCCTTCGAACTGATCCCCACGTGCACATGAATACCCCAGATCAGCATCTGGCGGCCCCACCACTGGGTGCGCTCGATGATTTGCTGATAGTTGGACTTATCCGAGAGTTCCTGGTCACCCCAGTGAGCAAAAGGGTGGGTGCCGACGGAGAGCAATTCGACGCCAATATCGTCCGCAGCCCGGAGAGCGAGATCGAGGGATTCACGCAGGTCATCTTCAACATCGGCCACCGTATTGCACACGACCGTGACGAATTCAATCGTGTTCGAGAGAAATTCGCGAACAACGCGGTGATTCGGATCCATCGTGGACATCACGTGCAGCAATTCCCCTGCACGCGGCGTGAGGTCCAAGGTCATGGGGTCCACCAAGGCCAGTTCCCACTCCACGCCCAACGTCGGCGCGGGGGACGCGTTAAATGCGACAGTGGGAGGTGTTTCCGATGTCACTATGGTCTACCTTCCGGGCGTAAGACGACGACGCCGGGCCTTTCAGCCAAGCGTCGTAATGTTCATAAGTCGTGCGGTAGAACCGATCGGTCAGCCCGCTACTGATTCATATCAGCCGTCGTCACAACAACCACGGAGCCCGGGTGCTGGCCGGACACCATTTCCGCGTTGGCCAATTGCTGGTTGGTTTGGTCAGTTTTCGGCTGAGCTTTGAGCCCCAACGCCGTGGCTACCTCAGTTGCGGCAGCTTTGCTATCTGCCTTGTCGTCATACAGAACGACCGAACCGGGGAAAGCTGCAGCTCCGTCGGCAGGCAAGTTACCGAATGAGGTGTTGCTCCAGTTATCGGCGTTGAGGTTTTTGGAAACCTTCTCTGCCAAACCTTGAACTCTCGAGTTGTTCAGAACGGTGACCTGAACTTTACTCTTATCCACCTTTTTATCGGTACTAGTGCCGTTGCTTCCGCTGTTTCCGTCCTGTGCAGCCGCGCCATTATCAGTGGTGTTCTGCGTTCCTTGGTTTCCGGCCGTGTTCTGCCCCTGGTCGGCTGTGCTGTCCGGATTATTGGTGTTATCGCCCGGCTGTTGCTGGTCTGTCGCAACCCCGGCCCCTGGCGCACCGGTATTCCCCGGGTTCACGGGTGCCGACGACGACGTCGAACTTGCCGATGAATTGTCATCGTCCTTATCGCCGCTCACCAGGTGGTAGATGCCGAAAGCGATCAGCGCGACGGCCACGATTAACAAGATCACGCCCATCGTGCGCAGCGGAACTTTGGACTTCTGAGTCTTTTGTGGTTGCTCTTCTGCCGACGCCGCACGTGCGGGCTCTGATATGCCGAGGTCCGACGCCAGAGGCGCCGCTGCCTCGTCATAGTTAGTAGGTTCGTCGTATTCGGCGGAGTCATCGTATTCAGCACGGTCGTCGTAGTCGAATGGTTCGGCGGGCTCATTGGGTTCGACAGGTTCCGACGCGGCCGCACGCGATGTTGATGCCCCGTTACTGACGGAGCCATCGTGTGGGGTGGCGTGGCCATCGTGGGCTCCTGCCACGGATGCGACCTCGGAGCTGGCGCTTTCGTGATGATGCGGGGTTTCGTCGTACGAACCGTAGCCGGCGAAACCGGTGTACCCACCCTGAGCAGCACTTTCACCTGCGGAATAATCGCCCGATTCTCCGGAAGAATATCCAGATTCCTCCTGGTCAGCGAAGGATCCATCGTTAAACGCTTGATCCTCGTAGACGCCATCGCATGCATCGTCGGTGTGCACGTCGTCGTCGAATAAATCATCGTTATCGCGATGATTATCGGCGCGACCATGAGAGCGGTCGCGATGGTTGCGGGGCGATTGTCCAGGTTCGTTATCGAAATTCACAAAACAATAATAACTTATTTCTCATTAGTCACTTTTATTTCATTCCCTGTGTCGGCAATACAGACGCACATTCGCTGCATCGCATTGGCGATTACGGCCGACGGGAGCGGTCAATGGAGCCGATCAGTACGGACGGTCAGAATTCGCAATGCGCAACAACCGGGACACCGTCGTCGGGAATTCCTCAAGAGCTTCTCTACGCTGAATTAACCGAAAAAGGCGCTGGTAATAGCGGATAGGGCTCAGATTGAACCGACGACGAATCAACTCGTCTTTGGCCGAATCTCTCCTCCACACACGCCGCTCGAATTCCAACATGCGTCGCTCGTCGTCAGTGAGTCCACGTTGTGCCTTGTCCTCATTGTGGGAATCATTGGGGGCATCGCTAGTGGTGTCGCCCACACCATGCGCGGTGGCGGAATCCTGTGCGCTGTCGGAAGTGTCTCCCTCGTTATGCGCAGATCCCGCGTCATTCGTCGTCACCCTATTATTCACCCCACAATCACTATGTTCGTCCACTACATCCGTCGGCACCCCGCAAACGATACCCGCAGATCACCCGCTATGAGCTCGGCAGATAAGGCGCACGCCTTCCCTATCTGACCGTCCATATCTGACTGTGTCAGGAACTGCCACTACTCTATACCCCATGACTGTGCGCCCAATTGTTATCGCTGGTGATCCCGTCCTCCACAACCCCACCGAGCCTGTTACCGAGTCACCCGAGGAACTCGCGGAGCTCGTTGCCGACATGTATGAAACCCTGGAGCTCTCTCACGGGGTCGGCCTCGCAGCCAACCAAATCGGAGTTGCCAAGCGGCTCTTCATTTACGACTGCCCCGATATCGAAGGTCCCGACGGCAACTCCAAGTCAGAGGAAGAACTGAAAGCTCAAGGCGGACCGCGGCGGAAGGGCTGCGTGGTCAATCCGGTTCTGGAAACCTCCGAGATCCCCGAAACAATGCCAGCGACCGACGGATCCGACGCGGAAGGCTGCCTCTCCGTACCCGGCTTAGACTTCCCGACAGGACGCGCACACTGGGCCCGCGTCACCGGAACCGACGAGCACGGGGAACCAGTGAGCATCGAGGGCTACGGGTTCTTCGCGCGGTGCCTGCAGCACGAGGTCGGCCACCTCGACGGCTACCTCTACACCGATATGCTTATCGGCCGCTGGGCACGCATGGCGAAAAAGAAAATTAAACGCAACGGGTGGACCGTGCCCGGAAATACCTGGACACCGGGGGTCGATCCCGATCCCTTCGGCGAGGAAGATGAGTAAAACGATCAAGACGAGTAAAGAATGACCGCCCATGGCTGACTCCACACCGACACATCTCCCGATCTCCCGATGGTCCGACCCGGCCTCGCTCATCGTCGGAGCGCGCGTTGTCATCCGGCGACGGCTCACCGACGCCAGCCCCCACGGAGACCACTTTACCGACGTCATCGGGACGCTCGTCTCACTGGACCCGCTGGTGGTTCGTCGGCAAAACACCGGGATACCCGGCGAAGAGATCACCATCGACCCACAACTGATCGACGTTATTAAACCCCTGCCCGCGAAACCGGTACGCAACAGCGATATTCGGGCCGTGGAATACGCCTACGCGCTCGCGTTCCCCGGTGTCATCCATCACGAGTGGGTCAAGGGGTGGCTGGTTCGTGTCGGCGATGGCGTGACCGAGCGGTCAAACAGCGCTGTTCCCTTGGAACCTCACACGGCGTTTGACGACGTCCCCGTGGACGCGATCCGCGACATATATAAGAAGTATGGGTTGCCGGCACTAGTTGCCGCGCCTGACCGCATCGCGCGACCCGCTTTCCACATGCCCGGCGCGTGGATCCGTGGGCCTGAAATCATCACGATGACTAAGGATCTGGAGGTCGCGCCGGCATCGGTGGGCGCGTCGACGGAGGGCGCTTCTGAGGAAGAGAGCTCAGCAGAAAACGCTTCAGCGATCAGGAATATCGCCGCTAACACCGTGTCCGGCGAGCTCCTCTCCCGGGACATCACCTGGGAGATTGCCCAACAACCGAATTACGACTGGCTATCTCTCTACCGTTTCCGCGGCCAGCCCCTGCCAGAATCAGCTCTGCGGCAACTATCGCACGAAATCGACGGACTCCTCGGCTTCGGACGGATCGTTATTGATGGAGAGACCGTCGCTATCACCAGGGGAACCATCACCCACTCGCCAGATGGTCGCGCCTGGTTGGGATACTCCGCCGTAGAGGTAGCCGAACGTTATCGTCGGCAAGGATTGGGCACACTCATGGGTGCCATCATGATGGATTGGGGCCGTCGGCACGGCGCGGACACCGCATACCTGCATGTCATCGAATCGAACATTCCCGGACGCAACCTGTATCACAAGCTGGGCTTCGGCGAGCACCATCGCCACCGCTACCTTGCGGATGCGTCTACCGCGCGTACGGAAAGTGCAGGCACAGCCACGCGCACCACCACCGACCCAGACACGTCACACATGAAGTAGGCTCACCCATATGCGATTGGCTACCTGGAACGTCAACTCCGTCCGCACCCGACTCCCACGGATCATCGATGTACTCAAGCGACATGACATCGACGTCCTCGCTATGCAAGAAACAAAATGCAACGAGGACCAGTTTCCACGCGACGCCTTCACCGACGCCGGGTATAAGGTAGCCGTCAGCGGAACAAACCAGTGGAATGGGGTCGCGATCGCCTCCCGCGTTGGACTCACGGACGTCCACACACTCCCCCAACAACCCGGATTCTCTAAGGACCTCACCGCGGAGCAACCTGTCGAGCCCCGGTCGATCGCCGCGACCTGCGGGGGCATCACGGTCATGAGCCTCTACGTCCCCAATGGCCGAGAAATCAGCAATATTCACTTCACCTACAAGCTCCGGTTTCTCGACGCGGTCTGCAATTACGCCGCCACGGCAGTCGATAATGATCCCGAATTACGTCTGGCCCTCGTCGGCGATTGGAACATCGCACCCCATGACACCGACGTGTGGGATCCTCAATTCTTCATTGGGCACACGCACGTCACCCCACGTGAACGCAACGCTCTGACCGCGCTCGAGGATGAAGGATTTACCGACGTCACCCACGACTCGGGCTACACGTACTGGGACTACACGGCGGGGCGTTTCGGGCAGAACCAAGGCATGCGCATCGACATGCAATGGGCGTCCCCTGCGCTCGCGGACAACGCCGGGGCGGTCAGCGTCGATAAGGATGAACGCGCCGCGAAAGGCAGCAGCGACCACGCGCCACTCATCGTCGATTATGAATTATGACGGGGTTTAACCAGATGTGACGACTATAACCCTCAAATCGAGGCGGCTAGTGGTTAACTATTTCCATTAATTTTCTAAAATAAAACTTGTGACTTCCTACAGCATGACTGCAGCCGACCCGAGCCCCCCGATCCCATGCCGTCCACCACGACGACCTCGATACTGAAACACGCCCTGACCAGGACGTGAACGGCGCCGACGGGTACCTTCCAGCCCTCACCACGGAAGAAACTCATGTGCTCTCTGCCGCGATGTACAACTTCCTCTCGGCCACGCGGCGGCTCGTGGAACAGCCTCTCCACTCCATGGAGGTCAACCAATCGGAAATCGAAGTCCTCTACTTTGTGCACAACCACCCCGGTGTCGGCGTGTCCGACATCGCGCGCATGAGGTTCCTGCGAGTATCTAGTCTCGACGACGGTCCGTACACTCATCGCCAACGGACTTCTGAATCGGGCATCTAACCCCGACGATAAACGCGCTCAGATGCTCCAAGTGACAGACGCGGGGACCCAGGTTCTCGACGATATTGCCGATCGATGGGCTGCGTTAATCAACAAAATTACCGACGAAATGAACCCCGACAGCGTCCGCATCCTTCACCAAGCATCGGAGCGGCTGAACGAAACAGCGTTCGCCACCGAGCATGTGATCGACGTGATGCAGAGCCAGTCGGGGTCTATAACGAAGCCGTAGTGGGGTGGGCGGAAAGGACCGTGCGGGAACGTAGCCTCGCTACGCGTCCCGCTTCACGAACACAGCCACCCCGATAGCGAAGAGCACAAGTGCCCACACGGCGAAGTAAATGATGCTGCCCGTCGTCCCCCACGGCGCGCCATCGAGTTTCGCATCGCTTACCCACGCACTGAGGTTAGTAAAAGGCCGATAGCCTTTGATGTTCTTCCCCACCTTCGGGATCAAAGTGATCAAGTCCTCAAGGACGAGCTTCCACAGCAATATGATGGCGATAGCCCCCGCAGTCTGTCGGACAATGAACGCCACACCAACAGCCATCACGACGACCAGCAGAGCCCCCACTGCCGTCGTCACATATACCCGGGCCGACGAACCGGATAACACTTTCATCTCGGAGCCGTAGTCACCCGCCAACGATTTAAAGACCAGCACGCTGGTGATCGTCGAAAAGAAGGACAACACCACTGCGACCAGGCCATAAACGATCGTTTTCGATATCGCAATGATCGGCCGCTTCGGGGTCATCATGATCGTCTCATTAATGGTCTTGAAGCGGTATTCCGTGGTCACCAGAAGGGTTGCCATGATGATGATCACCATGACACCGAATAGCTCGAACCCCTGAATAGCGGCGACCGCATCTATCTTCGGTACGTCCGTCATGTCTTCCGGATCCATAGAGTCCAGGGCAGTTTTCGAGCCCCACCCCATCAGAGCGGCGAACGCCCAGCTCAACACAACAATTAAGATCGACGTCCACGCAAACGACTTTGTCGACGCCAGCTTTGTCCACTCAGCACGAATCGAGTTAACCATCATCAGTTCTGTCCTCCCTGAGCTGCCGCGCCCTGATATTCGACGTCATCACCTGTGAGTTGCAAAAATGCGTCTTCCAAAGTTCCGTGGTGTTCCTCCAGTTGAAGGACGGGGATACCGTAGGAGTAGGCCACCTTGCCGACCTCGTCAGTTGATACCCCGGAGAAGACGAAGACCTCACGGCCGACATTATCGCGGTCCATCGTGAAGGTGATGTTTTCCTGCTTGAGGACCTGCGCCATGTGGTCGTGGTCACCAACGCGCAAGCGCGTCGAGCTACCACCCGGCGATGACGTGAACTCCTCCACCGTTGTATCGGCAACGAGTTTGCCCCGGCCGATGACAACCAAGTTATCCGCCGTCAACGCCATCTCAGAAAGCATATGAGAACTAACGAACACTGTGCGCCCCTCGGCGGCAAGGTTCTTGAGGAAGGTGCGCACCCAACGGATACCCTCCGGGTCTAAACCGTTGACCGGCTCATCCAGGATCAATGTCTCGGGATCGCCTAAAAGCGCTCCGGCCAATCCCAGGCGCTGGCTCATACCCAGGGAGAATCCCCCCGCCTTTTTGGAAGCCACATCGGTTAATCCCACTAAGCGCAGAACTTCGTCGACACGATCAGCAGAAATGCCACTGGCCTGTGCCATCCACCTCAAATGAGTGCGAGCGGACCGGTTTGGATGAACCCATTTGGCCTCTAACAGCGCCCCCACTTCCTTAGCGGGCGCCGGAAATGACTGATAATTCTTCCCGTTCACCGTTGCGGTGCCCTTTGTTGGGCGATCCAACCCGGTGATCATCCGCATCGTGGTCGATTTACCAGCCCCATTAGGACCAAGAAAACCAGTAACGACACCTGGCTTCACCGTGAAGTCGAGCGAATCTACCGCTACTTTGTCCCCATACCTCTTTGTGAGGCCATGTACTTCGATCATGGAAACCAGTTTGACATATTTTCAGCAACGAAGCCAGACTTCAACCACACTGATGTTCGTGTAACGCTTAGACTAGAGAGGAAGATGTGACAATTGTGCTCCCGGCGCGCGACCACCCTTCCCACCAACCACAATGATCGGGCGCACCGGAAGTGGCACAGAAACTGGCGACAGGCGCAACACGTAGGGGGCCCGTATGGCACGAGAACGAGGAACAGGGCGCAACCGCGGTCCCTCACACTCCTCCGACGCCAGCCACATTCGGCTCAGCAACGTGGACGATTCCCTCGAGCCAGACGATGCCGATGTACAGCCAAGCCGCTGGCACGTCCTTCACGATGCCCTCGCCCCCGCATTACAAGTCCCTGGCCGAATGTGGGCCTATCTGCGCACATCGCCAGGTCGACTAACAGCAATGACAACCATTCTGGTCATAGCCATCGTTGCCGCCGGTGGTGCCCTGACAGACGCTTCATCAACCCGACAAGACCAACTCCATAACTTGGTGAAAAACACCGAACCACTCTCTAACGCTGCGCAACGGCTGTATGGGTCACTCTCCGTAGCAGATTCCACCGCCACCATCGGATTCCTAGAAGGTGGCGTCGGGTCCCCATCGGAGGACGAACGCTACAGCACCGCCATCCAAACAGCCTCGACCGCGCTCGTCGAAGCAGGTGCCGGCGCGAACTCCGATGACCACGAGGTTCTTCAGCTCCTCGCTGTGGTTAACCAGCGGCTTCCCATCTACACGGGGCTCATCGCACAGGCCCACACGAACAACCGGGAAGGCAACCCCATTGGCGCCTCCTACCTCACCGAGGCCAGCGCCATCATGCAGAACTCCATCATTCCCGCAGCATCGCGCCTCTACACCATCACTTCCGACCGCGTCCGCCACCAAGCCCGATCGCTGACCCGGCCGATGTGGTTCCCCGCGTCGGGGCTTCTTGCAGCCATCATTCTCCTAGTCATTGCGCAACTCTGGCTCGCTGCCCTCACTAACCGACGTCTCAATGGCGGGTTGCTTTTCGCCACCGTTGCCATGACTATCGCGCTGTTCTGGCTGGCGATATCGTCGATCGTCGTCGTCGCGGTGGGGAATGCAGACTTTAACCGGGCGTCTGATCCCCTCCACGAGCTGACCGCATCCCGGATTAGTGCGCAAAAGGCGCGGACCGACGAAGCGCTCATGCTGGTGCGGCGGAGTGCGGATCAATCGTCGGCGGATTTCTCCACCACGGTGAGCAACGTCCAAAAGACACTGACACAACTGAAAGATGACGGCACGCTGGACGACGCGGACGACCAGAACACCGATACGTCGTCGGACACGAAACCATCCGATGCCCTCGACGACGGCATCGTCGCCGCTAACTCGTGGAAAGTGTCGCACCAGGAACTGGCGAACCGTATCGGCCGCGGGGACTACACCGGGGCCGTCAATATCGCCGTCGGGCGCGATGAATCCACCTTGAACTCGGAGCGGCAATTCATCCAGCTCGATCAGTCGCTGCGGACACTGATTCAGGACACGCGCAGCAACCTGCGGACCTACCTGGAGAATAGCCAGGACACCTCGCAAAACATCACCCGCGCGGTGCTGATTTTGTCCGTACTCTCTGTTGTTGGTGTTCTCATCGGCGTTCGCCCCCGGATGCAGGAGTACACATGATTCGCCTGCCACACAGTTCAATTCGGTTCCACGCGCGACGCACCCGTCGCCCCTGGATCGCAGCCGCCGTCATTCCTCTCGCGATCCTCCCCCTTGCGGCCTGCTCCGGGATCAGCGATTCACACCGTGGCCACAACGGCATCGATATCTCCGTCGCCCCCTTCACCCCCATTCCCGACGGGGCCACGTACGTCAATCCGCCGCATGAATCGTCGGCAAGCCAAACCCCCACGCCAGACACCACGACCGACGCCGACGCGTACGACACACTCGCCCCCGACAACTCCACCCCCGAGGAGCGCATACCGGATATCGTCCGGCGCGGGCGCATCATCGTCGGGGTGTCGTCGTCACTCAATTTCCTTGGTTTCCAAGATCCCAGTAGCGGCAATCTTGAGGGCTTCGACGTGTCCCTCGCCCGTGAAATTGCGCGCGACATTTTCGGCGATCCCGAGCGGATCGACTTCCGCTTCCTGTCCTCGGCCGAACGCGTTGACGCACTTCAGCACGGCAATGTCGACATTGTCGTCCGCACCATGACCATCGACCGCGAACGCCAATCCAAAGTGGCCTTCTCCGCGCCCTATCTGCACGCCCAAGCGCGAATTTTGGCGTCAACAAGCTCCTCTATTCAATCCGCCGACGATCTGCGGGACGCCACGGTCTGCGTGACCAAGGACTCGACCTTCCAGCACAATGCGCAGGTTATTGCGCCGCACTCGCGGTTCCTCATTACCAACGACTGGTCCGACTGCCTGGTGGCAATGCAGCAACACCAAGTTCAAGCCATTATTTCCGACGACTCCATCCTCTCCGGGCTGGCGGCGCAAGACTCCAACACACACCTGGTTGGCCAACCCTACGGGGCCAGCGATTATGCCGTGGGAATCGCAAAATCCACACCGGGGAAGAACACCGACGGGCTCGTCCGGCAGGTGAATTCCACCCTGATGCGCATCCGATCCGACGGGACATGGCAACGTCTCTATGACAAGTGGCTAGGCAAATATCTCGGGGATTCCGGTGTTCCGCCCGAACCCACCTACGTCCAGGAGGAACCACAATGAGCGATTCCGAACCGAACTCCCGTGATGAAGGGCTAGGTGCCGACGAGAGGCTGGATGACGAGGCGGGGGTGGATTCCGACGCCACGCACAATTCCGACGCCACGCAGGATTCCGAGGACAATGCCCGGAACACCGACAACGGCCACCCCAATGACAATGACCACCCCACCGAAGCTGCCACGGTCATGGGAACGCGGGCTGTTCCATTTGACCCATTTGCCGATGATGACGATGACGACGAAATCGATATCGACATCAACGACATTGGTTCACTCTTACAGTCCGACAATCCGGCAGATACCCCGTCGTCGGGTGATGGAGTAACGGGCCCAGGCCCTGGTAGTGCCAAAACCGTGGCCCGCCCACGTAGGGCCGATGGCGCCAGCCATGACCCCAGCCAGGCCTCCCGTGATCGTGCGCTCTCCACGTTTCGCGAGCGCAGAGCAGCGTCCCGGCGCGGGAAAGCGGTTGCCGATGGCATGGTGTCGTTGCCGTTCATCGTGCCCACGGATCCGCGGGAATCCGTCATGGATTCCGACACGATCAAGGAAACGGATGCCAAGGCACCGTCGCTCCACAAGGGGGACATGGTGGCGGGCCAGTATGAGGTGGTCGGAGCACTAGCCAATGGTGGCGTCGGGTGGATTTACCTGGCCATTGACCACTATGTTTCCGATCGGTGGGTTGTCCTCAAGGGGATGAAGGCGACGGCCAATGAGCAGGATCGCGCGGTGGCCGGCGCCGAGCGCGCGTTCCTGGCGGACATTACACACACGGGCATCGTCAAGATTTACAACTTCGTCGATGATGACCGCTCCCCCGGCGGGTTCATTGTCATGGAGTACGTTGGTGGGCCGTCGTTGCGCTCGCAGCGGAAGAAGCAGCGTGACAGCCTTTTCGCGGTCGACGTCGCTATCGGCTACATGCTTGAGGTTCTGGAGGCGCTGGATTATCTGCACTCGCGCGGCGTCGTTTATAACGATCTCAAGCCGGACAACATCATCATTACGGAGGAGCAGGTCAAGCTCATCGACCTGGGTGCGGTCACGGGGATCGGCGCGTTCGGGCACATTTACGGGACGCCGGGTTTCCAGGCTCCCGAAATCACGGAAACTGGGCCGACGGTGCGCAGCGATATTTACACGGTTGGCCGTACGTTAGCGTCGCTTATTGTTCATTTACCGACGGTTGACGGGCGGTATAAGAACGGTTTGCCTACTCCGACTAACGAGCCGGTGTTTCGCCGCTATCTGTCGCTCTATCGGTTGCTGCTGCGGGCGACTGATCCGGATCCGGAGAAGCGTTTTGCGTCGGCGTCGTCGATGGCGAATCAGTTGACGGGTGTGCTGCGTGAAATTCGTGCGGTGCGTGATCAGGTGCATTTTCCGCATTTGCATTCTCAGTTCGCTCCTCAAAGGACGACGTATGGAACGAAGCACTTGGTTTTCCGTACCGATCAATTAGTGGACGGCATTGAAAGATCTATCGAGATTACGGCCCCTGAGGTGGTGGCCGCGCTGCCGGTTCCCATGGTTGACGCCACAGATCCGGGTGCCTATATGCTCTCAACTATCAGCCATACCGAGCCTTCTGAGGCCATTGATTCGTTGCACGCGAAGATGAAAATGCCTGAGTATGCGGAGAGCGTGGAGATTCCGCTGTCTATTGTGCGAGCGATGCTTGATCTCGGGCTTGTTGATGAAGCTCATAATTATCTATCGACATTCGAATCGTCTTTTACCCGAGATTGGCGATATGAATGGTACTCAGGAATCACCGCTTTGCTGCTCAATGATTACGAACAAGCACAGCAACATTTTGAGAAGGTAATCTTTATTCTTCCCGGAGAACCGGCGGCCAAACTTGCCATCGCGGCAACGTCGGAATTGTGGCTCCAGGCTAAGGGCTTGTCGATGACACCGGTCCTGGATAGGCAGACCGCCGTGACGGCGGCAACATTGGGGCACGCCTCCGCCTTACCATCGAATAGCGCTCTTGAAGCCATGGGCGATCGGTGGGATCCGGTCGGCGACGACCCTGTGGCCCTACGTTTTCACGCCACGCGATTCTATGGCCTGGTGTGGGCGACCAACCCGACCACAGTGTCATCGGCGTTTGGTTTATCCCGCCAATTCATCGCGGAGGGTGATGTTGCCCGGGCTGTTGAGGCATTGGACCAGGTTTCGCAAGCGTCCCGTCACCACCGATTAGCCCGCTTGACGACGGTTCTTCACCTCATTTCTGAGCCTCCGACGGATCTGACTGAAGAGCGAATTATCGATGCTGCACAGCGGCTGGACGAGATCCCAACGAATGAGCCTCGGATGACGCAAGTGCGTGTGGCCGTCATGTCCGCTGGCCTTAATTGGCTGCGGGCGACGAATCGGACTCACGCTGCCACGCCCACATTGTTTGGCCAGCCCTTTGAAGTGCGGGGACTGCGGCTCGGGGTAGAGGCAGATCTGCGCCGGATGGCGCGGAGTGTTCAATACCCGAGTCACAGGTACCACCTGGTGGATATGGCGAATGCGATTCGGCCGCGTACGTGGTGGTAGGGCGTAGGTTGTGCGTCACATTTTGTGTTTTCCGGGAACCGATCGCCGTCGCCAATGGGTGGTTTTTCAGGTGTAATTTTGGTAGAGAGCATGCTAGAAAATGCGTTTCAAGTAGGAAAACCCTGTCAAACGGTTTAAAGTAAGGCACTATGTCTAAAGCTCATCGCCGAATTTCCACCCGTATCGGCGTCTCCGCAGCCGCATCGCTTACCGCCATCGCAGCTCTCGCGGGCGGCGCCACAGTTGCTAACCCTGCTCCCGCTCGTGCGGACGACTTGCCAGCTATCTCGTCAACGAACCCGCAGGATTTCCTCAACCAGGCACGGGATCAGTTCAATGAGTTCGCCCGCACTGCGTCGGACCGCGGCAGGACCATCGCCCTGGATTGGCGCAACAGCGTCTACCAGAACACTGAGCAGCTAGACCCGAACGCTGCTAACTGGATCCGCACGACCGTCGACGGCTGGATCAACGCCATCTGGCCGAACGCGATTGCTGACCAGGAAGCCCAGCAGGCTGCTGCACGCGACGCCGCTGCCCGCGCTGCTGAAGAGCAGGCACGCCAGGCTGCTGAAGCAGAGGCCGCTCAGCGCGCTGCTGAACAAAATGCGGTGACTGCCCCCTGTGAGGATGGCGCAGAGGCTTGCGTTAATCTGGGCGCTCGTCGTTCCTGGTTGACCGATGGCCACAAGAAGATCACCTATGGTCCTGTTCCGATCACTTCCGGTGCTCCGGGTCAGGACACCCCTCCTGGCTGGCACAAAGTTCTCCGCAAGGTGAAGGACGAGGTTAGCCACGAGTTCAACAACGCTCCGATGCCTTACTCGGTGTACTTCACCACCTCCGGCATGGCCTTCCACGAAGGATCCCTGAACCGCGAGTCCGCGGGCTGCATCCACCTCTCCCACCAGGATGCTGAGCACTATTTCAATAGCCTGCAGGTTGGCGACGATATCTACATCTTCTAAACAGCGTCGTTGTGTACACCATCGCTGCGTAGAATCCGCTGCCTAGGGGCGTGGCATTCTTCCAGAGCATGATGGCGTACTTAGTGTTCAGATGCCTTGTGCTTAGGCTCCTCGGTGTCGGCTTGTGCATCGACGATGAGCGCAGCTGGCCTGCCACCTCTAATGTGTTTCCATTGGGCACCCAGGTGGTTGGTGTAGCACTATATAGTCCCCGTTACGGCGGGGACTTTTTGATAACCCCAGACGACGAGAACTGGACGGTGAGATGTGACGATACGGTATAACGACAAAGTCTTCGCAGCCGTGATGTTCTTCGCTGGTGCCCTGTTACTGATCATTCGCGCACAGGGCTACATTGACGAATCGTGGACTAACCGACTTTTCGCGGCGCTCATCATCGCAGCGTCCGTTTTCCAATTTATCCGCTGGTCACTTAACCGACGGACTACTCAAACCGGCACGGCGGAAGCCACCACAGGCGTAAACAGTGCCCTCAGGCATAGGCTAGCGCGAGCGCGATATCGCAGCCCCTTCCCCGCCTTTTAGCGCCCCACCACACGCCAAGGCAGACCGCAACAGCCCGTCGTCGCTAATTGTGGGCGAAGCCCGCGGCATACCGCGCGATGGCTAATTCCTCATTCGTCGGGATAACAAATACTTTCACGCGGGATTCATCGGAAGAGATGAGCCGCGCTTCGCGGGATGGCGAATTGTTCCGCTCGTCGTCGATGAGGATGCCGAAATTCTCCAGGTCAGCCATGGTGTCACGGCGAATTCCGGCGTGATTCTCACCGACTCCTGCTGTGAAGGTGATGGCATCGAGGCGGCCGAGGATGAGCATGTACGCGCCTACGAAACGCCGAATGGAGTGCACATACATGTTGTAGGCGCTCCAGGCGTCCTGGTCCTCGCGGTCAATCTTTTCCTGGAGGGCGCGGAAGTCGTTCACGCCACTCATGCCTTTGAGGCCGGACCGTCGGTTGAGGAGGTCGTCGATCTCGTCGATGGTCATGCCATTACGGGCCAGGTGGAAGACAATGCCCGGGTCGATGTCGCCGGAACGGGTGCCCATCATGATGCCCGCCAGTGGGGTCATTCCCATCGAGGTGTCCACGGCGTGGCCACCACGGATGGCGGCGACGGAAGCGCCGTTCCCCAGGTGAAGCGTGATTTGGTTCACCTGGTGCGGGGCTTTGCCCAGGAGATCGGGTACGTGTTGGGACACGTATTCGTGGCTCGTGCCGTGGAACCCATACCGCCGGATGGCGTAGTTCATGGCCGTTTCGGCGTCGATGGGGTACAGAGCGGCTGCGGGCGGGAGTGAGTGGAAAAAGGCGGTGTCGAAGATCGCGACATGGGGGATGTCGGGCAGGATTTTCCGCGCGACCGTGATGCCATCGAGGTTGGCCGGGTTGTGCAGCGGGGCCAGCGGAATAAGGTCCCTAATCAGGCCGACGACCTCGTCGTAGATAAGGACGGGGCTGTTAAACAGGCGCCCGCCGTGGACCACGCGGTGCCCGCAGGCCACCAGGTTCAGTGTGGACAGCCCGACGCCGAGTGAGTCCAGGAAGTTCAGTGCTTCATCAAGGCCCTCTGTGTGGTTGAGAATGGGCAGCTCGCGGGTGTGCTTCTCCCCCGCGTATTTGATGGTGATGTGCCCGGTTTCCTCACCGATCTGCTCTGCGAGCCCAGAGACGAAGGGGTCATCGGTGGCGTGATTAGCCGGGTTGACCAGCTGAAATTTGATCGACGACGAGCCCGAGTTAAGCACCAGGACGAGTTCGTCGTTCTCGTGTGCAGATGTTTCGGGGGCGTTCGGTGCGGCGGCCGCGGATGTGTCTGCCGGGGTCGGTGTGTCGCTTGTCTTCATCATGTCGCTTCTCTCTGTGACGGGTCAGGACTGTGCAGAATCGCGGGTGCTGGTCTGTGCGGCCACTTGCACTGCTGTGACGGCCACAGTGTTGATGATGTCCGGCACGGTGGCACCGCGGGAGAGATCGTTGACCGGCTTGTTCAGGCCCTGGAGTATCGGCCCCACAGCCAACGCGTTCGCGGTGCGCTGGACCGCCTTGTACGTAATGTTCCCCACGTCGAGAGTGGGGAAGACGAAGACCGTGGCCTGCCCAGCGACGTCGGACTCGGGCATTTTCTTCTTGCCGACGGAGGGCTCGACGGCAGCGTCGAACTGGATGGGCCCGTCAATGGCGATGGGGCTGCCGTTCCGTGACGCGTCGGCGGCTTTACCCCGCGCAAGCTCGACCGCGCGGGTAACTTTATCGACGTCATCACCCGCTCCGGAGGAACCCGTCGAGTAGGACAAGAGGGCGAGGCGGGGGTCGATCCCGAAGCTGGCAGCGGTGTCGGCGGAGGTGACGGCTATTTCTGCCAGCTGTTCGGAAGTGGGGTTCGGGTTGACGGCGCAATCCCCGAACGCCCAGAGTTTCCCGCGCATGACCATGAGGAAGATGGAGGAAACGACGGAGGAGCCCGGCGCGGTTTTGATGATCTGTAGCGCCGGCCTGATGGTGTGCGCGGTGGTGTGCGCGGCACCGGACACCATGCCATCGGCTTGGCCGTCGTAGATCATCATGGTGGCGTAGTAGGAGACGTCCTTCATTGTTTTCCGGGCATCATCGAGGGTGATGCCTTTCTTTTTCCGCAGCTCAGCGAAGGTGGCGGCGAATCTTTCGGCCTGCTCGACGGAGTCGCCGTCGGTGCCTTGAGGGTCGGCGATGGTGGCGTCGCTGAGATTGAGGCCGAGTTCTGTGGACCGCGCGGCGATGTCGTCGGGATTGCCGAGGATGGTGAGATCGCAGACGTGGTGTTCGAGGAGCCAGTCGGCGGCTCGGAGGATGCGGTCGTCGTCGCCTTCGGGGAGGACTATGCGCGCTCCGGAGGCGCGGGCTTGGTCAATGAGGTTGTGTTGGAACACTTCTGGGCCGGTGACCGGTTCGAGGTGGTCGCTCTCCCCTACTGCCGACGACACCGCGGAGTCGAGTGCGGCCTCGTCGGATGCTGCGATGACGGGGATGCTGGACGGGATGCCGTCCATGGAGTGCCCATCGCGGGTGACGATGGCTGCGAGCGTGGCCCCTTCTCTCTCTGCTGTGGAGATGCTAAGTGAGACGCGAAGCGCGTCGGGGGTGGCGTCGATAAGGAAGAGGAGGACGACCGGGACGCCGATGCTGGCCGCGATGCGCGAATCGACTGTGATGTCTCCGGTGGCAACGAGTGCGCCCTGCAATTCGTCGGATGGGGAGGTTTTCTCTACTGCCTCTGCAACAAGCGCTGAGGGGTCAGCGGGTGATCCTGGCTCTCCGGAAATGATTCGGGTGACATTTCCCTGAAGGGGTGCTGGTAGGGCGTCGCCTGCCGACGGTCCGAAAGCTCCTCCGACGTCGATGTATAGGGCACACGGCATGTGATTAAACCTCCACAATTACTCAGCGTTACGTGATGATGACGCAGTCTGGTTACTCGGCTTACTCGCTGTTCCGGCGCACGTGTGCTGAACCACCGATGATTCACCTTGTGGGGTTTGGCACATATGCGGATATGCCCTTCATTATTCCTTTTGTGTGTGTCTTTCGCGACTATTTGCCACTTTCGCGAGGATTGACGCGCCATGAATTTGCAGTAACGTACCAACGGGCAGCAGCTGGGGCACCAGCCCCCACGACAAAAGTAGACAGAGTGGTATAGTTTCGGATTCGTGGAGTTCAGTCGTCGTCGCTAATCGTGTTCGTCGAACGGCGGTTACCCGCGGGAAATCGCCGTCGTCGGTAAACACGTTCGTCGCGCGACGGCTCACGATTCCACGAATTACATAAACGCAACGTCGATGCTCCCCGGCTCGTCGCCGGAAAGAATCCGGATACAAGTGCATCGCATTACAAATCTCAATTACATCGCAATAAAAGGAGAACCTCAGTCCATGGATCGACCTCTACGTGTGGCCGTCATTGGCTCCGGACCAGCTGGTATTTACGCTTCAGATGCCCTCATGAAGAAATACGACGGCGACGTCGCCATTGATCTTTTTGAAAAAATGCCAGCCCCCTTTGGCCTTATCCGTTATGGCGTTGCGCCCGACCACCCGCGCATCAAGGGAATTATTAAGTCTCTCCACAAGGTGATGAACAAACCTGAGCTCCGGTTGATCGGAAATGTGGAATACGGCAAGGACATCACCCTGTCCGAACTCCAGTCCCTTTACGACGCCGTCATCTTCGCGACGGGAGCCACCGGGGATCGTGCGCTCAACGTCCCTGGTGAGGGTGCCGACGGTTCCTGGGGTGCCGGAGAATTCGTCGGCTTTTATGATGGCAACCCCCTATTCCAGCGTGATTGGGACTTGCACGCCGAGAAAGTCGGAGTTGTTGGTGTAGGTAACGTCGCGGTCGATGTTGCCCGTGTGTTAGCAAAAACTGCCGACGAACTACACGTTACTGAAATTCCTGACAATGTGTACGAAGCGCTGAAGAAGAATAAGGCGACGGAAGTCCACATGTTTGGGCGTCGTGGGCCTGCGCAGGCGAAGTTCACGCCAATGGAGCTCAAGGAACTGGACAAGTCCCCCACCATCCAAGTCATTGTGGACCCAGAGGATATTCACTACGACGAAGCCTCCGAAGTTACTCGTCGGAGTTCCAAGATTCAGGACATGGTGTGCAGCATCCTGGAGCAGTACGCGATCCGCGAGATCGAGGATCGCCCCCACAAGCTGTACATCCATTTCTTCGAATCTCCAGTAGAGATCCTCACGAAAGACGGCAAGGTCACCGGGTTGCGCACTGAGCGCACCGAGCTCGACGGCAACGGTGGAATCCACGGCACCGGAAACTACAAGGATTGGGAGTTGGGGGCTGTCTATCACGCCGTCGGATACCGGTCTGACCCCGCCGAGGAAATCCCCTTCGACAGCAAGCACCACGTGATTCCCAACATCGCCGGGCGCATTGTGCGAGAGGCCGGGTCGGAGGAAACGCTCGACGGGTTGTATACCACGGGCTGGATTAAGCGCGGACCTGTCGGCTTGATCGGAAACACGAAGGGCGACGCGAACGAAACCGTCGACTGTCTGCTGGAAGACCTTGAAAATGGGGTGCTGGCCGAACCAGAGACGACAGATCCCGACGCGGTGCTGGGCTTGCTTCGCGATAAGGGCGTGGAGATGACCTCCTGGGAGGGCTACCACGCGCTCGAGGCGTACGAGCATGAGCTCGGCGAGAAGGAAGATCGCGAGCAGAAGAAGGTTGTCGAGTGGGACGACATGGTAGTTCACTCGCGGGTGAGTCAGAAGTGATGGTGAGCCCCCGGACTTCGTAGATGACGAAGTGCCGGGGGCAAGTTGCATTTCGGGGGCCAGCTCGGGGTTGGGGGTTTCGGGTTATACGCCAAAATGTGTCCGCGTGCCGGAAACTGTGGGGGTATATCGGGATCGGTGGTGAAAACTGTGGGGGTATATGGGCGAAAAATGGCCGAAAATTGACCATATACCC
>NZ_QFRA01000045.1 GCF_003243515.1 Corynebacterium kroppenstedtii
ACATCGAATACACCCACTCCACCAGCATCCAAAAAGGCCAGATCTAACCCCCGGGGCGACACACCGACCAGACACACATTTGTCGTATAACCCACAAAATCCCTGGCCACCGAAGTGTAACCAGGGATTTCCTGTGGAGCGTACGAGAATCGAACTCGTGACCTCTTGCTTGCAAAGCAAGTGCTCTACCAATTGAGCTAACGCCCCCTGTGGTTTTCACTACCCGAACCCCACCGAAGTGGTTTTCGTGGTGGGCCTAGGAGGACTTGAACCTCCGACCCCTTCGTTATCAGCGAAGTGCTCTAACCGCCTGAGCTATAGGCCCATGAACCGTGCAGAACTTTACCCATCGGTTGATGTGGTGGCCCGAGTGACCGCATACGGACCCCGCGATCGCACGGGCCGCGGATCGTTAGTCCCGTACCACCATTCTCACTCCACCGACGGCGTCCATCCGAGTCAACCCGTTGTAAATAGCTGCGGCAACAACGCCCAATAGCGTGCCGATGATGGCTTCGAAGACAGCGAGTGCAATGATCGCAATAATCACCATGCTCGTTGGAACTGAGGTGTCTGCGACGTCGTTAAGGGCGTCATTCATGTTTCCCCATGCCCCCATGCCCGCTAGGAGGCCGAACATGATGAGCGCAGCGAGTATCCAGACAAGGGCAATTATCGCGCTGACCGCCCCTGAGATCCGGGCAGCTCGGTGGAGATCAATATGGGTCACCTCCACAACACGCTCGCCTTGAGGTGCGCTGGGCGTGCCCGGGGTGCTGGACGCCGAACCGGCGCCGTCGTCGGCTAACTTGCCCGTCCAGCGCCGCGTGCCCAGATCCTGATCAGACTGGTTAGCCTGGTTTCCCTCGGGCGTCAGCCCGTGTGGTCCCGGCCCCGTCATTACTCCCCATCCTTAGCGTCGGAGGAGCCGTCACCGTCGGAACCGTCAGCATTGGGGTCGTTCGGGTCCGGTTCGGCCGGATCGGTAGGGGCGTTCCCCTTTTCCGCAGTCTTCGCCGCGTGCTCCTCGCCTTCGTCCTCGACGTTGCGGTCGATGGCGAGCAGCTCAGAGCCCTTGTCCAGGTGGACCAGCCGCACGCCCATCGTCTGCCGCGAGCTGGGCCGGATGTCCTTCACGTTGGACCGGACGACGGAACCGTCGGTAGTAATGCAGAAGATTTCGTCATCTTGGTCGACGACGAGCGCGCCGATCAGCTTGCCACGCTTCTTGTTGTACTTGAACGTGGCGACGCCGAGTCCACCGCGGCCCTTCGTCGGGTATTCCTCCATCTTCGTGCGCTTGGCATAGCCGCCGGAGGTGGCGACCATGAGGTAGGAGTCCTCACGGACGACGGTCAACGCCAGCAGCGCGTCCTCGCCACGGAAACGCATGCCCTTGACGCCGGCAGTGGCGCGGCCCATCGGGCGCAGCGTGTCGTCGTCGGCAGTGAAGCGCATAGCCTGGCCCTCTTCGGAGACAAGCAGGAGGTCATCGTCGGCGGAGCAGAGCTGTGCGCCGATCAGCGAATCGCCCTCGTTGAGGTTGATGGCGATCAATCCACCGGACCGCGCGGAGTCATAATCGGTGAGCTTCGACTTCTTCACGCGGCCTTGCTTAGTGGCCAGGACCAGGTAGGGCGCATCTTCGTAGGTTTGCAGCTGGATGACCTGGGCAATGTGTTCGCCAGGCTGGAACTCCAGCAGGTTGGCGACGTGCTGCCCGCGTGCGGTCCGGGACGCCTCGGGCAACTCGTAGGCCTTCAGGCGATACACGCGCCCGAAGTTGGTGAAGAACAAAATCCAGTCGTGCGTCGAGGTCACAAAGAAGTGCCGGACGACGTCGTCCTGCTTGAGCTCAGCCCCGCGGACGCCCTTCCCGCCACGCTTCTGGTTGCGGTAGAGATCCACCTTGGTGCGCTTGGCATACCCTGTCGACGTAATGGTGGCGACGACGTTCTCCCGCGCGATGAGGTCCTCTTCGGTGACATCGTCGGTAGCAGCGATGATCTGCGTGCGGCGGTCGTCACCGTAGTTGTTGACGATCTCCTCGAGCTCGTCGCGCACAATCTGCCGCTGGCGCTCCGGCCGGGCCAGGATGTCCTTGAGGTCGGCGATGGTGAGTTCGAGTTCCTTCAACTCGTCGATAATCTTCTGACGCTCCAGGGCCGCGAGTTGGCGCAGCCGCATCCGCAGAATGGCGTCGGCCTGGAGCTCGTCGATATCGAGGAGGTCCATCAGCCCGGTTCGCGCGATCTCCGGGGTCTGCGACGCGCGAATCAGCGCGATGACCTCGTCGAGCATATCCAGCGCTTTGACCAAGCCTCGCAGGATATGGGCGCGCTTTTCGGCCTCATCCAGGCGGTGCTGGGTGCGTCGGACGATGACGTCGATTTGGTGATCGACGTACAGCCGCAGTAGTTGGTCGAGGCGCAGGGTGCGGGGCACGCCGTCAACAATGGACAGCATATTGGCACCGAAGCTGGTCTGCAGTTGAGAGTGCTTGTAGAGGTTGTTGAGCACAACACGCGGCACGGCATCACGTTTCAATGTGATGACAATGCGCATGCCGACGCGGTCGGAGGATTCGTCGTCGATCTTGGAAATGCCTGCGATCTTCCCGTCGCGCACTTGTTCAGCGATGCTGGAGACAAGGTTATCGGGGTTGACCTGGTAAGGAAGCTCGGTGATGACGATGATGGTGCGCCCGTGCTCCTCCTCAATGGAGGTTACGCCACGCATTTTGATGGAGCCGCGGCCGGTGGTGTAGGCGTCCTTAATGCCTTTATCACCGACGATGAGTCCGGCCGTGGGGAAGTCGGGGCCCTTCACGCGCTCCATGACGGCCTCGAGCGTGGTGGCCTCGTCCGCGTCGTAATGGTCGAGGCACCAGAAAATCGCCTGGGCCAGCTCGGTGAGATTGTGCGGCGGAATATTCGTCGCCATACCGACGGCAATACCGCCGGAACCGTTCATCAGCAGGTTGGGAACACGCGACGGGAGAATCGTCGGCTCTAGTGTTTTGCCGTCATAGTTGGGCTCAAAGTCGACGGTATTTTCGCGGATATCGCGCACCATCTCCATGGCCAACGGTGTGAGACGGCACTCTGTATAACGCATGGCGGCGGGGCCGTCGTTGCCGCGGGAGCCGAAGTTACCCTGGCCATCAACCAGTGGATAACGCATGGACCACGGCTGAGCCATGCGGACCAAGGTGTCATAAATGGCGCTATCGCCGTGGGGGTGGAAGTGGCCCATCGTGTCCGCGACGGGTCGGGCGGACTTGACGTAGCTGCGCTCCGGGCGATAGCCGTTGTCGTACATCGCGTAGATGATGCGGCGGTGGACGGGTTTCATGCCGTCGCGAACCTCGGGGAGAGCACGTCCAACGATGACGCTCATGGCGTAATCGATGTAGCTCGATTGCATTTCTTCTTGGATGTCGATCGGGCTGACGCGATCGAAAAGGTCATTGTCCCCGGTATTTCCGCTGTCGTCACTCATGCGTTCTACCTTACCTCACAAGGGAGACATGATAGCTGTGCGCAGACGGGTCGTACGGAGACTGTCCTTTTGGTGGAGTGCCTCTGCGGGTTTGTCACCCTGTTACATGAGGAGTGACCGCTCATTCGTGGTATCGCAGTGGTATCACTCGACGGGGATTAATGGTTCAATCGTGAATATGGCAATGACCCTACGGCTCACGGACGACCAAGACCGCGCCCTGACGCTGCTGGCAGAGATGACGGGCACCTCGAAGCACGAAGCTGTCGTGCGCGCGATCATTTCGACGGCGGCGCGGACGGTGGATACTGAAGAAGTCCGGGAGCTGGCTAGGTCCCGGGTTCCCGAATATGCGGACCTAGTTAAGAAGGTTCGGGCTAAGAAGGCCCGACGATGACGGAGGCGGGAATGGGTGGGAAGGCGAAAGCCGGCGCCAGTTTTGGCTCCCGGCCGCTGACCGCGGAACACGTCCTCATTATTATCGACGAGTTTCGCGCAGCTGCCGGGCCCGGGGTGTACCTCATGCGCCCGTGGACATGTGCGGCGATCGCCGCGGCTGGGCACGGGCGTATCGGTGGCATACCGACGCACCGGAGTGAGAAGGAGATGCTTGATGCCGTCAGAGAGGCGACTATGCGGCTGAAACCATTGAATAAAGCCAACGGAAAACTAGCTGAGCTAGTGATCGACATTATGATTATGCGACGGTAATGCGTCGACTCCCCTCACTGCTGGCTGTGTCTCTTCAACCAAACGGCGTAAAGTGCGCACGCAATAATTAGTCCAATTCCGGCGGGCAGGATATATACGTCTAAAAATCCCATCGGACCCATGATGAAGTCGATAATCCCTGCAATAGTGACCACGCTAGCTAATGCGATCCACACAGCTAAGTGCTGGACTTTAAAGAGCATGAGCACGAAGTGGTAAATCATCGCCGGCGCAAATGCTGCGAAAACGAATGCAGCTGCTCCGGGAGAGCGCGCTAAGAAAACAAAAGATATAACAGTAATAATTGCTTCGATTAAGGGGAACTTGAAGAGAAGTTTGGACATGGTCGCGACCTCCCAGATTTATTCTTCGTCGCCGAGTGTTCCGCCCTTGAAAACACTGAAAAACACTTCAGTTAGGTTTAAAATATACACGACAAACCGATTACTTCGGGCTCGGTTAGCCCACTCAGGCCAGCAATAAGAGCCCTGGGCCAGCTGGAGCGTCGTCGTCGATAAGAAACGAGGACTACCCTGAGTCGTGGTAGAGTAGCAGCGTTTGCCGTTGGCTATACTCGGCCGAGCCACGCCCGATGGGGTCCATGCCCAATGGGATTTGCCCGACGGGATCTGAGGAGGTTTGTCGGGTGCTGTAGTTAAGGTGGAGCGACGGCAGGGTTTGATTCATTCCGTATAGGAGCACTGGTGCAGCCACTGAGACATTCCGACGCAGACGTTATTACTTCCTCGCGTCGCAGCGAGGCTCCCGATTATGCACGTTTAAATGAGAGCCAACGGTATAAACAACCTGCGGAAGGACCTCGTTACTCCGCGTTAGCAGAAGAGGCCAGGGGGTTCGGCCGGGCTCACGCCAAAATCATCCTGTTCGGCGAGCACGCTGTTGTTTTCGGGGAGCCGGCCATAGCGTTCCCCATGCAATGCTTGACTCTGCGAGCCACTGCTGAACCGTGCGATGGCGAACTATGGCTAACTGCCAACAATTATGATGGCCCCCTGGCCGACGCCCCCACGTTCCTATCGCCAGTCGGTGCCACGATTAAAGCCTGCCTGGATTTACTTGAGTACCCGCAGTCTGGAATGCACATTTCCTGCCGAGGAAACGTCCCACTGGCACGTGGCCTTGGTTCCAGCGCAGCAGCCTCGGCAGCGATGGTGGATTCCATCATCGATTTCAGTGGCAAAGACGTCGACTACCATAGCCGCTATGAGCTCGTACAGATCGGAGAACGGGTCGCCCACGGCAGCGCCAGCGGCCTCGACGCCCACACCGTCCTGAACACCCACCCCGTACTCTTCCAAGGCGGACGCAGTGAACCCATCACCGTCAGCCTCGGATCGCCACTCGTCGTCGCGGATACCGGGCAGCCAGGCGATACGCTCCCAGCTGTTCGGGGTGTCGACGAATTACGGCGCACCCACAAGAAGCGTTTCACCAGGAATGTCGACGCCATCCGTCATCACACCGTCGAAGCGCGGATCGACCTCGCACTCGACGACCGGGTCTCCCTGGGCGAGCGGATGAACGCCGTCCACGAACACCTCGCTGACCTCGGGGTATCCAGCCCAGAGTTGGAAAACCTCGTTGTGGCTGCTCGGAATGCGGGAGCGCTTGGTGCGAAACTCACCGGTGGAGGCCGGGGCGGCTGCATCATCGCGCTATCCAAAGACGAACACCACGCAGTCGCGCTGTCCGACGCGCTTCGCGCCGCAGGCGCACGTCGCACATGGCTCATGCACCCCTCGGAGTTTCAACGGTGACCACCACACACCCCAGCATGGGTGATAGTGGAACGATCACCCCTCGCACCGCGCGAGCGACCGCCCACCCCAACATCGCACTGGTCAAATACTGGGGTAAGCGCAACGCCGACTTAGTTTTGCCCGCAACCGGTAGTTTGTCACTGACGCTTGATATCTATCCCACGGAAACCGTCGTCAACCCAGATCCGAGTCTGAGCAGCGATATTTTCACGCTCAACGGTGAGCCAGCGCCTGGGACACCGACGCGCAGAGTCAGCGCATTTCTTAACTTAGTGCGTAAGCGCAGCGCACAACACAATGCTGGTCAACACAATGCTGGCCAGCAGAACACCGAGCTTGCACGTACGTACGCGCGGGTCAACTCCGTCAACTCCGTGCCCACCGGGGCAGGGCTAGCATCGTCGGCATCAGGATTTGCCGCGCTCGCCACCGCCGCATCGAAAGCCTATGGACTCCCCGGCGACCCGCGATCACTCTCGCGGCTAGCCCGCCGAGGCTCCGGGTCCGCTACACGATCCATCCTGGGTAACCTCGTCATCTGGCACCCCGGCGAAGGCGACGACAACAACGCTGACCTCACCTCGTACGCCGAAAGCGTCCCCGGGCCCGACCTCGCCATGGTCATCTGCGTCGTCTCGGGCGCACAAAAAGCAGTGTCCTCTCGCGTCGCCATGGCCGACACCATTCGGACATCGCCCTTCTTCGATGGGTGGGTGAGCAGCACCCAGCGCGACCTCGTCGACATGAAACACGCCCTGGCCGTGGGCGACTACACTCGCGTCGGCGAAATAACAGAATCCAACGCACTGCGTATGCACGCGGCGATCAACGGCAACCGGCCACCCGTCCGCTACCTAGCGCCAACGTCCGTCGCCATTTTCGACGCGATCGCGCAGCTGCGGAACGACAGGTTAGAGGTGTACGGTACCGCGGACGCCGGGCCGAATGTCGTTGCGCTCTGCCAGGCTAAGGACCTCGACGCAACCCACGCAGCCCTCCGCGAACGGTTCCCCGACCTCGAGCTCATTCCTGCCCGCGCCGGGTCGGGCGCTCACCTGACGCCCGTCGAGGAGACCAGCGCCGATGAGCAGAACAGCGCACACGAAGGGCAACCGGCACAGGCTTCCGACGCAGCGAACCGTCAGGAGTAACAGCCGTGACACAGACCTCCGTCCACGCCTCGGCACCCGGAAAGCTGTACATCGCCGGAGAATACGCCGTCGTCCACCCCGGACACGCCGCGTTACTCATCGCCGTTGACAGGTATGTGCACGTCACGCTCACGCCCACCGGCACCGAAGTCGGAACACTACGATCCGACGCGAGCGACCCCACGAAACCCGACGAAGCACCGGTCCGGTGGGAAGTTAGCACCGACCCGACGGCGGCCGCTCGGTTCCACAGCGACGAGACAGGATTCCACAAATACGTCGCGGCCGCAGTCCTCACCGTCGAACGCTGGCGAGCAGAAAAACACCTTCCCACCAGCGGATACGATATCGACATCTCAAGCCACCTTGACGATGCCACCAGCGGTGACAAATTCGGGCTCGGATCGTCAGCCGCAGTCACCGTCGCGACCGTCGCCGCCGCTGCACGCCACCACGGGCTACAGCCCACGCCCGAACAGATCTACCGACTCGCGGCCATCGCAACAGTGCGGGTTACGGCAAAAACATCGGGAGGCGACGTCGCCGCCAGCGCACTCGGCGGATGGGTCGAATACCACTCGCCGGACCGAACATGGTTGGAAGACCGCGCCTGGGGTTCTGGTTCCCGCACGACAACGATCAGCGACCTGCTGGCAGGGGAGTGGCCAGGCTTGTCACTCCGCCGCATCACACCTGCCGCGCCGGGAATCCAACTCAGCGTCGGCTGGACAGGAACCCCCGCCGACACCACAGAACTCGTCGGGGACGTCGTCAAGAAAACCGCGCTACCCGACGACCTTCTTCGACGAAGCGACGCAGCCGTCGATCATCTTGTTGAAGCGCTGACCAGCGACAACGGTGGGCGTGAAGCTAATTCAGACGGCAGGACAACGTCGGCAACTGGGAACACCGTCGCACAAGCCCGGCAGGTCTTGGGAGAGATCGCCGCCCAACGAGGGGTGGCCATCGAAACTCCAGCACTGCGGACCTTGATCACCACTGCACTCGACGAGGAGTGGTGGGCGAAATCATCAGGAGCAGGCGGTGGCGACTGCGGAATCGCGCTCGCCGCGCCGGGCGTCGACGCACACGCACTCCACGAGCGCTGGACGGCGGCAGGAATCCGCCCTTTGAACTTGCATGTTTCGCCCACGGGAGCGGATACCGCACCAGATGACACACCAACGGAAGGAGATGGGAAATGAGTGGCAGCCGGAAAGACGACCACCTGGCCCTAGCCGCCAGGCAACAACGCGAGGCTCACGGCGAACCTCCACAGCCCACCGACGCCACAACCCCAGCTCCCGACAACGCATCCTCCGCACCCTCACCCCGGTCCGCCGGGAGTGCCTCAACCTATTGCGCGTGGGACGACGTCCGTATCCTTCACAATTCATTGGCCGGAATAGACTCAGGTCAAGCCGATATTTCCACCACCATCCCGACGGATCTTAGCGTCGAGGGAAATACGAACGCTGTTACAAACGCGAGCACCGGCGCACATACAGCACAGCCGCTGCACTGGGGGCTGCCGTTCTACATCAACGGCATGACCGGAGGATCCGAACTCACCGCAGGAGTCAACCGTGTCCTCGCCGAAACCGCGGCACGCACCGGAATCGCCGTCGCCACCGGCTCCATGTCCATCTTCCTGCGCGAACCCGACACCCTCCCCACATTTCGCATCCTCCGTGACCGCAACCCCCACGGCACCGTGTGGGCAAATCTCAGCGCCGACGCCACACCCGACGACGCTGCCCGAGTCATCGACGCCCTCCAGGCCGACGCCCTCCAAATCCACGTCAACGCCGTGCAAGAAACCGTCATGCCGGAGGGCTCGCGCGGGTACGCCTCCTGGCCACGCAACATTGAAGCCATTGTTAACGCGCTCGAGGCCACCCACACGCCTGTCATCGTTAAAGAAGTCGGCTTCGGCATGACCCGGAACACACTCCAGCAGCTCCATGACCTGGGCGTATCCATCGCCGACGTTTCCGGCCGCGGAGGAACCAACTTCGCGCGAATCGAAAATGACCGCCGATCCGACCGCGATTTCTCCTACCTCACCGGGTTCGGACAATCTGCCGCATTCTCCCTTCTCGACGCGACCACCGCTGACCCTGACACCCTGCCCACACTCTTCGCCTCAGGGGGAGTTCGACAACCCTACGACGTCCTACGAGGCTTAGCGCTTGGAGCCGACGCCGTGGGCGTCGCTGGAACATTCCTCCACACCGCGTTGAGCACCGGCGTCGGGGACGCCACCCGCTCGCCGCAGGAACGTGCCCAAGGGATCGACGCCGCCGTCGACGCGCTGACCAGCCAGATCAACCGGTGGGCCGAGCACCTCCAGGCGCTCTACGAAATGGTTGGTGCAACTCGCACGAGCGACCTGCACAACACCGATGCCCTCATCACCGGGCCCCTGGCTGAGTCGGCTCGTGCGCGTGGGATTGATCTCACTGCCGTCGCCAACCGTCGTCGATAAAAATAAAAATTGGCACGCACGTTTTAGCCGGGCTCCCTCGACGACAACAATTTAAAAACAATTCACGAATAAGCATCCGAAAAGAGCCGAAAAGGCCTAAATAAAATACGAACAAGAAAAGGAAAAATAATGAGCGACAATTTATATGCGCCTATCCCGATGTCATGGATCGGCCCCGTCCACATCTCAGGCAACGTCGTGTCGGGAGAGACCGCGGGATGGAACTCCGAGGACGGCACACAAAACCAGGAATCCGGCGCCAGCTACGGAGCTATCTCCATCCCCATGGCGACCTATGAAACGCCACTCTGGCCATCCGTCGGCCGCGGGGCAAAAGTATCGCGCTACGTCGAAGGGGGAATCCGCGCCACACTCGTCGACGAGCGAATGACACGATCTGTGTACTTCGAGGCCCCCAACGCAGGAGTCGCCCTTCGTGTGGCCACCGAGCTCGATCGGCGTCGCTATGAGCTGCAGGCCGTCGTCGCTCAGGCATCTCGTTTTGCCAAGCTCATCGATCTGCATGTTCAATACGCCGGCAATCTCCTCTTCGTGCGATTCGAATTCACCACCGGCGACGCCTCCGGCCACAACATGGTAACTCTCGCCTCCGACAACCTCATGCCGTGGATCCTCCAGCAGTACCCAGAACTGCGCTACGGATCCATCTCCGGCAACTACTGCTCCGACAAGAAAGCCACCGCAGTCAACGGCATCCTCGGGCGCGGGAAGAACGTCGTCACTGAAATGCTCATCCCGCGCAACGTCGTCGAAGAACGACTCAAAACGACGCCGGAACAGATCGCGGACCTCAACGTCCGGAAGAACCTGGTAGGTACCACATTGGCTGGCGGATTGCGCACCGCGAACGCGCACTATGCCAATATGCTCCTGGCCTTTTACCTGGCAACCGGGCAAGACGCGGCCAACATCGTTGAAGGATCGCAGGGCATTACCCATGCCGAAGTGCGTGACGGAGACCTCTACTTCTCATGCAACCTCCCCAACCTCATTGTGGGTACAGTAGGGAACGGCAAAGGCCAGGGCTTGGAGGTTGTCGAAGAAAACTTGCGACGTCTCGGATGCCGTGAAGACCGCCCAGCGGGGGATAACGCACGCCGACTTGCAGTACTGTGTGCGGCATCTGTTTTCTGCGGCGAACTATCACTGCTGGCCGCACAAACGAATCCGGGCGAACTGATGGCCGCCCACGTGAAAATTGAAAGGAAAGGCGAGTGAACGCACCCGTGAACACAGCTGTGAACCCCATTGGCATCCATGACATCACCTTCGCCACGGGACACCACAGCTTCGCCCTCGAAACCCTAGCCGACAAACACGGGATCGACGTGGGCAAGTTCCACAAAGGCATCGGCCAAGAAGTCATGAGCCAGCCCGCTGCCGACGAAGACATCGTCACGATGGCAGCCACCGCCGCCAAGCGGATCATCGACCGCAATGGAACTGACGGAATCCGTACCCTTCTCTTCGCCACCGAATCCGGCGTTGACCAGTCCAAATCCGCCGGGGTGTACGTTCACGGGCTCCTCGGCCTGCCCTCCCAGGTGCGGACCATCGAAATGAAACAGGCGTGCTACTCCGGGGTCGGCGCGCTGCAAGTCGCGCTGGGTATTGTCTCACGCAATCCACAGGAAAAAGTGCTGGTTGTCGCCTCCGACGTTGCGCGCTACGACCTCAACTCGGGTGGGGAGCCGACTCAAGGCGCTGCAGCGGCTGCGTTCCTCGTCCAGGCCAACCCCGGCATCTTTGCCGTCGAGCCCGCATCCGGCGTGTACACCTACGATGTGCAGGACTTTTGGCGACCCAACGACCGGCACACCGCCCTGGTTGATGGCAAACTCTCCATCGACGCCTACCTCAACGCCGTTCGCGGAGCTTACGACGACTTCATCGATCACGGTGGGGCCGACTTCGCCGCGATTGACCGCTTTTGCTACCACCAGCCGTTTACGAAAATGGCGGTGAAAGCGCAGATGGCGTTGCGCGAGCATGTGGGTCTATCAGCGGATAAAGCCGAAACAGCCGCCGAGCTCGAGACCACCATGCACTACAACCGCATGATCGGTAACTCCTACACGGCATCCGTCTTCCTGGCATTAATGTCGCTGCTCGAGACCGAATCCGACGACCTCGCCGGAAAACGCGTCGGCGTCCTGTCCTACGGCTCCGGTGCAGTTGCCGAATTCTTCACCGGCACCATTGTCGACGGGTACCAAAAGCTGCTCCACGCCGATGAGCACAAGAAAGCGCTGGATTCACGCGAACCGCTCACCTACGACGCCTACCGCGATCTTCACCCCGGAACGCGCGTCGCCGACATTACGGATTACGGCACACCAGAGGTCACCGATGCGCCATTCCGTTTCGCCGGCGTGAAAGATCACTCGCGGATTTACCAGCGTCGCTAGGAAGTGTGAACCGGCGTACCAGCGTCGTTAGTAATGGTGGTGGAATTCAAACGGCTGGCGACCCACGTCGTCAACCACAAGCCGATCAAAATGAGGCCGTAGGTCAGGATGAAACTGGCGACCGTGTCAGTCGCCCAGTGGGCACCGATGATCACGCGGCTGGCAGCCATGAGAATTCCCCACACCGTTCCGACCCACAGCGCAATCCGCCAGGCTTTGCCACCGAGCGGGCGCAACACGATAGCCAAAGCTGCAAGAGTGGTGCCCTCTTGAGTGTGGCCGGACGGGAACGAGCGGTGACCATTAGGCAAATTGATGTGATACCACGCCTGATAGGGGCCTTTTCCAGCATCAACCTCATAGGGGCGGAACCGACCCCACAGGCTCTTCATCCCGTCGTTCACCCCGTGCCCAGCCCACACAATCGCGAGCATAATGACAGCCGAGATCGCGATCAGGCGCAAAGTCTCAGCCGACAAGTTCCGGACCAGCAGCCACGCCACGATCGAAATGATGATCAGAAGGACAATATCCATAAACATGGCGGGGGCGAACTGCGACCAGGTCATCGTGTCCGAATCATCATTATTAGCGACGCCGATCGGGGTGCCGGCTGCAAGGTTCGCGCTCCACGACCGACGATAGGATTCAGCCTGCTCTGACCAGCCAAGGACCGACAGGAAACTCGCCCACGTGAGCAAAATGCTGCCCAGCCCGCGCGCGATCCCCGGAAGAGAGGAACGGAGGAGGCATCCCGCGAGGACCTGCATAGCCAGCGCACTAAGCACCGCCGGAGGGAACTCGCCATAGGACTGGAACAACGTGCCGAACACGCTGTCATGGTTGATGACAGCATCGCTGACCTGCTTGTCAGTGAACGTGAAGATAATCAGCAAGACGGTGGCCACGCTCAGTAACGCGGTGACCGCCGTGGTATTGACGCCGCCTCCGTCGTGTTGACGACGTAGGGTCGTGTCCGGGTTGTGGCCCGGCGGGGGAGTAGTGCGAGCCGCATCCGGCTGCGATGCTGATGTCCAGGCCTGGCTGTCATCGGCCTGGTGAGTGGGGAGACTAGGTGCTTGTGCCATACGTATGGTGTATCAAGCTTCTTTAACGTCCCACTGACGTAAACATGAACACTAAGTGAAGCTCGGCGGAAGTGTCCGCACCGCCTGTTGTCGTATAACCCCAGGAAGAACCCAATTCCTGGGGTGCGAAGCAACAACACCCGGCACAAGGAACCGGTAGACGGAAATCTGCGGGGAAGCTACACC
>NZ_QFRA01000004.1 GCF_003243515.1 Corynebacterium kroppenstedtii
CCAGTCCCGGTAGACGGTGGAGAATTCATGCAACCTCACACCCCAGTCGGCGGCCTGATCAAGGGTGGTGATCCGGGTGAGTGTCAACGCCAGCCGGTACGGTTGTGTGTTGTCCGTCCGCGAGCCCGGATGTTGTTTTCCCTCTGATCGATGAACATGGGGTTACGGTAACAGCTGCTGTTCCTTCAGTAGCTTCGTTATGGGCAGAAGCAACACAATGGGAGCCAGCTGATCTTTCCTCTCTTCGCCTGCTTCAAGTTGGTGGTTCTCGCTTAAGTCCTGATTCTGCTGCAGAAGTTGACGCGCGTTTCAATGGTGCGTTGCAGCAGGTATTTGGCATGGCTGAGGGGTTGCTGTGTTTTACTGATCCGGATGATCATGATCGGTCTCGCGTATGGGCTACTCAAGGACGCCCCTTGAGTAAGCTCGATTCTTTAGCTGTTAGTAATGATGGGGGGCTCATTACCTCCGGCCCTTATACAATCAAAGGATATTATCGAAATCCGGAGGCAAATCAAACATCTTTTACTAAAGATGGTGAGTATATTACGGGAGATCGAGTGCGAATAATGGAGGATGGCTCAATAGTTGTTAGCGGAAGAATAAAGGATATGATTAACAGTAATGGGGAAAATATTGATTGTGCTGAAGTTGAGGAAATGCTTTCCGAGCTACCGGGCATACAGCAGATTGTCATAGTGGGTGTACCGGATAACTTTTTGGGAGAGGCTATATGTGCTGCTGTTTTTGCTGAGCCTAGTGAGAAACCAACGCTTGAAGACCTCCGTAAATATGTAGTGGACTGCGGGCTGGCAGAATTCAAACAGCCGAATCGTGTGGCTTATATTCCACAAATCCCATTGACTGCATTTGGTAAGCCAGATCGCTTGAAGGCCCTTGGCATGATTTCTGATGCTTGAAAATTTCTTATTTAATTCTTAATGGCTTTAAACGTACAAAATAGATTTTGTGGTTAAGTGAACCATTTGCTATGATTTGAGCATTTTATTGTTTTATTACGCAATGCTGTTGTACAAGGATGATTCGCAGGACCGGTTTTGCACTGCTCTCGCTTGCCCTCTGTATTTCTTAAGCACGTTGGGAGATTAGACTGTAAGGAACCGGTCTTTTCGACGGTATTGGCGGAAGGTAGTGGGCATGCATCGGCTAGTAGCGAGTGCGGATTGAGATTCATCCACGTGTGAGAAGGTCACTATGAACGATAACGATAACCTTTCCGACGAAACCTGCATCGGTCAGCTTCGTCATGCATCTAGTCGTCTGGGTGATACTTTTTATGGCGAAGATGATTCGAATGACACCCCGTCATTACTGTTTTCCCCCGACAACGAAGCGTTCGGCAGACAAGAACAGAGTGATCAACCGGCTGATGAGTTACACCTTGCCCGTGACGTTTTATCTTATCTGTCTGCCATGGAGGGATCCATTCGTCGTGTAGTTGAACGCTACGGTGATGTGCCTGAGTACATCAACTACGCGGTTGATAAAGTATTGTCCTCTGCCACCACTTCTCATTCGTGGGCTATTGGCATTCCACCTGCAGAACGTGCTGCCCGGTTACTAGAAACCATATTCGTGCAGTTTTCTGAGCGGGAGCAGGAAATACTGTATCGGCGTTACGGCGGTGGCCATGAAGAAACGCTAGAAAGTATTGGACACGCGGTCGGTTTAACCCGAGAGCGTGTCCGTCAAATTTTGTCGACGCTTGATTCGACGATCAATACCTCCATATCCCGAGGTCCCGTTGCCAATCTCCTCGCCGCAATGCGGTATCACGCCTATCCCGTCGGTACAGTAGAAGAACTTTCCCAGAAATACCCAGAACTCGAACGCACGTTATCCGGTTGGAAAGCACCTCTGTGGAAAATGCTCAATGTCCTGGACGATCGTTGTGTAGTCGAACGAGGATGGGTATGTTTTCCTAATTTCCGGGACTGTCAAAAGAAAACGACAGAGCTACTCGATGACATGACTGACACATACGGTGTGGTTCCATTCGAAGAAATTCAGCGCATCAGCCATATGACGGAGAATAACCTGGCCAAATGGCTTGAGTGTTGTGGTGCCACCGTTATTAGCGAACACGTGGTGACGAACCCGACATCTGCTGCCAGACGAATCCAGGCTGCGCTCGATATAGCTGGTCATCCTCTTTCTCTTGATCAAATCGCGCAGATGTGGGGCATAAGTCAAGCCCGTAGTTTGGCAAACGCTGCGTATTCCGAAGACTCAATTATCCGTAGTAGCAAAAACAAGTATGCGTTACGGGAGTGGGGTCTGGAAGAGTTTATTTCCATCCGTGACTTTATTGGTTCTCGTGTTGGTGATGAATCGGCCGATCTTGATGATCTTATCTCTGAAGGAACAACAAAATTTGGGGTATCAGCATCGTCGATCCGTTCATATGCCAGTTCTGGTGAATTCCGTCTGGATGACGGAATTGTTAGCCGACGAAACGGCGACATCGAGCCCTACCGACAGCCCGAAGATTCTCGCGGTCTGTACTGGCGCAACGGCCGGTGGCAATACCTCGTCACAGTGAACCATGACCACATGCGAGGCAGCGGAACCGGAGTCCCCGCCGGTGTTGCTCGGCTACTCGGATTGTGCATGGGCCAAGCTCGCCTTATCCCCAGCGACGATGGTGACCAGTCAGTCACCTGGAATACAACGGGAACAACAACCGGATCGATCCGGCGGCTTCTGCTTGCACAAGGAATCGCAGAGGGAGAACGTATGTGGATGGACTTCGGAAACGGTACGTACTTTCGAATTGAACCGGCTGCACCACGGGCACCGTTCCTCCTCGAACACGACGTATCCTCCGCACGTGAAGAACCAGGAGATACGCCCAATCCGCTTCATACTGGCGGGGTGGGGCTGGGCCCAGGGGCCCGTTCCATCAGCATGGTCAATCTGGCCAACTACATGGGAATTTCCCACGACGAGATTGCTCAACGAATCTCCGATCTCGGCGGGGAGACCGGAAATACCATCGATAAAGCATGTGAAAGCTTGGTCGCGCAGTACCTCGGGCTTACCCCCGATGCGCCACGCCGCAGGATCGTTGCCCGATTACGTCACCGACATGACAAAGATGCCATCGCGATGGTCGAAGAGCTGTGGCTTTAGCGATCCTCTTTGTGCAGTGTTGCATCGGGATCTAATTTCCGACGCTCCTCCTGAGCAACCGTCGCGAAGAGTTTTTCACTATTAGCGTCGGAACCTTCGAGCTCGTGATTCAGTTCCATCGTGCTATCCACAGCGATATTGGGGTGGATATATAGGTGGGTGAGCTGGCGAATTCGGCTACGACGTTCCTTTTCACCGCGAATTAGTCGGCTCCACCGAATACGCCACGCAATAAACACGATTCCGACGAACGTTCCCAAGTATCCCAGAATGGGGAAAACGACCTGAATCAACGGGCCGAAACCGAACAAACTAATTGCCCAGCAAATAGTCAGAATAACGGCGAGGTTGATCTTCGGATGTGTGGGAAGGGTAACGTCGATACGTCGCGAAAAGGCGTAAAAATCGCCTAACGCCGTATTAAAAATCATGATCAAAATAATGATCTGAAGAATGATACCGGCGGCGGGGTTAATAGCGTGGGTGACCGACGCCATTGGAATATCTTTTCCTCCGGCATCTTTAACGTTGATGAAGAGCGTGACCGTCTCCATTAGCATCATGACTCCGATAATCGATCCGCCGATAAGACCGCCGATACCAACGTCGCGAAGCTTAGTGTGCGTACCGCCAATGACAAGTGACATTCCGATCGCACACATCAAGGTCATGCCGGCACAGTTGATGGCTGACCACCACCACGGTGACACAGGCGCGGCTTCCTTTTTACCTAACTCGCTCGCTGCACTGAGGGAAAAACCATCGGGGATGTGAACGAGCGACCATACGAAAAGAATGATGACAGCAACAATCATCAGCGGGGTCACCATACCGATGATGTTGGATACCTTTTTGGCATCAAGGAAACAGACGAAATACACGATGATCGCTAACCCAGCAGAGCCCAGCCATGCGGGTAAACCGAAGGTTTGCTTCACGCTGGAGCCTGCGCCTGCCAACATCATCATGCCCATAGTCACCATGGTTGCGGAGACGCAAAGGTCCAGAATCCGCGATACTCGTGGGTGGGCGATGTTTCTAAAAACATGCCCGTGTTCGTCGGCAAGGAAATAACTTCCGACCTGCAGAACAACCCATCCGAAAATAGCCATGAGTGTGCCAGTGATCACCACCCCCGCGAGGCCGATTGACCCGAAGGCGATGAAGTACTGCAGCATTTCTTTACCAGTGGCGAATCCGGCACCAACTAGGAGGCCAACAAATGCCATGGCAACAGTCATACTCTGTCTCATGAATAGTCCTATTCGATCATGGGGCAACAGTTCTGTTAAGCCTACCTATGGGTTGCTGTTCTCGCCCACTCTTTGGGAGGATCTACTATTGGTGAAGCCTCATGCCGGCAGGATGAATGACCGAAATAATCCCGAGACGACGACAGAAAAGATATGACACCAGTAACAATCCTCTTTAATCCCCATTCGACAGGTGTCAGTGAAACACGCGCACGACGCTTGGCTGATCAGCTGGAGGGACTTTTTGAGGTCACTGTCGTCGCTACGCAATATCAGGGTCATGCCGAGAAAATAGCCGCTCAGATCACGAAAGAATCTGAGAATATTCATGTCATCGTCTGTTCCAGCGGGGACGGAACCTATAACGAAGTTGTCAATGGTGTTGTGAGTCATCCGCACGACCACATTCGCACTGCTATCTTGCCAAGCGGTAATGCAAATGATCATTATCACGCATTGAGTAACGGCAAAACCTTGGCGCATCGTATTATTACCAGTGATTATACGGACATTGACGTCCTTAAATTAGTAAGTACTGGAAAAGATAATCTTGAGCGTTATGCGCACTCGTATATCGGGTTCGGCCTGACCCCTCATATCGGAGAAAAACTCACTGCGGCACATCTGACCAAGTGGAATCAGGGCTGGATTGTCATGAGGAACCTCTTCTCGGTGAAGCCCGTGAAAATCATTCACGAAGGTCACCAGGAAAAATTCGATAATTTGGTGTTCGCCAATGTCCCCAGGATGAGCAAAGTTATCAAAATTAGTGACCACACTTCGCTAACAAACGGGAAATTCGACGTCGTTAAGCACAAAAGCCTGACACTCGCCATGCTTGTCGGCTACCTGTTCCGTGCAAGCACATTGGGTCTCCACAACACCGACCGAGAAAAACGGTGGCATTTTACCTTGGAAAAAGATTCCCACGTCCAACTGGATGGGGAGGTCATGCACTTGTCTAAGTACGACGAAATCACCATCTCTGTTGTTCCTCACACATTGGCATGTGCCGCGTGAGATCACGCACGTGAGGCCACTCGGGAGAGTGTGGCATTACGACGACTCAATGCCGAACCGATAAGCTGAAACTCTCACGGAAGGAGTAGGTTATGTCAGATTCAGAGCAGGCTGTGCCGACGAATTCACTCGAATCTCACAGCGGACGTCGACCATCCGGCACACCAGCCTCAGGTTCGTCCGACCCCGTGTCACAGCCATCGGCATCTCCGTCATCGAAGCGGCTTATCGGTCTGCTGGGCCCGGCCTTCATTGCAGCTATTGCCTACGTGGACCCCGGTAACGTTGCGGCGAACATCTCCTCCGGCGCGACCTACGGGTATCTACTGGTGTGGGTGCTCGCGGCCGCGAACCTGATGGCCATGATCATCCAGTATCAGGCGGCCAAGCTCGGAATCGTCACGGGGAAGAGCCTTCCCCAACTGCTAGGCCAGCGGCTTTCTCAGCGGTGGAGAATCGCCTACTGGCTGCAAGCGGAAATTGTGGCCGCAGCTACTGACCTCGCAGAGATCATCGGTGGTGCCGTCGCCCTTCATCTTTTGTTCGGGGTATCCCCGCTGACGGGCGGGATCATTGTGGGGGCGGTGTCAATGGCTCTGCTGTTAACGCAGGGGACCGCTCAAAAGGTATTCGAGCGGATCATCATAGTGATGCTAGTTATTATCACCTTTGGTTTCCTTGCAGGTTTGTTTCTTGCTCCACCCAATCTTCGGGGGATTGCGGGCGGATTAGTTCCCCGGTTTGAAGGAAGCAATAGCGTGATACTCGCTGCCTCGATGTTGGGGGCAACGGTGATGCCTCACGTTATTTACTTACATTCGTCATTAGTTATCCATCGGCATGGTGCCGGCCATGAAGATCCCCACGTTATTCGTCGTTTATTAAAAGCGACCCGTATCGACATTTTTATCGCGCTCGGAATCGCGGGGCTTGTGAATATCGGGCTTCTTTTGCTCGCCGCATCCGCCTTAAGTGGCCGGCACGGTACCGACACCATCGAAGGTGCCCATGCGGCTCTGAGCAGCGCATTAGGGCCCGCAATAGGCGTGATCTTTGCCATCGGGCTGCTGTTTTCCGGGCTCGCCTCGACCTCGGTCGGTGCATATGCCGGTTCCGAAGTGATGAAGGGAATGCTTCATTTCCAAGTGAAGCTGTGGATACGGCGCGCAATTACGCTCATTCCGGCGCTCCTCATTATTGGGCTGAATATTGACGCCACATATGCACTTGTTATATCACAAGTCATCTTAAGTTTTGGTATTCCGTTTGCCCTCATCCCGTTACAAATAGTGACGGGTGGGAAAGTCATGGGGCAGTATCGAGATAAAGCGCTGAAATGGATAGGTGTTATTATCTCAGCGCTCATTATCGGACTTAATATCGTGCTTATTGTGATGACTCTTCGCGGCCAAGCCTGACGAGCCTGAAAAATTTCACTGCAATGACTGGTTAATCCTTTCAGCCGCCTCGCGGATAAGGTTTCCATACAGCTGTTGTGGCGACGGTCGTAAGCGTTCCACAGGACCTGAAATGGACAAGGCCGCAACGACGCCCTGATTTGCGCGGATCGTCGTCGATACGCTGGCTAAACTCGGGTCACGCTCGCCGATTGATTCAGCGACGCCCGTCGCGCGTGTCTCCGCAAGATCATCTTCCGTAAAGGCGGCGTCGGGGATAATGGATTGAATCATTTCCTCCGGCGCCCAGGCCATTAACACTCGCGCAGCTGAGCCGCGAAGCAGCGACATGCGAGCGCCGACAGGCACCGTATTCTGCAGTCCGCTCGCTGGTTCGATGGACGCGATGCATGTGCGGACATTGCCCGTGAGGCGGTAAATCTGGACGGATTCGTTGGTTTTTTCCATCAGGCTGCGCATGACCGTCATTCCGGCCTGAATAATTCGGTCCGAGCTGGCGGGGGATAATTCCGGCAGTCCTGGGCCTGCGCTCCACCGGCCATCTTTATCGCGTTCGAGCAACCGGTGAACGTGTAGGGCGGTAAGTAATCGGTGTGCCGTTGCGCGCGGTAACCCGGTTGCGGAGCATATTTCGCTCAGGTTCATGGGGCGGGCGGTCGCTGTACGCAGGATGAGTAAGGATCGATCAAGAACTTTGATCCCACTATCGGGGTTGAAGGTTGCGTGATTGTCGTCGAGTTCGTCAAAGTCGTTTAATTTTCCCATATTTTGATACTATCATTCTGCATAGTGAGACGCTCGGACGTTGGAACGGCAGCCGACACGACGGAAGGATTGGAGAATGACGAACTCCACCGCAGACAAAACCTCCGCAACCACCGGAGCCTCTACCACTCGCACCCTATCGACGACGCTCCCGGACTCTGCTGAGGACGATCACAAAGACCGCCCGCGCACGATGGCGGAGAAAGTATGGGAAAATCATATTGTCTCACGCGGGGATAATGGGGACCCTGACCTCATTTACATTGACCTGCACCTGGTCCACGAAGTGACCTCGCCTCAGGCGTTCGACGGCCTCCGCATGGCGGGCCGCCCGGTTCGTCGGCCTGACCTCACCATCGCCACCGAGGATCATAATGTCCCCACCATTGGGGTCAAGACCGGTGACGTTGCCGAAATCAAAGACATCACGTCGCGTACTCAGGTCTCGACGCTACGGAAAAACGCCGAAGAATTCGGCGTCAAGCTCTTCCCAATGGGGAACCGCGAACAAGGCATTGTTCACGTGGTCGGGCCACAATTGGGGCTGACGCAGCCAGGGATGACGGTGGTGTGCGGGGATTCCCACACCGCAACCCACGGAGCCTTCGGAGCTATCGCATTCGGAATCGGAACCTCCGAAGTAGAACATGTGATGGCGACGCAGACCTTGCCCCTCAAGCCATTCAAAACGATGGCGGTTAATGTAGACGGAACCCTCCCTGAAGGAACGACAGGCAAAGACATCATCCTGGCTGTCATTGCGAAGATCGGCACCGGTGGCGGTCAAGGGCACATCATTGAATACCGTGGCGAAGCGATCCGCCAACTGTCGATGGAAGCCCGGATGACGGTGTGCAACATGTCGATTGAAGCGGGCGCGAGGGCCGGAATGATCGCTCCCGACGAGACGACGTTCAACTACATCAAGGGCCGTCCGCACGCTCCGGAGGATTGGGAGGGCGCCGTCGAATATTGGAAATCGTTGAGGACCGACGACGACGCGGAATTCGACACCGTCGTTAACCTCGATGCCAGTGACATCACGCCCTTCGTCACGTGGGGAACAAACCCAGGCCAGGGCATTGCTCTCGGGGAACCCGTTCCAGGGCCCGAAGATTTTACCGACGCAGAAGAAGCGTCGGCTTGTGAAAAGGCATTGAAGTACATGGACCTCACCCCTGGGGTTTCCATGCGCGACGTTCCCATCGACGTTGTTTTCGTTGGTTCGTGTACGAACGGCCGCATTGAAGATATGCGCGCGGTGGCGTCCGTCGTGAAGGGACGGAGAGTTGCCGATGGGGTGCGCATGCTGGTGGTGCCCGGATCCGCGCGTGTGAAGCAGCAAGCCGAAGAAGAAGGGCTGGACGCCATTTTCACTGAGGCTGGTGCCGAGTGGCGTCTGCCCGGGTGCTCGATGTGTTTGGGAATGAACCCAGATCAGCTTTCGCCAGGTCAGCGGTGTGCATCGACGTCGAACCGTAACTTTGAAGGCCGCCAAGGGCGGGGCGGACGGACGCACCTCGTGAGCCCCTATGTAGCCGCCGCTACTGCTGTTCAAGGTCGTTTTGCGTCGCCTGCGGATCTCAGCCCGGCGGGTAGCGCACACGGTGAGGAGGCATCACCACAGAGCACCGCAACGAATGCATAGAGGCGTATAAGAAAACCGCACACACCACGAACAACGCCACACAGAAAGGGTCGGTTATGGAGCAATTCATTAGCCACACTGGGGTGGGAGTTCCACTCCGACGCTCCAACGTCGATACAGATCAGATAATTCCCGCCGTGTACCTGAAGCGGGTCACGCGGACCGGATTCGAGGACGGACTATTCGCGCGATGGCGAGAAGACCCCGATTTCGTCCTCAACCAGGACACGTACAAGATCGGGTCGATTCTTGTTGCCGGACCAGATTTCGGCACCGGATCCTCCCGCGAACATGCGGCCTGGGCCCTGATGGATTATGGATTCCGTGTCGTTATATCTGCACGGTTCGCGGATATTTTCCGTGGCAACGCCGGCAAGAACGGGCTTGTTGCCGCGCAAATGACCGAAGAAGATATCGAGTTGATCTGGAAGCTTCTGGATGAACAGCCGGGCCGTACCATGACCGTCGACCTAGAAGAACGCACAGTCACGGTCGGGGATGCGGTGTTCGGTTTCGATATCGATGACCACACGCGGTGGCGCTTGATGGAGGGCCTCGACGACATTGCGCTGACGCTGCGCAATGAAGACGCCATCACGCAATACGAAAAGTCACGATCGCCGTTCATGCCGACGACGATTTAAGCGCCCCTAGCTTCCAGCGTCGCTACTTACTCGGCAGCGGGCTGGCGAAATAGTCCGCGCCGGATAGCTCCCCGTCGGTAAAGGTCAGTACCCATGCGCTGGATTTCTTACACGGGATGTCGTCGATGGACACAGCCCCTTGCGACGACAACCAGGCAATGATCTCCGGAATCGCTTTTCCCTGGCTGACGATCGCGGATACTCCGCCGTACGTAATGATGTCCGAAACCCGACGCTTTGCGTCGGCGGTGTGCGCGTCCCAGCCGTTGTCGCCGAACAGTTCGTCGATAGTAATGTGCAGCCCCGAACTCTGAGATAGTGGCTCGGCCGTGGTCTGACAGCGGATCGGATCTGCCGAATACAACCGGGTGATTCCAAAACCCGCCAATTCGCGGGGCAGCATGTCGGCCTGACGGCGGCCTTTCCGGTCAAGGGGCCGGAGATTATCATTGCCGCCCCACCCCTCGCGCGGATGAGCATGAGCATGGCGGATAAGAATGATCCGGGATGTGGGGGAGAGGGCAATTTCGTGAGCCGCCTTCTCAAGGATTTCCGTGTCCACCTCGTACGTTGTGCGCTTCTTCGCTTCCTCTAAAGGCAGCCACACTAGCTGGTCGACCTCGTCATTGTCCTCGAACGAACCATCAACGCACTCGGCCGTCCAGTAATACACCACCTTGGTCCTGCTCTTCACCGGATACGTCACCCGGCCCAAAAGTTTCCCCAGCGTGACGTCGTAACCCGTCTCCTCCTTGATCTCCCGAATAGCCGTCATGGGGAGTGTCTCACCTGGATCCAGCTTCCCCTTCGCCAGCGACCAATCGTCGTACCGCGGCCGGTGAATCAGGAGGACCTCGATGTCATCCACGGTCACAGTACTTGCCGACGAATCATGCGACGATTCATCAACAGCCGGTGTAGAAGAATCCGCTCCCTGCCGACGTCGCCACACGACGGCACCGGCGGCCAGCGTGATTTTGCCCAGCTCCTGAGCGGGATGACGGGCGATACCCTGCACACGGCCCTCCGCGTCGGCCTGGTGCTTTGTGTTTGTGCCACTTCCCTGTGATCCGGGCAGGGGAGCGTCGGCAAGAGTGGCATCGTGTGACTGGGATGAACGTTTCTTCGACATAGTGATGTGTATCCTCCCGGGGATTCTGTGGAGTGAATCTATGTCAACGATAAGCGAGGAACTCAAACAATGGTGAGAGGTTAATTCGCGCGAGCCCGAATAGGGGCGGTTAGGCTGGATCCAAAAGACGAGCCGACGCATACGGTGGGGAAGGTCACAGCACCCACACGATAGTGCGCATGACATAGGGTGCACATGATGAAGGGAAGGATGGTCCGCAATGGTCGCAGTAGCGGTGATGGGGGCAGGATCGTGGGGAACCACGATGGCGAAAGTGTTTGCCGACGCTGGAAACACGGTCAGACTGTGGGCCCGGCGCGACGAGGTGGCCGATGAGATTCAATCGACGCGGCGCAACCAGCGATACCTCCCGGGCATCGTTATCCCGGATGCTGGGACTGCGACGAGTGATCCTCGCGTGGCCTTGGCGGATGCGGAGATCGTTGTCCTGGGTGTTCCGTCCCATGCGGTTCGGGACAGCCTGACCCGCTGGAGGGATTTCCTTCCCGACGACGCGCTGATTGTGTCGCTGCCGAAGGGGCTTGAACGTGACACGGCCCGCCGGATGAGTGAGGTCATTGCGGAGGCGTCTGGGCGGCCGTCGGAGAAGATCGCAGTGCTGTCCGGCCCTAATCTGGCTAAAGAGGTAGCGGACGAGCAGCCGGCGGCAACGGTGGTGGCCTGTACCGATCATGACAGCGCTAAACGGGTTCAGGAAGCGTGTACGACGGGCTATTTCCGGCCGTACACCAACACGGATGTGATTGGCTGTGAGATCGGGGGAGTGGCGAAGAATGTGATTGCTTTAGCTGCGGGGATGGCCGCTGGCCAGAACCTGGGTTTTAACACCGCAGCGACGATTATCATGCGCGGACTTGCTGAAACAGTGCGTCTCGGGATTGCTCTCGGCGCTAATCCTGCAACCTTTTCCGGGCTGGCCGGACTCGGCGATTTAGTAGCAACCTGTAATTCGCCGTTGTCTCGTAACAGGACATTCGGGGAGCACCTCAGCCAGGGAATGACCCTTGAAGAAGCACAAGAAGCCTGTCATGGGCAAGTCGCGGAGGGTGTCAACGCGTGCCGGGCAATTCAGTCGCTGGCACGGGCTCATAGTATCGATGTTCCCATCGCGGATGCGGTGGTCTCGGTGTGCTTCGACGGTGCCACGGTGAAAGAGAGCATTATGAACCTGATGGAGCGCGATACCAAAGCTGAGTAGTACCGCGACATCACGTAGTGCCGCTACAATTAGTCCCCGTGACTACATCTGAACCTTCATCTGACTCGTCGGCGGACATCACATCGCAGTCGGAATCGCTCCTGGTTGCTTCTGCTCAATCAGGTCCGGGTGCTGGCGGGGAGCGCGACGAGAACAGCGGCCATAACGAGCACAGTCGCATCCGCGTCGCCGTCGTTTATGGTGGGTGTAGTTCTGAGCATTCCATTTCGTGTGTGTCTGCGGGCGCTGTGATTTCTCACCTCGACCCCGACCGTTACCAGGTGGTTCCGATCGGTATCACGAGAGATGGGCGCTGGGTAGTGGGGTCCTCGGATCCGAACGAGCTATCCATTCGTGAGCGGCAGCTGCCGGAAGTGAAGGCCGGCACCAGCTTGTCGTTGTCACTCGATCCGCAGCACGCTGGACGTTTTGTCTATGCGGACGGCCCCGACGTTGGTCAGGTCTTTGCGGACGTCGACGTCATTTTCCCCGTCCTCCACGGGCGTTTCGGTGAAGACGGCACCGTCCAGGGGCTCTTTGATATGGCGTCTGTCCCGTACGTCGGTGCAGGTGTATTGGCGTCGGCCGCGTCGATGGACAAAGAGTTCACGAAGAAATTGGCCGCGGCGGAAGGGCTCCCCATCGGCCGTGACGTCGTCCTCCGTGAGACACGATCCCTGACCGAGGAAGAAAAGAATCTTCTGGGTCTTCCGGTGTTTGTGAAGCCCGCTCGAGGTGGATCCTCCATCGGTATTTCCAAGGTTGATCAGTGGGATGAACTTGACGACGCTCTCGTTCTGGCGCGTCAGCATGATTCCAAGGTCATTGTGGAGTCGATGATTATTGGGACGGAAGTGGAGTGCGGCGTTCTTCAGCGGCCAGATGGCACTGTCGAGGCCTCCTTTCCCGCGCAGCTCGAGGACACCGAGTCGGGTGACGAAGGGTTCTACGGTTTCGACACAAAGTACCTGGATAACGTCATTACAGCCCAGATTCCACCGCACTTTGACGACGACACCATCCGCCACATCCGCGAACTCGCTGTGGAAACCTTCCACGCTTTGGATTGTGAAGGCCTGGCACGCGTTGATTTCTTCGTGACGGACCGTGGTCCGGTGTTGAACGAGATCAACACCATGCCTGGGTTCACGCCGATCTCGATGTATCCACAAATGTTCGGTGCGATGGGGATTGACTACCCCGACCTCTTGGATCTCCTGATCCAACGTGCGATGGTGGCCCACCCCGGAGCGTAACCGGCGGAGGTTAGCCGCCTGGTTTAGTCCCTCGTTTAATCCCCGGACTTTTCCATATTCTTGCTGATTGCGTTGGACAGCGTTGTAATGACGCTGTTTCCCGACGATGCCGGCATCGAAAGAGCGATGATATCGCTGTATCCCAGGGCGTACCAGGTGTTATCCGTTGCCGACGTGGAAGCGTTCTCGGGTGCGTTCTGCGCTGAGCTCTCGGACGAGGGAGCTTCCGCCGTTGGCTGGTTACCGGGCGTTCCGTCGTTAAACCACGGAACATCATTAATCTGTTGGAGCTGAGCCCCGGGGTGGTAACTCTCGGGCTGCTGCACTCCGCACCTCACGACGACGGGGTCGCGCCGGGGTGCCGTCCACGCTGCCATTCCGTTGGGAAGATCGTTACCCAGCGCGTCCTTTGTCGTACGTTGCAATGCGCCGAAGTGATCGGGGAGAGCGTCGAGGACACTGCGACATTGCTTGTCCCTAGCCGCCTCGTCCGCGACGGGGAGCGTAGATAACGGCGTCTGAGCTGGATTCGCGGTTGCCGATGCGTCCGACACCGGGTTGTGGTAAAGCGCCCCAGAAAGATCGCTCAAATCGTCTGCCACATCCTCGGGCCCGGTAACAGCAACCTCTTGCGCGCGCCCTAGCGTGTACCAGGTCACGGAATCTGTGACGGGCTTATCGCCGCCGCGGGCGTCGGCAATGCCTAACCAGCGGATACCCTCCAACTGGCCACCGGATTCGTCCTTGCCGTGTTCTTCCGTCGTCGATAATTCTGTGTAGGAATCTGGCGGCTGGACCCCGCAGCGCAGGGTTATGCGGTTGTCGCCATCGATCCAGACAGCGGCACCATCAGGGGCTGGGTTTGCCAGCGATACTCGATCATACGAGCCGACGTGGTCAGGGAGGTTATTGATAAGACTGTTGCATTCCTTCGACGACGCACCTGGCGCGTCGATGGTGTTGAGGGTGACAGGCTGGTGCTCAGCGTGGTCGTAGGCAATTCGCGCAGCAATGATGACACCGACGACTAGCCCGACGGCTAAGACGAGGGAAATGATCGTCCCCGGGCCGGTGAGTCGTTGGATTTCGTCTGTAGTCGGCTGGTCATCAGACATAATTTCTCAGTGTACTGGTGGTCGTTTGCTGCTCGGTTGCCAGTGGCGGTTCTGTAGCTGCTCTAGAGCGCGCTCGGTGCGTTTCGGTGCGTCAACGGCCGATTGTTACGGAATCAATTATCATCATGTCGTTAGTCGCGCCGAGATGAGAGAGTAATGGGACAACCTATACATAGCCTTGGTGAGCGGGGCGTGATCGACGCCATTCGCTCAGCTGCTCCTTCCGACATGAACGGTGATGATGCCGCCGTCCTCTCTCCGTCATCGTTTGCCTCGAAAACGGTGTGTAGCGTGGATCTTTTGGTGGAGGACCAGCATTTTCGGAGTGATTGGTCGACACCCTACGACGTGGGCCGCCGTGCCGTGGTGCAAAATTTTGCGGATATAGAAGCGATGGGTGCGCGCCCGGTTGCTCTGCTGTTAGGAGTCGCTGCGCCACCAGAGTTGGATAGTGACGTTCTTACCGGGATTGCCAGGGGCATTGCCGACGAAGCCGGCCGGTGGCCCGCGGAACTGGTCGGGGGAGACGTGGTGACCAGCGAGCGGTTGACGCTCAGCATCACCGCGATCGGTGAATTGGCAGGACCAGCCCCGGCCTTGTCCCTATCAAGTGCTCATCCAGGGCAAACGCTGATAGCCAGTGGACGGCTGGGGTACTCGGCAGCGGGTTGGGCGTTGCTTGAGCATTTTGGTTCGCCCGACGCCATTCCCGATTCAGAGCACCTTCAGACACTGGTGGATGCTTTCCGTGTCCCTTCTTTGGCTCGGGCGCGGGGCACAGTGGCACGGTCCACCGGGGCCACAGCGATGACGGATAACTCGGATGGGCTCGTTGTTGATCTTTCGACGATGGCTCGGACCAGTCACGTCACGATTGACCTTGATAAGGCCGCGATCGCGCCGGATCCGGCTGTGCGCGAAGCGGCTCGCTTGCTGGGCCGCGACCCCATGGAATGGATATGCCAGGGCGGTGAGGATCACGCTCTTCTTGCCACCACCGGGGCGGATATCCCGTCGGGCTTTCGCTTCCTCGGCCGCGTCCACAAACAGGGTGCCGAGCCGTTAACTATCGACGGGCAGCCGCCTACGTTCACATTGGGGTGGGATCCTTTCGGTGGGGAGTCGTTTGCCAGGGAGTCGTCCGATAGAGAGTAATGCCGAAGGGTGTGGAGCCTGCCGTGCCGGCGTCGCTAAAGTGTGAACCATGACTCTGCAAACACCGTTACCGATCCACGACAGCTGGAAAGAGCCACTGGATCCTGTTACCGACCGGATCCACGAGCTCGGCGATTTTTTGCGAGAGGAAAACGCAGCAGGCCGTGGCTACCTACCGGCAGGGACCGACGTGTTGCGGGCATTCACCTACCCATTTGACCAGGTCAAGGTCTTGATTGTGGGGCAAGATCCATATCCGACACCTGGCCATCCTATGGGGTTGAGCTTTTCGGTTCACCCCGGTGTTACACCGATTCCCCGCAGTTTGGCGAACATTTTCCGAGAGCTGCAGGAAGATATCGGCTGCCCGGCCCCCTCCACTGGGGATTTAACCTCGTGGTCGGAACACGGTGTGGCGTTATTTAACCGGGTTCTCACTGTGCGGCCCGGCCATTCGGGATCACACCGTGGCAAGGGGTGGGAAGAAGTAACCGAGTGCGCAATCAAAGCGCTGGCTGAGAGGGATCGCCCGCTGGTCGCCATTCTGTGGGGACGAGACGCGCAAAGTACCGCGAAATGGTTAGGGAACACCCCGACCGTCTGCTCCCCGCATCCATCACCCCTATCGGCGAGCCGGGGATTCTTCGGTTCACGCCCGTTTAGCCGGGCCAATGAGCTATTGGTCAGCCAAGGTGCGGAACCCGTCGAATGGGCACTTCCATGACGAACTCGCTGCCTGATGCCATTGACTCCACCACGCTTCAGCGATGGGCGCGTGCCTGCGCTCACACCCTGGCCCGGCAGAAGGAAGAAATTAATCGCCTGAATGTTTTCCCAGTGCCAGATTCCGACACCGGTTCGAATATGGCTTTTACGATGGCGTCGGCAGTGTCGGCATTGGATCATGCTCTTCGCGAGCGGGAGATAAAAAAGAGCAGTTCACGGGCTGGAAACGGTGCTGGGGTTGGTTCTGGTTCGCACCGCGACGACGGGACGGAATTAACGACCTCCGAAGCAGCCATAGCTCTAGCCATTGGAGCGACGAAGGGGGCGCGCGGAAATTCAGGTGTTGTTCTCTCTCAGCTGCTTCGAGGGCTCGCCGAGTCTGCGCAAGCCGGGCCTTTGAACGGTGCTTCGGTATGTGACGCGTTATCGAATAGTTTGCGTTTTGTGCAGGCTGCCATCGTCAATCCGGTCGAGGGAACGGTTATCACGGTGTTGCGGTCCGCGGCTGCTGCGGCGACGTCGGCTGCTCACTCGACCGACAGCGCGAGTGCGGTGGCGCACGCTGCCAAACTCGCTGCCAGCCGAGCTCTTGAGCGCACCCCGTCCCAGCTTCCTGTTTTACGACGTGCCGGTGTTGTTGATGCCGGCGGGCGCGGTCTCGTCGTTTTGCTAGAAGAGCTGGAGCGCGTTCTTACGACGCGGGATGGTGTTAGTCGGGGTGGCGATAGTTGGGATGGCAGCATTAACGACGTCAACATTAACGCTTTCAGCCCGGCGCACATTGGTGGAAAAACCGCGTGGACCAGCGATGATGAATTGACGATGGGGAGTCGGCAATCGCATCCGAATCCGTCGGCTTCACAGCTTGAAGTCATGTTTTTTATCGAGAACATGGACCTCGAGGATCTGCGGACGTTCTTAGTTCCCCTGGGCGATAGCCTGATTGTGGGGGCGCTGACGGACCATTCCGCGCGCATCCACATTCACACCAATCGGGCTGGCGACGTGATCTCTGGGGCGTATGAGCGCGGTGACGTCTCCGAACTCACGGTTGAGACTCTGCACCAGGTTTCTGCGAGTCGTCCGTCCAGTTTGCAGACTGCTCGGCCGCGGCTACGGTCCGTCTTAGCGGTGGTGCCAAGTGAGGATGCTGCCGCCTTCTTTGGTCGAGCCGGGGCGGATACCGTCGTCATAGAAGCAGATGAAAACGCCACTGAACAGCATCAATACGAGGTTGTGCGTGAGGCCATCGAGACAGAAGATGTTGATGAAGTAGTGCTCGTCACGAACGGCATCGTTGATCCCAACGAAGTGGATGGGCGCATGCCGAATGTGGTCGTTGTCCCGGCATCGTCATTGTGCGCGGGTTTGGCTGCCATGGCGGTTCACGACCCGTCACAGTCTCTCGACGCGGATGCTGCGGCCATGGTTGACGCGGCACGAGGGACAACGACGATGACCCTGAGCTACGACGACTTGGTTCGCCTCAGTGACGAAGAGCCCACCAGCGCCGAACTGCCTCCGCCGCCCGAGGTTCTCCGCGCTTGGGAAACGGTCTCCGAGTTACTTGAGAAAGGCGGCGAACTCGTCACCGTCATTTCTGGCGACGACCACTGGTCACACGTGATGCAGTCCCTTCCACAGTCGGACACCGCGGAGTATTCGTTCTTCACAATCCCGAAGTGCGGCGCAGCTGTCATGATCGGTGTCGAGTAATGGTGACATCCACGGAGCACGCCGGAACAGCGTCGGCAGTCAAAAGGAGGAGCACGTGCGCCCAATGATGGGGTGGGAGCCGCTCGTCGTCCCCCTGCCCGATTCCCTTCCCGACTCGACGCGCTCGCACTTAGCTGCTGTCGGAGTATCGACGGTTGCCGAGCTCGTGGAATGGTTCCCGCGGCGGTATGTCGAACCCGGGTCGACGTCGGATATGGGCTCTGTTGACGTGGGCACCACCGTGACTTTCGTGGGCGAGATCCTCCGCGGGAACAAGATAACGACCCGTACCCGAAAACGCCTGTACACCGTGGTCATTACCGACGGAACTCAAGCTATCAACGCCACGTTTTTTAACGCGTTCGCCCCGGCGCGGGATCTGGTGGTCGGAACCCGGGCTATTTTTGTGGGGACCGTCTCGGAGTATCGAGGGGCGTTGCAACTGGCTCATCCCGCCTACAAGGTGATTGATTTTGCGCAGGAGTGGACGTTAGACACGCAGCCCTCAGATGAGCCGGCCAAACATGGTTCTCAACGTACTTCAACCCGAAACATCATCGATCGCGACACCGCAGCGCTGGTCACCAAGCTCCCACTCTTGCCTATCTATCCGCTGAAGAGTGAATCCTTGCGGTCTGCGCCGGCTACTGATAGTGAAACGGGCAGCTCAAAGACGGGCAAACAATCAACGAAACAATCAACTAAGCGGACTAAACGGGGTTCGAAGCGCCCGGTTCGCGTGGATTCGTGGACCGCATTGGACGCGATTACCACCGTCCTCACCCATAGCGATCCCATCCCGGATCCCCTCCCACGCGTGCCCACTGTTCAGGCCAAACCCCTGCCGTCGCTGGATCACGCCATCCGCGCGATGCACATGCCTTCCTCGTGGGAAGATCAAGCCATGGCCCGCAAGCGCCTCGCTTTTAACGAGGCCTTGGGATTGCAGTTGATCCTTGCTTTACGACGCCACGATGCAGCGGATCGCCGCGCCCCGCAGTGCGCTCCTCGCGAGGACGGATACCACGCCGAATTGTTAGCCGGCCTGCCTTTCGACCTAACCGATCAGCAGTGCGCTGTCACGAAGGAGATTGGCGACGATATCGCCACCACCACACCGATGTGCCGGCTACTCCAAGGCGACGTGGGCTCGGGCAAAACCATCGTTGCTCTCATCGCCATGCTTCAGGCGGTGGACGCGGGATGCCAGGCGGCGCTCTTAGCCCCCACAGAGGTGTTGGCCGCGCAGCACGCACACTCGCTGATGACGATGATGGCTAACACTGGCGTCGCCGCCACGATTCGCCTGGTCACCGGGTCGATGTCGACGTCTTCCCGCCAAGAGACCCTCCTCTCGCTCATGACGGGGGAGACGGATATCGTCGTCGGCACACATGCGTTGCTCAGCGACAATGTCGAATTCTTCAACCTCGGGCTGGTCGTCGTCGATGAGCAACATCGTTTCGGAGTTGAGCAGCGGGATCTCCTGCGCGGTCGGGGGCGGGACACGGAAGACGGGCCGCTCACCCCGCATCAGCTGGTGATGACTGCCACGCCCATCCCGCGTACCGTCGCGATGACTACGTTTGGGGATCTCGATGTTTCGACGATCACTGAGCTCCCCGGCGGCAGGAAACCGATCCAAAGTTCCGTTGTTCCAGAGTGGAAAAAGGGATGGCTTGACCGCGCGTACCAGCGGATAGGGGAGGAAGTAGAGAGGGGGCGACAGGCCTACATCGTGTGCCCGCGAATCCAGGGCGACGGTGGCGTGAATGACATGTACGAGCAACTGACGGCTGGTCCTCTCCACGGGTTACGCGTTGGGATGCTGCACGGGCAACTGCCCAATCTCGACAAAGAACGCATCATGGGGAAGTTTGCTCGCGGGGAATGTGACGTGTTGATTTCCACGACCGTGATCGAGGTGGGCGTCGATGTTCCCAACGCAACGCTCATGTTGATTCGCGAAGCCGAGAACTTCGGCATTTCGCAGCTTCACCAGCTTCGTGGGCGGATCGGCCGGGGGAGTTATGCATCATGGTGCCTGTTCCACACGGCCCAGCCGGAATATAGTGACTCGTACCGACGTCTCCAGGGGGTTGCAGCCACCACCGACGGCTTTGCCCTCGCGGAATTAGATTTGGCCACTCGCAGTGAGGGAGACCTCGTCGGGGCTGATCAGTCCGGCAAATCCACGCATATTCGTCTTCTCGACGTCGTCCACGACGAGCCGCTGATTGAGGCGGCGAAAACCGAAGCTGAGCACATCGTGCAGACAGATCCTGGTCTCGCTCGACGGCTCAGTGGAGGCTATAGCAGTACTGAACGTGAGTTCTTGGGTAAAGGGTGAGGTTTCCCGCTTGAGGTGAAGAAAGAGCAGGCCAACATGGGCGGTAGAGTGAACCGCATGGACATTTGTGCGCCTTTCGCGGGAGTTGTTCACTACCACGTCACCCCGGGCCAGCGGGTGGAGCCTGGGGAAACACTCGCAGTTGTTGAAGCTGTGAAGCTAGAAGCTCCCGTGGTATCGCCCGTCGCCGGTAAGGTAGGTTCACTGGATCGTGCCGACTTTTCCAATGTCGACGGTGGCGACAGGATTGTAGCTATAACGGATTAGTTAGAAATTCTTGCGTGGCGGTACGGCGCAGTAGCGCACTTGGTAATACACACGGCCATATACACGGCGACGCAGTCGACGCATAAAGAGGGGAATTGAGATGCGAATTATTTCAGGGTACGCACGCGGGCGGACTATTAAAGCCCCCGTCGAAGGCACGCGTCCAACATCTGACCGGGCCAAAGAAGGAGTGTTCTCCTCGCTCAGTGTCCGGTTCGGTTTTGACGGGGCCCGCGTTCTTGACCTCTTCGCGGGGTCCGGCGCGTTGGGGTTGGAAGCAGCATCGCGCGGCGCAGATAGCGTCGTTTTCGTCGACACGGATTCGGCTGCTATCGAGACCATCAAGGACAACATTCGTCGCGTCGGCGATGTCGATGCCGACGTCGTCCAGCTCAAAGTATCCAGCTATTTGTCGGGCGCGCCGGAGAATTATTTCGACATCGTGCTGATCGATCCTCCTTATGCGCTCATCGACGAAGCTGTCCACGACATGTTGGTAGCGTTGGCTCCCCATCTGAGGGACGGGGCTGCTGTGGTGGTGGAGCGTTCATCTGCCAGCCCTGAGACACAGTGGCCAGAGGGATATGAGCCGACCGGGCAGAAGTTAAAAAAGCGGACATACGGTGCTGCGCGTATGGATATGGCGTCTTTTACTCGTTCTGACTAGATCCAGCTTCTAAGTAGAACCAGCGTTAGCCCGCATTTCGCTCGATATTATGTGCACAGAATGATGCGCACGGACGCGGAGCGCCAGAGAGAGGAACGTAAGGATGCATGTTGTCTGCCCGGGATCTTTTGATCCCATCACCAACGGACACGTGGACATTATCGAGCGGGCAGCTGCTCAGTTTGACCAGGTCACTGTGCTGGTGACGTTTAATCCGAATAAGCATGGCCTTTTCTCCGTCGAGGAGCGCTGTGACCTGATCCGGAAAGCAGTTGAGCACTTGCCCAACGTCGATGTTGATTCGTGGAACAAACTGCTGGTGGATTACACCACGGAACACCAGATCAGTGCCCTCGTGAAAGGTTTGCGCAGTTCACTGGATTACGCCTATGAACTACCGATGGCACAAATGAACAGGTCGCTCTCTGGAATCGATACCCTTTTCTTGTTGACGACGCCGAAGTTCGGGCACATTTCGTCGACCCTATGTAAAGAGGTGGCCCGCTACGGCGGCGACGTGTCGGGACTCATGCCTGATCACGTTATCGCGGCGATGCAAGAGAAGTTCTCAGAATAATTCGGGTCTAAGCCCTCGCGATGAGCAGGAATGTTAAAGGGTCTCGTCCGCTAGTTGGCGTGGCTTCCTGCAAAACTACGAAAGTTCTGCCAAGCTAGTGGTTATGTACAGAACTTTCGAAGGCATCGACGAACTACTCCAAATGGTCGATCAGGCCTACGGCGTACCCATGACTAGTAACTGTATGGTTCCCCGCCGGGAAGTCCTGGATCTTTTAGACGAAATCCGCAACGCCATACCTACTGAGATGGACGATGCGCAGGATGTTCTGGATAAGCGCGACAGCATCATTAATGAAGCCACTGAACGCTCGCACTCCATGGTGGCTGATGCCGAGGCTGAAGCCCAGCGTTTAGTAGCCGAAGCACAAGAAAAGTGCGACGCGATGATGAACGACGCGGAAGATCGCGCACATGGCATGGTCGCCCACGCCGAGGACGAGGCAGACTCCATTGTCCAAGACGCCCAGCGTGAATACGACGACGTGACAGGCCGGGCGGCCGCCGAAGCAGAGCGCTTGGTCGCGTCGGGTAATGAATCCTACGACCGCAGCGTGAACGAAGGCCTGAAAGAGCAGGCCCGCCTGGTTAGCGAATCAGAAGTCGTACGGATGGCGAATGAGGAAGCGACGCGCGTTCGCGATTCCGCCCATGCTGATTCGGACAAGCTCCGTAGCGACTGCGACCGGTATGTCGACCAGAAGTTGGCCGAATTTGAGGAATCCTTGACCTCAGTGCTGCGTACGGTCGGGAAAGATCGCGCTGCCTTGCGTGGCGGCGCAGGAATTTCCGGGGGGCGTTCCCGGTCCACCTCTCGTGAACCTCGCGACGATTACCGCGGCCGCGACCCGCGTCGGAACTAAAAACATCCACCTTTGAGGCTCGGCAAAACCGCGTTGTCGTGCAGTTTTGTTCTGCCAATGCGGTAGTCGAGGTGGTATAGGAAGACGTAGTGTCCGCGGTGCATTACCATGGGCGGTGTTATGGGAATTTCACATTCTGACCGCAAAGAATCAGTGGCAACGACGGCACATAACCCGCTGTCCTTGGATGTCTCAACGGTATCGCAGCAATCGGGTGCTGTAGAGACCATCGATACCGAAGGTCCGTCGCCAGTGCGTATCGGCCTAGAAATGATTGCGTTTGGTGTTGGCACTCCGCTTGATGTGCACGCGACGGTCACCAATGTTGGCGAGGGGCTTGTGGTGGATGCTGAGATTTCAGGCCCCGGTGACGCCGAGTGCGTGCGGTGCCTCAAACCGTTAACTCCGCATCTTTCCTTCACTATCAGCGGAGTTTGGGCGCTGACAGAGGGCTTCATTACTTTGGAGGACTCGGACGATGATGACGACGAACCCACCCCAATGGTGAAGGACAATCGGTTAGACCTCACTCAGGCTGTAATCGACGAAGCCGGAGTCTCTTTGCCTTTCTCTCCCACGTGCGAAGAGTTCGGTGAGGAGTGCGACTCCCAAACTCCCGAACCCGACGGGGTGTCCGGGGAGACAGAGACGGTTGATCCGCGGTGGGCGGGATTGCAGGACAAGTTGAAAGATCTACGTGATGTCTAAGCAACATAAGAATTCGAAGCATGACCGGCTGACGGGTGAAGAAGCCTGGGCTGCGGCTTTTGGTGGTGTTGATCATCAGCCTTTACTCGATGGGTTTGGGGTCTCTCTTCCTGCCGACGTTTTACGCCTTGCGCTGACCCACCGTTCGTTCGCTAACGAAAACGGGATGTTGCCGAATAACGAGCGCCTAGAGTTTCTTGGTGACGCGGTATTGGGGCTTTCTGTTGCGGAGCGCCTGTATCTGGATTACCCCGACCGGACGGAGTCGGAAATTTCTAAAATGCGGGCTGGTGTTGTCAATATGTACGCGTTGGCTGATGTGGCACGAGAGGTCGGTCTGGGCGACCACGTGTTGCTGGGCCGTGGTGAGCAGCTGACTAACGGTAAAGACAAGAATTCTATTCTGGCTGACACGACAGAAGCCATACTGGGTGCGATCTATTTAGAGCACGGTTTCCAGACGGCGAAAGATGTTATTCTCCGTCTGTTTAAGTCCAGGATTGAATCTGCGCCGACTGTGGGGCTGCATATGGACTGGAAGACGGAGTTGTTGGAAAAGATTGCTGGCCGTGGTTTAGGGGAACCGGAATACAACACGACGATTTCCGGGCCTGCCCACGACCCGCATTTCACGTCAACCGTCTCCTTGCAGGGCAAAGAGTGGGGCCGTGGGAAGGGGCACACCAAGAAAGAAGCGGAGCACCACGCTGCGCGCGAAGCCCACGAGGCTTTGTGACGCAGGCACTTTGTGATGTAGATGCTTGGTGACGCAGACGCTGTGTAATGTAGGCGCTGTGTAACGCGGGGGGTAACACAGACTTTCTGTAGCTTGATTGATGCGTTTAGGCTGCTCTTACCACAGCAGCGCTAGCGGCACCACGGCGACACCGTCAGGGCGTCGATAAGCATCGGTTCCAGTCGTGGCAATGACCTTCTCTACGAGGCGAGGCCCAATTTGCTCCTCGAGCCAGTGGAGATGGCGAACGTCCCTATCTGTAGGGGTCGGTTTAAGGTTGACCTCGAAAGCGACAACCTTGCCGTCGTAGCGCTCCAAGATTAAGCCGACGTCCTGCGCACTGCCCTGAGTACGCTGGTGAGAAACCTTGGCAGAGGACTCCCCAGGGGAAGCCGCGTTCAGAATCTTCGTGTATGACGTGGTTGTGGACGATGCTGCCGCATATGCGGCCCACCACGCCCTTAACGATTCCGGTTTGCGAACCATGAGGCCTTGGTTAGGGACATCGCGGTCGATGACTCGCTGAATATAGGCATTGATGAGCTGACGCCTCAGCCTAGGGGATTGTCTGTAAATACCAGGTAACCCTGTTTCACAGACAGCATTTGCGTAGTCGTTCAACGACAAACTGGTGGAGCCAGACACGTCAGCCGTGCCGGTGAAAAGCTCGGCGATTCGTACCGAAGGTGTTGTGCCTTCCGCTCGGAGAGCGGAAGGGGCCGCATTCTCAAACTGATGACACGCCCTGCGCCCGAATGGGTACCCACATCTTCCAGCGGGGTAGCGCTACCGGTAAGTAGATAGCGTGTGTCCACCTGTTTGTCGACGTTTTGCCTAACCACATCCCATACCGCAGGCAGATGCTGTCATTCGTCGATGCACAGGGTTTCCTCGGCTACTAAGAGCTTGTCCATATTCGCCTGAAATAGTTCTCGCTCGTTATCACGGTCGAGGTAAAACGTGCGGTTGGCTCGTCTCGTCGCAGTTTCGGACTTTCCTACGGTTTTAGGGCCATCGATTGCTATTGTGCTGGCAGATGACAACCCGTCCAGTTCGATACCGATATAGCGCGGTAAATAGCGAGTATCAGAAACTGCGTAACTTATGGTCATGACCTCGACCTTAACGCGATAATCGTCAATTTATCTGAGTGGTAACAGTCAAGTTATGGCCAAGATACCAGTCGGTTTCTCTATCGAGTTTCCTCAACAACACAAGGAGAGTGGGTAAGAGGACCCTCTCTACCAATGTCGCCCTATTTCGCTTGCCTCATGGCTTCGCGAAGCGAGGATCCCGGGAAGCCCAGGGGCTCTTATCAGCGGGGTGGAAACTTTCACCGCGAATCTATCGCACGTAGTTGACCATTACAACAGGCCGTTTCTGGCTGAGCGCTGCGCAATTTTCTGCCAAACCCTCCCAGCCTCACATCCCTGCATTAAGTCAACGTGCGGTTTTTCTGGTTTCCACCCCGTGCGCTCAGAGCGCGTCGGGGGAATGGGTTGCCTGATATTTAGCTCTATCGACCATCGAGGATGTCGTGGTTGACGCGTGGCAATCGCCACTAGTTAAGAAGATGGACACCTCCGCAGGATCCCCTGGGTAGGGCAGCTCGCCGGTGAGCGTGGCGGGATCCGAGGTCCCCCAATGGCAAGTTAACTGACAATGGCCAAAAGTTTTCAAACATGTTAAATGTTGGCCGGTAGCCCCAAACTAACCACCCGAAATTCTGGATTTCCTGTCGACGGACGTAGGGTAGTTCACTATGACAGCTATTGAGAACGCGGTGGCTGACTCGAGTAACGGGTTATGGGCCATCATCACGTGGGTGCTGTTAGCGGCAGGCGTGTGGTTCTGCTTCCGTACGGTCGTTGTGCAGATCCGTATGGTTCCGGAGATGTTTCGGTCGCTGACAGAAAAACCCAGTGACATTTCAAAAGGTAAAAAGGGAATCTCCGCGTTCAAAGCGTTTACCATTTCAGCGGCATCGCGTGTGGGGACAGGAAACATTGCCGGTGTTGCAGTGGCAATCACCATCGGTGGCCCCGGCGCTGTGTTCTGGATGTGGTTGGTTGCGATCGTCGGTGGTGCCACCGCGTTCGTCGAGTCCACTCTGGCGCAGCTGTACAAGGTGAAGGATACGGACTCCTATCGAGGCGGCCCTGCCTACTACATCACCAAGGGGCTGAACCTTAAGTGGCTGGCCGCTGTTTTCGTTGTCGCCATTACCGTGACTTACGGATTTGTCTATAACGCGGTTCAGTCAAACTCCATTGTCGACGCCATTACCGAATCGACGGGCTCGGACGCAATGTGGTGGAAGGCATTACTGGGCGTCGCGCTAGCTATTTTGACGGCACTCGTTGTATTCGGTGGTGTGCAGCGTATTGCGTCGGTAACTAACTGGCTGGTTCCTATCATGGCTGTGTTGTACATCGTTACTGGTTTGATCGTCGTCGCGGTGAATATTGAGCAAGTTCCTCACATGTTTGCGGAGATCGTGACGTCGGCTTTGGGCATTCGAGAGATTGCGGGGGCAACATTCGGACAAGCGTTTAGGTACGGCATTCGTCGTGGCTTGTTCTCGAATGAGGCCGGTGAGGGGTCCATCCCTAACGCTGCGGCGACTGCCTCCGTCAGCCACCCGGTCAAGCAGGGGCTTATTCAGACCCTCGGCGTGTATTTTGACACGATCATCGTGTGCTCGATCACGGCATTTATCATTTTGCTCAACAACCCCTCTTTTGGTGAAGGTGTTGAGTCAACATCGTTAACCCAGAACTCTGTTGCGGCCGCCGTCGGCCATTGGGGAGTCCACTTGGTGACGGTGATTATCTTCTTCCTCGCGTTTTCGTCGGTTATCGGAAACTACTACTACGGTGAATCCAACATTGAGTTCTTCACCAGGAACAACAAAGTGATGACCGCATACAGGTTCCTGGTGTGCCTCTGTGTGTTGGGAGGATCCCTGGGTAAAGTCGGCATTGTCTGGGCACTAGCGGATCTCTTCGCAGGCATTATGGTGGCTATTAACCTCACCGCGATTCTCCCGTTGGGTGGTGCTGCGATCGCGCTTCTCAAGAATTACCGACAACAACGCAACCGCGGATTGTCGCCTATCTTCCACAGAGACGATCTGCCGAATTTGCCTGGACACGACAGAATCGAATGCTGGGACGGCAGCGATCCTCTCACCATCCGCGGCGATGGTCAGGAAGTCTACGGGCGTCGTCCGGGAACGCCCGCCCCGCACATTATTAGGCGTAGGGCTAACGGTTCTGTCCGTGTGGAGTGAGAACCCGCAGGCGGCCCATGCGCCGTTGCAGCCGGCTCATCTACCGGTGGAGCCCGCCCATGTACCGGTGTAGGCGAGTAGGATACTGCGCAGTAGACGCTCGTAGGGAAGGGACCAAAGCTTATGGCTACAGCTGAATCCGGTCAGTCACATGACCTCGTTCGCCTGACCGCGTGGGTTCATGGATACGTGCAGGGCATCGGATTCCGCTGGTGGACACGAAGCCAAGCCCTCGAACTCGGATTAGTGGGCTCGGCGACGAACTACTCCGACGGCCGAGTCCTTGTGTGCGCCGAAGGCGAACGGGCTCCCGTCACTGAGCTCTTGGCACGGTTGCGTGAAGAGCCGACGTCGACTAATCGTCCCGGTTCCGTCGATAATGTGGTGGAGTCGTGGGAAGAGCCACGGGGTGGGTACCAAACGTTCGAAACTCGGTAGCCACTAATTGGTAACCGCTAATTTGATCAACGGAATAGATTTACTGGCATGTACCTGAAGTCGCTGACCCTTAAAGGATTCAAGTCCTTTGCTTCGTCGACGACCTTAAAACTCGAACCAGGAATCTGCGCGGTCGTCGGACCGAATGGGTCAGGAAAATCCAACGTTGTCGACGCTCTCGCATGGGTCATGGGCGAACAAGGCGCCAAGTCGTTGCGCGGCGGAAGCATGGACGACGTCATCTTCGCCGGAACAGGAGCACGCAAACCCCTTGGCCGTGCTGAAGTCACCCTCACGATCGACAATTCCGACGGCGCCTTGCCGATCGACTATTCGGAAGTCTCAATTACCCGGCGCGTGTTTCGCGACGGGGGTGGCGAGTACGAAATAAACGGTGCCAGAGCCCGCTTGATGGACATCCAAGAATTGCTCTCTGACTCCGGAATTGGCCGAGAGATGCACGTCATCGTGGGCCAGGGGCGGTTGTCCATCATCTTGGAATCCAAACCAGAGGACCGGAGAGCGTATATCGAAGAGGCAGCCGGGGTCTTAAAGCACCGCCGCCGAAAAGAAAAAGCCCAGCGCAAACTCGTTTCCATGCAAGCTAATGTGGACCGATTGCGTGACCTCACCACGGAACTCGAACGACAACTCAAACCGTTGGCCAGGCAAGCGGAAGCCGCGCAAAAAGCCGCAACAGTGCAGTCAGACCTTCGCGAAGCTCGCCTTAATCTTGCTGCGCACTCGCTGGTCACCGCGCGGGCCGATGCCGAGGAGCTGACATGCCGGGCCAATGAGGCGCGGGAGAAGGAAGAAGCCCTCGTCGATCAGCTCGAAGAACTACGCGAGCACGTTGATGAACTGGAACATCGCGTTGCCGAGCTAGGCCCGCGGAGTGAAGAGGCCCAGCAGCTGTGGTTCCGGCTGTCGTCTTTGTCGGAGCGTGTCACGGCGACCGGGCGTATTGCCACTGACCGGGCGTCGGCGGATGATCAATCCGAGGACTACCACGGCCCGGACCCAGAGGATCTGGAAGCGCGGGCCCGCGAGGCCGCAGAGCGCGAAGAAGAGACCACTGCCGCGGTGGAAGAAGCTGCCGAACGGTTAGAGACTATCCGCGAACAGGTTGATGAAAAAGAGGAGAAGGCCCAGAAGGTTGAGAAAGAGCACTTAGCTGCTCTGCGGGCTGTTGCGGACCGTCGGGAGGGAGTCGCCCGTTTAGACGCCTCGGAAGATTCCGCACGCCAGCGGTTGGAGGCTGCGAATGACGATTTACAGCGCGCAACGAAGGCCGTCGATGCGGTGGTTCCGGCTCTAGCCCACGCGAAAAGCGATGTTGATTCAGCCGAAGCTGCTCTTCAGGACCACGATTCCCAGGCAGGGTCGACGCTGGACCGCGTCGGTGAGGCCGAGCGCGATGTTGCGAGCGCGGATGATCGCCTCCGTGAGCTCCGGCATACCGATAGACACTACGAACGGTCCATTTCTGCACTTCAATCGCGTATTGATACCTTAGAAGCGACTGTTCGCCCCGCCAATGGGGTCTCGTGGCTCCGCAAGAATTCGTCAGTGGGCTGGGGCTCATTCGTTGATTCAGTCAGCGTGGAACGGGGCTGGGAAGCGGCCTTATCCTCGACGCTGGGGGAGGCGGCTGAGGCCATCACCGCGCCGGGGGACGCGTCGGAAAGTGTGGGTGAAGCCCTCGAATCGCTCGTCGCTGCTGGCGCTGGTCGGGCGTGGATTATGGGCCAATCACAGGAATCCACCTGGCGGCTGGAGGCGGATCTTCCCGCCGGTTGCGAGTGGTTTTTAGACAAAGTTTCGTTGGATAGCGAATTCACCCATGCTGTGACTAGTCTTCTTGTCGACGTCGTTGCAGTTCCTTCGGTGGCCGCTGGGGTTGCGCTGGTTCGCGATGATGCCAGGCTGCGCGCTGTGACGCAGAGCGGTATCGTCATTGGCCCTGGTTGGATGAGTGGCGGCTCGGGTGAAGCTACGCCCCTTGACATCAAATCATCCGTCGATCAGGCGAAAGACGAACTAGCCGACTACACGGCAAAGGCGAGGGAACTCGCTGGGACCATTGCCGGGGCAGAGACTACGGTGCAGGAACGGCGAGACGCCTTGGGGGCTGCCCGCGCCGCGCACGCTGAGTTCACCGCCGTGGCAGCGAACCTCAAAGAACGCGTTAGCACCGCGGAAGCAGCCGTCGAACGCCTGAAGAAGGAACTCCACGCGGCCCAGGAGAACCGCACCCACGCCGAAGGGCGGATTGACAATATCCACGCCGAACTGGCCGATCTGGCTGATCGACGCTCGCGCATCGACGCTGAGATCAGTGGCGCGGATGATTCCTCTGAGGAGTCGTCGGCGATGGCCCGGGACCAGGCCCACGAGGAACTGACCCAAGTGCGGGCGATGGAAACCGAGGCCAGGTTGGCGCTGCGTAGCGCCGAGGAACGCGCCTCTGCGATTAAAGGGCAGGCGGAGAGGCTCCGCCGCCAAGCCGAGCATGAGCGGGCTCACCGGCGTCGGCACGAAGAAGCACAGCGGGCTCGTCGGCGGGAACGGCAACGAGCAGCCCACATTGCGCAGTGGTGCGAAAGCCTCGCGGACCGAGTAGACACCGCCGTCCATAAGGCGGCTGAGGAGCGCGACACACTCCACGTCCGCATGTCGGAAGCGACGGCACAGCGGGGCCGTGCGCGGGACGCGTTGAGTGCCATCACGACGCAGCGCGAACACGCGCTCAAAACGACGCACGACGCGGATGTTAAACGTGAAGCAGCGCTGATCCGTGTAGAACAGGCTGAGAAACACATCGTCGAGCAGCTTGGTCTCAATCCCGAGGATGTTGTGGCAAGCCAGGATCTAACAGACTTCGATCCCGCGTCGGAAAAGAAGCGGCTGGCGTCCGCGGAGCGCGCGCTGAAGCAGCTCGGCAAAGTTAACCCTTTGGCTCTCGAGGAATATAAGGCGCTGGAGGAGCGCTATTCATTCCTTTCCACCCAGCTCATGGACGTTGAGCAGGCCCGTGAGGACCTCCGCGGTGTGATTAAAGATGTCGACGCCACCATTTTGCAGCTCTTTACCGATGCTTGGGAGGACGTCCAAGCCGAATTCCCGCGGGTGTTTGAAACACTGTTCCCCGGCGGCGAAGGGCGGTTGTCCCTGACCGATCCCGATGACATGCTGACCACCGGTATCGAGGTCCACGCGCGCCCGCCAGGCAAGAGGGTGACAAGGTTATCGCTGCTATCCGGGGGTGAAAAGTCCCTAACAGCACTAGCCTTATTGGTAGCGATCTTCCGCGCTCGGCCATCCCCGTTCTACGTCATGGATGAGGTAGAAGCAGCTCTGGATGATGTCAATCTCCGACGGTTGATCGCGCTCTTTGAAGAGCTCCGGGAAGACTCACAGTTGATCGTGATTACGCACCAGAAACCGACGATGGACATTGCGAATGTGCTGTATGGCGTGACAATGCGCGGCGACGGGATGACACGTGTAATCTCTCAACGAATGAGCCCTCACTCCCAGCCAGTGAGCGACCCTGCTGTGGCCTGTTCATCTGCCGGATCGGCCGCTGGTTCGTCGGAAGTGTTGTGAGCTCAGATGATCGGTGTACGTCGAATAATCGTGTAGCCACAATTGCGTCTTGGAAAGGATTACTCAGTTGTCAGGCGTTGACGCCCCCACGAGTTTTATTGCAGATTCCGCTGACCCCTTGTTGGGTTGGGCATCGACGACGGAGCTTGAACTGTCTCGGCAGCTGTCAGACCTTGATTTCGCCGTCGAGGTCAACCTCAGCGGCGACGAGTTAGAGCGGCTGGACCGTTTCTGGGGTCGTTTTGTCACCCGACAGGTTTCTGCCGGGGCAGATCTTTCCGCTGTTGTGGAGGCGTGCCCGGCAATGGTGGCAACAACATTAGTGGGACGCGCTGGCCGCATCGCTGATTTAAGCAATTTCGATTCCGAGTATTGGGCTGGCCTCGGTGTACCCTGCGATCTGGCCGAAGATTTTTATGGGTGTTTTGATGGCCATGTAGCTGAGATTCTCTCTCGCGCTGGCCTCGATCCGATGGATATTGCTGCATCGGGATCCGATGGCGAGCTGGGCCGGCTTTTACTCCACGCAACAATTCCGGCGGGGTGGATCCCGAACCTCGTCGCCCTTATCGATGAGGATCCCGATACTGTCACCGGCGCGTCGCTGACTGAGCATTTTGTCGAGACCTCGCCTACCCGGCAGCTGGGGCCCCTCTGTACGGTGGCACCAGAGCGAGCTACCCGCTTATTCGACGACATCATCGAGTTCTATCGGTGGGCCGCCCAGCACCCGTATGAGGTCGATCAGTGGGCCGAATGGGGGGTGAGTGAAGACGGCTCCTATCGCGTCCCGCTACTGATTCTCGAGGATCTTGTCGACGAATTACGCGAACGCCCCGCGGGCACAGTCGATCGCTTATCGACGGTGGGGACCGCGTCGTGGGAGACGTCGCCCCGCCTGGTCTACGACGTAAACAGAGAGCGTGTGGTACTACGCTTGCCGCAAATGCCCTTGGACGAAACTGTCGTTGAGTTGCGGTGGCGTGTTTCTATTGACGGTGAGGTCGTCGAGTACCGCACCGGCTACGACAATGACACGGAAGGATTCTCTGAGATCCTCGACGTCCCTGTGCGCAAAGCCGCCCGGGAAATCGTCGTCAAGGAAATTGTTCGTCGGGTCTCGTGGACGATCCCTGTGCTATCAGAGCCGTTTTTGGCGTTCACGATGCGCGGCCACAACGTGACGAGCAAAGTGTCACTCCACCACACGGACCTCATTGTGGTTTCGCCCGATGATGCGGAAATCGTCGACCCCGTGCGCGAAACTCCCTTGCCCGTCGACGATGGAGTGGAGCTTCGTGGCTGGAATGGCTGGATTGCCCGGACAGTCGATGTTAATGAAGCTGCGTCTTTCCAGGTGCGTCGCCCGGGGGAGCCTGCTGGCCCAGCATTGCGCAGTGTTGATCCTCGGCAGAGGGTGATTTTTACCGAGGGAGAGTTGTGCTCACACGTTCGCTCGGTCTCTGGACTACCTGTTCACTGTGAAAGTTTGTTGGCTGAATTCCCGGCGACGCTGTCTGGTGCCGATGAGGTCTGGTATCTATCCATTTCGTCCTATGCCGGCCCTGGTCAGACCGGTGTTGAAGTCACTCCTGCGGAACCTGTCGAGGTGCCCGCCGATGGTGGCGCCGTCTACGTCTTCGACCCTGATCTGTATGAATCTCCGTGGACAGGTGAATACATCGTCCGCTTGCGTGGTCCGCGGAATGAGTCCTTCCGCCACCGGTACGCGATCGTCCAAGGCCTTGTGACGTCGCTTGAGGACAACCACGGTTTCCGAATCCCAGTTGCCGGTGGGCTCTCACCAATATCAGTCGAATTGGCGACGGAAAAGCCGGCGTCTATCGAACCGAACCCGGTTAAGGTCGGCGCGGATTCGGCGCGTGGATCGGCGACGGTGAGCACCGATGATGGCGACCTGCTTCCTATCGTGGTGACGCCTCCTCGGCTTCGCTTCCAGGTTCCTCTTAAGGGGGAGGAAGCCCGCTGGCGGTCAACGCCGTTGGTGTGCGCGGGTTCCGAGTTGAACGGCGAGATGTTCTTGCGTGTCCGCACGGGCAGTGAGCTCCACAAACCGGTCATTACCGCGAGGAATCACCACGGCTCCCCAGTGCGCACGAAGAAGATGATCACGTGGGACGGCATGACCTGGCGCATCCCGTTGAAGGACTTTGCCTCTGCGCTGGCCTCGCAGTCTGGTGGAAGTATCGAGCTGAGCTGGGTCGATGAAGAGACGCGGAAGAGCACATCGGTCCGCCTGGTGACGCTGGCACCCACGCCGCAGTGGCAGATCGAGCTAAAAGACGACACCGTGGTGGTGTTGGCGGATAAAGCCCCCGGGGATGAGACGTCGGTCGCGGTGGTGAAGGGTTCGCCGGATGGCCGTCCGCTGGGTTTGTGGATGTGGCCGACGACGGCACCGTGGCGTCGCGCCTTGAGCGTCCGTGTGACTGAAGGCGAAGCCATCTTGCCCGAAGAGCTTCGCAATGTCGGGCCCCTGGTTGTTCAAGTTTATTGCGCCGATGCCAGTGAAAACCTGCGTGCCCCAGCACGTCCAGGCCCTCAAGCTGTGGTGGTGGATCAAGCAGGATATGCGACGGGCCACGGGCTCGATTCGTTGAGCGCCTTCTTGGCCGGTGAATCGAAAGAAATCGAAGGCGGCGCCGAAACCTTCAGTTTGCTGTGGGACTTGCAAGCCGGATGGATGTCGGATTCACGGGCGTTCACCTCGTTGCCTCGCGGCGCTGAAGTGGTCCGTGATGCTTTCCTGTCTAAGCCGAGTGTTGCGTTGGTGGGCTTGGCTCAATCGCTTGTCGACGCATCGAAACGCCCGAGTGTGTTGATCTCAAGCGGGCTCGTGCGGTCTGCGTTTGATCCCACTGCAATTGATTCAGAATGGTTGACCTCGCGGGGATCAGCCGCTCCGTGGATCGCCGCCTTGGGGGCCTTAGCTGAGATTGAGCGCTGGGATGCGGCGATGGTGGCTGTAGAAGAAGCCGTGGAACAATTATCCGACCCATCCGATGGAGACGAGGCGGATGCGACGAGCGATCTGGCTCCCGATTCTGACGTCACTCCTGTTCAAGGGCGGAACAGGGCGCTGGAGAAACTCCGTTCCCTAGTCGGGGATCGTGCTGTTGAAGCGTTTACCACAGGGCGGGACCAAAGCTTGGACAACGCGTGCTTGGACCCCACGACTGTTCATATTGCGCGCATGCCAGAAGCTCAGCAGAAGGTGATCTTGCAGCAGTTCTTGGATAGTGCTGGGATTATGCCGGGCCCTGTTAGTGAGGATAACTCCCGGTTGTTGGCTGTTTTGGAGACCTTCTCCCACCGCGAAGAATTAACTCAGCTACTGGGGGAAGAAGACCTGACGGTCACGGCCGCGAAACTGTTGAGGAGGATCCGGCACAGTAATCGCCAGTTGTATGCGGCCGCGCGTGTTCGTTTCGACCGCCTAGAGGGGGTGGACACGGAATCTGTTGACAATCGGTGGGCGTTGGCTCCCATCGTGTCCCTCGTTTTCGCTTTGGCCGCACGCTTGGAAGCCCACGGTGCAGGCAAAATGGGTGCCCTGTCCCCACAAGCTGTAGCAGGATGGGCTCGGGTCGCTGAAATGCTGCCGGACCTCGTCGCTGGGGATATTGTTTCTGCAGATGCCATGGTGCTGGGGGTTGTCGGCCATAAAAGGAAATAAAATAGGCAGAAAATAGGATGACATCTTGTGGCCCCTTCTTCATAGTGCGGCGGTTGCTGACATAATGGCCACTATGTCTCCTGTTGTGTTGTGGACCTTTGTCGGCGTTGTTGTTGTCCTGGCGCTCCTTGCGCTCCTCATCATTTTTGGGCTGCACAGGCGCAAAAAGAACACGGTGTCATTCGGAAGTAAGGGCAGTGACACTGAAGAGAAAAAGCGCCCCGATTCGGGCAATTACCAGGCAAAAGGCGGATTTAATTTCGCAGCCGGCCCTGCGACGGGGCACAAACCGTCACAGGCCGACGTCCTCGCCGGTGAATTCGGCCAAACAAAACAGACAAAAAAAGAACCGGCACCGGCTCCTGCCGGGGGCAGCTCCTCGACGAGTAAGCAGGCTGCTGAGTCGGCCACTACCTCTGAAGCACAAAAACCTGCATCTCATTTGTCTGAGCCTGCCGACGATAATCACGCCGAGGATATTCCCGTCGACGAAGGGCCGACGAGTCCCGAGGATGACGTTGCTGGGGTGATGGAATCTTCGGACACCGTTGATCGGGAACAGGATGAGCCGATTGCTGTTCCCGCCGACGAATCAGCCAATGATGCGGCTGGGAAGGCTGATGAATCTGATAACGCCGATGATGGCGACACAGCGGAGCCCTCGTCGAAGCCCGTGGAGAAAGAGTCGTCCGCGGAACCAGTTGCGGCATCGTCAGCCCAGCTCGAAGAGGCCGAATCGGAGGATACGGCGCAACAACAGGAACCGGCGTCGGATAGCAGTGAGCTCTCCGAGGACGACCTGACTGAGAAAGAGAGGACCGAAGCCGAAGAGGCGGCAGCTGCAGCGCAGTCAGTTGCCGTCGGCGCAGAAGCCGCCGCTGACATCGCCCTCAAGAGTAGCGCGGCGGGGCAGCGTTCGTCGTCCAGTGAGCACACTGATGAAGACACCGCATCTGTAGCTGACGGTGAGCCGGAGGAGCCGGCAGAAACACCTGAGCCAGTCGATGGGCGTATTCATCGTTTGCGCGGGCGGCTGTCTCGTTCCCATAACGCCATCGGTAAAGGCGTTTTAGGAATTCTTGGTGGTGGCGATCTTGACGACGATGCGTGGGACGACATCGAAGACACACTCGTCATGGCGGACTTGGGTACTGCCGCCACGATGAAAGTGGTCGATTCCCTGCGGGAGACAATCGCTTCCCAGGGTGTTTCATCAGAGCAGGAAGCCCGAGCTCTCCTCCGCCAGGCTCTGATCGAGTCGTGCCACCCGGAGATGGATCGTTCTATCCGTGCGATGCCATATGAGGGCAAGCCGGCTGTGATCCTTGTTGTCGGTGTGAACGGCACAGGCAAGACGACGACGGCCGGAAAATTGTCACGAGTGTTGACGGCCATGGGACACAGCGTGCTTTTGGGTGCTGCAGATACCTTCCGTGCGGCGGCGGCCGACCAGCTTGAAGCATGGGGGAACCGCGTTAATGCTCGCACCGTGCGTGGGGCCGAGGGTGCTGATCCTGCATCGGTAGCATTCGACGCGGTGGCTGCGGGCGTTGCTGATCACGTGGATGTTGTTGTGGTGGATACTGCAGGTCGGCTTCACACGAAAAATAACCTGATGGATCAGCTGGGCAAAGTAAAGCGCGTTGTGGAAAAGAAGGCTGTTGTGGATGAAGTCCTTCTGGTTCTCGACGCAACCGTGGGTCAGAATGGCCTGGTCCAAGCCCGAATCTTTGCGGAAACAGTGGACATCACTGGTGTGGTTTTGACGAAGTTGGATGGCACGGCCAAGGGCGGGATTGTCTTCCAGGTGCAGGAAGAACTCGGTGTTCCAGTGAAGATGGTTGGCCTGGGGGAGGGAGTCGACGATTTAGCGCCGTTCGAGGTTGAAGGATTCGTTGACGCACTACTCGGGTAAAAATATGGTCGTGGCCCGTGGTGATTATGCACTAGCCGGCCGTGTCATCATCCGAATAGTTCGTGTGACAAGCTCACACCGCTAACTATGCTTTTCAAATGAAATAATATATTGTGTTCGAACGAAACACTCTGTAGACCGTTGTGTAGTGGGGCTCTGTCACCTACTGCGGCACGTCAACCAGGGCGCTTTTCTGTGTATTAGGCCAGCGTTCCTGTTGTATAGTGAACTGCGGTGCCCCATCGAAACGCCTCCTTGCTCGTAAAAAAAGAAGAGAAGTGAAATGTCCTTAGCTAAAAAGTTCTCTGCACTCGTTGGTGTTCTTACGGTTGGTGCTGGTGCAGCCGTAGTAACTCACCCAGCCGAAGCTGAGGGAGATTCCAATATTGTGCTGTTGGGTGATTCTTATATGGCCACCCCAAATCAGCTGGCTCTCCTCAATGATCATATTCAAGCAGTAATTCCCTTCGCTCCGAGGTTTGCCCCTGTCACGGGCTCCGCTGCTTCTGGGTGCCCCATCGGCCAGCATGATGTCGGGTCTGCCCTGCAGACAATTTCAGGCCGAAAAGTTGAGAACTACGCATGTTCAGGCGCTACCTTGGCCGCTGCACCGCTTCAAAGTAATATGAACCCCAATCGCCTTGATACCTTGGTGACCAAGGCAATCGATAGTGGAGCATTGAATCCGAATACACAGGCTGTTCCGATCTTGATCGGTATCAATGACTTCTATAAGACAGGGTACGCGTGGAGCCCCACTCCGGAAGATCCTGCCCACGAGGCTGAAGCCGGTGCTGAACTGGACAAAGCAGCTCATCGTATCCGTGAAGCCGCTCCGAACGCCAAGCTCATTTTCTTGTCTTATCCTCAGATCACTGCACCTGAAGACCCACATATGATGTGCTGGATTCAAGCTGGAGATCTTCGTCCATTGAACACTCCCGGCTTCGGGTTCCAGAACGCTTTCAACATTATTAAGCGCCAACAATCGTCGGCCGCAGAGCGAAACGGGGGCACCTATATCGACATGACCGAATCGACTGTAGGACACAGTACGTGCGCTCCCGGTCGGGACAATTGGGTTTCAGGTTTGATCGAAACCAACGGCAACAATGCTGTAATGTCCATGCACATGACCGACCAGGGTGTAGACAATATGGCGCAGCAGATTACAGCCCGGCTATAGCTCTCGCAGTAGTGGTTAGGGCGCTAGTCCGGCTATAGATGTACCAAGCTGAGGCAATACGGATAACCCCCGGTGCTTATCACCGGGGGTTTTCGCGCGTACAACCGCCCGAAATCAAGCTGCGCCGTCGTGTCACTGCATTCCTCTGATGTGCGGCTATTGTGATGCGCGGAATTATTTCCAGAAAATGTTCCACGGAACATATCCCTCGTAACAAAAGCGAAACAATATCGGTTTTATTTCACACGAATGAAATGTCGTACTGCGACGTCGGAAACACGAGTTAACCATGCTTTGTATAGGCGTCACCTCTTCGCCCGTGGAGTGAAAACTCAACCCATCCCCGTCGACGTGCCGAGTGTGATTGCAGCGAATCGCTATCTGCCCACAATTAGGGTTCCCGCTTGAGGCGCCGAAGCATGTCAATATCGTCCCATTTGTGCTGCTCGCCCCTGCATGGAGTCCAGTGAGAGGAGTCTCGTGTGCTCGTCGATCAAGTAGTTTTTGCCGCTTCGGCAACGGAGAGTGGCGTGACGGCTGGCAATTCCGCGTGGATGCTCATCAGCGCGTCCCTGGTGTTGTTAATGACGCCAGCAGTCGCTTTTTTCTATGGCGGAATGTCACGTCAAAAGTCCACCCTCAACATGATGATGATGTCGTTCGGGGCTCTCGGGGCAATCGGAGTGATTTATGTGCTGTGGGGATACTCGATGTCGTATTCCAGCGGTGACATCGGCGGAATCTTTGCCAACCCGTTCACCAATTTTGGGCTGCGAGGGATTCTTCCGTCCGACGATGGAACATTTCCCACAGGGAATAATGGCTACCCCGAGATTATCGACGTCGCGTTTCAGCTTACTTTTGCGGTGATTACGGTAGCGCTTATCTCTGGTTCTCTTGCCAACCGTGTGAAATTCTCCACCTGGCTTGTGTTTTCCGTGCTGTGGGTCACCTTTGCATTCTTCCCCTTGGCTCACATGGTGTGGAGTGGCGGCTTGCTTTCTGATTCCGATCACAGCATTGCCGCATGGCTATTCGGGACGACGATGGACGACGGTGAGGAAGTCGCGAAAATCGCTCCTATCGACTTCGCAGGTGGGACAGTGGTCCACATTAATGCCGGTGTTGCAGGCCTCGTCTTGGCCCTGATCGTGGGCAAATCGCGTGACTTCTTGAAAGTCCCTCAGCGCCCGCACAACCTGCCCCTCACCATGATCGGCACGACGTTCCTGTGGTTCGGCTGGTTCGGCTTTAACGCGGGATCCGCCGTCGCCGCGGATGGTAATGCTGCTCTGGCGTGGGTCAACACAACGGTTGCGGCCTGCGCTGCGATGATGGCCTGGCTTGCTGTCGAGCGCATACGAGACGGCCACGCCACCTCCTTGGGTGCGGCATCCGGCGTCGTCGCTGGTTTGGTTACTATCACCCCGGCCTGCGGAAACTTGACCCCCGTGACGTCGATCATCCTCGGTGCTGTCGCTGGCGTGGTGTCGGCTTACGGAGTTGGCATCAAGTACAAACTCAAGTTTGATGACTCCTTAGACGTCGTCGGTGTCCACCTTCTATCTGGTATTTGGGGAACGGTCGGCGTCGGCCTGCTAGCAAAAGACCACGCCGGGCTCTTGACCGGCGGCGGTGCAGATGGCTTCCGGTTATTCATTATTCAGGTGGTCATCGCCGTTGTCGCGATGGTGTTCACGGCCATCATCACCACAATCATCGGAACGATTCTCTCTGCTGTGATGGGCTGGCGTATCGACGATTCCGCTGAACGAGGCGGAATTGACTTCGCCATGCACAGCGAGACCGCTTATGACTTCGTCGGGATGGACATTCGGTAGGCGCTGTTGAGCCGGCGAATGGCGTACGGTGTATGGGCACAAGAAACAGATTTAACCCAGAGCTACAGAGAGACCGAGCAGGAATAAGGAGGAGATGATCGTGAAGCTTGTCACCGCTATTGTGAAGCCTTTTACGCTCACCGATGTTAAGGAGTCCTTGGAGAGTATCGGCGTGCGAGGCATGACGGTTACCGAGGTCCAGGGATTTGGGCAGCAAAAAGGGCATACCGAGGTTTATCGCGGGGCTGAATATGCCGTTGACTTCGTCTCAAAAATAAAGATCGAAGTTGTTGTGTCGGATGATTTGTATTCCGACGTCATTGAAGCAATTATTTCCGCATCTCGTACCGGAAAGATCGGTGACGGGAAGATTTGGGTAACACCGGTCGACGATGTTGCGCGAGTCCGGACGGCGGAACGCGGCGAGGACGCTGTATAACAAGTGGGCGTAACAGGTAGTGGACAGCGATTGGCCAGGGTACGGCACGAACCAAGTGCGTCTTCGGGGCAGCTGACTGGGAGTAATTCAGCCGCGAATAATTCAGACGGCCTTCCGTCATCGCCGGCGTTGGTTCGTGAGGCAGTCACGGCCTCCTATGAGGAGATGCTCAGTCAGTGCGATTTGCCGGATGGTTTCGCGCTGTGTGGAACGGGATCTTTTGCTCGTCGCGAAATGACTCACTATTCCGATCTCGATGTGACGCTGCTTCACGCGGATGGCATTAAATCGGATGTGGTGGCCTTGGTCGCGGAGTCGGTGTGGTACCCGCTGTGGGACCGCAATATTCCGCTCGATCATTCCGTGCGGACAGTGTCGGGAATGATCTCGGCGGTATCCGCGGACATGACCGCCGCGCTCTCGTTGGTGGACCTTCGTTTCGTCACCGGCGACGAAGAACTCGCCAGCTCCGCCAGGGCGAAAATCATGGTGGATTGGCGGTCCTCCATCCCCCAACGCTTCGACTCCTTGGTTGCCTCCGCAGCATCGCGGTGGCACCGCTCCGGGTCGGTTGTCGCGATGACTCGGCCTGATCTCAAGCACGGCCGCGGCGGGCTTCGTGACGCGCAGCTATTGCGTGCGCTCGCTCTCGCGCAGGTGGCCAATTCCACCGTGTCTGACACGGACTACCAGCTGTTATTAGACGTACGCACACTGTTGCATGATTCTGTCCGTCGTGCCCGCGACATTCTGGATCCCGAGTTCGCCGGGGATATCGCCGTAGCCATGGGGCGTGGTGATCGCTACGCATTATCCGAAGAGGTTGCCGCTGCGGCACGAAATATCGACGCCGCATTGACTATTGGCTTTTCAACGGCGCGCGCGGCGCTACCGTCACGCACGGCCCTTCGTCGGCCCATCCGTCGTCCTCTGGACGAAGGCGTGGTGGATCATAATGGGCAGATCGCTTTAGCTCGCTCGGTGAAGATGGACGATCCCGGCCTTCCTCTACGCGTAGCAGCTACCGCTGCGAGAACAGGTCTCCCCGTCGGCGAAGCCGTATGGACGCGCCTGGAATCCTGCCCTCGTTTGCCTGAGCCCTGGCCGTCGTCGGCACTCTCTGATTTTTGCGCGGTCCTTGCAGGCGGAGATCGAACGAACGACGTCGTCGAAGCCATGGATCGGCACGATCTCTGGGAGCCCATCGTGCCAGGGTGGCGCCGCATTCGTGGGGTCATGCCGCGGGAACGAACCCACGTGTTGACCTTGGATAAGCACGCGCTGGCGGTGGTGAAGCAAGCGGCGGAGAACACGATTCATGTGCCTCGCCCCGATCTGCTCCTGCTTGCTGCGTTGTATCACGATCTGGGCAAGCAAACGGGGGATGAGGATCAGCCCGAGGACCACAGCGTGGTTGGCGCTCGGATGGTCAAAGATGCTGCCCGGCGCATGGGCCTCAATCCCGCTGATGCTCGCGTGCTGGAAGTCTTGGTTGCCCACCACACAGATCTCATGCGGCTCGCTCTGAACCGGGATCCCAATGATGCGGAGACCGCGCGTGAGCTGGTCGATTACGTTGATAGCATTCCGTTGGTTCTCGATCTTCTCGAGGTGCTCACCGCGTGCGATGCCCAGGGGACCGGTCCTACCGTCTGGACCCCGAGAGCTGCCGCTTCTGTCCGACGCCTCGCCCGGGTCGCTCGGTCGCAGATGCGGATTGCACCCGTGCAGCACCCTGACTTCGCTGCCGACGTCATTGACCTCAAGGAGACTTCTGCGCCGGTAGAAATGCAAGATGACAAGCACTTTTGGCGCTTAATCCTTGACGACGACGACCCTTCCGCGCTTCAGCGCGTTATCAACCTGATGCTGGACCGCAAATGGCACATCCTGCAAGCCCGCATCATGTGTGATGAGCCCACCGACAAGGGGCTGACCCAGACCGTCGCGATGTTTGCTCTGCACCCGGTGCATGAGGGCAAGCCCGATAACTCCGTTCTTCAGTCTCTCTATGCGCAACAAAAGTCCCGACAAACGCGTCTTCCTTTCACCAAAGATGATGCTGAACTGGTGTGGAATGGCGATATTCTCGAGGTTCGCGCCCGGGATCGTTTAGGTGTTTTGGCTGCCGTGATCGGTGCTCTACCGGAGCTTCGTTGGGCAACGGTCTCGACGTTCGCCGATACGGTTGTTGATCAGTTCGGTGTGAAGCCGGGGCTTACTCGTAAAGAGAAGGACGCTGCGGTGATGCGGATTAGGCACGCCCTCGGTGATTAAAGCATCGGAACCCAGGGGCGGGGTAGTGGTTGCCCGCGACGGTAAAGGGCGTTATCGGTGGGCCGTTATCAGTAAGCACCGTGCAGCCGGGTCTGTGCCGCCGTCTGATCGCAGGATGTTCCGATTTCAGTGTCATTGCCATTCCTAGTCAGGTACCTTATTTACCTAAATAATCAGTTTTAGTGATGGACACGCGATAGTTGTCACGCTTTTCAGCATTTCTCCAGTAAAGTTTTATTTCCGCTATGCTTTGTGTGGAGATTTTCCAGAAAGGTGGTTTTTGTGGCACACCACCGTCGTGATAGCCGACAGCCGGGGCGCGAGGCCCGTGTCACATGGTCGCCCGCCGATGGCCGTTATGATCGCCGTCCCAATCAGGACTCGGAGAGCGCTTCAGCGACCCACAATCGTCACTACCTTGACCAGCAAGGACGACCTCCCCACACTATGCAGTCCGGCAGGGCACAGTCCCGCCAGGTATATCCCCGTCAGAGTCAAGGACCCGAGTACCCTCAGCGATACACACGGGGGCGTTTAGATCGCAACGGACGCCGTTTACCCAGCGACAATTTTTATTCCATTCGGGCAGAAGCCCTAGCAGAGGCCCACCGACGTCGTCCCGAAGCAGATTTCCTCACCCGAGAATCCTCATCTTTCACCCGTGAGTCATCCGCGGATCGCGGTGCCGGTGCCACCCGTGAGACCCGCCACAACCGCCTAGACAGGACTTCTAACTCGGCCGGTCATCGTGCCCGGCGAGCGTCGCAGGGCCCGCAACCCACGCGCGCACCACGCTCACGCCAGGGCACTTGGCGTCGCACGAAAGCTCAGCCCACTCGAGTCTCACCCACACTTCCCGGTGGGCGGATCTTGGGGCTGGATGGCCTCCGCGCTATCGCAATTCTGTCGGTCCTCCTCTTCCATCTTGATCCCGATCTGCTGCCCGGCGGGTTCATGGGCGTCGACGTCTTCTTCGTCGTGTCAGGGTTCTTGATCACGACGCTCTTAATCCGCGAACGCCACAAAACGGGCCACTCGAATTTGGCGAATTTCTGGATTCGACGTGCGCGCAGGCTCATCCCGGCGCTGGTCAGCCTCATCATCATCGTCGTCCCGCTGACCTGGCTGTGTACGCGCTGGGCCGAACAAGCCCAGGATCTGTTGGTGCGCATTTCTCCGCAGATAATTGGGGTCTTGACCTTCTCCTACAACTGGGTCGAGATCGCCGCCGGGTCGTCATACTTCACCCGCAACGTCCCACAACTGTTCATGAACTTCTGGTCACTGGCAGTGGAAGAACAGTTCTACCTGTTGTGGCCCTGGGTATTCGTCTGGATAGCTCGACGGCACTTCGCCCGACGCCGGGTCTCATTCTCCCTGCTCATCGTGGCCGCCGCGTCCGCCGTCGGCATGGCAGTTCTCTTCAGCCCGGATTTGTCGACGCGCGTGTACTACGGAACGGACACGCACCTCTTAGGGCTCATGATCGGTGCCGCCCTAGCTTTCGAAGCATCGCGCGCCGACGGCGGCTTCATCACAACGCGGTTCTGGTCTGCGGTGGGGCCGGTCCTCGGCTGGCTCTCCTGCGCCGGATTAATCGTTCTCATGATCATCATTGGCGACGGCTCAGCCGAGGCGTTCCACGGTGGTATTGCCGTGGCGAACGTCCTGACCGCGATCATGATCGCCAGCTTCCTGGTCAAACGCGGTGGCTTAGTCCCGCTGATGTCATCCGGCCCCGCGTCGTGGGTCGGCAATCGGTCCTACGCGGTCTATCTCTGGCACTGGCCACTGATCATCCTTGCGCAAATCGTCATCCCGACACCGGACAACAGTGCCGCGTCGTGGGCAGTGCGGTTGGGTGCCGTCGTCGTCACGTTCATTGTGTGTGAGATTTCGCTGCGGTATCTGGAAACCCCTATCCGACGCTTGGGGTTCCGTGGCGCGTGGGCAGCGTTTTGCGGGCTCTTCGTTAAACGTCCGGATACTCAGTCCGGGGACGGTCGTCGGACGTCGGCACGTCGGAACCCCCACACATCACGGCGTGTTCGCTTAACACCGGCCGCTGTGGCAACCCTGATTGTTCCCGTCGCGCTCGCGGCATGCACAGTATCTGTGGCCTCGACTGCACCGGACAAAACACTCGTCGAACAGAAAATCACCGAAAACGAGCACCTCGTCAATACTGGCGACGGCTCCTCCCCTGGAGATGGCGCTGGTGCGACGGGCGGACAAGGGATAGACCGCTCGGACACGGTGGACTACACCCCGCCGGAGGGCAAAGACACGACAATGTTCGGTGATTCCATGCTGGTCACGGCCGCGCCTGAGATTGTCAAGGACTATCCGGGCGTGGATATTGTTGCGCAGTCGGAGCGCGCGTGGGAGCAAGCTATTCCGATCATGCAGGACATGGAGCGCAAAGGGAAGATCCGCCGCGCCGTCGTTATTGCGCTGGGGACCAACTGGGGTGTTCGCGATCCCCAGGCTGTTGAGCAGGAAATCGACGAGATTCAGCGTGGGCGGACCGTGGTTCTGGTCAACACGTATGGTGCTGGCTGGGAGCCGCAAGTGACGGATGAGTACCAAAAGATAGCGGCGAAATATCCGAACGTGACTGTCGCTGACTGGTCCGATGTGGCAGCAAAGCACACGGGCGACCTGCAGTCTGACGGAATTCACCCGGACTATGGGGCAATGCCTATTTTTGTGGATTGCATTAAACAGGCATTTTCCACGCTTGCGCAAAACAAGAAATAGGGCCTCGTTCATAGGGCCGAGTGTGTAGGTAGTACCCATCCGGTACGAGTGGGCTCAGTACTGCAAGCCTCGAGCTTGTATGCTAGGGGAGTTCATGCCGACAACCCAACAGGGGAGAATCTGTGTTTGAGTCACTGTCTGACCGATTGACCGGAGCGCTCAAAGGTTTGCGCGGTAAAGGCCGGCTGACTGAATCAGATATTAATGCCACGGCGCGCGAGATCCGCTTAGCTTTACTGGAAGCAGATGTATCGCTTCCAGTTGTCCGCGCTTTCATTAAAAACATCAAGGCACGCGCCACGGGTGCTGAGGTGTCAGAGGCGCTTAACCCTGCTCAACAGGTTGTCAAGATTGTCAATGAAGAGCTCATCGGCATTTTGGGTGGTGAGACCCGGCGCATACAGTTAGCGAAGAATCCTCCGACGGTGATCATGCTCGCCGGTCTGCAGGGTGCCGGTAAAACCACACTGGCCGGGAAATTAGCTCACCACCTGAAAAAGCAGGGGCACACGCCCATGTTGGTGGCTTGTGACCTCCAGCGCCCGGGAGCTGTTCAGCAGCTAGAGATTGTCGGTCAACGTGCCGATGTACCAACTTTCGCACCGGATCCCGGTACCTGGACGGATACCGTCGAACATGAAATGGGTCAGTCACATGGCGACCCTGTTGGGGTCGCGACCGCGGGCATTGCGGAAGCACAGCGCACTAAACACGATGTTGTCATCATTGATACAGCCGGCCGGCTCGGTATTGATGAAGTCCTCATGCAGCAGGCGCGAGATATACGTGATGCCACCAAGCCCGACGAAGTTCTCTTCGTGATTGATTCGATGATCGGTCAGGATGCGGTCCATACTGCGGATGCGTTCCGGGAAGGCGTCGATTTCACCGGTGTTGTCCTCACTAAGCTCGATGGCGATGCTCGAGGCGGTGCAGCGCTATCAATCCGTGAGGTAACCGGGAAGCCGATTCTCTACGTTTCCACTGGTGAAAAGCTTGATGACTTCGATGTGTTCCACCCGGATCGGATGGCCAACCGGATTCTGGGCATGGGCGATGTTCTGACGCTCATCGAGCAGGCTGAGCAAACGATTAATCAGCAAGAAGCTGAGCGGTCAGCGTCGAAAATGTTTTCGGGGGAACTCACCCTGGACGACTTCCTTGAGCAGATGCTGATGGTGCGTCGAATGGGTCCGATGGGTGCCATTTTGAAGATGCTTCCGGGCGGCTCAGAGATGTCCAAGATGGCCGACATGGTCGACGAAAAACAACTCGACCGCATTCAGGCCATTATTCGCGGTATGACTCCCGCTGAGCGCAATGATCCGAAAATACTGAATGCGTCGCGACGCCGTCGCATTGCTGCCGGTTCGGGTGTGACCGTTCAGGATGTTAACCAGCTGGTTGAGCGATTCTTCGAGGCGAAGAAGATGATGAGCAAGATGACCAGCCGTTTCGGTCTCGGCGGAGGTAGTGCAACAAAGAAGCAGAAGAAAGGCCGTAAAGGCAAGAAGGGGAAGAAAGGTAAGAACAAGAATAAGAATCGTTCCGCGGCGCAGCGTGGGGGCGGAATGCCGAGCATGGATCAGCTGCAGCAGTTCCAGCAGCAGATGGGTATGGGCGGTGGGATGCCAGGAGGTATGCCCGGCATGGGGCCGCAGAACCTGCCTAAGGGAATGGAAAATATCGACCTCAATAACCTCGACTTCGGTCAAGGCTCTCAGGGCCGACGGAAGAAGTAGTGCTGATAAGTGAGGCAGATGAGTGCCCCGTACAAGAAGCACAGCGCGGGGTGTTTCGGTAATTCCGGTGTGATCTGCTAGCATTCGGAAAGTTGTCTGTTTCGGTGCGCTCGCGCGCGAGTAGCACCGATGGGACAGCGCGTAGCGTTCCTGCGTAACACCGTCCTCGGCTACGGCCGACCGGTGGTCACGCGCAGGTTAAATCCAAGGGCTGAACCGGCTCCCTCTCGGTAGGGAGTGTCTGCACTGCCCGGTGACCACAGAAAGAAGAATATGGCTGTCAAAATTAAGCTGCAGCGGCTCGGTAAAATCCGTACGCCGCACTACCGTGTCATCGTTGCCGATTCCCGCACCCGCCGTTCGGGCCGCGCTATCGAGAACCTGGGCATCTATGAGCCCAAGGCAGATCCGTCAGTGATTCGCATCGATTCGGACCGCGTCCAGTACTGGTTGGGCGTTGGTGCTCAGCCGACCGAGCCCGTCCTCGCTCTGCTGAAGGTTACGGGTGACTGGCAGAAGTTCAAGGGTCTCCCCGGTGCTGAGGGGACGCTGAAGGCTCAGCCGGAGAAGAAGTCCAAGCTGGATCTCTTCAACGAGGCTCTCGCTGAGGCGAACAATGGCCCGACTTTGGAGGCCATCACCGAAAAGCGTAAGGCTGCAAAGAAGGCTGCTGAAGAAGCAGCGGCTAAAGAAGCCGAAGCTGAGGAAGCTGCTGAAGACAAGGCTGAGGAAGAATCAGCTGAGTAGTTTCACGTTCCGTGGGGCTTGTGCCTCACTACGTGTAGCTTGTGCTTACCCGGTGTGCAGAGTGACTCTGCGCACCGGTTTTTGTTTTGCTCCAGTTCCTCGGGGTCGTAGGAAGTATAGTGGTAGTTATGACGAATGCCTCTCCCTCCGATCTCCGCCGCACCACATCAGAGGTGACGTCGTCGGAAGAAAAAATTGTTCTCCACCTTGTCCGGGGTATTGTTCCTCACCCCGACGACGTGACAGTACGGACGACCTATCGGGGGCGGCAGCACGTGCTCATCGTCTACGTCCATCCCGACGACCGCGCCATGGTGATCGGGCGCAAAGGGCGCCACGCCGAGGCACTTCGCACGATTTTGCGCAGCCTCGACCGCGATACCCGGATAGAGATTCGTTAACGTATTCGCTCCGCGGCCATGATTTTGTGATAATGACGTCGTGACCAAGCATGATAATTCCGCGGACGATCCCAATTACGTACAGATCGGTCGCGTCGTCAAGCCACATGGGGTCCGGGGAGAATTCGTCGTCGAGCCAACCACGGATGACCCCGAGAGGCGCTTCGCGGTGGGAAGCGTCGTCAAGGCCATGCCCGTAGGTGGGCGCCAGCGACGGAATGGCGGATCTCAGGAGCCATTTACTCTGACCGTGGCGTCGGTTCGGGGGCACCAAGGCAGAATCATCATGAAAGCCGAGGAAATTCCGGATCGAAATGCCGCCGAGTCTTTGCGGGGAGTGCGTTTCGTTGCGGAGCCAGTTATCGATCACTCCGACGACGAGTTTTATGACTTCGAGTTGGAAGGGCTTCACGTCCTCACCGTGGGCCCAGTGAGTGCAGAGGAAGCACACGCGCGGGCCTATGAGGGGGATCAACCAGAGCTCGAGGACATTGGAATTGTCAAGAATGTGCTGCGTGGTCCGGCCCAGCGCTTGCTGGAAGTGGAAATAGAGTCCGATGATGCAGAGTCCGCCGAAGCAGAGTCCGATGGTGCGCCGCGAACGGTCCTCATTCCATTTGTCCAGGCCATTGTTCCGATCGTCGATATCGACAATGAGGCCATTGTCGTGACCCCGCCCGAGGGATTGTTGGATCTACCGTAGGAGGACAGGATGGATAAGGAAACGACCGTGCCTCACCACCTGCGGCTTGATGTCATCACCATCTTTCCCGCCTACATGGAGCCCTTGCGGCACGCCTTGCTTGGCAAAGCAATCGAGCAGGGGATCATCAGCGTCGGTGTTCACGATCTGCGGCAGTGGGCGTCGGGGGTACACAAGTCCGTCGACGACTCACCCTATGGGGGCGGCCCGGGCATGGTGATGAAGCCCGACGTGTGGGGGAGCGCGCTTGACGACGTCGCCCAGGGTACTGGGCCCGTCACCGAGTCCGCGGACCTTGTCACGGCCGAGCCTCACCGTCGCCAACCGAGGCATGATGACCTCCTCGCTTCATCTGATAACGCCAGCGGCTCGTCGGTTCAGGTCGTCGAAACTGGTCAGTCTGGTCAGTCTGGCCACACCTCGTCGACACCGGTCCTCGTCGTACCAACTCCGACAGGTACTCCTTTTACCCAGGACTTAGCGCATGAGTTAGCCCAGGAAGACCACCTCGTTTTCGCCTGCGGCCGTTATGAGGGCATTGACCAGCGGGTTTTCGACGACGCCCGCGATCATTATCGCGTTCAGGAAGTGTCGATCGGCGACTATGTTTTGGTCGGCGGTGAGGTTGCTGTGCTGGTCATGGCTGAAGCAATTGTTCGTCTGATTCCGGGTGTCCTTGGTAATCGGCGCAGCCACGAGGAAGATTCGTTCTCTGAGGGGTTGCTGGAGGGGCCGAGGTACACGAAGCCACGGTCGTGGCGTGGTCGGGACGTCCCCGATATTTTGCTGTCGGGCGATCACGCGAAGGTCGATCAGTGGCATCGGGAGCGTGCCCTAGAAATCACGGCCCACCGTCGGCCAGATTTGATTGAGCGCTGCCGGGCTGCGGGGCTTTTGAGCCATGCTGACGATGAGTGGCTGGAGCGTAACGGCTACCATCGGTCGGGTGATTATTCAGACCCTCGCTCATGAATTAGGTGTTACTGAGCAACAAGTCCGCACGACGGTCGACTTGGTGGACCAAGGTAATACGGTTCCCTTCATTGCCCGCTACCGCAAGGAAATGACAGGCGGTCTCGACGACGCCCAGCTCCGCACCCTGTCGGAGCGCTTGACCTATCTGCGGGAGCTCGAGGACCGCAAGCAGACGATTCTCGAAGCAATTGATAGCCAGGGCAAGCTGACCGACGAGTTGCGGGAGCTCATCCAGCAGTGCGACACGAAGGCCCGCTTAGAGGATCTGTATCTGCCCTATAAAAAGCGCCGCAGGACGAAGGCAGATAAGGCACGGGAAGCTGGTCTTGAGCCGCTCCTTGATTCTTTACTTGCCGACGCCACGCTGGACCCGGAATCGGCCGCGCAGTCCTACACCACCGAGGGGTTCGAGGACACGAAGGCGGCGCTGGAGGGTGCCCGCGCTATTTTCGTCGACCGCTTAGCGACGAACGCGGACCTCGTCGGCCATATTCGCGATAGGGTGTGGGATTCTGGCGCCCTCGAAGCTCACGTTGTGGAGGGCAAGGAACAGGAGGGGGCGACGTATCGGGATTATTTCGACTTCGCGGAGCAGCTCTCGGATGTGCCGTCGCACCGCGTGTTAGCCCTGCTGCGCGGTGAGCGTGAGGGTGTCATTTCCCTCTCGATCGATCCCGGTGACGACGCTCCCTATGTTGGCCTCATTGCCGACGACGCGGACCTGGGGAGCTCTATTGGCCATGATGGCCCCGCCGCGGACTGGATTGAGAAAGCGATCCAGTGGGGCTGGCGGACGAAACTGAGCGTTTCTGCGAGCTTGGATGCTCGTATGAGGGCGAAGGAGAAGGCGGAAGCAACGGCGGTGGAGGTCTTTGCGAAGAACCTCCACGACGTTTTGCTTGCTGCCCCTGCTGGCCAGAAAGTGACCATCGGCCTTGACCCCGGGTACCGCAATGGCGTGAAAGTTGCGGTGGTTGGTGACACGGGGAAAGTGCTGGACACGACGATCGTGTACCCCCACCAGCCACAGAACAGGTGGTCGGCAGCTATCGACGAATTGGCGACGATGTGCGTCCGCCACCATGTTGCCCTGATGGCTATCGGCAACGGGACGGCCAGCCGCGAGACGGAAAAACTCTCCCGCGAGGTGGCGGCCAGGGTGAAGGAGCTGGGCGGCGACGCCCCGACCCCCGTGGTGGTGTCAGAGTCGGGAGCCTCCGTCTATTCGGCGTCGGAACTAGCGAGTAAAGAGTGCCCTGATCTCGATGTTTCCCTGCGTGGGGCGGTGTCGATTGCTCGGCGGTTGCAGGATCCGTTGGCTGAGCTGGTCAAGGTTGATCCGAAATCGATTGGTGTTGGGCAGTACCAGCATGACGTCAACCAGTCGTCCTTGACCGATGCTCTGAACGCTGTGGTGGAAGACGCAGTTAACGCGGTGGGCGTTGATTTGAACACCGCGTCAGCTCCGCTTTTGACCCGGGTGGCCGGCGTGACTCCGACCATCGCCGAGAACATTGTGGCGTATCGCGAAGACAACGGTGCTTTCGATTCGCGCAAAGCCTTGACGAGGGTCCCGCGCCTGGGGCCGAAGGCATTTGAACAATGCGCTGGTTTCTTGCGTATCCGTGGAGGTTCGCAGCCGCTCGACGCGTCGGCAGTACACCCGGAGTCGTACGGTGTTGTGTCGACAATTTCGGAGACCACTGGCCTGGACGTGGACCACCTAATGGGCAATACCCGCGTACTCAGTGGGCTCGATCCTGCTCAGTTTGCTCAAGGGCCTGTGGGAATCCTGACGGTGACCGATATTATCGCTGAGCTCGATAAACCGGGCCGCGATCCTCGCCCGGAGTTCCGGACCGCAACGTTCAAAGAGGGCATAGAAAAGGTTTCTGATTTAACTCCCGGCATGGTGCTTGAGGGCACGGTCACGAACGTCGTCGCCTTCGGTGCCTTCGTTGATATCGGAGTCCACCAGGACGGGCTCGTCCACGTGTCGGCGATGAGCGACCGCTTTGTGTCGGATCCGCACGATGTTGTGAAGTCCGGCCAGGTCGTTCGCGTCAAAGTTATGGACGTGGATACAGATCGGCAGCGTATTGGGTTGTCTTTGCGGTTGAACGACGAGCCGGGAGAGAAAGGCCAACGCCGACAAGGTGATCATCGCGAGGACCGTCGAGATGGGCGCGATCATGCCTCTCATCGACGTGGCCAGGGCTCGCGTAAGCCCAATCAAGGTGGCCGCAAGCCTCATCAGGGTGGTCGCCGAGGATCGGGCAATCGACGTGAGCAGGGTGGTTCCATGGCCGACGCTCTTCGTCGCGCCGGGTTCGGCAAGTAACCGGGTGCCGACGTCGGGATCCGCTGACTCAAGTTTCACCCGACACGCCGGTGGCGTCGGCGGAGTTGGAGAAATAACTGCTGTAGTGCAATAATTTCGAGGTTGTCTGTTTCGCCGAGTGCAAGCGAAAGCCATCGTTGTAACAATCGACGTTGATGCTGGGATGCTGCAACGCTATCCCGGAGCATTCTGCGTGACTCGACAGTGAAAATGTACTGGGTACGAACCGGCCGAGCGCCCTCCAGGGAAGTGCCGCTAGGTTCCTCTGCTCCGACCACGAAGGATCGTATTTATGAACATTCTTGACAAGGTTGATGCTGCATCACTGCGCGACGATATTCCGGAGTTTCGCTCCGGCGATACCGTTGATGTCCACGTGAAGGTCATCGAGGGACAGAAGTCCCGTATCCAGGTGTTCCGTGGCGTTGTTATCCGTCGCCAGGGCTCCGGCGTCCGTGAGACCTTTACCGTCCGCAAGGTGTCGTTCGGCATCGGCGTGGAGCGTACCTTCCCGGTTCACACACCGAACATCGACCACATCGAGGTTCTGACCCGCGGTGACGTTCGCCGTGCCAAGCTGTACTACCTGCGTAACCTGCGCGGTAAGGCAGCCAAGATCAAGGAACGTCGTTAATCGACTATCCGTCGTTGACCAGCTCGGTGGTTTAACAAGGAAGACCAATGTGAGTGCTCAGGCACATCGCATTGGTCTTTTTCTATGCCAAATTTTGTCGTATTAGCCGTATAACCCCAGGAAGAACCCAATTTCCGGCGTGCGAAGCACCGACGCGCGGAACAAGGAGCCGGTAGACGGAAAACTGGGGGAAAGCAACACCTGGAGTCCACCTAGAGTCCGAAAAGTGCGGGGGGATACGCGCCCCAAAATATAAAGTGCGGGGGTATATGGCCAATTTTCGGCCATTTTTCGCCCTTATTCCCCCGCAGTTTTCCGGCACGCGGACACATTTTGTCGTAAAACCCTGAGAACTGACTCATTAATCCTTAAGTACGCCACAAGGCCTCTCACAAATATGTGGGCGCCAATCACGCCGTTTACGTAGAAACCATCGGCATAGGGAGGGAGCTCCCACCTTAAACGGGGGTAATTTCTGTGCGTTAGCCCTTTTTCTACGGTTCCGTAGGTAGTTTCAATGTTGGTTCTTCAGTTCCCCTCTCGAATGACTGCGAGCAACTACTGCAGTGTTGTCATCGAGATCTGTTGAAACCTTCTTTTTACTGGATCGAATACAGGTTGCACTCAGTCGCAGTGAATGAACTCTGGTCACATCGAATCGAGTGCAAGGTTGTGTGAAAGGCTCAGAATGCTCTCATCGCTTCACTCGTCGACGAAGAAAGTGGCCGCGTGTGTCCTTGCTGCCGCTACTGCTATTGCCGGAATGACAGGTGCGGTCGGCACCGCCCCACAGGCTTCGGCCAAGCCCATCACGACGCAGGTTGATCTTCCCGCGGCGAAGGATGTTCCGTGGGCTGAAACCGTCGGCCATGGACCAAAAGAGGACAGTTTTGTTCAGGCGACATTGCTGGGTATGGCCAATCCGGCTCTTGCCCCGCAGGGTGCAAATGTGGAATGTACTCCGCGCCGTGGCGAGAATCCCATTGTTTTGCTTCACGGTTTGAACTCGAATTTCTATTCGACGTATGCACGGATGGCTCCGGAACTGGCAGCTGCAGGTTTCTGTGTCTATGGATTTAATTACGGTGACCCTCGGCCCATGACGGCCGAAACCGCGACGGCGCCGGGTTGATTCCTGGTCTCAATGGCCTTAACCCGATGGCGGATAGCGTGGATGAAGTCACCGCCAAGATCGATGCAATTCGCGACAACCTCGGGGGCAGCGATGTCGACATCATCGGTTACTCCGAAGGCGGATCGATGGCAGCTGCGTACACGAAGCGCAAAGAGGGTAAGGGCGTTGGCAAAGTCATCACCCTCGGCGGTGTCCTCAAAGGCACGACGCTGCTCGGCGTTAACCACCTTTATCAAGAGCTCGACGCCGCTCAGTTACCGATCAGCACTGTCGTCGGCAAACTGGGTGGACCCGCGTCCAATGATCTGTTGACTGGTTCAGATTTCATGGCCCACGAAATGAGCGACATCGAGGTTCTTGGCGTCAAGTATGTGTCCATTTCGTCTCATGCTGATTTAGTGGTCACGCCGACGAGCCATGCGCAGTTCACGACGGCCGCCGAATCGGGCAAAGACGTCGATGTCAGCAACATTGTGACGCAAGACGGATGCAATAAGGACTACGGCGATCACCTGTCATACACGACGAATCCGCGTGTGATTGCTTACGCGAAGAACGCGTTGGGCCGGGATGTTGCGGTTCCGTGTGTTCCGGCGGTCTTGTTCGCGACGTCATAGGACGTCATAGGCGGTGTCCACTGCGGAGGTGTTATCCCACTGCGATTCGCTATCGCGGTGGAGACATCATGTTTTGCTGAATTCTGCTGGTACTATGACGGCCTGTGACCGAAACTAACCCATCGGGCTGGCGCCCCTGTACGAGCCCTGAGCGTTTACGTGCGTCGAGGGGGAAGAATATCGATCGCCCGTCACCTGATGGGCGACGAGTTCGGCGTCAGCCGTCACGGACCTCGGTCAGACATGACAGCAGAGCGCTGCGTGAACGGCAGAATTCTCGCGGTGGCAGCGTCGGCAATAGGCCTTCACACCGTCCGGCAGGACGTCGTGCCACACGTTCCGTTGCTCCGTCGAAAAGCGAGCGCTCGAAGAAACAGTCGCCTCGTTCTGAGCGTCCGTGGTATATCGATGTCCCTATCATTATTGCGATTGCGCTGATAGCGACCATTGCTTTTCAAGCAGTGGTGGGGCGGGTTTATGTCATTCCTTCTGAGTCTATGGAGCCCACGCTTCATGGATGTACGGACTGCAATAATGACCGAGTTTTCGTCAATAAAATGGTGTATGACTTTAAAGACCCCAAGCCCGGTGATGTGGTTGTTTTTAAAGGTTCCGAGTCCTGGGATAATGCGTACACAACGAGTCGATCGAGTAATCGGATTGTCCGTGGTTTTCAAAACTTAGGGTCGTATATCGGACTCGTGGCACCAGACGAAAATGATCTTGTTAAGCGTGTGATAGCAACCGGTGGCCAGACAGTGGAATGCTTACCTGGCGATAAAGGGGTCAAAGTTAATGGCAAGGACATTGATAATTCGTATATCATGAACCCGCCTTCCCGGAGCGTCGATACTAAAGGTGGATCGATTGCTTGTGGGGGCGAATACTTTGGCCCTGTGAAAGTTCCCGAGGATCATCTCTGGGTCATGGGGGATAACCGCACCAATTCGAGAGATTCGCGGTTCCATATGGGGGATCAATACCAAGGAACGGTTCCGGTGGATAATGTGATTGGTCGCGTTGATGCTCGCATTCTGCCGTTCAATCGGATAGGTACTGTGAAGCATCCTCAGATTCAGTCGTAGGGGATCGGTTGTGCTGACAACGTCGGGGCGTGCTCTGCTGGTTGACGGGCATTCGCGTAGCTTTAACCAGGTGAGAGCATGTGTAGAAACGGGTAAACATGCCGGTACCAAGCATGCCGGTGTGCGGTTGACTATTCAAGCCACGCGAATTCGTCGTATGCCACAAGCCCGGACATATGAGCATGCATTGGTCAAAGCCGGTTTAGGTCCCGTCGCCGGTGTGGATGAGGCAGGTCGGGGAGCGTGTTGTGGTCCGATGGCCATAGCCGCGTGCATATTGCCGGCAAAGCCCATTCATCCCCTGGATAAGCTGACTGATTCTAAGAAACTTTCTCCCACAATGAGAGAAAAACTGTTCCCGATTATTAAGGATTCGGCTGAATCATGGTCAGTCATTCTTATCCCAGCTGTAGATATCGATAAATATGGAATCCAAGCCATGAATATCGCGGGGATGCGACGTGCCGTAGGGGTATTAGACCAACGTCCACACTATGTTCTTACCGACGCCATGCGAGTCGATGGGCTGACGCAACCGCATCTTCCGATCATCGGTGGGGACTCGGCCGCCCGGTGTATCGCGGCCGCAAGCGTCTTGGCGAAAGTTACTCGTGACCGCTACATGTGCGATCTCGCGGAGCGCTACCCCGGGTACGGTCTGGAGAAGCACAAGGGCTACGGGACTGCTCACCATATTGACGCGGTGTGCCTCCACGGCGGGACGCCCGAGCATCGTTACACTTATCGGAACGTGGCCGAGGCGGTAGGTGCGTACCGTGCTCATCATTCGATCTGATCGTCTGACCTTTATTGAATTGACGTACATTATGTCGTATATCCAGATCTGCTGTGGAGGATTGAGTTTCAGTGAGTGCTGAGGATCTAGAAAATTTCGAGGCCGACGTCGAATTATCCATGTATCGTGAATACCGCGACGTGGTAAGCCAGTTTTCGTATGTCGTGGAAACGGAACGTCGGTTTTATTTAGCTAATGCGGTGGAGCTCATACCTAATAATTCGAACGGGGAAGTCTATTTCGAAGTTCGGATGTCGGATGCCTGGGTGTGGGACATGTACCGGCCCGCTCGATTTGTTAAGTACGTGCGAGTTATCACCTTTAAAGACGTCAATATTGAGGAGCTAGATAAGCCTGATATCCAGCTTCCGGATTAGGTCGATTCGCGCTAGCGAGAATTGAGAGAGTGCCTTCAGAGCGCTTTCGTTCGAGCCCCTTTTTAGAGTTCTTTTTAGTGCTCCTGTGCCCACGTACTCAGAGCACATATAGGTGCAGTAGCACTTTGTGTGCTCTACATAGTGTGCTTGTTACCTAGTTATCCCCAGCGACGCATGGTGTTCACGCCGAATGCCGACGTCGCTTGGGATTTTTATGAGAAGCTATCGCCCACACGGATATGACTGACATCAGTAGTAGGGGGTCGCGGTGGGGACTGACGGTAGTACACAGACACAGCTTTGTCTTGACGACGATTATGTGTCGGCGTTTGTAGGGAGTTGTTCTACTCAGCTTTTAGGCCGGTGGGGCGAAGATCGCGCAGCGGAATGGCTTGTCCGCCAAGGGGTCGTCATCGTCGACAGGAACTGGCGCTTTCGCGGTGGCGAGTTGGACATCGTCACCACGATGAACAGCAGCGTGGGCAACTCACCGACGGTATGCGCCGTCGTCGAGGTCAAAACGCGTCGAACCCAGTTTTTCGGTGGAGGAGTTGAGGCCATAACGCGGAAGAAGCAGCAGACTCTTCGGCGGGGAATGAGCCAGTGGCTAACCGCCCACCCCGACGTCCATCCTCAGTTCATTCGTATCGATTTGATCGACATTGCGGTCCATCCGCCTAGCGACGGTATGCCATGGCGTTGTTCGCTCGAGCACTTTGAAGAGGTGGCGTGATGACCGTCGGGCGGACCTACTCTGTGGCCCTTCAAGGGGTATCGGGAATCCCTATCTCCATTGAGGCGGATTCTGGTCCGGGCCTACCCGGAATGAACGTTGTCGGCTTGGAGGATACGGCGGTATCGGAGGCGCGCGACCGCATCCGTTCAGCGGCGAGAAACTCCGGCCTCGAGTGGCCCAAGACGAAGATCGTGGTCAGTCTCTCTCCTGCGTCGCTACCGAAAAACGGATCTGGCTATGACCTTGCTCTGGTGATCGCAGTTCTCGCGTCGAATGCCAGCAGGTCAGCGAACGGATCGAGTAGCTCGAAGAAACGAGACCGAGACATAAGAGCCCGCCTTGATTCGACGGTTTTTATCGGTGAACTGGGGCTGAATGGTGATGTCCGCCCTGTTGCTGGTGTGCTCCCTGCCGTTATCGCAGCGCGTGACCAGGGAATGACGGCCGCTATTGTTCCCGCGGCCAACGCAGCGGAAGCCTCCTTGGTCGCGGGTATTTCAGTGTGGGCTGTGACCTCATTGCGCGCGGCATGGGCGTGGGGGTGCACGGGACAACCGATGACGAGTGATCAATCGGTGCTGACCTCAGAAGCTGTGCAGCACGCGTGTATTCGGTGCGAACATCACCGAGTGTCGTCTGCGGCCGTTCAACACGATGAGACGCTGGACATGTCGGACGTTCTCGGTCAAGAACTAGCCCGGCGCGGTATTGAAATCGCAGCTGCTGGTGGCCACCATATGCTTCTTATCGGCCCTCCGGGATCCGGGAAATCAATGTTGGCGGCCCGCGTTCCCACCATCCTCCCACCATTAAGTGAACAGCAATGTTTTGAAGTGACGGCGATTCATTCGTTGTCATCAGAGACGATGACCGACGTGGTCACTCGGCCTCCATTTGTGGATCCGCATTATTCGATCTCAGTCGCTGGGCTCATTGGTGGAGGTTCGGGGCGGCCACGGCCGGGCGCTATCAGTCGGGCGCACCACGGTGTGTTGTTTCTCGACGAGGTGGGGGAGATGAAGGCCCGGGTCCTCGATGCGTTGCGTACGCCACTTGAGCAGGGTTATGTGCGGATTTCGCGCAACCGTTTTTCCGTCGTGTATCCGTCGAGTTTTCAGTTGATTATGGCCGCAAATCCGTGTCCCTGTAGTGCAGCGACGCCTCAGGAATGTCGGTGTACAGGTCGTGTTCGCTCGACATATTTGTCCGGATTGTCGGGCCCACTATTAGACCGAATTGACCTCGCTGTGACGACGGCGCCGAAAGCGTCCATGGTGTCGTCGGTACGTCGTGGTGAATCGTCAGAATCGATACGACGGCGAGTATGTCAGGCTTACATGCATGCTCGGCGACGATGGGAGTCCGCCGGTTTAGGGCCGATCACCAATTCCCGCGTGCCAGGAAAATGGATCCGTGAGTGGTTGAGCACGGTCCCGATGGTGGCCAGCTATGTCGACTATTTACTGCGTACAGATGCAGTGACTCAGCGAGGAGTTGACCGGCTGTGTCGGGTGGCGTTCACGATTGCGGATCTCGAGGCAGGGGCGTCAGGAGCTGGTGACGAGGGTTCATCGGGGGTAGGCGCGGAGGTCGGGCTGTCACATGTGACGCTCGACCATTTTGATGAAGCACAATCTTTACATGAGGGGGTAGACAACATTGGACGATAACGGTACCTGTCACACACGTCAGGGAGATGACTATGAGAGCGGGCAGGTGACCCAGGGAAGCGGGCCGAACAAAGCAGCGCCTTCTTTAGAGTTCTTTAGTTCATTCGGTCATTTTTAAGGACGCGCCAGATTTCACAGCGAGGCATCAAGCGTGGGCTTATCTCAACCGCGTTGTGGAGGGGCCGAATGCGCATCTTTTGGCTCTGATTTGGGAAAGTGGGGAATCGGATCCGGTTTCTGCTGCTGTACGGATTATTCGTCGTGATCCGAGTCTTCCGCCCAAGGTGTTGAGTGCCACGGAGTCGCGCTGCGAATGGTTCCAACCGTTGGCGGACCTTCATTCGGCAGCTTCCGTCGGGGCATGTTTCATCACACCCGATGACGACGCGTGGCCCGGTCCAGTACTTGCCGAATCTTTTCACGTTTCCCGCACTGCCGACGGGGCGAAATCTCATCACGATGACGCGATCCCTCCGCACGGCCTATGGGTCAAAGGCGGGAACGCTCGGGCCTTGACGGAGAAAGCGATCACCGTCGTTGGCACACGTGCTGCCACGCGGTACGGGAATGCGGTTGCTGCAGATATCGGCGCTGAGTGTGCCACACATGGGTGGACAGTGGTCTCAGGGGGTGCCTTCGGGATCGACATTAGTGCGCACCGTGCAGCCCTCCGCGTCGGACATTCCACTGTTGCCATCGTGGCCCATGGCATTGACGTCACCTATCCCGTAGCCCATAGGACTGAGTTCAACGACATCGCCCGCGAAGGAGCGGTGATCACGGAATATCCCCCGGGAACACGTCCAGCCCGGCATCGATTCTTGACCAGAAACCGTCTCTCAGCGGCCTTGGGTCAAGGAGTTGTGGTTATCGAGGCAGGTTATCGCTCTGGCGCGCTCAATACCGTGAGCTGGGCCGAAACGATGGGCAAGCAGGTTTTCGCAGTACCCGGAGCAGTGACCTCGCGATCATCCCATGGTTGCCATCGACTCATTCGTGAAGGTCGCGCCGAATTGATTGAAAGCGGCGCGGACCTCATCGAATCACTGAGCCTTTTGGGGACCCTAGATAGCGATGCCCAGTTGGAAATGGATTATCCAGCGACGGACGTCCAGCGGCTTGATCGACCGTCGTTGCGCGTGTTTGACGCAGTAAGCGGTAGACGATCCGACGCTGCGGCCATAGCCGCGTCGTCCGGGCTGCCGTTGGTACAGACCATGACGATCTTGTGTGAACTCAGAGACAAGGGGCTCATCAGCCGGACCGGAAATCTATGGCAACGAGACACTGCCGCATCCTCGGTGTAAACGCGGACTCGGTCTAATTCCAGGTCCTCGGTGGGATCGTGTCTCGGCACCTATACTCGATACACATGGCCGGAACACCGAATTCACCCGATACTGGTTCCAGTAAAGACCGGAATGATGCTGCGCCGGGCAAGGAATCGGCCGTACCAGCGCAGTGGGACGGCATTATCGAGGACTATCTGGACTTTCTCACGTTTACTAAGGGTCGCAGTGAGAACACGGTCAAGGCTTATCGCAACGATCTTCACTCGCTTGTCGATGGGCTTACGAAGGTTGATCAGCTTACCTTGCACCACATTCGACGCTGGCAGGCGGATGCTTTGCGCGCCGGGCATGCGCGATCGAGTCTTTCGCGTCGCGCCTCCGCAGTGAGGAATTTTGGCCGATGGCTTGAACACCGAGGAATTGTGCAAAGTGATCCAGCATCCCGTTTGTCGTCGCCACGTCCGGATAAAACGCTTCCGCGTGTCTTAGCTGCTGATCAAACGGCAGAAATCTTCCACAACTTGGAAGTCGGTGCGGAAGAAGAAGACCCCATCGCGCTTCGCGACCTCGCGATGGTCGAGTTTATGTACGGCACCGGCGTGCGAGTATCTGAACTGTGTCGGCTCAATATTGGCGACCTAGATTTCGCGAGGCAGACGGTCACCATTCTGGGAAAAGGCAATAAACAACGTGTCGTCCCCTTCGGTGAGTCTGCTGCGCGCGCACTGAAACGATGGATGGATATTGGACGGCCTGCGATTGCAGCGAACGGGCATCACAAGGACGCTGACCAGGCTGTTTTCTTAGGAAAACGGGGTGGTCGGATCGACCCGCGTCAAGTCAGAACGGTTGTTCATCAAGCGACCTCGACCGTATCGGGAGGGGATGTTTCCCCACACGCACTCAGGCACAGTGCGGCCACTGATGTTCTTGAAGGGGGAGCGGACCTTCGGGTGGTCCAAGAAATGCTGGGACACGCCTCGCTAGCAACAACCCAGATTTATACGCATGTCGATTCTGAACGCCTGAAAGTGGTTTTTAACCAAGCGCACCCGCGAGCGTGACTGAACGTTGCATGGCCGGCCGTTGCGTGGCTGAACATTGCTTGACCGAACGTTGAATTCACAGCGCAGGTAGCGTCGGAACTGGTTCTAGCGCTGGCTCACTCATTGAGGCTTCAACCTCACTTCTGATCTGCCCAGAAGAGTCAGTGGGTCGATGTAACTCTCGCCGATCTTTGCTCCCCACCCAAGTCCGGGGCCGTGGGTTGCTTCAGTCTCGTTCGCTAGAACACCAATAATCTCGCCCCGCCGGACAACCTCGCCACGATTGCGTTGAGAAATAACAGGATCGTACGTGGTCCGGATACCGTCGGTGTGCTGGATCGATACCACCGGCCGGCCACCGACCTGCCCAGCGAACGCGATAGTCCCCGACAACGACGCGCGAATGGGCATGCCAGGAGCGGCTTCAAGATCAACTCCGCGATGGCCGGAGAGCCAGGGCTCTGGGGGAGCTTTGAAGGGAAGAATCACCTTTGATGCTACGGGTAACCGATGTCGCCGGACATGGTGGTGCGCCGTGGCATGGCTGAGCGATGCCTCGTCGGGAGTACCTTTCGGATGGGCCACGGCCGTATAGAGTGTGTTCTCGGATCCCATGAGAACAGGGCTATGAGCAGGACAAAGACTGAGCGCCGTGACCCACACAATGGTCACCAGCGTGAACAACACGGTGAGCGAACTGCGTGTACGAATCTTGGAAACAAGTGGTGTTGACAAAGCCATGACATAAGAGTCCGCTCATTCACACAAATCGGGGTGTAATCGACCGCCGGTCACCACTCATTCTGTGGATAACTGGGGGCCTGTGGATAAACCAAAATCGGGGAGCGACGCCTCAACTGTTCCCGCTGGAGTCTCATTCGCATTGCGTCAGAGTGCGTCCTTTTTTAGGACTTGGGGAAAAGCGTTCTAAGCAGTACAATTGTCGATTGCAATGTGCCTACGTGGGCCGCGTAGAGCTAACAACGGAGATCGTCGCGGTGAGCTTAGAGTCTCACAGTCGCATGACACCATTGACGCCTCGACGTGGTTTCGCCGTATGACCATTGACTTCGCGTAACCATCACGCCCACTTTTTAACGCATTAAAGCCGTTAAGGCCTTATTTTTTGTCTACGTGGCAGCAGCTACGTCGGCGAAAGCCAAGGACTTGTTCCGCGTTAAAAACGAAGGGTGAGGGAGAGAATGTGGTCTCGGGAATCGCAGAATTGCCGGTAGGGAAGTAGTTTTCCGTCTGTCGTCCGGCGCTGTTGTGATTCGCGAGTATTCGAACCCGATGGCACCAGGGTGTGGAGGAAACCCACACAACCACGTCAGCTGGTCAAGCTGACATGTAAGAAAATAACCACTACGTCCGAGCAGAAAGCGAGGAAGGAAGCCGGACCGCTGTGTTCCGCGCTGGGAGTCGGCGGAGGCCACCTGGCACAACGAGCACCTAAGCGTCCCCGATGTGCTTCCCAAGAAATATATGGCTGTTGTAACCATGCGTCAGCTCCTTGACGCCGGTGTCCACTTTGGCCACCAGACCCGTCGTTGGAATCCGAAGATGAAGCGTTACATCATCACGGAACGCAACGGCATCTACATCATTGATCTTCAGCAGACGCTGACCTACATCGATTCTGCCTACGAGTTCGTTAAAGAGACTGTTGCTCATGGCGGCAACATCCTCTTCGTCGGTACCAAGAAGCAGGCCCAGGAAGCAGTTGCCACCGAGGCCGAGCGCGTTGGTATGCCGTACGTCAACCACCGCTGGTTGGGCGGCATGCTCACCAACTTCCAAACCGTCCACAAGCGCCTGGGTCGTCTGAAGGAACTTCAGACCATGGACGCAGCGGAGAACGGCTACGAAGGTCGCACCAAGAAGGAAGTCTTGATGCTGACCCGCGAGCGTCAGAAGCTCGAGCGCGTTCTTGGCGGTATCTCCGACATGAACAAGGTTCCGTCTGCGATCTGGATCGTCGACACCAATAAGGAACACATCGCTGTCTCCGAGGCTCAAAAGCTGAACATCCCGGTCGTGGCCATTCTGGACACGAACTGCGATCCCGACGTCGTTGACTACCCGATTCCGGGCAACGACGACGCTATCCGTTCGGCTGCGCTGCTGACTGGCGTCATTGCCTCCGCCGTTGAGGACGGCAAGAAGGCTCGTGCCGAGCGCGCCCAGGCTGAGGCCAAGGCTGCTGCTGGCGACAACGATGCGCCTGTTTCTTCTGAAGGCGAGAGCGCAGAAGCGGCTTCCGACGCTGCTTCCACGGCATCTGAGACGACGGCGACCTCCAGTGATGAGTCCGCAGCCGAATCCTCTGAAGCTGAGTCAAAGTAAGACCCGTTTTCACATACTGAAGGAGAATAGCTGATGGCGAATTACACTGCAGCTGATGTCAAGAAGCTCCGTGAGATCACCGGTGCCGGCATGATGTCCTGTAAGAAAGCTTTAGAGGAGGCTGACGGCGACTTCGACAAAGCCGTGGAATTCCTCCGCATCAAGGGTGCGAAAGACGTCGGTAAGCGCGCAGAGCGCACCGCTGCCGAAGGGCTCATTGCCGTGTCCGGCAACACCATGATCGAGGTCAACTCCGAGACCGACTTCGTTGCTAAGAACGCCGAGTTCAAAGAATTCGCGGACAAGGTTGTGAAGGCCGCTGATGAGGCCAAGGCTAACTCACCCGAGTTCCTGGCTGCTGTCAACGTCGACGGCATGCCGGCAGAGGAAGCCCTGCAGGCTTTCTCGGCCAAGATCGGTGAGAAGCTGGCTCTTCGTCGTGCTACCACCATCGACGGCGACAACGTTGCTGTTTACCTGCACCACCGTTCCGCAGACCTCCCGCCGGCAGTCGGCGTGATGGTCGCGTACGAAGGTGAAGGCGACGCAGTGAAAGAAGCAGCTCACAACGCTGCCATGCAGGTTGCCGCGTTGAAGGCAAAGTACCTGAAGCGCGAGGACGTTCCGTCCGACATCGTCGAGCAAGAGCGCTCCATTGCTGAGGCAACCTCTCGTGAGGAAGGCAAGCCCGAAAAAGCCCTTCCGAAGATCGTCGAAGGCCGTCTCAACGGCTTCTTCAAGGACGTTGTGCTTCTGGAGCAGCCCTCCGTCGCTGATCACAAGAAGACCGTCAAGCAGTTGATGGATGAGGCTGGCGTCACCTTGACCGGCTTCCGTCGCTACGAAGTTGGCCAGCAGTAATCTGCTGAGCCTCACCTAGTGAGCGAAACTATCTCGGTTTCTTTTCCTTATAAGGGGAAGAGGGGCCGAGGTTTTTGCTTTCTGACGACAGAAATGATGCCCGAATGGTGGGCGAGTGGCCGGATCGTCATCTCCTCCCACTACCTCCAGGTGTCAAGTTGTGTTCTTGTCCAGAGAGCCAGGTAGGATGTCACGAGGAAAACCGAACGGGATACCCGCTGGCCTCTTCGCTGTCTAAGGCAGCGTCCACGTTGGTCGGTTCAGGTAGGGTCGCACACTCAACTTCATGAGGAGACATCCAGAATGGCGCAGAATGACGCCCCCAATTCACCTGCTCACGGTCCTCATCGATCACCATATAAGAGGGTCATGCTGAAGCTGGGCGGTGAAATGTTCGGCGGCGGCAAAGTCGGAGTTGACCCCGACGTCGTCGACAATGTTGCTCGTCAGATCGCCGAAGTTGCCCGCAACGGAGTTGAAATTTGTGTGGTCATCGGGGGTGGCAACTTCTTCCGCGGAGCGCAGCTGTCACAGCGGGGAATGGATCGATCGCGTTCCGACTACATGGGTATGCTCGGCACCGTGATGAATTGCCTGGCCCTCCAGGACTTCCTCGAAAAGCAGGGCGTCGAGACCCGCGTTCAGACAGCGATCAACATGGCGCAGGTCGCGGAACCCTATCTTCCGCTCCGCGCGACCCGGCACCTCGAGAAAGGTCGCGTCGTCATTTTCGGCGCGGGCATGGGAATGCCTTACTTCTCGACGGACACCACTGCGGCCCAGAGAGCGCTGGAGATCGGTTGTGAAGTCCTGTTGATGGCTAAGGCCGTCGACGGAGTGTACGACGACGATCCCCGTAAAAACCCTGACGCCACCATGTACACGGAAGTTACTCCGCGTGAGTGCCTTGACAAGAAGCTGAAGGTGGCTGACGCCACGGCCTTCAGCCTGTGCATGGATAACAACATGCCGATCCTTGTCTTCAATTTGCTCGTTGAAGGAAATATTGCGAGGGCGGTCAATGGCGAAAATATCGGCACGCTGGTCCGTTCGTCTGATAATGATTAATACAGCCAAAGTTTGTTAGACGACATGGCCAATGAGGCGACGGCATGAAACCCGCGTGCCCATGGCGTCGCGCTTATTACAACACACTGCGAGGTACACACCATGATTGATGACACACTGCTAGAGAGCGAAGAACGTATGACCCAGTCGGTGGAATACGCTCGTGAAGACCTCACGACGATTCGCACCGGTCGCGCGAACCCGTCGATGTTCAACGGGGTTCAAGCCGAGTATTACGGAGTGATGACGCCGATTACGCAGATGGCCACAATCAGCGTCCCAGAACCACGAATGCTGCTGATCAAGCCGTATGAGCCCAGCATCATGAACGCCATCGAAAACGCTATCCGCAATTCGGACTTGGGCGTCAATCCGACCAACGACGGTCAAGTTCTGCGCGTTACCGTGCCGCAGCTGACCGAGGAGCGTCGTAAAGAGATGGTCCGGCTCGCTAAGAGCAAGGGGGAGGACGCGCGCATCGCGATCCGTAACATTCGCCGGAAGGGAATGGACGAGCTCAAGCGAATCCAAAAAGATGGCGAAGCCGGTGAAGATGAGGTCCAGGCCGCGGAGAAGGAACTGGATAAGACCACCCACGAGTATGTGTCCCAGGTGGACAAGCTCATTGAGGCTAAAGAAAAAGAATTAATGGAAGTCTAGGGTGGCTTACAACGGAAAGCTCGGGGATAGCTGATGAAGGTAAGTGAGCGCGGTTCCGACGGCAGTTCTCTGCCGCGCCCACGCAACAAGGCGGGGCGTAACGTCCCCGTCGCCATCATTGTTGGTGTTCTACTTGGGGCCTTAATCATCGGATGTCTCATCATTCCGCACGCGTGGTACCCGCTGTTAGCTGTCATCATTCCGCTGACCACCCTTGAGGTGTCCCGTCGCCTCAAGGAGCATGAGTACGACGTCCCGGTTCTGACCATGCTGGCTGGTGGGCAGCTGATACTGTGGTTGTCCTTGCTGTGGGGGGCGAGGGGCATGCTGATGGGCTATATCGTGTCCGTCGGCGCGATCATGATCACCCGGCTATTTCACCGTGGAACCCACCACGCACCGACGAATTACCTTCGGGACATGTCAGTGGCGGTCTTTGTTCTGACATGGATTTCGCTATGTGGAACGGCCGCCGCACATCTCACCCTGTTTAACGAGGGAAGTCTTCGGGGATGGGCCGTCATTGCGACGTTCATCTTGTGTGTTGTTGCCAATGATGTGGGTGGTTTTACGGCCGGTGTGTTCTTCGGTAAGCACCCGCTTGCACCGGCAGTCAGCCCGAAGAAATCGTGGGAAGGATTCGCAGGCTCCCTCGTATTTGCGGCCATTGTTGGGGTCATAACCACCTGGCTGTTGCTTCACCGAGCCCCCTGGGAGGGCATTGTGGTCGGCCTTTTCCTCGCTTGTGCGGCTACGCTCGGGGATCTCGTTGAGTCCCAATTCAAACGAGATCTGGGAATTAAAGATATGGGCACGCTTCTTCCCGAGCATGGCGGGCTCATGGACCGGTTGGATAGTCTGCTCCCGGCGGCGGCGATGACCTGGATTATCGCGACTGTTCTCCAAATGTGACCGGTCCCGGTCGTGTTGTCTTATTTTTTCTGTTGGTGGATCTGCCGCCGTAACTGAAACATTCGAACGGACCCGACAGAGAGCATAATGACAGCTCCAATAATCGCGGCGAGGAGGAACCCAACGCCCGCAGGGAACGAGACTGTCCAGAAGAAGACTGTCAGCGTGACAGATTCCATGTTCTGGATAATGAAAATAAGAAGAAGCACTAACAGAGCAATTCCGACACTCAGTGCCACCCACGTGCTTCCGGCAACGGAGCCCTGAACGTCAGTCTTATTTTTCATCGGGCCAGCATTGGTGTCGGTTCCCTCCCGATTCACACGACGACGCTCGGTACGCGGCTCATCATCGGAGGAACGAGCAGGGGAGGAGCTACCCGTGGCCCGCTCAGCTCGCTGCGCATCTTGGTTCTGTGCAGCTTCTTCATTCTGTTGGCGCTCGGCCTTCTTCCGCTCACCTTCGGGGGTTGGTCTAACGACGCTCGGTGTGCGTGCCTCGATGTCGCTTTTTCCGTCCATGCGTGGGCGGCCCACCGCATAATCGGCCCGAGTCGATTTGTTGTCCTTAGATTTTGGTGATGTACTCATTGCTCCGTAACAATACCTCAACATCCACCAGCACGTCGGTTCGCGGACATCCCGTCGCACTCACCGGTGGGCTGTGATTGGATTATCCTCTCGCATCGTAGACAGAATATAAGTAATGACGGAAACACATACAGAAACACACAACGACTTGGGTCTTAAGCCCGTCGAATCCCTTAATCGAGCTGATAACAAAGCCCAGCTGAAGTTCGCCGCTCCGCGTCGCGGAAAACCTCCAACACATTTCGCGGATCTGACGGTGGATGAGCAGAAGCAGGCAGTGAAGGACTTGGGGCTGCCCGCGTTTCGCGCGAACCAATTGGCCCGCCACTATTACGGCCGATTTGACGCATCCCCTGAGACCATGACGGACTTACCGGCTTCCGCGCGTGAGCCGGTTCAGAAAGCTCTTTTCCCCGAGCTCATGACCGAGGTCCGCAATATCTCGTGTGACCAGGGCATGACTAGGAAGACATTGTGGAAACTACACGATGGCACCTTGCTCGAGTCAGTCTTGATGCGGTACCCAGGCCGTGCCACGTTGTGTATTTCCTCCCAAGCAGGATGCGGCATGGCCTGTCCGTTTTGCGCAACCGGCCAAGGTGGGCTGCATCGCAACTTGTCGACGGGGGAGATCGTGGACCAAGTTCGTGCCGCCGCAGCTGCTATGAGCAGGGGTGACGTTGCTGGTGGCAAAGGCCGCCTGTCGAACGTCGTCTTTATGGGAATGGGCGAGCCGCTGGCGAACTATAAGCGCGTCGTCAGCGCTGTTCGGCAGATTACTGACCCCTCGCCACGCGGATTCGGTTTGTCTCAGCGCAACGTGACGGTGTCGTCGGTAGGACTTGCGCCAGCAATACGTCGATTTGCCGACGAAGGCCTCTCCGTCACGCTAGCGGTATCGCTGCATACTCCCGATGATGAGCTCCGCGATAGCCTCGTCCCTGTGAACAATAGGTGGTCAGTGGAGGAGGTCTTGGATGCTGCTGCGTATTATGCGGATCGGTCAGGGCGCCGTGTCTCTATCGAGTACGCGCTGATTCGTGACGTCAATGACCAGGGATGGCGTGCCGATCTCTTAGGTAAAAAGCTGAAGAAAGCGCTTCACTCCAAGGTCCATGTGAATGTGATTCCGTTGAACCCGACGCCTGGGTCCATTTGGGATGCCTCGACTAAGCAGCAACAAGAAGAATTTGTCCGCCGGGTGAAGGCGCAAGGTGTCGAGTGCACCGTACGTGATACGCGCGGACAAGAAATTGCCGCAGCCTGCGGACAGCTGGCTGCGGAAGAAAAGACGGCGTAAAGCTGGGCCAGGGGCCAGGGCCCCGGAGCTAGGGGGAACAAAGGCCCAGCAACTAATCTCTTATCAGTTAGTTCCCCTGGACAGCGCGCTGACCCTTCACCGTCGCCGGATCAATGTTGAATGAACGCAACTGCGAGTCGGAGAGATCAGCATATGCTCCGCGGAGATTGAGCTGGTCAGCAGCCCAGTCTCGCTCAACGTAATCCGCCGGCTTATTGCGGGCGGTCACAGTCCGAACTTGGTTGAGCTTAGGACGAAGAGCGATCAGCAATGCTCCGATGAAGCACAGAGCAGCGCATGCGATGAGGAAAATATCTTCGACATGCCCCTTGTGGTTACCGATAAGCATGAACAAGAGGAAAAGGCCGCCAACTACGCCGGAGATAATAACCGGACGCCGGCCTAGATCATGCCAACCCCAGTATGCGGATGGCTCGTCCTTGGTTGATACGCCGCCGTACACTTTCTCATTCGTCTCAGACACGAGAACCTCTCCTCTATCTCTGCCGGAACAGTGACGATCCACGTCTGATGTATCTGTCCGGCGCCATTCCGCGGGACCAGTGGGGTATTTATTGTCGACGTTTCAGTCACACTGCTGTCGTTTACATTACCCCAAATGAATTCTCAGCCATAGTGAGGTGGCGCGTCGACCATGACCAATACACCCTGTTGGTGGTGATTCCGTGAAAAGCGGGCGTGGTCTGCGCGTAGCAGCGTTCTCTCGTGGAACGCGGTAGGGTTGGCCCTCATGAGTTTCATCGTGGGGCTTGTTTTATTCGCCTTGGGGATCGTTCTGACCATCGCGCTGCATGAATGTGGCCACATGGTTTCTGCACGTGCCTGCGGGATGCGCGTGCGTCGTTACTTTATTGGTTTTGGTCCGACGCTCTTTTCTTTCCGACGGAGGGAGAAGAAGACGTCGGCGGCGGCGGCTGGGCGTCCCCTCATGACGGAATATGGCCTTAAAGCTGTTCCCTTTGGTGGATTTTGCGATATCGCCGGTATGACAGCGATCGATGAGGTCGCCCCAGAAGACGAGCCATTCTCCATGGTTAAACGACCGGTGTGGCAGCGTCTCATCGTGCTGTTGGGGGGCATCATGATGAACCTGTTGATCGGCGTCATCGTGATGTATTTCGTGGCCGTCGCGTGGGGGCTTCCCAATCCGAACGTCGATTTGTCGGCAAAAGTTGGTTCTACGCAGTGTGTTCCGCAATCAGCATCCGCCAATAGTTCGTCCCAGGATTCGTCGACGCCTGACTGTAGCGGTCCCGGGCCCGCGGGGAAGGCTGGAATCCGCCAGGGCGATACGATCGTCAAGGTTGATGGTCACGACACCCCGGACTTCACGACGATGGGCGACGTCGTCCAAAAGATCGGACGTGACCACGCGGATGACGACCACGACCCCACTGTCCCCGTCGTTGTCGAGCGAAACGGTGAAACACGAACGGTTGATGTCACTATTCAGCGTGTTCAACGGGAGACCACGCAGGGAAAGACGGTAACTGTTGGAGCTATCGGGATGACCTGGGAGTGCCCCAACAATATGTATTCGCACTACAACGCGCTATCCGCCATCCCGGGCTCCTTGCACTATTCCGGTTACATGATCGGACAGTCGGTCGTTGGTTTGGCCAAGCTGCCGGCGTCGGTTCCGGGAGTTGTCCGGTCCATCGGTGGTGGTGAGCGCAGCGAGAGCTCACCAATGAGCGTCGTCGGAGCCTCGGTGGCCGGTGGCGACTTGGTCAAACACGATCAGTGCTCGTCCTTCTTCCTCCTCCTGGCTAGCCTGAACTTTTTCCTCGCATTGTTTAACCTCGTTCCTTTGCCGCCGCTCGATGGTGGGCACGTAGCCGTGACGATTTGGGAGAAGCTCCGCGACATGGTGCGACGGCTCCGCGGCTTATCGCCACTTGGGCCCGCCGATTACACCAAGTTGATGCCGCTGACCGTTGCTGTCTTTGTCCTCTTATTCGGTTTTGGTGCGTTGGTTATTGTGGCGGACGTTGTGAACCCCATCAGGCTCTTCGGCTAAGAACCGGTGGGGGAACGTCGGCGGGTCGGAGGCTAGAGAACGCAGAACGCTGCTAGGTTTCGTACCATGCAGCGCGTGAGGCTTCGTCGGTACGGTCATGGCGGAAAGAAAATACTGGCAGTGGCTTCGGTCATAGTTTTAGCGACGTTGAGCGCGTGTACACCGAAACCGGCTGGAGCACGCGAAGCGGCAACTGACTTCGCCAAGCAGCTCAGCGCGATGGCCTCGTCGCAAGACAACGACGGCGATGCCAATGACGATGAGCCTATTGATCACGCCGATAAAGCGGCCGATGCTACGGACAATAAGTCGGCAGCAGAGGCAAGCATCACGGACTCTTGGAAGGGACTGCAGGCGCAGGACCTCAAAGTCAGTCTGAAAGATTTTTCTTCGTCTGGTGATGTGTCCGTAGCCACGTATCACTATGACTGGACCTTGCCGAAGGATCGTTCACTGTCATACGACGCCAAGGCCACGTTCGCTAAGACGAACCAGGTGTGGAAAGTGCGGTGGAAACCAGCGGTTATTCATCCCGATCTGGGCTCCGACCAGCATTTAGAGCTCCGAGCGCTTCAGGCGGACCGCGCACCCGTTATTGGGTCGGATGGCCAGGTCCTGCTCGAACCTGGAACCCAATTCCGCGTGCTTCTTAATAAGCATGATTCGGCGACCATCAATCATGTCGCATCCATCCTCAACGACGGCCACGCGGGGGACGCAGGAGTTCCGACGATTGACGCCTCTGCCGTCCATCAGTCCGTGAAAAACGTCAACGGCGATTACTCTGTCGCGATGGTACCTTCACGTGCGCACGAGGTCGTTGATGTACTCAAAGGCGTGGATGGAGTCACCCTCAACGAGGAACCGGCTCTGGTTCGTCCCGACCCGAACTTTGCGCCTGACATTCTGAGCAGGGTGTCGTCGATAGTGAATGACGAACTCGATGGGAAAAATGGGTGGCAGGTTGCCTCTGTGAACCCCAATGGGGCTGTCATTAAGAGCTTGGAAGAGCAGCAACCGACTCCTGCTCAGTCGGTCAAGATCAGTTTGAGCAAGAAGGTCCAGGACGCTGCGCAAAAAGCAGTGGATACCCGTGCGGATACCGAAGCGATGATGGTCGTGATCAGCCCGTCGACGGGTGAGGTCCTGGCTGTTGCTCAGACGGCTAATGCCGATAAAAAGGGCGATCTGGCGCTGACGGGGTTGTTCCCACCCGGATCAACGTTCAAGATGGTGACGGCAACGGCGGGAATCCAGCACGGGCTGGTGACGCCCGATTCCACCGTGCCGTGCCCGGGAACCATGGAAATTGGTAGCCGTGTTGTGCACAATTACAACGACTTCAGTTTGGGCAATGTCTCCTTGACCAAGGCGTTTGCGCAATCGTGCAACACCACCTTTGCGGACGTGTCTAGCAAGCTGAAGCCGGGGGAGCTGAAGTCCACTGCCCAGCAGTTCGGCATCGGGCAGGACTACAAGATTGACGGGTTGGACACGCTGACAGGTCAAGTGCCACAGGCCGATGAGCTCGTGGATCGTGTGGAAGGTGGCTTTGGCCAGGGTAAAGACTTGGCTAGCCCGTTTGGTATGGCTCTTGTTGCTGCCACCGCTGCAGCCGGGAAAACTCCGACTCCTACCTTGATTGAATCCCACAAAACGACGGTCAAGAACACCAATGTGCCGATGATTGATCCCCCAACCATCGACAAACTGCGCGGGATGATGCGAGCCGTCGTGACATCGGGCACAGCTCGTGCTATCGCAGGTGAAGGCGATGTTTTCGGTAAGACTGGTGAAGCTGAAGTCTCTGATGGGTCACATGCGTGGTTCGCCGGTTATCGGGGAGACCTCGCCTTTGCCACTCTGATCCCCATGGGTGGCGGGTCGGAACACTCGGTTGCCATCACCCAATCCTTTTTCCAGAACTTGGGTGGCGACGAATAAAACGCTGACCGCCTCGCACTTAAACTGCCGACGACGAACACACGCGGTCGGCCTCACTGAGCGCAAGTGGTCGCCCGGATCGGCGTCGTTAATGGACTGCGCTACCATGTGGTCATGATTAACGGTTCAGCAAAGAAATCTCACACATCGGAGTCACAGCGTCACGATGGTGATCGTGCGCCACTCAAGCCCGGACATGCCACTCCTATCCGCCATGTCCCGGCCCATATCCCGCGTCCTGAATACGTTAACAGTGGCAAAGAGCCTCAAGAGGGGATTGGGGAACCCCTCATTCAGACTCCAGAAAATATTGAGCGGATGCGCGAAGTGAGCGTCATCGCGGCAAATGCCTTACAGAAGGCAGGGGAAGCAGTTCAACCGGGAGTGACGACGGATGAGTTAGATCGGATCGTTCACGATTACTTCATTGAGCACGATGCCTATCCGTCCTGCCTGCATTACCGCGGCTACCCCAAAGCTAGTTGCATCAGCCTCAATGAGATCGTGTGCCATGGGATTCCGGACACCACCGTCGTGCAGGACGGTGACATTGTGAATATTGATGTCACGGCGTTCAAAAATGGGGTCCATGGTGACACCAATGCAACGTTTTTGGCTGGAAATGTCTCTGAAGAGCATAAAAAGCTTGTCAAAGTCACAGAAGAAAGCATGTACCGGGCCATCAAAGCGTGTAAACCGGGCCGGCCTGTGAACATGATTGGCCGTGTGATTGAGTCCTATGCTCGCCGTTTCGGGTACGGGGTGGTGCGTGATTTCACGGGTCACGGCATTGGAACCACATTCCACAACGGACTCGTCATTTTGCATTACGACGCTTCATGGCCGGATGACATCATGGAACCGGGTATGACCTTCACCATCGAACCCATGATTACGCAAACGGAGAACCTCGATTACCGCATGTGGGATGATGATTGGACCGTCCAGCTGACGCAACCAGGAAACTGGACTGCGCAGTTTGAGCACACCCTCGTCGTGACTGAGGACGGCGTTGAGATTTTGACGCAGCCAGATTTTTCCATTGACAAAGCGTGAGAATCGAACGTGCGTGGTTCGTGTTAGATACCCATGAATGCTGACTATGAAAAGGCCGGGTACGACAAGGCTGAGTCTTCCTTAGCCCCAGCACTGTTGGTCACCGGATGCACGTCAGACGCTGGCAAATCGGTCGTCGTTGCTGGGATGTGCCGGTCATTGGCACGTCGTGGCTATCGCGTCGCGCCTTTTAAAGCACAGAACATGTCGAACAATTCGGCCGTCGTGTTGGCGACTGATTATTCAGTAGGTGCGAGCAACTCGGATAGTGGGGAAGCGGCCTCGTATCCGGCTTCTCACCACGGAGATGGCCGACGTCTCGTCGCTGGGGAAATCGGCAGAGCCCAAGCATTGCAAGCTTTCGCTGCGGGAGTGACTCCCAGCGTCGACATGAACCCAGTTCTGCTGAAACCGGAGGCAGACCGTCGAAGCCAACTAGTGCTTCGCGGAGTCGCAACCGGCACCGTCGGCGCGCGAGATTACATTGAACACCGCACGCACTTGCGTGAGGTCAGCGTTCAAGCCTTGGAGTCGCTTCGCCGCGAATACGATGTGGTCATCTGTGAAGGGGCGGGTTCTCCAGCAGAAATTAACCTCCGGCACACCGACATCGCGAACATGGGGCTGGCAGAAGCTGCAGATCTTCCCGTCGTCCTTGTCGGCGATATCGACCGCGGTGGTGTGCTCGCGCACTTTTTTGGCACGTACTTCATTCTCGACCAGGCTGATCGCGACCGATTCCAAGGTTTCATTGTCAACAAGTTCCGCGGTGACGTCGGCATCCTCCAGCCTGGATTGGACGAAGTCACGCGTCGAACCGGTGTTCCGACGCTCGGTGTCATCCCATTCGTTGACGGTCTCTGGATAGATGCTGAAGATTCGCTTTCGGGCGCCAGTGGGCGAGTGGGCCAGGGGAATCCGCCGATTGGAACCGACACTATACGGGTAGCCGCTGTTCGCCTGCCTCGGGTGTCGAACAGCACCGATATTGAGGCTCTATCGTGCGAGCCTGGCGTTGATGTGGAATGGGCCACCTCGCCTGCGGCTATTGCCTCGGCGGATTTAGTGGTCATTCCGGGGTCGAAGTCCACGATCCACGACTTAGAGTGGCTGAAGAAAACAGCTGGCCCTCAGCTTCAGGAACGTTACCGCGCTGGCCGGCCGATTTTGGGAATATGTGGGGGATTCCAGATGCTCTGTCACTCCATTATGGCCCCCGTCGAGTCTGGCCATTCTGAACCCGTCGCCGGCTTGGATTTCTTGGACATCGATATCGAGTTTTCCCAGAAAAAACACTGGCTAATCACGGTACAGCGTTTGAGATCCACCACGGTCGAGTTGTCCGTCAAAACTGCTCGGGGTGGATCGGGCCACTTACCGACGACGGGGGCCCAGGTGCCGGGGACTTAGGCGACCATGCAGGTCCCGACAGTCATGTGAGCGGTGCAGCGTGGACAGCACGCTATGAAGGAGCACATGATAAAGCCGTGTGGGGCACACACCGGCACGGGCAGTTAGAGGTCGACTCTTTCCGACGTCAATTCCTCCGTGATGTTGCCCAGACATGCGGCTTATCCGGATTCGTCCCCGGACACGTCAGTTTCCATGATTCTCGCGCTGAGCAGGTCGACCGGTTAGCCGATGCAGTGGACGCAGTCCTGGGCGACGACTGGCCTGAACGATTGGGAATCGTGACAACCTAGCTGGCGTTACTGACGCTATTTCGTGCTGCGTCGTCAATATGTCCACATCTGCGTCCAATGAGTGCGATGAATACTGGTGAAAGAACGGCTACTACGTACACGACGCCGAAGGATCCGCCTGTCGACAGAGGCACGAGGGTGTGAACAAGAGTTGCCGCCGCGACCGCCATCGTCATCCTGGTCATGCCTGATACCTGCAGCGCAGAGCCCATGAAGCCGGCTCTATCGGGCGGGGACAAGCTCAATGCTGCCGAGTTGATGCGTGGGTAGCTGTACCCCACACCAAACCCGGTCACTGTCCAAAACGCTGTTATCCACACCCAATGCGCCCCGGATGCGCTGCTAATACCGACGCCGGCGGCGCCGATCCCCATGACCCGCGGCGGAAATCCACAGCGTCACGGGTAGTGACCGCGGTTTGGCGCTCGACTGCATTTGCGATCCGATAAACCAGGTAATTCCCGTTCCCGTCAGCGCGAGCCCAGTCAGCGTCGGTGGCAATCCGTCACGACGCGCCAAAAGCAGAGGGATGAGTGCTTCGAGCCCGAAGAAAGCGTCGAAAAGGAACCTCAGAAGAACCATCGACGGAACATCACCCGCGGCGCGGAACGTGCCGACGGGTACTAGCGGGCGAATCGCGACGGCGGTCACGCCTGTGGCGAGGAGGAAGATCAGAACTCCCCATGCTGAGAAATCACCGGAAATTGAGAGCGGGTAGGACGCTATCGCGATAACGAGCGCCGCGATGAGCATCTTCGTTGCGTTGCGATGATCCGTCTCACGCGTTAATGGCGTCGTCGCGTGAGGGAGGAGAGGGAACACAATGATCGACGCCACAGCTGAGATGCCGAAAAGCCAATGCCAGCTGAGGCTCTCGGTAATAATCCCCGCAACCCCAGGCCCAACGAGTGTGGGGATCACCCACGCACCAGCCAAGGCCGCGAACATTTTCGTCTGCAGCTGGGAGGGGTAGATGACGGCGATAATCGCGTAGATGGCCACCACGATGGCGCCTCCGCCGAGCCCCTGGAGCACGCGTGCGACGAGGAAGATCGGCATCGTCGGGGTGATAACAGCGAGTACCAGGCCTGCTACAAATAAGAGGCCGGACCCCCGCAATGTTCTCATTGCTCCCCGGGAGTCGGCGAGCATTCCGCCAGCCACCATGGCGAAGATGGACGCTGCCGTTGCCGCGGTGAACGTCAACGTATATGCGGTTCCCCCTGGTGCTCCCAGGCTTGCGGTGATGGTGGGCATGACGGACATGACTGCCGTCTGGTCAAACGCAGCAATGGTAATGAGCGTTATCAACCCGATCGTGAGAGCACGATATTGCGATGAGAGTAGGCCTTCCTGGGCGTCGGACGTCGACCCCTTGAGAGCAAACCTATTTCCAGCCATAGATTGAGCAGTTACCTCTACACTTCTTCTTTCGCTAATTGACCACCTGTTTATATACGACGATGGGCGTGTAGGGCCACTCGCCCCACTGTGGGACTACAGCGGGGCTATACGTGTGGGATTCCAGATCCAGCCCAAGGAGAGCATTTTCATTGACCTCCGATAGTGCCGGGTGGATCCAGTACTGTCCCTCGGGCACCTCGGGGACGGTCAGTTTCTGCTCCATCATGGTGATGAATTGGTGAATCAATGTTGTGGCTTGAGGCCCGATGATGTGGGCACCCAGCAGCTGTTTACTCGTCGTATCAGCAATGAGTTTCACAAACCCAGTGGTATCTTCCATCGCCCAGCCATAGGCCACATCGCCATAATTCTGCGTCTTCACGGCCACGGTCGTGCCATTGTTGTCCGCCCAGTTCCGCGCTTCCTCCTCCATCATACCGACGGTCGCGATCTGCGGATGAGTAAACACTCCTGCAGGAACAAACGTATGGTGGAAGGCCTGTTTACCAGCATCGGAGCCGCTTGTGGCTATCTCTCCCATGCCGGCTCGTGCTTCGTCAGGGCTTTCCAAGAGCCCCATATCAAGCAAAACATTGTGTTTGACGACCTTCGCCTCGTGATTGGCCACGTGCTTCAGCTGGTATGGCGACGACACATCGCCAAGCGTCCACACACCGGGAGCGGTCGTTTCGCCGTACTCATTGACGACGATTCGCCCGCCATCATCAAGGTCCATGCCGGCCTCAGTAACGTTGAGGAGGTCGCCGTTGGGGGTTCGTCCCATGGCGACGAGAAGCGTCTCGGCGCTGACTGTGGTTCCGTCGTCGAGAGTCAGGGTGACTCCCTCGGTGTTTTCTGTCTTTCTTTCCGCCTTGGTGACGGTTCGGCCAAGGTATGTTGTCCACCGCTCGGAAGCGATCTCAGTGAAGCGCTCCGAAATGTCCGCCTCGAACCGCTTGAGCAAATGAGGCGACCGGTTGATGATGGTCACGTCCACCCCGAGCGCGCTGAAGACGTGGGCAAACTCGGCGGCGATAACCCCACCACCGAGAATGATCATTGATGAGGGAAGATCAGGGATCCGGAGGATATCTTCATTCGTGTGGTAGGGCACGTCTGAATCCGTAATCACGGATGGAATGAATGGCCGCGAACCTGCCGCCACGATAATGCGATCCGCTGTGATCGTGACGGGCTGATCACCTTGCCCGGTCGCCAGAGTCCGTGGACCGATAAAACGAGCGAACTGGTCGTAGACATCCACTGTCGGGTTTTCATCGCCACGGCGGTATTCTTCGCCACCGCGGGCAATAGGGTCGATACGACGCTCAAAAATACGACGCACGATGGCGGGCCAATCGACCCCGTCAACGTGGGCATGCACCCCGTACCGTTCGGATTCCCGCGCAGCCTCCGCAATATCGGCCGCATACACATACATCTTGGTGGGAATACAGCCAACATTCAGGCACGTCCCGCCGAACGTTCCCTTTTCGACGATAGCGATCCGCTTATCACCGAACTCAGGCCCCGGAATCATATTGCCGGACCCCGTCCCGATAATCATGAGGTCATAGTGCCGCGTCGGCGCTTCGGGGCCATTGTGGACGGGTTGAGGAATGACAGGATTATTGCGCTCAGCCGTCGAGGTTGCAGCCATTGAACGTCCTTTCTATATCGATGACATGCGAATGATGCCGTCGCTTTATCATGCGCACGCGAGTCTACATTTCGACTAACACCGCAGAGGCGAGTCCTGTTCCCACGTGGCCTCATTAACGGTAGCTTTGGACTTCCCCCGTTTAAGGGTGCTGATGATATGTAAATGGTCATTATGTTGGGCTTTTCACGACGGTTATACCGTGCCTGTCCTCCCCGCCGGGTACTCTCAAACGGTGGGATGGTTCCGCGTTGGGATCGACCCACGATTCATGGTTCTTGACCGTGACGGGTCACCATAGCAATTGGCCGCGGGCCGTTTTGCGCAATATGACAGACCAGAACGAATAACAACTCGCTTCTCTTACCGGCGTCGCGTTGGTTCGCGGCGCTTCGAAGGATGATGGAAATCGTGTCAGAATCCACTGATCGCGTAGGAAAAGGAACCGATACCGACGTCGTGCTCATCGGTGCCGGAATTATCAGCTCTACGCTAAGTACTTTGCTCAAAGAGCTTCAACCGGATTGGGATCAGGTGATCCTGGAGCGTCTTGATATTCCGGCGGGGGAGTCGTCGTCACCATGGAATAATGCGGGCACTGGCCACTCGGCACTGTGTGAGCTGAACTACACGCAGGAAGTCAATGGCGATATTGACATTACAAAAGCGGTGAGTGTGAACGAGAAGTTCCAGATCTCTCGCCAATTCTGGAGCTACCTCATTGAGGAAAATAAGCTAGGCAATCCGCGTGAGTTCATTAACAAGTGCCCCCACATGTCGTTCGGGCACAGCGGTGAGCAGGTCCGTTTCCTCCGTAAGCGTTTTGATGTTCTCAGCAAGCACCCCTTGTTCCCGGGGATGCACTTCACGGATGACAACGAAAAGTTCGCTGAGAAACTGCCCCTGATGGCGCGCGGCCGTGACTACACGGAACCAGTGGCAATTTCGTGGACCAACGAGGGCACGGATATTAACTTCGGTGCCTTGACTCGCCAATATATTGACTACGTCACCCAGAATGGTGTCGAAATCCGGTATGGCAATGAGGTCCAAAACATCTCCCGCGAGGGCAGTCACTGGAAGGTGACCTCGAAGAACCTTCACACCGGGGACACATCGGTCATTACCGCAAACTTCGTCTTTGTCGGTGCGGGCGGAATGGCTCTGCCGCTCCTGGAGAAAGCCGGTATCCCGGAAATTAAGGGCTACGGTGGCTTCCCCGTGTCCGGCGCCTGGTTGCGCTGCACCAACGAGGACTTGATTAAGCAGCACGCTGCGAAGGTGTATGGCAAGGCATCCGTGGGTGCTCCGCCGATGTCGGTACCGCACTTGGATACCCGCATCATCGACGGGAAACGTGGCCTTTTGTTCGGCCCCTACGCTGGCTGGACACCGAAGTTCCTTAAGAAGGGCAGCTTCTTGGACCTGCCGAAGTCCCTGCGTCCGGGCAACATCGCGTCGCTGGTCGGCGTCGGCCTTCAGGAATTCGGCCTCACCCGTTACCTCGTGGAAGAGGTTCTAAAGAACCAGACCGCTCGTGTGGAATCGCTCCGTGAGTACATGCCGTCGGCTCGCGCCGAGGACTGGGAGCTGGTTACCGCTGGTCAGCGCGTTCAGGTCATCAAACCGATCGGTGCGCCGAAGTTTGGGTCATTGGAGTTCGGAACCGCGGTGATCTCGAGCAACGACGGTTCCATCGCCGGTTTGATGGGTGCATCGCCGGGAGCCTCGATCGCTCCGTCGGCAATGATCGAACTGCTGGAGCGGTGCTTCGGCAGCAAGATGATCGAGTGGGCACCGAAGATCAAGGAAATGGTGCCGTCGTACGGCAAGTTGATGTCACGTCACACCGATCTGTTCCACGAGCAGTGGGATCGTTCGCAGAAGGTATTGCAGCTGGAATCCTAAACGGCTATTGAGCACGGCCTGGAATCGGTGAATGTTCGGTTCCGGGCCGTTTTCTCGTACCTTTCACTTGTCGCATCTTAGTGTTTATTATCAGTGGCGGTAAACCGTTCACGGTAGGAAGCCTCTAGAGTAGGAAGTATGCTGCCTTCGTCACACAGCGTTTCGCTTTTCCCTTTTAGTGCCGTGGTTGGGCAGGACCAGCTGAAACTAGCGCTGATCTTGACCGCTATTTCTCCCCGCATCGGCGGTGTCGTTGTTAGAGGCGAAAAAGGCACAGCGAAGACGACGACAGTCCGCGCTTTCTCCCGGATGCTTCCGGACCCGAAAGCGAAGGTTGTCAACCTTCCGTTGGGCGCCACGGAAGACCGTGTGGTGGGCTCTATTGATGTCGAGCGCGTCCTCACCACCGGCCATGCTGAATACCAGCCCGGCTTGCTCAGTGAAGCCAACGGGGGAGTGCTGTACGTTGATGAAATTAACCTGCTGGCAGACCATTTAGTCGATATCATTCTCGACGCTGCAGCAACCGGCCACATCAGCATCGAACGCGACGCGGTCTCCCACACGGAGGACACCGACTTTGTCCTCGTCGGCACGATGAACCCGGAAGAAGGGGAGCTGCGTCCGCAACTCTTGGACCGGTTTGGTTTGGCTGTCGACGTTTCCGCGTCGCGTGACACCAAGTCGCGGACGGAAGTAATGCGCCGGCGGTTAGCCTTCGATGAGAACCCCGAGGAATTCCTCGAGCAGTGGGCCGATGCCGAGAGGGACATCGCAACGCGCATTGTCGCTGCTAAAGAACGTGTGACAGAAGTAGAACTCACCGACGTCGTCTTGGGGCGAATCGCATCCATCTGTGCATCTTTTGATGTCGATGGCATGCGCGCAGACCTCGTCATTGCCCGTGCCGCCGCAGCTCACGCTGCCTGGGAAGGCCGGACAACGATCAAGGACTCGGACATTAAAGTCGCGGCCGAATTGGCGCTCCCGCACCGCCGTCGGGACCCCTTCGATTCCCCTGATATCAGCGACGACGAGCTCGACGAAGCCTTGGACCGCGCACGCGATGAGGTTCCCGACGAGCCTGATGACGACACCGCGCCGGACACCGCCGATGACAGTGATGGTGACGTCGATACTAACGATGTCGACGACACCAGCGATGATGTCGATTCGGATGAGACACCGGATCCAAGCGCTGAGCAGCCCACCCCGCAGCAGAACAAGCCCGATGCGGACAACGACGACAACCGCGGTCCGGCACCGCAGGAAGGAGGCCGCGCCGCCCAGGGCGCGCCTTTTCGCCGCTAGGCTTGTTCAGCTTCAGAAATTGGGCCAGGTTGAATCCACCGCACTGGGGCGCCGATCGCATGCCATCTCAGCGCACGGTTCAACTATCCGAGCAGTACGAGACGGCCACGGTTTCAACGTCGTCGGGACGGTCCTCGCCGCGGCAGATCGTGGAGCGCGGATCGACAATCACACTCACCGTGTTCCTCTGGAATCGAATGACGTGCGCGGGAGTATTCGTCGAGGATCGGAAGCAAACCTCGTCGTGTTCCTCGTGGATGCCTCAGGGTCGATGGCAGCGCGCGACCGTCTCTCAGCGGTGACAGGGGCGATTATGTCGATGCTGACCGATGCTTATCAGCGCCGCGACAAGGTTGCGGTGATCACGATCCACGGGTCGGAAGCGACAGTCGTCCTTCCTCCGACGCGGTCGATTACGATCGCTGCCCGTCGTCTAGCCGACGTCAAAACAGGTGGACGTACACCGTTGGCCGCTGGGCTTGATAAAGCCTATGAGTTAATCACCCGCGAACACTATCGCGAGCCTGGCCGCAGAGCCATCCTCATGTGCCTATCGGATGGGCGTGCCAATGGCAAAGGTGGCCTCGCCGCCGCCGAAGCAGCAGCTCGTCGTATCGCTCGTCGAGGGCTCGCCGGGAGCGTCGTCATCGATTGTGAACGCCAAGGTCGGGTGCGTTTAGGTTTAGCATCGCGGTTAGCGGCTTACCTTCATGCCCCGTATGTTCGGTTAGATGAGTTGTCGGCCGATAATCTAGGTGGAGTCATCAAGACGTTGAGCTAGTACGTTGCGTTAGAACGTCGAGCCAGAGCGTCGGGCCAAAGCAACCACTCCGCTTAACCCTGAATAAGCACAGCGATAATTGGATAGACGCACGCGCGCAGGTAATGACAGTCGCTGAGGAGAGAAACGACAATGCCCAAAGGAAAAGTTGATCCCGCGAACATCCCCAACGACGGATTAACAACACGACAGCGACGGATGCTCCCAGTCACCGCAGTCAACACCGGCGATGGCAAAGGAAAATCCACAGCTGCTTTCGGCATGGCCCTGCGCGCATGGAACCAAGGGATGAGCATCGGCGTCTTCCAGTTCGTCAAATCCGCAAAATGGCGGGTCGGCGAGGAAGCCGTCTTCCGGAAACTGGGGGAACTTCACGACGGGACCGGCGTCGGCGGACCCGTCGAATGGCACAAAATGGGCGAAGGATGGTCATGGTCCCGGACCAAGGGAACCGAAGACGACCACGCGCGCAATGCCCTCGATGGATGGCATGAGGTTGCCCGACGGCTCCAAGAGGAAACCCACGATTTTTACGTTCTCGACGAATTCACGTATCCCATGGCATGGGGATGGGTCCCTGTTGAAGAAGTAGCCGAGACGCTCCGGAACCGCCCCGGCACCCAACACGTCGTCATTACCGGCCGGCGCGCACCACAAGAAATCATTGACGTTGCGGACCTTGTGACCAAGATGGAAAAAATCAAGCACCCCATGGATCAAGGGCGAAAAGGCCAGAAAGGCATCGAGTGGTAGACACCCAAGGTACGGGCGCGCCGGGACTTGTTATTGCCGGTTCAGCCTCTGGGACGGGAAAGACGACGCTTGCCACCGGTTTGATGGCGGCACTGAGCCGACGACACATTGTTGCGCCGTTTAAAGTGGGGCCCGACTACATTGACCCTGGTTATCACGGTGTAGCCACGGGCCGGCCCGGACGCAACCTCGATTCAGTCATGTGCGGAACCGACCGCATAGCCCCGCTGTATCGTCACGGTTCCCGGGGTGCGGACATCGCCGTGGTGGAAGGCGTGATGGGTCTTTTCGACGGTCGCATTCCGGCCTTGTCCTCGCACGTCGGCAATGAGAGTACTGGCGCCGCCCAGAGTGGCGCAGCTGCCAGTGGTGCAGTGGCCAGCGGCTCCACGGCTGAAGTAGCCCGCCTCCTTGGCCTTCCCGTGGTTCTCGTTATTGATATCCGCGGAATGAGCCAGTCGGTCGGAGCCGTCGTAAAAGGTTTTACGACCCTGGACCCCGTCGTGACCATCGCTGGCGTGATCTTGAACCGAGTGGGCTCCACCAGACACACGGTTGTTGCGACGAAAGCGGTCGAAGAGCAGGGCGTTCCGGTCATTGGTGCAGTTCAGCGTGCAGTCGATGTTGAGGTGCCCAGCCGGCATTTGGGTCTGATCACGACATCTGAGTGGAGTGTCGAAGCGCAGGAAGCCGTCAGCCATATGGCGGACATGGTGGAAGACTCCGTTGACCTGGACGCTGTGCGCGACCTGGCCACGCCGCCCGCGTCGGGCCCGGTGTGGAATCCCGCTAAGGAGATCAAGCGGTGCCACACCGGTGCCGGTCCTCGTCGGCCAGAGCGCCCATTGATTGCCATGGTTGGTGGGCCCGCATTTAGCTTCTCGTATGCAGAGCATCGGGAACTGCTCGACGCAGCGGGTGCTGATGTCATCGATGTGGATCCGCTGGGGGATGAAGACACCGCGTGCGATGCTATCCGGCGCTCTGACGGAATTATCATTCCGGGCGGTTTTCCGGAAGAGCATGTCAAGGAGCTGTCCTCGAGGCGACGCTTGGCGGGGCTCATCCGTGAATCAGCGGATTGCCGTCGCCCTATTCACGCCGAGTGTGCTGGGGTCTTGTGGCTTCTCGAGAGCCTGGAGGGCTATCCCATGTGTGGGGTATTCCCGGCATCCGCGCACATGAATAAGCGGGTGACTCTTGGCTACCGCGAGGCGACCGCGACACAGTCCTCAGTGTTATGGCATCAAGGGGACGAGCTCGTTGGTCACGAATTCCACCACACATCCCTCGTTATTGACGACGCTGCTACGGGCGGTTCGAGTGATCCGTCAGAGCATTAGTTGGCATGGACATGGACGGGATGGGACGGCCGTGATGTCTACGAGGGGTGGGCGCGCAACAACATTCACGCGTCGTATTTGCATACCCATCCTGCCGCCATGCCCAGCGCTATCGTCAATTTTGTCGACGCGTGCCGCGAGTTTCATGACGAGCAGGCGCATCATTACGCGTGAGCCGTCACCTCGTCGGTAATGGCGACAACCTGCGAACACAGCCAACCCATCCACCAGCGTCAGCCCCCAACGAGACCGAGACTAAGCTGAAAGCTATGACCGATTTGCCACCAGTGACCCTCCGACCGCTGCCGTCGGAGACTATCAGCGATATCCGAGGACAGCTTCGTGGAACAGTTGCCTTAGTCGGTGGTGGCCCAGGCGATCCAGGCCTGATCTCGTACCGTGGATATCAATATGTGGGGGCCGCGGACGTCATTTTGATCGACCACCTAGCGCCTGATCTGTCGTCAATTATTCCCGCTGATTGCGACGTTATTGATGTGGCAAAGCTGCCATACCGCAAGTCGGTGGCCCAGGAAAAAATCAACTCGATGCTGGTTGAACACGCGGAATCCGGTCAATTTGTCGTTCGCCTGAAGGGCGGAGACCCGTTCATTTTTGGCCGCGGGCTCGAAGAGCAAGAGTACTGCGAAGATCACCATGTATCGGTCACGGTTGTTCCCGGTATAACAAGCCCCATTGCAGTGCCTGAAACCGCCGGTGTGTCTGTGACTCAACGTGGTGTGACTCATGATTTCACCGTAGTGTCGGGCCACGTGCCACTCGGGCACCCCAAGTCACTCGTGAACTGGGACGCATTAGGCCACATGAGGGGCACAATTTGCATCATCATGGGCGTGAAAAATAGTGGCGCCATCGCACAAGCCCTCATGGATGCAGGTCGTGATCCTGAAACCCCAGCCTTTGTTACCCAAGAAGGAACGACGTCCAACGAACGATCGATTGCGACGACGTTGGCCTCGTTAGGGCAGGTGCTGGAAAACGTTGATCCGCCGGCGGTGATTGTCATCGGTGACGTCGCGGTACCGCGTCCCCACGCGGAGTGAGCCCCTCACGCGAACTCGGCTCTCACGCCGCGTGAGCTCTACTGCGGAATGAACATGGTGACGAGGTCGCCTTTCGTCCCTTTCACCGCTCCCGCCTGGATTTCCGTTGCGAACCCCAACTCCTTGTCGATCACGCTGGATAAAAGCTCGGCAGCGTCTTCCTGCTTACATTCAGAAGCTTCCGCCAAGTGTCGAGCGACCAGGCCTTTATAAAACTTGTTGAAGTGAGAGACCACTTTTCGTTTTCCAGACGAGTCAATCGTTTCGACGCGTAGTTCTGTCGCGCCGGGCACGGCGCCCAAATTTCGATACGTCCCGGAGCGAAAATCGAATATCGCGTTGGATTGTGCGTCGGTGCTATCGCGCCATTCGACCAGAGCCTGAGTTAAGGCCGGCTTCCACCGCGCCCGCATCGTCGAGTGGCCCAAGGTTACGGTGCCGGATAGCCGGTGATGAGGGATAAAGTCGTCGGCAGAAATAACCCCGAATAATGCCGAACCTATAGCTAGACGACGCGTAGCTGCGGCGGACAAAGGCTCCACAGCAGGGCAAATGTGACCGGCTTTCGTGATGGACTCGCCTCTGCCCGATGGAGCGAGTGCGTCGTAGAGGACACCGGTATAGATCGTTAAAGCGGGGGCGGCCTGGCTGGTTAAAAGCTGAGCGTTTGATGCGCGTTCGGAATCAAGGCGCTCAGACAACCCTAATACTTCCCGAGTGCGCGCCCGTCCCTCGTCAGTCTCGACGCTGCACAAGGCGATGAGCTCCCGAGCGATCTCCTGGCGCGTCGGATTGAGAGAGGGAAAGTGCAACGTGTCCCAATCCAAAGTTGGGCCATCACCGTGGGAGGATCCACGATCCGCAGTATCGGCTGGGTGAGATTGTGACTCCGATGGCGGAAGGATTATCAGCATGGGGAAAGCCTATCGGGCGATCATCCCGGTACCACGCTGAGGGGGCGTCGGTAGGAATTATTCGCCGCTGATAAATTCTTCGAGTTGCTGCCGAGCAACCTCATCGCGCAGCTGTTTCGGTGGCGACTTCATGAGGTAGGACGCGGCCGAATACACAGGGCCAGATACCCCTCGATCTTTCGCAATTTTTGCCGCGCGAAGAGCGTCGATAATTATTCCGGCCGAGTTAGGTGAGTCCCAAACTTCTAATTTGTATTCAAGATTGAGCGGGACATCACCGAAAGTCGTTCCCTCCAACCGCACATAGGCCCATTTTCGGTCGTCAAGCCAACTAACATAATCCGAGGGACCAATATGGACATTGCCTTCACCCATATCGTGCTCGAGATTCGACGTCACCGCTCGAGTTTTAGAAATCTTTTTTGATTCAAGCCGGCGGCGCTCCAGCATATTCTTGAAGTCCATATTTCCGCCGACATTTAATTGCATAGTGCGGTCAAGTCGAACTCCGCGATCCTCAAAGAGCTTCGCCATCACGCGGTGGCTAATTGTCGCCCCGACTTGTGACTTAATGTCGTCGCCAACAATCGGCACGCCGGCATCTTCGAATTTCTTGGCCCATTCTGGATCGGACGCAATGAACACGGGGAGTGCATTAACAAACGCAACGCCAGCATCTATCGCACACTGCGCATAATACTTGTCGGCTTCTTCGGATCCCACGGGCAGATACGACACAAGGACGTCCGCCTCGGTATCGCGAAGCACCTGAGTGACATCAACAGGTTCTTCGGTCGACTCATCAATTGTCTCTTTGTAGTACTGACCTAAACCGTCATACGTAGGGCCACGCTGAACAGTGACTCCGCTAGAAGGAACGTCACAAATCTCGATCGTGCAGTTTTCTGACGCATTAATGGCATCGGAAAGATCAGTGCCAACTTTCTTTGCATCGACGTCAAATGCGGCGACAAATTCAATATCGCCGACGTGATAGTCGCCGAATTTCACGTGCATGAGTCCGGGGACTGTTTCCTCCGGATCGGCGTCTTTGTAATACTCCACTCCTTGAACGAGTGATGAGGCGCAGTTTCCGACTCCAGCAATCGCCACGCGAATGGGCTTTCGTTCAGACATAGAGTCTCCCTTCGGTATTCACTGATGTTCGGCACGGGTGTGCAGACACAGCGGACACTTTAATGTCGAAAATGCGTGTATTTAGTCAGGTCAGCTGGTTTGTTAATCGTTGTAGTTGATCGATTAAGAGGGTGTATCCAGGCGCAAAATGGCGTTAAAAAAGAACGAATATTTTTTATTACGTGTTGGAATTTACCCCTATATTGGTGCAATTACGGCCATGGTGAGCCAGGTTCGACGGAGGCTCTGATGATGGCTTTGACGGTGATTCTGGCGATTGCTTTGTTGATGACACCGCGTTGATAAGTGAACGCGCACCGCCACCACAGAGATTGCCATCCACCGGAGCGCGACCTTACTGAAACTGTGGGGTAATGTATCGAGCCATGATTACCCGTATGTCCTCTCTCTTTGTGCGAACCTTGCGTGAAGACCCTGCAGATGCAGAAGTTCCTAGCCACAAGCTCCTTGTTCGGGCCGGTTTTATCCGACGCATCGCACCCGGTGTGTATTCATGGCTGTCGCTCGGGCTCAAGGTTCTGCGAAACATTGAGCGGATTGTGCGGGAAGAGATGGACGGTATAGGTGCTCAAGAAATTGAATTACCTGCCTTACTTCCTCGCGATGCCTATGAAGTGACAGGTCGATGGACAGAGTACGGCGACGCCCTTTTCCGGTTAAAAGACCGTAAAAAAGGCGATTATCTCTTAGGCCCTACTCATGAGGAAATTTTTACCGAGACGGTGAAAGGCGAGTACTCCTCGTATAAAGATTTCCCCGTCACCCTGTATCAAATTCAAACCAAGTACAGGGATGAAGAACGGCCTCGCGCAGGAATTCTGCGCGGGCGGGAATTCGTCATGTGCGATTCCTACTCCTTCGATATGAAAGACGAGGGGCTGGAGGAGTCGTACCAGAAGCACCGGGCCGCCTATCAGCGCATGTTTAACCGCTTAGGGCTCGATTACGCTATCTGTGCTGCGACGTCTGGTGCGATGGGTGGGTCCGCGTCCGAGGAATTCCTCGCTGTCTCGCCCGTCGGCGAGGACACGTTTGTGACGTCGACAAGCTCTGATTATGCGGCCAATGTTGAGGCTGTCGTTACTCCTGCACCGGCTGTCGACGAAAACGCGATCGATTCGATTGAGCCGGCAATCACACTGGAATCGCCTAACTGTACGACGATTGCCACGCTGGTGGACTGGGCCAATTCGAATGAGACTGTATCCCAGCGGTTCGATCGTGAAATCACTGCTCAAGACACCCTGAAATGCGTGGTAGTGAAGACGCGGGAACCGGGGGAAGAAGGCTTCTCGTACGCCATTATTGCGATCCCTGGTGACCGTGAGGTGGACATGAAACGCCTCGAGGCCTCGCTGGAGCCGAAAGAAGTTGTCCTGGCTGAGCAGGAAGATTTCGACGAGCATGACTTCCTCCCCAAGGGCTACGTCGGACCGGTGGGAATGGCAGAGCACGATGTGAAAGTCCTTGTTGATCCACGCGTGGTAGCGGGTACGCGGTGGATTACCGGAGCCGGTGCCGATGGCCACCACAGCGTTGATGTCACGGTGGGACGCGACTTCACCCCGGATGGCACTATCGAGGCCGCCGAGGTGAAAGAGGGAGATCCTGCACCGGATGGAACGGGCACGTTGCTCCTCAAGCAGGGTATTGAGATCGGCCACATCTTCCAGCTTGGCCGGAAGTACACCAACGCCTTCGAGCTCGATGTGTTGGACGAGAACGGTAAGCGCTCGCGGCCCACAATGGGATCCTACGGGGTCGGAGTTTCGCGGTTGGTCGCCGTCGTTGCTGAGCAGTACCACGACGACAAGGGCCTGAAATGGCCGGTCAGTGTTGCACCGTTCCCGGTCCATCTCGTGGTTGCGAATAAGGATGCTGAGGCAGCGGAAGCGGCGTCTACTCTCGCGGAAGAACTATCCAACCGTGGGCTCGACATTCTTTTCGACGATCGGCCGAAGGTCAGCCCAGGTGTGAAGTTCAAGGATTCGGAACTATTGGGTATGCCCTACGTTGTGGTGCTAGGTCGCGCGTTCAAGGAAGGCAAAATTGAGGTGCGCGATCGGTTAGCCGATTCGGTGGAGACCGTCCCCGTCGACGATGCGGCAGAGCATATCGCTGGCCTCGTGAAAAGCTAACGCCGGAGGAGCTGACTAGGTGTGTGGCGGCTAGATATTTGCCGACGTCCCCATACCTGGCAGGCGTAGGCGATCATCATTCATCGCGTTTCCTCCGGCTTTGTCGATAAAGTATGCGGCGTCCACGGCTGAATGCGTGATCAGCGACGAAGCTATATCCATCGCGCTACCCGTGTTCATAGCCCGCGCTTGGTCGTACGTGCGGGAACACGCAAAGAGCTCAAGGTTAATCAGGAATTGGTGGGCAGTGTCCGAGTCTGTCGGTGGGGCAGCAAACGAGTGCGCAGCATCGGCGAGGGGAATGTTGTTCTGAGAGACCTTGGCCTGGTCCTCGAGCCATGAAATGATGCGATCCCGCGTCGCACGGTGTTTATTCGCTGCAGACTCGATGCTCTTCTTCAGTGCAGAGTCCGCGAAGGGTAGGGCCAACCCGAAGCCATAGATGATTTGATACTCCGTCGTCAGCAGCGTGGTCATTGCGGTGACATCAGCTTTATTGGGACGACGGTTGCCACTCGATGAACCCGACGTTGCAGTGGGGCTGGAATGCGTAGCAGCATTGTTGGCCTGCGCCGTCCCCGTATTAGCCGAGTCCGAGTCGCCCAACGACGTTTGCGCGGCGATAACCGATAGTGATGACGCAATAGAGACAAGTAAACCGTTATTGCGTTTAGTGTCCGCTTGAGATGCCACCGAGACGACAGACGACCGTAGATCCTTCAGCTTTTGGAATAACTCTTCGTCACTGTTGCCGCCAGCAGGTTGTGGATTACCGCTGTTGCCTTCAGAATCCAGTGTGGAATCCGAGCACGTTGACGGAGAATTCCCGTCCTTATCCGTGCCACATATGCGTCGGATTTCTTGCCGGAGAACATCGGCGTGGGCATGAACAAAGACCGCGGCATCGTGGTGTTCTGAAGCATCAAGTGAGCCCGCCACCGCGTTAGCCTGTGCGTAGAGGTCAGATAATTTCTGGTCAGGCTTGGTGTGTGTAGATTCGCACCCGGCTAGCAGACCGCTTCCGGAGAGCACCGTGACGGCGACGGCAGCACCTATGGCCTGCGCGGAGCGTCCGAAGAAAGCCCGCCGAGATAGGGCAGCACCGCGGTTTTCACGTGAGCTATTCTGTTTCAGCTGTTCAGCACTGCTATTCCTCGTCGTCTTCGAGCTTTTCACTTTCCTCATCACTGTTCTAGTCTCTCACAGGCGGTTAGTGGGCTTGGCTGGTACTCGTTATCCTGGTTTTATGGCTTTCCCGACGGCAGAAGAGATTACACAGCGCGTGCAACAGATCGTGGGTCCGCGTGGATTTGATGTTGAAAAGGTCGATATTAAAAAAGCGGGCGCGAAGTCTGCCGTCATTATCCGCATCGACGGTGACCAGTGCCCTGATCTGGACGTTATCGAGGAACTCTCGGACGAGATTTCCCGCAACTTTGACGTCGCCGAAAGTGATGGGGAGTTGAACTTCGGCGCCGGTTACCGTCTTGAGGTCTCGACCCCAGGTTTCGATGAACCCTTGGTCGCCGCTCGTCATTTCCGACGTCAACGTGGGCACGTAGCCACGTTTGTTCTCAACGAAGACGTCGATGCACGCGCCACGGCCAACGCCGACAACGCTCGCTTCGTGGCGCGAATCGGCGCCTTGAACGCTGACGAGACCGAGCTGGCTGTGGTTCTTCCCGGGAAGAAGGAACCGTCGGTGAAGACCTACCCACTGGAGCAAATTCGTGAGGCGAAGCTCGAAGTGGAGTTTTCAACTCCGCCCGAGGCCGAAATGGCCCTCGTCAACACACCCTTTGAGCAGTTGGGATAGTGTCCGAGAATAGCTGCACATGATTGCGGCACAGGCCACATTTTGCGACCAAACGACCAGTGAGTAGCCTATGGGAAGTTGAGGTTGCAGGTACAAAAATCGAAGGGCTACAAGTGAACATTGACTTGAGCACGCTGCGCGCGATTGAACGTGAGCGCGGGGTGTCCGTGGAAGACATGACAGCCACCATCGCGAAGGCTCTGCTGGAAGCGTGGGAGAAGTCTTCGGGGGGTGATTCAGAAGCGCGCGTCGATGTCGATCCCGACGATGGACATGTGGCCGTTATCGTCACCGAGCGAGACGACGAAGGTAACGTCATCGCGGAAGTTGACGAAACCCCGTCGGACTTCGGCCGTTACTTCGCCGGCACTGTCCGCGAGGCAATGGTGGCTCGTCTGCAAGAGGCAGAAGCAGACCAGACGTACGAGGAATATGCGTCGCTGACCTCGAAGGTTGTCACAGGCATCGTTGAGGCAGACTCTTTCGCGCGGGCAAAGGGGATCGTTATCGCCCGCCTTGGTACGGAAGCGCACGGGAATGACGGAACGCTGCTCCCCGCCGAGCAGATCCCAGGCGAGAAATACCCTCACGGCAAGCGCCTGAAGTTCTACGTGGTCAACGTCAACCGCGGGCCACGCGGCGTGCAGATCATGATTTCCAGGACGCACCCGGAATTCGTGCATCGTCTGTTCGAGCTCGAGGTTCCTGAGGTTGCCGACGGTTCCGTCGAGGTTGTTTCCATTGCTCGTGAAGCTGGCCACCGCTCTAAGGTTGCCGTGCGGTCGACCATCGATGGCGTGAACGCGAAGGGATCGTGCATCGGCCCTCGCGGACAGCGCGTCCGAGCGATCATGGACGAACTCGGCGGCGAAAAGATCGACATCATCGACTTCGATGAGGACCCCGCTACCTTCGTCGGGAATTCTTTGGCTCCGTCGAAGGTTCTTAAAGTTGAGGTTGTTGATCCGGAGGAACAAGTCGCGCGGGTGACTGTTCCGGATTATCAGCTGTCTCTGGCCATCGGTAAGGAAGGGCAAAACGCCCGTCTTGCTGCACGTCTAACCGGATGGCGTATCGACATACACTCGGATACTGAATAAACGCTGGTAAGTTCGCGTAAATCAGTCTGTGACGTTACACTGTTGTATGCCCTTCCATGCCGAGGGACGATGACGCACGCTCTGATGGCCTTCAGCGCGTAGTAGTCATACACAGAGTTACTGCGATAGGAGAGTGGCAGAGAGTGCATCGCCAGGGTTCAACCCCCGTCCGCATACGCACTTGCATTGCTACTCGGACGCGGTGCTCTGACACTCGCATGTTGCGTGTCGTCCTAAGGCAAGACGGTGCATCACAGGACGGCTCATCAAAGAAAGAGGCTGTGATTATTCCAGATCCCTCGCGGTCCTTACCAGGTCGAGGAGCATGGATTATTCCCACAGCCGAAAACTTTGAACGGGCCCGTCAGCGGCGTACTTTCGAGCGCGCCCTCCGGGTATCAGGTAAGGCTGATACCCGCCAGATCGGTGAATACATCGAGTCATTGGAGTCAGGGAGCGTTACTGCCACCTAATCGACGCCAATTTTACCCGTGGTTTTCTCTTTTCCGCACAAGCTCTTTTCCGCACAAGGATTGAGACGGATCGGGATGGCGGACAGTACAACTAACCCGAACTCTGCACACTCAGTAGGAACCATTGAACGAAGGAAGACCTGAACACTGATGAGCACACGATGAAGCATCAGCGATGAATGTCAACAGTTAACCCCGGAGTCGACGCGGCATGAAGGCCCTCGACTCCACAAGTGAGGAGAGTAGTGCCAAAGCTTCGTGTCCACGAGCTCGTTAAACAGCTCAACCAGCTAGACAGCAGTCTTAAATTAACAAGTAAAAAGCTGCTCGCTGCGCTCGAAGAGCAGGGAGAATTTGTCAAGACCGCGTCGTCGACGGTCCAGCCTCCCGTCGTTAAAAAGATGAAGGAATACTACGGGGTGGCTGATAAGTCCTCCGGGTCACCGTCATCGAAGTCGAATCCGGCGGCCGCAGCTGCCGCAGCTGCTGCCGCAGCGGCCCATCGTAGGAATCCTTCCGCATCGCCGTCGCCTGCGTCGATGGCCAATCGAAAGAACGCCAAAGGCGGAGAAACCTCTAAGGCGAACCAGCCGGGTACGTCAACTGGAAGTGCGCAGTCGGATTCCGCTGCAGCCTCCACCTCTGCTGACAAAGCTAGTGGAAAGGCTTCCTCGGCAGCTGGTCAGTCCACGCTGGGACAGCAGCGGCGCCCATCTGGTCCAACTCCGGGTACAGCTGCCCGTGCCTCGGGAAGCCCGAATGCTCCCCGCCCGGCACAGAGCGGTAGCAAGTCGTCCGCTCAGGGTGCTGGAAAGCCGTCTGCCTCCAAGTCAGCGGCATCACCCAAACCATCGGCTGGGAAATCGTCGCCGAAGCCCGGTCAGCCACGGTTTGAAGAACCGACGGCGGCAGGGAAGAAGTCTCCGAAGCCCGGTCCGAAGTCGAGTGATCAGGCTGCGCGTTCCAAGCGTTCGACCCCGAAGCCAGGTGCAAAGCCCGGTGGCAAACGAGCTCCTCGTGTAGCGAATAACCCGTTCTCGTCGGGAACACGGCCCGCCCCGCGCCCGCGTGGTGGAGATATGCCACGACCCGGTGGAACCTCAGGTAAGCCTGGCCAGCGCGGTGGCGGTCAGCATTCACCACGCCCCGGTGCACACACAAAGCCGAGCGGTCGTGGTCGCGGCAGTAACCGCAACGAGCGCTCCTCGAAGCAGGGCAGTGGACACGCTCCCACCCCCGCGATGATGCCATCCCACCCGAGCCCGGGTCAGATGCCATCCAAGTCCTCGAACCACTTCGGTGGCGGCCGAAGCCGTGGCGGACACGGACCTGGCGGCGGACACGGTGGTGGTCCACGCGGTGGCCGCGGAGGCCGTCGCGGTGGAACCGCAGGTGCATTCGGACGTCCAGGTGGCGTTCCGCGTCGAGGCCGTAAGTCGAAGCGGCAGAAGAGGCACGAGTACGAGGCAATGCAGGCCCCGACCGTCGTCGGTGGCGTCAAGCTACCCAATGGTCATGGCAAGGCTATTCGCCTCGCGCGTGGTGCCTCCTTGGCTGACTTCGCGGACAAGATCGATGCTGATCCAGCCGCATTGGTCCAGGCCCTGTTCAACTTGGGTGAAATGGTCACCGCGACGGCATCGGTCTCTGACGAGACTCTGATGCTTCTCGGCGACGAAATGGACTACAAGGTCCAGGTCGTCTCACCTGAAGATGAAGACCGTGAGCTCCTCGAATCCTTCGACCTCCAGTTCGGCGAGAACGAAGGTGGCGCAGAGGATCTGACTAAGCGTCCTCCGGTGGTTACCGTTATGGGCCACGTTGACCACGGTAAGACCCGCCTCTTGGACACGATCCGTAAAGCCAATGTGGCATCGGGCGAGGCCGGCGGCATCACCCAGCACATCGGTGCTTACCAGGTGAAGGTTGACTTGGACGGCGAGCACCGATTGGTGACCTTCCTGGATACCCCGGGCCACGAGGCGTTCACCGCCATGCGTGCCCGTGGTGCTCAGTCCACAGATATCGCCATCTTAGTGGTCGCTGCCGACGACGGTGTCATGCCCCAGACCGCAGAGGCCATCAATCACGCGAAAGCTGCCGATGTGCCGATCGTCGTCGCTGTCAACAAGATTGATAAAGAAGGCGCGGACCCGGAGAAGATCCGTGGCCAGATGACCGAATACGGTCTCACCCCAGAAGAATGGGGTGGAGATACCATGTTCGTGGATATTTCTGCGAAGCAGGGCCAGAACATCGACAAGTTGCTTGAAGCAGTTTTGCTTACCGCGGATGCATCGCTCGAGTTGGTGGCGAATCCGGATATGGATGCTCAGGGTGTCGCCATCGAGACTCACCTCGACCGCGGACGTGGACCGGTTGCCACCGTCATCGTTCAACGCGGCACGTTGCACGTGGGTGATTCGATCGTCGTGGGTGACGCGCATGGTCGTGTCCGTCGTATGACCGACGAACATGGCAATGACATCACCGATGCTGGCCCGTCGGTGCCCGTGCAGGTTCAGGGGCTTACCAGTGTCCCCGGAGCTGGCGACAACCTCCTCGTCGTTGAGGACGATCGCACGGCCCGCCAGATCGCGGACCGTCGTGACGCACGGCGTCGTAACGCCTTGGCGGCTCGCTCCCGCAAGCATGTCTCCCTTGAGGATCTGGATAAGGTTCTTAAGGAGACCAGCAGCCTTAACCTCATCCTTAAGGGTGACAACGCCGGTACCGTCGAGGCCCTGGAAGATGCTCTGCTTAAGCTCGACGTCGGAGACGAAGTTGAGCTCAACATCATCGACCGCGGCGTCGGTGCCGTCACCGAGACAAACGTCCACTTGGCGGCTGCCTCGGATGCGATCATCATCGGGTTCAACGTCCGTGCTGAAGGCAAGGCCACTGAGGCCGCCCACGCTGAGGGCGTCGATGTTCGGTACTACTCGGTCATCTACAAGGCGATCGAAGAAATCGAGGCTGCTCTTCACGGCATGCTCAAGCCGATCTACGAAGAGCGTGACCTGGGTACCGCCGAGATCCGTCAGTTGTTCAAGGCCTCCGCCGTTGGCCTTATTGCCGGCTGCATGGTTGAGACAGGCGTCGTTAAGCGAAATGCGACAGTCCGGTTGGTTCGCGATGGCAATGTTGTTGCCGATAAAGCAACCGTCACATCGCTGCGTCGCGGTAAAGACGATGTCCACGAAGTCCAGCACGGCTACGAGTGCGGTATGGTCTTGTCCTACCCCGACATTTCTGTCGGAGACAAGATCGAGGCCTACGAATTGGTCGAGGTCCCTCGGGACAAGCAGAACAAGAAGGCCTCGAAGAGCAAGTAACCATAAGCCCTTCGTCGGCCAGGGCGATCTCCTGATCGGGTGATCGGGGCGATCGTCAGGTAAACTCCCTCCACGTAGATAATGGAGGGAGTTTTTCTAATGGCTGATCGCGCTCGCGCTGCGCGCATGGCTAAGCGCATCCAAACTATCGTGGCGAGCACCATCGAACATAGTGTGAAGGACCGCCGTTTAGAGCTCGTTACCATCACTGATACCCAGCTCACCGGCGATTTACATGACGCTACCGTTTTTTACACGGTCCGTGGGCGCACTCTCGACGAGGAACCCGACCGTGAACAAGCGGCCGAAGCATTTCACCGGGCACGCGGTCAACTACGGAAAGCCGTGGGGGACCAGCTGGGAGTTCGGTTCACTCCGACCCTGACATTCACTCTGGATACTGTCCCGGAAACAAGTGCTCGTCTCGAGGAGCTTTTGGCTCAGGCTCGCCAGCGGGACCAGGAAGTTGCGCGTCAAGCCGAAGGAGCAACCCCAGCCGGGGACGCTAATCCGTACAAAACCTCGACGCACGAGGACCGTCCTGAGAGCGAAGCGGATGGATGGTAACGATTCAACATTCATCCCACGCGGGCTGCCGGTGACAGATCGGGACGCATGGGTGTTCCTGCAGGCCATGGCCTGGGAGTCTCATGCTCTTGCCGACGACGAACGCGCTCTACACCCCTGCGTTGTGATCAGTCACGTGCGCCCGGATGCGGATACTGTTGGCTCGGCCTGCGCTCTTGTCCATCTCATCCGTCGGTGGGGTGGGACTGCTGTGGCCGTGGACGCCGACGGTGGAGTGCCGTCATCTGCTTTCTCTGTTCTGAATACAGAGGATGTGTACGTCCCGCTCGAGGACATCCCGCGTGATCCCATCGCGGTGGTGTGCGTTGACACGGCTTCCCTTGATCGGTGCGGAGTCGCCGTCGATATGGTCGAGCGCGCCACAGAGAAAGAGCGTTCTCTGGTGATTGACCACCATGAGAACGCAACCAATTTTGGCAGCATTAACTGGGTCCATGCGGACGCCGATTCCACAACGAGCATGCTCACGTCTTTGTGCGACATGTATTCGGAAACGATTGACCGGACCATGGCGACGGCGCTCTACGCCGGTCTTGTGACCGATACCGAGAGTTTCCGCTGGGGTGGTCCCACCCAATTCGCGACGGCCCACCGGCTGGCTTCGACGGGAATTGATACACGGAGCATCTCGTCGTCGTTAATTGATGGCCATTCCGTTCCGTATCTGCGGATGTTGGGTGCCGTGTTGTCCGACCTGGTGTATGAGCCGTCGGCAGTGAATGGCCGTGGTTTGGCGTGGGGTGTTGTCACTGATAGCCAAGCTCAAGAGGCTGTTGAATGCGATGTCGAATCAGTTATCGACGTGGTTCGGACGGCATCGGAGGCCGAGGTCGCCATGGTTCTGAAGGAATATCGGCCGGGTGAGATTGTGGTGTCGTTGCGGTCCCGTGGTGCGGTTAATGTTGCCCGGGTGGCGGAAGAGTTAGGGGGCGGGGGCCATGCGCAGGCCGCTGGTTTAACCTGGCAAGGCACTCGGGACGGTTTTATGGATGCTTTTCGACAGCGTGTGGACCAAGAGGAGAAAAACGGTCGATGAGTAGTGATAACGTCGATCATTCTGTCGATTCCGGCAGGAATGGCGACGGGGTTGGTGTTTGGAAGATCTTATCGATCGCTCTTCCATCTCTGGGTGTCCTGGCGGCCACCCCTATTTATCTCTTGTTTGATACGGCCGTGGTCGGGCGGTTAGGTAAGACGGATTTGGCTGCTCTTGCTGCAGCAACGACCATTCTTGCCCAAGTCACCACGCAGCTGACCTTTTTGTCCTACGGGACGACTGCTCGCGCGGGGCGTTTTTATGGTGCGAGCCGACGCGATAAATCTATTCAAGAAGGCGTGCAGTCGACATGGATCGCTGTGCTCGTGGGAATCGCTTTGGCGGCGGTGATTTGGGTTCTGGCCCCGGTGTTGACGAACTGGCTGGCCGATGATCCCGGGGTAGGCAAAGAGGCGACGAAGTGGCTGCGCGTTGCGTCGCCAGCGGTGCCGCTGACTCTCATGACCATGGCGGGGAACGGTTGGCTGAGGGCAGTTCAAAATGCCAGGTACCCTCTGTATTTCACTTTGGCGGGGGTTGGCCCAGCGCTGGTCTTGGTGCCGATATTGGTGATTCGGTTGGGGATTGTCGGTTCCGCTCTGGCCAATGTCACAGGTGAGACTATTACGTCATTGTGCTTCCTCGTCTGCCTGATACGGGAGAACAGCAAGTACGAGAATTCGTGGAAACCGCGATGGCCGATTATGAAAGACCAATTGGTGATGGGTCGTGACCTGATCGCACGCTCACTGAGTTTCCAGCTGTCCTTTATTTCGGCGGCTGCTGTTGCTGGTCGTTTCGGGGCAGCATCGCTGGCAGCCCACCAGGTTTTGCTGCAGCTGTGGAACTTCTTAACCATGGTTCTCGATTCCTTGGCTATTGCCGCGCAGGCGTTTGTCGGTGCTGCTCTCGGCGCGGGGCAGTCGACTAATGCGAAGGCCGTGGGGCGGTCCATCATTAAGTGGTCGTCGCTGTTTGCCGTGGTTCTCGCCGGTGGAATGTCCGCGGGGTACTACTGGATTCCCCGCCAATTCACCCATTCGGAGAGTGCGCTCGACGCCATGGCCGGGCCGTGGTGGCAGCTCGTGGTTCTGGTCCTTCTGGGTGGTTTTGTTTTCGCCCTCGACGGGATTTTGCTGGGCGCCGGCGACGCAATCTTCCTTCGTAACGCCACCCTGGTGTCGGCTTTGGTGGGCTTCTTGCCGCTGACCTGGATTTCCCTGAGCCAAGGTTGGGGACTGGTTGGTGTCTGGTGGGGTCTTATCACCTTTTTCTTGTTCCGCTTGGCGACGACCACGCTCCGATTCCTCCGCGGAAACTGGGCCCGAGTGGGCGCGCAGTGATCCCGACGGGATTCTTTCCCGACGGCTGTGCGTGGTCTGAATTGCGTGTCTCTGAGCCGACGCAGCCGTCACGAAACGCGCAGTGGCCGCCCATTAGCCGTAAGAACTGGGACGCTTTGCCTCCCCAAGAACGCGCTTATGTCAGCGACGCTGTGCCGCTACGGCGGGCGCAATTCACCGATGCACGCGCGTGCGCTAGAAACGCTTTAACGATTCTCACCGGGCATGACCATACTGAGACTGTCATCGGGAAGGGCGAGCGCGGAATGCCTCTCTTCTTGCCCGGGGTCGTCGGTTCGCTAACGCACACGACTGGTTTACGCGCAGCGGTCGTCGCGCGTACAGATACGTTGAAGTCCGTCGGCGTGGATGCGGAAGTAGCCAAGCCACTACCTGACGGCGTGCCCTACGCTGTTCTTACCGCTCGCGACCTGCAACATATCGATGCTCTACAACAACATGGACAACAGCATGTGCAGCCCCACGATAGAGATCCACAGCTATCGTCGTCAGAAAAGATCTTGGAAACAGTGGTCTTCTCGGCGAAAGAGGCGCTATATAAATCGTGGTTTCCGCTGGCCCGAGTTTTTCTCGATTTTTCCCAGGCAGACATTAAACTCCACCGCGACGGAACATTGACTGCGTTCGTCCATCATGATGTGGCTAGTGGAGTGGTGCCACGGAGGATACCGGGGCGATGGATGGTCGGCTCAGGGTACGTCGTGACAAGTACGTGGATTACGTAGACCACGTAGCTTGAGCGAGACCCGCGGTGACGTTCATGACAAGGTCTGTTTATGACAAGGTTGCCGGGCGGGTAACGAACACCGTTTTCGCTATCTTCCCTTCGTTCTTCAATAGAGCTATGGCGTGCCCATCTGCTGACACCCCCGCGTAGGCATCCTTCAGATCCGACGCAGGAATACGTTTCCCCATGGAGACCGCGCTGGCTTCGTCGTCACTTAAGTGCCGGATGGGAAAGGACCGAGTAATGGCCTGATCAAGGGAATAGCTAAGCGATGCCCGTGGAATTTCGCCGGTCACCTGTTCGTCGCGGATCCGCTGCTCGGCTAGGGACTGCTCGTCGCGCAATTGATCGAGTGTCTTGGCGTCATCGAGACCAAAAGAGCCGACGCGTGTGCGACGAAGCGCCGTCAGATGCCCTCCGACTCCCAATAATTCGCCCAAGTCTCTCGCGAGCGCGCGAATATACGTGCCCGAAGAACAATCGACAGTGACGTCGAGGTCGATCACGGTGACACCCTCATCGCCATTGTAGATAGTCGTCGTCCTCATATCGCGAATATCAAAGGTCGAGACGGTGACGGGCCGCGGGGGAAGAGAGACTTCCTTCCCAGATCGCACACGGTCATAGGCACGACGGCCATCCACCTTGATGGCACTCACGCTGCTCGGCCTTTGCATGATATCGCCGGTGAGTTGCTCGCGGGCCCGGTCTATCCGCTCGGGTTTAGAAAGCAACACTGATAGCCGCTCGCGAGTGGTCGGACTAATGAGGGGACGCTCGGTGGTTTGGCCGGAATTCCCCTCAGAGTCATCGGGGTAGGGGATCGGGTCGCCTTCCGCATCGTCGGTCGTGGTGGCGAAACCGAGACGGATCGTGGCGTCGTACGACTTCGTGTTTGCCACTAAGTGCGTCATAAACTTTGTGCCGCGCTCAATTCCAAGGATCAAGACACCGGTGGCCGCCGGATCGAGCGTTCCAGCGTGCCCCACCTTGCGCGTCCGCATCAGGCGGCGCATCGCCGAGACGACATCATGGCTCGTCATCCCTGCGGGCTTATCGACGATGACAATGCCGGAGCGGTCCAGCACCGATGAATGCGTCGACGAACTGGCGGCGCGTGATGTTTCGCCGCGTGGACGCTGTGTACGCGGACGTGGTGTAGAGGACTGGCCGGGGTTCTCTGAGGCATTCACGGGGTTTAGCGTAGTTGACGTCTTCCTCATGGAGCGCGAAGGATCATGAGGCTGAGAGGACTGTGGGGGTGGGGACCGTAAGCCGCGGCGGAGCGTCGGCACTCTTGTTTATATCGGGGCCGTATCGCAGAACTTCGCCCCTGTGACGTACGCTATTCACGTGGATATTTGGCACGGGTTGGATAACATACCGCAGTCCCTCGACGCGTCCGTCGTCACGATTGGTGTGTTCGATGGTGTTCATCGTGGGCATCGTCGGCTTATCCGTACTGCTGTCCGTCGTGCTCGTGAACTAAATGTTCCCTGCGTGTTGATGACATTCGAACCCCACCCGGTCAAGGTGTTTGCGCCAGAACGTACTCCACGTCTCTTGGGGAGTTTAAAGGACCGTCAAGCGATGGCGGAAGAGCTGGGCGTGGACTACTTCCTGACCGTTGATTTCACGCGAAGCTTGGCCGCCTTGAGCCCCACCGAGTACATCGAGCAAGTCCTTGTTCATCAGCTTCATGCCCGGGCCATCGTGGTTGGCGAGAACTTCACCTTTGGTCACAAAGCAGCAGGGACGTCTCAGACACTGGAAACCGAGGGGCCTCGGTATGGCTGCGATGTGGACATTGTCCCGCTGTTGAGCGAGGACGGCCACACAATTTCCTCGACATTTATTCGATCTCAGCTTGATCAAGGACATGTCGACGAGGCCGCGTGGGCTCTCGGGCGCCCATATTCCGTGTATGGCGAGGTCGAACACGGCGCCGGACGGGGAGGACGCGAACTGGGGTATCCCACGGCCAATCTCTATATCAGCTCGGAGCGCGCTCTGCCTGCAGATGGCGTGTATGCCGGCTGGTTCACAATTGATCCTGGGGAGACCGTCGACGGAGACATGGAGCCGGGAGTTCGGTATCCGACTGCCATTTCTGTGGGCATGAACCCAACATTTAACGACGATCGTCGGTCGGTTGAATCTTTTGTGCTGGATAGGCACGCGGACCTGTACGGGCTGTATGCGACGGTCGAGTTCATCGATTACGTCCGGGGTATGGAAGCATTTTCGGGTGTTGATGAGCTTCTTGCTGCCATGCGCCGCGACGTCGACGCGGTACGGGCGATGACGGCCCGGAAATAGGCGCGGAAAACAGGAGCAGAGTCCGGCGCTTCAGTATTCCCCAGTTTTGTATTCCCCTGGTTTGGGCTCGCGGGATGGTATTTCGAGTCCATCCGAACATGTGGTAGCCTCGTCCGAGTATCAACTGCGGTCCGTTGCAGTTGTGAAAGCTGTGCCTCTTTGCGGCACGGCGCATACGGACTGAAATAACGACATCAATTTTAGGAGTTTTCCTATGGCTTTGTCCGCTGCAAAGAAAAAAGAAATCCTTTCCGAGTTCGGTCTTCATGAGACCGACACCGGTTCAACCGAGGCTCAGGTTGCCTTGTTGACCGAGCGCATTCGTCAGCTGACGGAGCACCTTCGTGAGCACAAGCACGATCACCACTCACGTCGCGGCCTTATGCTCTTGGTCGGTCGTCGCAAGCGTCTGTTGAAGTACCTGGCTGCTAACAACGTCGATCGTTACCGTAACCTGATTGCTCGTTTGGGTCTCCGCCGTTAATTACGGCGTCGGCCATTCTGACTCGGTTCTGCACAGTGAGGCAGGGCCGAGTTTTTCACATCTGGAGCTCGTCGGCGGTGCTCGGACATGGTTGTGGTATCGCTAATGAAGCCCCCGTAGAGGTAGCTCGGCACGTTCATACCCCGTCGTCCTGCTCTTCCAGGTTTCACCTGCTAAGATGAGGTCGCCTGAAGATATATGAAGAAGAGATTTCTCGTTGGCGACACCGATGATCGCCCGGGGCACCCATAGAGAAGGACGGATTCCCCCTTTTATGACCAATAATTACTCCGTTTTTTATGACGAAGAGTTTGGCACCCATTCTGTCGAAGCCACGATTGACAATGGCGACTTCGGCTCACGCATCATTCGATTAGAGACCGGACAACTAGCTCGCCAGGCAAATGGCTCCGTCGTCGCGTATCTCGACGAAGACACCATGATGTTGTCGACGACCACCGCGTCATCCAAACCCCGCGAGGGCTTCGATTTCTTCCCGTTGACCGTTGATGTGGAAGAACGCATGTACGCCGCTGGCCGTATTCCTGGTTCTTTCTTCCGCCGGGAAGGCCGCCCAGGCACTGACGCTATTTTGGCGTGCCGTCTGATCGACCGCCCGTTGCGCCCCACCTTCGTGAAAGGATTGCGTAACGAGGTTCAGGTCATCGTCACCGTGATGTCCTTGGACCCGAAAGACATGTACGACGTCGTCGCGATCAACGCGGCATCGGCGTCGACCCAGCTTTCGGGCTTGCCCGTGTCGGGTCCGGTCGGTGGCGTGAGAATGGCTCTCATCGTCGACGACGATCATGAGGATGGTCAGTGGGTCGCATTCCCCACCCGCGAACAGCACGAGTCCGCGTTGTTTGAGATGGTCGTTGCTGGCCGTTTGACCGACGAACAGGTTCCGGAGAAGCCGCGCAAGGGACGTCGTCGTGGTCGCAAGTCGAGTCCGCGGAAGAAGACCGACAATGTTGCGATCATGATGGTGGAAGCGGGAGCGACGGAAACCGTCGTCGAGCGTGTTAATGATGGTGCGCCTGCTCCGACCGAGTCCGTTGTCGCTGAGGGGATTGAGGCAGCAAAGTCGTTCATTGCTGAACTATGTGGCGCTCAGCAGGCTCTTCGCCAGGCTGTGGATCCGGAGACCGAGGAATTTCCTCTGTTCCCGCCCTATGGTGCCGACGTTTTGGCCGCTGTGGATTCTGAGGCCAAAGGCCGCATCAGTGACATCATGTCCATTGCCGATAAGCAGGAGCGCGATGAAGCTCTCTCGTCGGACATGGATGACACCGTTGAGGCGCTGCTCGAAGAGTTCTCGGAGCGTGAAGCCGAGATCCGTGCCGCTCATAACGCCGTAACAAAAGAGGTCGTCCGGTCGCGGATTTTGGCCGACGGCTTCCGCATCGACGGTCGCGGCGTCGAGGATATCCGGGATCTCGATGTTGAGGTTGATCTTGTTCCTCGTGCCCATGGCTCGTCGTTGTTTCAGCGTGGTGAAACCCAGATCCTCGGTGTAACTACGTTGGACACGCTGAAGATGGAGCAGCAGGTTGACTCCTTGGGGCCTGTTGATCACCGTCGTTACATCCACCACTACAACTTCCCGCCGTACTCCACCGGTGAGACGGGCCGTGTTGGTTCCCCGAAGCGTCGTGAGATTGGGCATGGTGCGCTGGCAGAACGTGCTCTGAAGCCAATGATCCCGTCGCGCGATGACTTCCCGTACACCATCCGTCAGGTTTCAGAGGCCTTGGGATCTAACGGTTCCACCTCGATGGGGTCGGTGTGCGCGTCGACGTTGTCCCTGTACAACGCTGGTGTTCCGCTGAAGGCTCCGGTCGCAGGTATCGCAATGGGCCTCGTGTCCGGCGAAGTCAAGGGGAAGATGACATACGTCACCCTCACGGACATCTTGGGTGCTGAAGATGCGTTCGGCGATATGGACTTCAAGGTTGCGGGCACGGAGGACTTCATCACCGCGCTTCAGCTAGACACCAAACTCGACGGCATTCCGTCGGATGTTCTTGCCGGTGCATTGAAGCAGGCTCGCGAGGCTCGGCTCGAGATCCTCAACACGATGGCTGAGGTTATTGATGAGCCCGACCCGATGAGTGACTATGCGCCGCGCATCACGACGATCTCTGTGCCGGTTTCGAAGATCGGTGAAGTGATCGGCCCGAAGGGCAAGAACATTAACCAGATCACGGAAGATACCGGTGCCCACGTCTCCATCGAGGACGACGGTACTGTGTTCATTTCCGCAACCTCCGGTGGCTCCGCTGATGCCGCGGTCGACCGGATTAACGAGATTGCCAATCCTCAACTGCCGAAGGTAGGGGAGTGTTTCTTGGGCACTGTGGTTAAGACCACGGCGTTCGGGGCGTTCGTGTCAATCCTTCCCAACCGCGATGGGCTTGTACACATCTCGAAGCTCGGTGGCAAGAAGCGTATCGAGAAGGTCGAGGACGTCGTCAACGTTGGTGACAAGCTCGAGGTTGAGATCGCCGACATCGATAACCGCGGCAAGATCTCGCTGGTTCCCGTCGACGACTAATGTGCCTGATATTCGCTCTGGGATAACCAGAGCGGTTCGCCTTTCATGGGCCCTCCCATGTAGTTTCGAGCTTCTTGTTAAGGCTCGGCTAACGATTATACACTAATTCGCATGGCACGTGCAGTTAGTCCCTGGGTACCTAACCAACATGGGGCGTGGGCAATGCTTCTGCTTCCCATCATCATGGGAATGGGCTTGGGCATTTCTTTTTTGGTGAATGACTCATCATCGGCCGGCGCAGTGATCATGGGGGTAGCCCGGTCGGTGGTGTTATTAATAGCCTGGGTAGCCGGCTATTTTGCGTTTTTCGCGTGGGGGCTCTGGGCTAAGATACCGCCACCGCGGAACGGTCGCTCTTCCGAGCGTAAACAGAAGGCTTTTGTAGCGACGGCTACGTATTGTGCAATTACGCTCGTGGCGGCGCTCATTACTATGGCGCTTCGTCCGAGCCTGTTGCTGTGGGCACCCGTGTTCGCGATTGTCATGGGCGTTACTCTGTGGGAAGTCGTTAAAAAGCGCCCACGTTCTCTGCTTTCAGGTATATCGACGGTGGTTGCGTCCGTATTAATGGTTCCCGTTGCGGACTACACGATCCGGGGGAGAATCAACGGAGTCGCGTGGTGGTGGGCCCTCATATTAGGCATCTACTTCACGGGCACGATTATCTACGTCAAGACGATGATTCGTGAGCGCAACAACCCGCGTTATTTGACGTTCAGTATTGGGTATCACGCGGCATTTGTTCTTATTTCCCTCGTGTTTGCCGTCTTGGCATTGTGCGGGACTGTCACAGGATTCTCGCCTTATACAGGTCTGTGGTGGACCGTGGGAACCTGGTTGCTTGTTATTGCGGCCGCCATATCACTGTTTCGTAGTTGGGCTGTACCCCGCTTGGCGCACAACGGCGGGAAGTGGTCGCCGAAGCGGGTGGGGAAGACTGAGCAGCTCGTTACTCTTGGTGTCGTCATAGCGCTCGTGCTGTAGGGGCCACCCAGCACGAGTCCTACCGCGAGCCCCTACTTTTTCTTCCAACCGATGTCCTGCAGCTTGACACTGCCGAAGAACTTAGGGCCAAAGTTAACGAGGTCCGGATTAGCCGCCGTAATGGATGGCCCATTGGTCACCGGCATAATCCCATACCGCGCGAACGCCTTTTTTCGAGTTCATTGGCTCGACGGATTTGTTCATCTTCGGTCGGAAGTTTCTGCAGCTCATTAATCTTTTCATCCATCTCTGGGGTACCAGTTCCGGAGCGATTCAGCTGAGAATCAGAGGCATAGGTTTGCTGGAAATACGCAACGCCGTACGGGTCCGACTGGCTAAATCCCATCGGGAACATATCGAAGTCACGACGCGTAACCACGTCGGAAAACTCCGAGCTTGGCCGTTCTTGGATCGATAGCTGCACACCAATATCGGACATCATCTTTTGTGTTGCTTGGGCCGTTGCCCGAGAGAAGCTGTCATCGCCAAGCAGCACATATTTCAGCTGCAGTTTCTTACCGTCTTTCCTCCGGACACCGTCGGAACCAGGTTTTCACCCATCCCGTTCGAGTATCTGTTGAGCTTCGTCTTTATTGAACTTCACGACGGCACCGAAGTTGTCGTCATATCCCTTCTGGCGGCTGAAGAGCTGGAACGAACCGGGCAGTTTTTCTGAGTATCCCATGCCGTTGAACCTGATGGTCGCGAGCTGCGACCGATCAATTCCCGTCATGACCGCCTTACGAACGTTAATGTCGGAGAGAATATCTGACTTCGCGTTGAGAGTGATCAGCGATGTAAACGGTGCGGCCCCGGTACGAATATCGACGAGCTTGCCCATCTTTTCGGCTGTTTTGAGCCGCTCACGGCTACCGACTGAGGCCGCGTCGATTTCACCGGCGCGCAAGGCGTTGATCGAGGCTTGTGGTTCCATTTGCCGGAACGTAATGGAATCGAGTTTTCCTTTATCGCCCCACCACTTATCGTTCCGTTTAAAGACGACTTCGCCTTTTTTAAAATTGACGTGGTCAACGGTGTAGGGCCCAGCGCCCCATTCAGGATGCAGGTTGCTTTTATATGCGTTATTGAACTTCTTAGCGTCCGACACTTGTGGGGGAAGCAGAATGTTGAATAGCCCTTTCCACCAGGGATAAACCTGAGAGAACGTCACTACTGCTTGTTTATCATTCTCACCGGGCGTAACAGATTCGATGAGTTTGTATCCATCGGTGGAGGAGGGGATGTAATCCCCATCAGTCCCGTTGTTTGCCTTCCACGTGTTTTCAAAGGCACGCCAGTCAATCGGTGTCCCGTCGTTGTACACAGCACGCGGACTGATGGTGTAGGTCAGAACCGTATTTCCAGAACTCGTGTCTTCCTTGATATCAGTCACATACTCATGGTTCGGAGAGAACTCGCCACGCGGGGCGTACATAGCCAATTGAGGGTTGTAATACGACCATATTGTTGAGGTATACGTTGTACTGTCGCCATGGAAAGGGTTTTCTTGGGTCGTTAATTCGTCAATAGCTAAGTTGAGATGCCCGCCATCTTTTATCTGGTCTCGGCTCGCCGGTTTGTAATCCGCAATTTGGTCATATCCCCGGTGCGAGCTACTAGCGTCGTGGTTATAACCGCAGGCTGCCAGAGACATACTTGATGTCGAAACAATCACGACGAGGGCCATGATGACCTTCGCGCGCACGCGCCGTTGTGCGCGTCGAACGGAGTGCCTCAGGGGCACGAGTAAGGGGACGTTCACGGTTTTACCTTCCGACGAAGATGTGGCGGGTTGATGGATCACTCGATCACGATGCATGCCCATGACAATCACTACTTGGCATCCACAGGGTGGACGGATCGGTCACGTGCTGCGTGAGGCTCCGGAATCGGGATAGCAGCCAACAGCTTTTTCGCATACGGGTGCTGGGGATTGTCGAAAATGTCATCGGTATTTCCCTGTTCGACGAACTCTCCTTGGTACATCACCGCCACACGATCGCTGATATGCCGAACGACGGACAGATCGTGAGCAACGAACAGATAGGAAAGACCTAACCGACGCTTGAGGTCATCGAGAAGGTTGATCATCCCGGCCTGAATTGAAACGTCGAGGGCAGACACTGGCTCGTCCAACACGATGAGCGCGGGATTTGTTGCCAGAGCGCGGGCAAGACCAATTCGTTGCCGTTGACCACCCGAGAACGCACTGGGGAAGCGGTCGATATGTGCAGCGTTGAGGCCAACAAGCTTCATCAACTCGGTCACGCGTTCGTTAACGTCCCCGTCGAAACCAAGACTCTTTAATGGCTCGGTAATGATCTCGCGAACGGTCATGCGCGGGTTGAGAGAGCCCATAGGATCCTGGAAGACAATCTGTATGTTCTGACGTGCCTTCAGGCGTGACTTCCGAGTGAAACGAGCCGCGGATTCTCCACATAGCTCGATAGCGGTTCCCTCTGGCGGATTCAGATCCATGATCTCTATGAGTGTGGTTGTTTTTCCGGATCCCGATTCACCGACGATGGCGAAGCATTCGCCTTGTTTAATGTCGATATCGACGCCTCGAACAGCGTGAACCGTACCGACTCGGCGCTTAACAAGGGCACCTTTGAGTAACGGAAATTCCTTGCGGAGGTTGGTCACAGACAACACTGTCGACCGTTCGCTCCGTGGTTTTCCGGCGAGGATGTCATCAGCCAGGACGGGTGGCGGATACATCCTCGTATTGTCGATTCTCTGATCAACAATCTCGTGGGACCGGAAGCACGCCGTGTTGTGGTTGGGGTCATTGTCGAGGGGAATAGCGAGTGGTTCTTTCTCCCGACACTTGTCGACGACGACGGGGCAGCGCGTCGCGAAAGGGCACCCCTGTGGGAGATCGATCAGCATGGGCGGATGCCCAGGAATAGTGGGGAGCGCTCCTTCCGCCTGTTTATCCACGCGAGGAGTCGACTCCAGCAACCCAATCGTGTAAGGCATCTTCGGGTTGTGAAATATCGACGGCATATTGGCGTGTTCGACCGGGCGGCCGGCATACATAACCAGCACATCGTCGGCAGTCTCAGCGACGACGCCCATATCGTGCGTGATCATGATCGTCGCAGCGCCTGTCTCCCTCCGCGCCACTTTGATCAGGTCCAGAATCTGCGCCTGGACGGTGACGTCCAAAGCGGTGGTGGGCTCGTCGGCAATAAGTATGCGTGGATTATTAGCGATCGCAATGGCGATGACGACACGCTGACGCATACCACCGGAAAACTCATGCGGAAAGGCCTTCACACGCTTGTGTGGCTCCGGAATGCCGACCATATCGAGTAGCTCAATAGCGCGCTTCCCGGCATCCGACTTCGACATGGAGGAATGGCACTGAATGACCTCAACGATCTGTTCACCAACGTTGAACACAGGGGTGAGAGACGACAGCGGATCCTGGAAGATCATGCCGATGTCTTTGCCGCGATAGCGCTCATGTCCTTATCGTTCATGCTGATGAGCTCGCGGCCATCAAGTTTAATTGACCCGGAAATCGCAGTTGAGTCAGGCAAAAGGCCCATGACCGCCAGAGAAGTGACGGACTTACCCGATCCGGATTCGCCGACAATCCCGAGAGTACGTCCCGGGTAAAGGTCGAAATCAACACCGCGGGCGGCGTGAACAGTTCCCGCCTCAGAGGGGAAACGAATGGTGAGCTCGCGGACGGAGAGAATAGGTTTTTCAGTCGACCGCGTCTGAGTAGATGACAACGCTTCAGATGTCATGAGACATGACCTCCAGCAGCAGAATAGGGATCCAGAGCATCGCGCAGGCCGTCAGCGATAAACGCCATGGAAATTGTCAGGAGTGTAAGGATCAGGGCCGGGAAGTAGAACTGCCACGGTGATGCGCCGACGGCTCCGGTACCGATAGGGACACGTCGGGAAGCTTTACTCCTAGCCCGAGGAATGACAAGCCTGTTTCTGTCGTCACTGTCGCGGGAACCCCGAGTGCAAATTGAATAATTAAGAGTGAACCAATATTGGGAATAAGGTGCCTAATCACGATGCGGGGAGTGTTGACACCCATATATTGGGCTGCTTTGACGTAGTCATTCTGTTTGACCGATAACGCCATTGACCAAATGACGCGTGCGGGATAGATCCATCCGAAAATGA